>JBBCJW010000012.1:0-35424 GCA_037190765.1 Alphaproteobacteria bacterium
CGCAAGACGCCGTGGGCGGCGGCGATGGACAAGGCGGCCGAGCTGTTGGCTCGCGTTCGTCTGCCCGACGCCAAGAGCCGCGTGAAGTCCTATCCCCACCAGTTCTCCGGCGGCATGCGGCAGCGGGCCATGATCGCCATGGCGCTGGCCTGCCAGCCGCAGCTCATCATCGCCGACGAGCCGACGACGGCGCTCGACGTCACGGTGCAGGCGCAGATCCTGGCGCTGCTCAAGGAGGTGACGCGGGCGGCCAACTCCGCGCTGATCCTGATCACCCACGATCTTGGCGTCGTGGCGCGTTATGCCGATCGCGTCTGTGTCATGTATGGCGGCCGCATCGTCGAGGCGGGGCCGGCGCGCGAGATCTATGCGCGGCCGCGCCACCCCTACACGATCGGCCTGATGGCCTCGATCCCGCGTCTCGACCAGGAGGCCGGCCAGCGCCTGGTGCCGATCGAGGGCCAGCCCCCCAACCTGGCCAATCTGCCGCCCGGTTGCGCCTTCGCGCCACGCTGCCAGCGCGCTGCCGACATTTGCCGCCGCGAACGGCCGCCGCTGGTCCAGACGACTCCCGAACATCTTTCAGCCTGTCATTTCCATGCCCAGCTCAGCGCCTGAATCCATGTCCCCCGACACCGCTGTCGAGACCGTGCTCGAGGTCCGCGACCTCAAGGTCCATTTCCCGGTCATGGCCGGCGCGGTGATGCGCAAGCAGGTCGGCAGCGTGAAGGCCGTCGACGGTGTTTCCTTCACGGTGCGCCGTGGCGAGACGCTGGGGCTGGTAGGAGAGTCCGGATGCGGCAAGAGCACGACGGGCCTCGCCGTGCTCAAGATGCTCGACATCACCTCGGGCCAGGTCGTGTTCGAGGGCGAGGACATTACCAAGCACGACCGTGCCCGCATGCGGCCGATCCGTCGGCGCATGCAGATGGTCTATCAGGATCCGTTCGGATCGCTGAACCCGCGCATGAAGGTGTCGGAAATCGTCGGCGAACCGTTCGAGGTCCATGGCCTGCCCGGCGGGCGCGCCGCCTATCGCGAGAAGGTCGCCAAGCTGCTCGACATGGTGGGACTGCTGCCCGACATGGCCGACCGCTATCCTCACGAATTCTCGGGCGGACAGCGCCAGCGCATCGGCATTGCCCGTGCGCTGGCCCTGGAGCCGTCGCTGATCCTCTGCGACGAGCCGGTATCGGCGCTCGACGTGTCGATCCAGGCGCAGGTCGTGAATCTGTTCCAGGAGCTGCAGGAGCGGCTGGGCCTTACCTATGTCTTCATCGCCCATGATCTCGCCGTGGTGCGCCATATCAGTCATCGCATCGCGGTGATGTATCTCGGCCGCATCGTCGAGATCGCCTCGCGCGCCGAGCTCTATGCCCGGCCGCTGCATCCCTATACGCAGGCGCTGCTGGCGGCGATCCCGATCCCCGACCCGGAGGTCGAGGCGGGCCGCCCGCAGCAGATCATCACTGGCGAAGTTCCCTCGGCGATGCGTCCGCCGCCGGGCTGCCGTTTCCATACGCGCTGCCCGCAGGCGATGGATGTCTGCAAGACCGTCGATCCGCCGATGCGCGAGATGGAAGGCGGCCGCGCGGTCGCCTGCCATCTGCATCAGTGATGGCGGGTATCAGAGTCCGCCCTTGACGATCCGCTCGCCCAGCACGGCGCGGTGGACTTCCGACGGGCCGTCGTAGATTCGGAAGGCGCGGGTGTCGCGGAAGATGCGCTCGACTACCGTGTCGCGCGTGATGCCCATGCCGCCCAGGATCTGCAGCGAGCGGTCCACCACCCGGCCCAGCGCCTCCGAGCAGAACACCTTGGCCATGCTGGTCTCGTCGCGCGCCTTGTCGTGCTGGTCGAGCAGCCAGGCGCAGTGCCAGATCGACAGCCGGCACAGGTTCATTTCGATCTCGTTGTCGGCCAGCATGAAACCGACGCCCTGGTGGTCGCCGATGCGCTGGCCGAAGGATTGGCGGCGCTTGGCGTAATCGACGGCGATGGCGTGGGCGCGGGCGGCCGCGCCCAGCCAGCGCATGCAATGGGTCAGCCGCGCCGGCCCCAGCCGCACCTGGGCGTAGCGGAAGCCGCCGCCGACCTCGCCCAGGATGCGCTCGGGCCCCACTTTCACACCCTTGAACTCGACCACGCAATGACCGCCGGGCGAGTTGCTGTCGATGGTGTCCAGCATGCGCACGATGCGGAAGCCGGGCGCGTCCATGTCGACCAGGAACATGGTGGCGCCGACATCGCGGCCGGCGGCATCGACGCTGCGCGCCATGACGATGTTGAGGTTGGCGCCGGGCGCGCCGGTGATCAGCCATTTGGTGCCGTCGATCACCCAGTCCTCGCCCACCTGCCGGGCGGTGGTCTTCATCAGGCTGGGGTCGGCGCCGGCGCCGCCGTCGGGCTCGGTCATCGAGAAGACGGTGCGGATCTCGCCGCGCACCAGCGGCTCGAGATATTTCTTCTTCTGCGCCGGCGTAGCGACGACGTTCAGCAGGTTGGTGTTGCCTTCGTCCGGCGCCTGGATGTTCAGCGCCAGCGGACCCAGCGGCGACCAGCCGGCGGCCTCGAACACCACCGCCATGCCGCGATGGTCCAGCCCCAGCCCACCATACTCCTTCGGCCCGTGCGGCGACAGCAGGCCGGCCCGGCGCGCCAGCGCCACCATCTCCAGCCGCATCTCCTCGGTCGGCCCGTGCGGCGTCTGTCGCGCATCGTTCTCCAGCGGCACGATCTTCTCTTCGATGAAGCCGCGCACGCGGTCGCGCAGCTCGACCAGCTCGGCGGGCAGCGAGAAATCGATCATGGACGTTTACTCCCTTTCTACTTTTTCGGCAGGCCGGCGAGCCGGTCGTAGCCCCAACGGAACATGACGGAGACGGAAGGTGCGAAGCGGTCCCACAGCGGATCGGGCCGCTTGCCGGTGCGGTGCAGCTTGACGTTGAGGCAGGCGATGGAGGCCATGCGATAGGCGGCGAAGGCCTGGAACCACTCGACATGCTCGGCCGCCGGCCCGCCGGCGTCGCGATAGGCCGCGAGCAGCGCCTGCGACGGCTGCGCCACGATCGGCGGCCAGTCGAGTGCCCAGGCGCCGGGATCGCCCATCATCATCAGCCAGCCGACATCCAGGCCTTGCGCACCGATGGAGGACAGTTCCCAGTCGACCACGCCAGTCAGCCGGTTGCCGTCTTTCTCGTAGAGCACGTTGCCGGGCTGGAAGTCGCCATGGATCAGGCCGATCACCGACGGCAGCGGCTCGGTCGCCAGCAGCCGCGCCTGCAGGCGCAGGCCCAGTTCCAGCCATTCCTCGACCTGGGCGTGCCGCAGGACCTTGTCCCACCGCCGCAACTCCTCGCCCAGCGGTCGCGGCTGCTCCCAGCCGGCCAGCTCGCGCCGCCAGTCGAGACGGTGGATTTTCGCCAGCGCCTGCGCCGCCTGGTCCCAGACCGAGCGCAGCGTGGCGGGATCGCGGGAAAAGCTGGCCTCCGCCTCCCAGATCAGGAAGACGCGGCCGGGCAGCCGTTCCATGACGATGAAAGGCGCCCCCAGCGGGGCCTCCTCGGCGCAGGCGAAAGGCACGGCGGGCACCGGCAGGCCGGCGCGATGCAGGGCGCGCAGCAGCGGCGCCTGGCGATAGACGTCGGTATTGCCGCGGCGGGTGACGCCGGCCGGCGCCAGGCGCAGGACGTAGCGGCCGGTCTCGCCCCCGTCGTGTTCGAGACGGAAGCCGAAGGTCAGGCCGGCATGGCCGTCTTCCATCGGCGCCAGGTCGCGCACCCGCACGTCGTTGCCGACCTGCGGTCGCAGAAATTCGGCCAGACGGTCGGCCAGCGATGCGGTTTCAACGGACATGCGCCGACAATAGCCCGCAGTCCTGCGGCTTCATACTATGGGATGGGGGAAATTAACCGCTTCGCGGTGCGAAATCGCTTTCCTTGACCCTGGGGGAACGGTCGAGCTAATTAGGTCACGGAACAGTTAGGACTCTGTGACGGACAGAAGTCGGATTCGGCAACGTGCTTTACAATCTCAAACAAGTGCCGCCCTTCACCCGCCGCGTGCTCTCCACGGCGATCGCCGCTGCGCTGGCGGCGCTGGTGGGCTGGGCGATCGTGCTGGACGAGGAAACCGAGTTCGCCTCGACCGTCGACCATGTCTTCTCGCGGCTGTTCGCGATCAACCTGGGGCCGGTCCTGCTGATCGCCGGACTGGCGGCGCTGGCGATGTCGTCGCGGCCGCACAACAGGAAGATGGTGCCGGTGGCGCTGGCCTTCGTGACCTTCGGCGCTTTCTTCACCTGGCTGTTCTTCTTCGAGACCAACGAACTGCCCAGCATCTGGCCGGGCTAGATACTTCAAACCGTCGCGCTGGTTTCCTGCGGCCCGTCCTCGGCGGCGGCCTCGATTTCGAACATCAGGATCCAGGCGATCCGGCAGGCATGCCAGACCAGCGTGACCACCTGCCAGGCGACGATCAGCAGGAAGGCCTCGCGCTCGTAGCCGAGAATGACGCCGGCCAGGAACAGCGGCAGGTTGATGTTGCGGCGGGCGATGAAACTGCGCACGAAGGTATCCATCTTCGAATGCGCATAGAGCGCGCGATGGAAGCTGACCGTGTAGACCTTCACGCATAGCCGGTCGAGAATGTAGACGATGATCAGCAGGCCGGCGGCGGCGATCACCGGATCGCCATAATCGCCCTTGGCCACCGCCCAGGCCCAGGCCAGGTACCATAGCGGCGGATGGATCAGGTCCAGGCCGTGGTCCAGCCGCGTGCCAAGCTTGGAATCGGTGAAGGTCAGCCGCGCCAGCTTGCCGTCGACCGAGTCCAGCACGCTCATGACGTAGGCGCAGACGAAACCCAGCACGTAGTGCCCGGTCGCGAAAGCCGGCACCGCCCCCAGCCCCAGCACGATGTTGACCGCCGATACCCAGTTGGGATGGACACCCAGTCGCGCCAGCGGCCGCACCAGGCGCCAGACCAGGAACGGATAGACGTAGCGGGTGAATATGTCGGTCGAGCCCTTGTAGTTGGCCCAGAACATGAAGCGCTCGGCGCCGGCCTGCTCGGCGCGGTCGCGCACCGGCAGGATGTGATAGGGCAGGTCGCGGCGCAGCCGGCGGATGAAGGTCGGAAAATCGCCTTGCGCCAGCCCCGGCACCAGCTTGCCGGCCACCAGCGCCGCGCCCAGCGCATGCACGGTGGCGGCCTCGGGCAGGGCCTGCGGCAGGCGCTGCGGGTCGAGCGACAGCATCCACATGCCGCGGTCGGTGGCGGCAAACCCGGTGCGGCGCTCCAGCGCGTATTCGAACAGCCGCTGGTCGACGACGGTGTCGCCGGCCACCGCCATCACCGGTTCGGCAGACGACTGCAGATAGGACGACAGGCGCTGCGAGGCCGGTCCGGCGGCGGTGCGGAATTCGATCTTCAGCTTGCGGACCAGTTCCGCCGGCAGTTCGGGAGCCGGACCGCCGCCGGCATCGACGCAGACCGCCGTCAGGCCGGGCAGGTTTGCCACGGCGCGAATATGGCGCTCGACCAGCGACATGCCGAAAACCGCCAGCCCCGAATCGGCGGCAGCATCGATCCACAAACGCAAATCCGGCCTCCCGTGGGTTTCACAAGGGGGATGAGGCAAATCTGACAGAAAGTTGGCGACCGGTGATAGTCTCAAATTGCTGCCGGGGCAAGCATGCCAATAGCATGGAATCGCCGGGCTTTTCCCGCGTCCGGGTCAGCCGCCGATCACTTCCGGCAGGGGCAGGACCCTGATCTGGGCCTGCTCCAGCCCCGCGCGCACCGCCCGGGCGACCGCCACCGCGCTTTCCTCATCGCCATGGACGCAGATCGAATCGATGGCGGTCGGGATCTTCTTGCCGGACAGGGAGAAGATCGCCTGCTCCTGCACCATGCGCCGCACATGCGCCACCGCCTGGGCGGCGTCGTGGATCATGGCGTCGGGATGCGACCGCGGCGTGAGGTTGCCGGCGTCGTCGTAGGTGCGGTCGGCGAAGATCTCCTGCGCCACGCGCAGCCCCAGCCGGCCGCCGGCCTTGGCCATTTCCGA
Source organism: Alphaproteobacteria bacterium (assembly GCA_037190765.1). Taxonomy (GTDB): domain Bacteria; phylum Pseudomonadota; class Alphaproteobacteria; order Reyranellales; family JAQSWP01; genus JAQSWP01. The sequence continues at coordinate 6,071 of JBBCJW010000012.1, forward strand.
GCCGGCGGTGGCGAGGAAGATCAGCCCCGGATCGACCGCCTTGATGGCGCGTGCGATGGCGTCGGCCAGGGAGGCATCGACCGAGGCCATGTTGGACAGTGCGCCATGCGGCTTCACATGGGTGACGCTGTGGCCCTGGGCGGCCGCCACGCCCATCAGCGCCCCGGTCTGGTAGGCGATCAGGGCCTCGATCTCGGCGGTGGACAGTTTCATCTGGCGGCGGCCGAAACCCTGCAGGTCGGGAAAGGACGGGTGGGCGCCGATCGACACGCCGTTGGCCCTGGCCAGCCGCACCGTCTCGCTCATCACCGAGGGATCGCCGGCATGGAAGCCGCAGGCGACATTGGCCGACTTCACAATGCCCAGCATGGCGGCGTCGTTGCCCATCGGCCAGGGACCGAAGCTCTCGCCCAGATCGGAATTCAGGTTGATGCCGCGCGCCATGGAGCCTCGCCGGTTGTGCCAAGCTCCTAGCGTATCTCGTTCCGCACCGGCTTCAAGGACCGCAGATAGGCGACCAGCGCGTCGAGATCGGCCGCACTCATGCGCGCGTAATAGGCATAGCCCATCGGCGGATTGAGCGGCGAGCCGTCGGCGCGCACGCCTTGCGTGATCGCCCGCTTGATCTGCGCGGCGGTCCACTTGCCGATGCCGGTGTCGCGGTGCGGCGTGATGTTGGCGGCAATCGCCAGCCCCCAGGGCCCGCGCAGCTCGAAGCCGCCAGCGCCGGTGGCGTTGGCGTAGTCGCGCTGGCCCGGACCGATCATCGGCGTGTGGCATTCGATGCAGTGGCCCAGCGGACCGGCGAGATAGGCGCCGTATTTCACCTTGTTGCCGCGCGGCACGTCGGCCACGGAGGTCACCGGCGGACCATAGGCCGGCGGCAGGGGCATGCGGTATTCCGACCTGGCCACCTGGCTGGCGACCGGCTTCACCGTGCGCAGATAGGCGATGACGGCGGCGAGGTCGGTGTCGGAAATGCCGCGATAGAGCTCGAACGGCATGGGCGGGCCGATCAGCGAGCCGTCGGGGCGGATGCCTTCGCGTATGGCTTTGGCAAGCTGCGCATTGGTCCACGATCCGATGCCGGTGTCGCGATCCGGCGTGATGTTGGGCGCGCGGGCGGTGAACGGCTTCTCCTCGAACACCGTGCCGCCAGCCAGGTCCATGCCCGGCAGCGGACCGTTCGGCCCCATCGGCGTATGGCAGTTGCCGCAGGCCATGATGGAATTGACCAGATAGGCGCCGCGCTCGACCGGCGTTTCGGCGCGCAGGCCGGACGGCAGCAGAACCAGCAGTCCAGCGAACAGAAATCCCAGATGACGCGACATGGCTCCTCCCGACATCGCTCCCCCAAACGCAAATGCCAGCCAATCGACGCGGGCTCTTTAACGCCGCCGGAAACGGCGAGCAACAGCAATCGCATTACAACCGCGCAGAGGCCCCGCTAGGATAGGCGCATGTCTTCAGTCTCCAATCGGAACGGGTATCCCCGCACGCTGGCCGCAGGCGACACCGCCTTTGTGGTCGAGTTCGGCGATGCCATCGACCGGGCAGTCAATGCCCGGGTCATGGCGCTGCATCGCGCCATCGCCACTGCCCGCCAGGACGGCAGGCTGGCGGGGGTCAGCGAGACCCTGCCGACGTTCCGCTCGCTGATGGTGTTCTACGATCCGCTCGCCAGCAGCCGCGCACAGCTCGAACCCGAGGTGCTGGCACTGGCGGCAGGCCAGCAGACGACGACAACTGCAGGCCGGCTGTGGTCCCTGCCGGTCTGTTACGACCGCGCGCTGGCGCCCGACCTTACCGAGGTCGCCGAGCGCACGAAACTGGGTGTGGACGAGGTGATCGCGCTGCATGCCGGCGCCACCTACTTCGCCTATGTGCTGGGCTTCATGCCGGGCTTCGCCTATCTCGGCGGCTTGCCCAAGGCGCTCGACCTGCCGCGCCGCAAGGAGCCGCGGGTGCGCGTGCCGCAGAACTCGGTCGCCATCGCCGGCGAAATGACGGCGATCTACCCTTGGGAGAGTCCGGGCGGCTGGCACCTGATCGGGCGCACACCCGTTGCCTTGTTCGACCTGCGCCGCGACCAGCCGATCCTGTGGGATGCCGGCGACGAGGTGCGGTTCGAGCCGGTTGATCGCGCCACCCATGACCGCATCGCCGCGCAGGTCGCTGAGGGCAGCTTCGATCACGCAGCACTTGAGGTAAAGCGATGAGCGCGCTGCTGGTGCGCCAGCCCGGACTCTTCACCACGGTGCAGGATTTCGGCCGCTTCGGCGCCCAGGCGCTGGGCATGCCGGTGGCCGGCGCCATCGACCCGCTGGCGATGCGGCTGGCCAATGCGCTGGTCGGCAATGCCCAGCACGAAGGCGTGCTGGAGATCGGCTTCATGGGACCGACCCTGGAAGTGCAGGCCGACAGCGTGCAGCTGGCCATCGCCGGTTCGGTGCAGGCCTCGCTGCAGGCAAATGACGGGGCGCCGGAGAAGCCGCTGGAAGCCAACCGCGCGCATACGCTGAAGCGCGGCCAGATCGTGAAGATCGGCTTCGTCAGCGGCATGGCCTACGCCTATCTCGCGGTCGAGGGCGGCTTCGACATCGCCCCGTTCATGCACAGCCTCTCGACCTATACCCGCGCCGGGCTGGGCGGCTACAAGGGCCGCAAACTGGCGGCCGGCGATGCCCTGCCCCTCAAGCGCGGGGAGGCCGGCGCGCGCGCCGATCTCGCCGGCACGCAGCCGCTGCCCTATGGCGAGGGACCGGTCCGCATCGTCTTCGGCCCGCAGCAGGATTTCTTCACCGAAGCCGCACTGCAGACCTTGCTGTCGAGCGAATACACCGTGACCAAGGAGACCGACCGTATGGGCATGCGGCTGGACGGACCGGCGCTGCAGCACGGCAAGGGCGCCGACATCGTTTCCGACGGCATCGCCACCGGCTGCATCCAGGTGCCCGGTGCGGGCACGCCCATCGTGCTGCTGGCCGACCACCAGACCATCGGCGGTTACGCCAAGATCGCTACCGTCGCCTCCGCCGACTTGGCCCGGCTGGGGCAGATGGTGCCGGGCCAGCGCCTGCGTTTCGCCGCCATCGAGGTGGCGGCGGCCGAGGCGCTGCGCCGGCAGCAGGAGGACAGCATGCGACGCCTGCTCGCCTCCCTGGCGCCGGCGCGGCCGCCCGGCGGCATCGACGTCGAGGCACTGGGCAGCGCCAATCTCATCGACGGCATGGTGGACGCGCTTTCCCGCGCCTGACCGCGTTCCGTCAGACGAGCTGACAGCAGCGCAGCATCGGCCGCCATTCTCGATTAAGGTTTCAGGCAAAGGACGCCTGAAGGAAACGCATCATGAGCTGGCAGACCGAACTGGACGAACTGGAACAGCGCAAGGAATTCGCCCGCCGCATGGGCGGCGCCGACAAGGTCAAGCGCCAGCACGATGGCGGCCGGCTCACGGTGCGCGAGCGGATCGAAAAGCTGCTCGATCCTGGCTCGTTCCACGAGCTGGGCATGATCGCGGGCAAGGCCGAGTACGACGCCCAGCACAACCTGCGCGAACTGGTGCCGTCCAACTGCGTCATGGGCCGCGGCGACATCGACGGGCGACGCGTCATGGTGTGCGGCGACGACTTCACCGTGCGCGGCGGCTCGGCCGACGCCACCATCCGCGAGAAATACCTGCTGGCCGAACAGATGGCCGCGCATTTCCGCCTGCCCATGGTGCGGCTGATCGAGGGCTCCGGCGGCGGCGGCTCGGTCAAGACCATCGAGACCACCGGCCGGGCCAACGTGCCGCAGGTCAAGGGCTGGGACCAGTGCGTGATGAACATGGGGCTGATCCCGGTGGTGTCGCTGGGGCTGGGCTCGGTCGCCGGCCTGGGCGCCGCCCGCCTGTCGGCCAGCCACTATTCGATCATGGTCAAGGAACTGTCGGCCATGTTCGTGGCCGGTCCTCCCGTGGTCGAGCGGCTGGGGCAGAAGCTGACCAAGAACGAGCTGGGCGGCTGGCAGATACAACTGGCGGCCGGCGCGGTGGACGATGCGGCCGAGACCGAGGAGGAAGCCTTCGCCCTGGCGCGCCGCTTCCTCTCCTACCTGCCCAGCTCGGTGTTCGACGTCGCCGCGCGCGGACCTGTCACCGACGATCCCAAGCGGCGCGACGAGAAGCTGCTCTCGGTCATCCCGCGCGACCGGCGCAAGGTCTATCGCATGCGCCCCATTGTCGAGACGCTGGTGGACAAAGGCAGCTTCTTCGAGATGGGCCGGATGTTCGGCCGCTCCATCATCACCGGCTTCGCCCGCATCGACGGCTGGCCGGTGGCGATCATGGCCAGCGATCCCTATTTCTACGGCGGCGGCTGGACGGCCGATGCGGCGCAGAAGATCATCCGCTTCGTCGATCTGGCCGAGACCTTCCACCTGCCGGTGGTCTATCTGGTCGATTGCCCGGGTTTCCTGATCGGGCTGGAGGCGGAGAAATCGGGCGTCATCCGACATGGCGTGCGCGCCATGTCGGCGATCTGCCAGGCCACCGTGCCGTGGTGCTCGGTGCTGATCCGCAATGTCTTCGGCGTCGCCGGGGCCGCACACGCCAATAACGGGCGGGCCAATTTCCGCTACGCCTGGCCATCGGGCTACTGGGGTTCGCTGCCGCTGGAAGGCGGCATCGAGGCGGCCTATCGCGCCGATCTCGACGCCGCGGCCGATCCCAAGGCCAAGCTGGAGGAGATCGAGGAGCGGCTGAACAAGCTGCGCTCCCCGTTCCGCTCGGCCGAGACGTTCTGGATCGAGGAAATCATCGACCCGCGCGACACGCGCAGGCTGCTGGTCGAGTTCGCCAATGTCGCCGCCCCCTTGCGTCAGCCGGGCACGGCCAGCTTCCAGATGCGACCGTGACAGACGGAATCGAGAAAAATTGACTTCGCCGCCAGCCAGAGTTATTTAACCATATGGTTTCTTAACCTGAAAGTTGGCCCATGCAGACCGATACCCTCAGCGCCACCTTCGCCGCTCTGGCCGATCCGACGCGGCGGGCGATCCTGGCCCGGCTGTCGGCCGGCGAGGCCAGCGTCACCGAACTGGCCGCACCGTTCGACATGAGCCTGCCGGCGGTATCAAAACACCTGAAGGTGCTGGAGAATGCCGGGCTGATTGCGCGCAGCCGCGAGGCGCAGTGGCGTCCCTGCCGGCTGGAGGCCGAACCCATGCGCCAGGCCAGCGAATGGCTGGAGCGCTACGCCAAATTCTGGTCCGACAGCCTCGACCGGCTGGCCGCCTTCGTCGAGGCCGAACCGGACCAGCCGGCCAGGCGCCGGGCGCGCAAGCCAAAGCGAAGCTGATCCCCGGCCGCCGCCAGCGGCGACCGTCATCGACAACAGTGGAAAGAACAGCGGCCGCCAACGGCCCGGAGCGTTTTCCCTCGGAGCGTTTTTCTCCCGGAGCGATTTTCCAATGACCGCACAAACCATCGCGGCCAAGGCGACGCGGCGCGAATGGGTCGGGCTGGCCGTCATCGCCCTGCCCTGCCTGCTCTATTCGATGGACCTGACGGTGCTCAACCTGGCGGTGCCGTCGATCGTCGCCGACCTGAAGCCCACCGCCTCGCAGCTGCTGTGGATCGTCGACATCTACGGCTTCCTGCTGGCCGGCTGGCTCATCACCATGGGCACGCTGGGCGACCGCATCGGCCGGCGCCGCCTGCTGCTGATCGGCGCCGCCGCCTTCGGCGCGGCCTCGATCCTGGCGGCGATGGCCAATTCAGCCAGCAGCCTGATCCTGGCCCGCGCCGTGCTGGGCGTGGCCGGCGCCACCCTGGCGCCCTCGACCCTGTCGCTGATCCGCAACATGTTCCTCGACGATCGCCAGCGCACCATCGCCATCAGCATCTGGATCGCCAGCTTCTCCGCCGGTGGCGCGCTGGGGCCGCTGGTCGGAGGCGTGCTGCTGGAGCATTTCCACTGGAGCGCGGTGTTCCTGGTCGCCGTCCCGATCATGGCGCTGCTGCTGGCGGTCGGCCCTTTCCTGCTGCCCGAGTACCGCGATCCCAAGGCCGGCGGCATCGACCTGGCGAGTGCGGCCCTCTCGATCGCGGCGGTGCTGGCGCTGATCTATGCCGTCAAACGCCTGGCCGAATATGGCGGCGATAGCTGGGCCGCCCTGTCGGCCATCGCCGGCATCGTGCTGGCCGTGGTCTTCGTGCGCCGCCAGCGGCGCCTGGCCGATCCGCTGATCGACCTGACGCTGTTCCGGTCCACCGCCTTCACCGCCGCCCTGGCGGTCAACTCGCTGGCCTTCTTCGCCATGTTCGGCATCTTCCTGTTCGTGGCGCAGTACCTGCAGCTGGTGCTGGGCATGGGGCCGCTGGAAGCCGGGCTGTGGACGGCGCCGTCGGGCCTGGCCTTCATCGTCGGCTCGACCATCGCGCCGGCAGTCGCCCATCGCTTCCGTGCCCCCTACGTCACCGCTACCGGCCTGCTGGTGGTGGTGCTGGGATTCGCGCTGATGACGCAGGTCGGCGGACCGCTGTCGCTGCCGCTGCTGGTCGCCGGCATGGTGGTGATGTCGCTGGGCATGACGCCGGTGGTGGCGCTGGCCACCGACCTGATCGTCGCCGCCGCGCCGCCCGAACGGGCTGGCGCCGCCTCGGCTATCTCGGAAACCAGCATCGAGTTCCATGGCGCGCTGGGCATTGCCGTGCTGGGCAGCCTGCTCACCATCATCTATCGCCGCGCCATGGCCCCGGCCCTGCCCGCGGACCTGCCGGCCGCGGCGGCGGAGGCGGCGCGCAGCACGCTGGGCGGGGCGCTGGACATCGCCGCCGGCCTGCCCGAACCGCTCGCCGCAGGCATCGTGGCGGCGGCGCGGCAATCCTATGTCGAGGGCTTCGTCTCCATATCGGTGCTGTGCGGGCTTTTCGTGCTGGCGGCCGCCTGCGTCACGCTGCTGCTGCGCGACCGGCTGCAGCCCGGAAACTGACATTTTTTGCCGGCAAGACGGCCGGGCAACGACCCAGCCAACAACCAAGAGGAGCAGACCATGGCCAAATACGTCGACGGCTTCGTGCTGATCGTGCCGAAGAAGAAGCTGGACGCCTATCGCCGCATGTCGCGCAAGGCGGGCAAGATCTGGCGCGAATACGGCGCGCTGGAATATCGCGAATGCGTGGGCCAGGACCTGAAGGCCAAGTTCGGCCTGCCGTTCGGCAAGCTGACCAAGGCCAAGCCGAGCGAGGCGGTGGTGTTTTCCTGGATCGTCTACAAGTCGCGCAAGGACCGCGACAAGATCAACGCCAAGGTCATGGCCGACAAGCGCCTGAGCGGCATGGACCCCAACAAGATGCCGTTCGACCTCAAGCGCATGTCCTATGGCGGCTTCGAGATCTTCGTGGACGTCTAAGCCGGAGCCACGCTCCTGATCTGGTCGTCGAGATCGTCGGCGATGAAGGCCTGCACGATCTCGTCGATCGAGGCATCGGCGGTAAAGCCCAGCGCCTCGGCGCGCGCGCCGCGCGAGGCCCTGGGCCAGGAATCGACGATGGCCTGGGTCGGCGCATCGGCCTGCCACAGCACCTTGCCGATCCGGCGGTTGCCGGCATGGCGCCGCATCGCCGCTTCCATCTCCTGTGCCGTCACGGCAATGCCCGACAGCAGCAGCGAGCGGCTGGCGCCCAGCGCCTCGCCTGGCAGGTCGTGGGCGCGGATGAAGGCGTCGATGGTGTGCCGCGGCGACAGGCAGGCCATGGACGAGTCCGGCCGCACCGGGCAGACCGCATCGACGCCGGACAGCGGCTCGCGGATGATCGAACTGGCCCAGGTGGACGCTGCCTTGTTGGGCTTGCCGGTGCGCACGGTGATGGTCGGCAGCCGCAGCACGCGCCCGTCCAGGTAACCCTTGCGCGTGTAGTCGCCGATCAGCAGCTCGCAGGCCGCCTTCTGCGCGCCATAGGAGGTGCGCGGCGTCAGGATGGTGGCGTCGGTCACCGGGTCGGGCAGCTCGCCGCCATAGACGGCGATGGACGAGGTGAAAACCAGCCGCGCCGGCCGCGGCAGCTTCCGGCAGGCCTCCAGCACGTGCCGCGTGCCATCGAGATTGACCCGCCAGCCGAGATCGAAATCGGCCTCCGCACCGGCGCTGACCACGGCGGCGAGATGGAACACCGAATCGGTGTCGTTGCCGATCAATAGCCCGACCTGCGCCTTGTCGGCGATGTCGCCGGCGATCGCGGTGACGCGCGCATCGCCCCGGCCGACCGGCGATGGCGTCATGTCGAACAGCACCAGCTCGTCGATGCGCTCCGGCCTGCCGGACGGACCGGCCAGCGTGCCCTGGGCCAGCAGGCGCTGCGCCAGCTTCCTGCCCAGGAACCCCGCGCCGCCGGTGATGACGACTTTCATGGCGTCACTGCTTGCCTGGCTCGCTGACCACCAGCGTCACGTTCTCGGCCAGCATGGTGAACACGACCCTGCCGTTGGACGCCTTGTAGGTCCAGATCTCGAGCGGCCCGATCTTGCCGATGTCGTCGGGCTGGCCCAGCAACGCCACCACTTCCGACTTCTTCTTGGCCTCGCCGGCCTTCTGCAGCATCGATTCCTTGGTCGGCTTGCCGCAGGCGGCCAGCGCCAGCAGCGCCACCGCCGCGAGCGCGATCTTCAGGCGCGTCATGGAAAGGCTTCTCCGTCAGTTCACCGTCTTGATGACCTCGGCGACCGTGCCGACCAGCTCGTCGATCTGCGCCTTGTCGATGATCAGTGGCGGCGACAGCGCGATGGTGTCGCCGGTGGTGCGCACCAGCACGCCCTTCTCGTAGCATTTCACCAGGCAATCGTAGCCGCGCAACGCCGGCTTGTCGGGGATCGATTCCAGTTCGATGGCGGCCACCAACCCCAAATTGCGCAGGTCGATGACGTGGCGCACGCCCTTCAGCGAATGGATCGCGTCCTCCCAGTAGGGCGACAGGTCGGCGGCGCGCTGGAACAGGCCCTCCTCCTGATACACGTCGAGCGTCGCCAGTGAAGCGGCGCAGGCCAGCGGATGGGCCGAATAGGTGTAGCCGTGGAACAACTCGATCATGTGTTCCGGCCCGGTCATGAAGGCATCGTAGATGTGCTTGCGGGTGAAGACCGCGCCCATCGGCACGGTGCCGTTGGAAATGCCCTTGGCCACCGTCATCATGTCGGGCAGCACGTTGAAATGCTCGGCCGCGAAGGAGCTGCCCAGCCGGCCGAAGCCGCAGATCACCTCGTCGAAGATCAGCAAGATGCCGTGCCGGTCGCAGATCTGGCGCAGCTTCTGCAGGTAGCCCTTGGGCGGGATCAGCACGCCGGTCGAGCCGGCCACCGGCTCGACGATGACGGCGGCGATGGTCGAGGCATCGTGCAGGGCTATGATGCGCTCCAGTTCGTCGGCCAGCCAGGCGCCATGCTCGGGCTGGCCGCGCACGAAGCGGTTCTTGTCCGGCAGATGCGTGTGCGGCAGGTGGTCGACGCCGGCCAGCATGGGGCCGAACACCTTGCGGTTGGAGACGATCCCGCCGACCGAGATGCCGCCGAAGCCGACGCCGTGATAGCCGCGCTCGCGGCCGATCAGGCGGGTGCGCTGGCCTTCGCCGCGGGCGCGGTGGTAGGCCAGCGCGATCTTCAGCGCCGTGTCGACCGCCTCCGAGCCGGAATTGGTGTAGAAGACGTGGTCGAGATCGCCCGGCAGCATGGCCGCCAGCCGCGCGGCCAGCTCGAAGGCCTTGGGGTGGCCCATCTGGAACGGCGGCGCGTAGTCCATCTCGGCCACCTGCCGCTGCACCGCCTCGACGATGCGCCGCCGCCCGTGGCCGGCATTGACGCACCACAGGCCCGCCGCGCCGTCCAGGATCTTGCGCCCGTCATGGCTGAAATAATGCATGTCCTTGGCGCCGACCAGGAGGCGCGGGTTCTTCTTGAACTGGCGGTTGGCCGAGAACGGCATCCAGAAGGCTTCCAGATTGTTCGGCACTTCGACGGTCATGGCCTGCCGGGGGGTGGGGGAGTTCATGCCATTGTCCTTTCTCGGAAACACAACCGCTGTTTCCAGCCAACGCCCGTCACAGTAGCATGGCGGCCGAAGCCGGCGGAATACGGCGGACGCCGGGCAGAAAGGCGGGATTTGCAGGCCGGATGAGCACCACCGACGCGATTCTGGCCCTGCTGGCGCGGGGCAACGACGATCTCTACAGCGGCGAGCGGGTCAGCCAGCTCGAGCACGCCCTGCAATGCGCCCATTTCGCCGAGCAGGCCGGTGCGGCGGACAGCCTGATCGTGGCGACGCTGCTGCACGATGTCGGCCACATCCTGGCCGATGGCGAGCATGCCGCCGCGCGCGGCATCGACGCCAGGCACGAGCAGAGCGGGGCGGATTTCCTGGCCCGCCACTTCGGACCCGAGGTGAGCGAGCCGGTGCGCCTGCACGTCGCCGCCAAGCGCTATCTGTGCGCGATCGATCCGGCTTATTTCGACCGGCTGTCGCCGGCCTCGGTGCGCAGCCTGGCGCTGCAGGGCGGGCCGATGGCGGCGCCGGAAGCGGCGGCGTTCGAGGCCAGCCCCCATGCCGAGGCCGCGATCCGCCTGCGGCAATGGGACGAACAGGGCAAGATCGTCGGGATGACGACGCCGGACCTCGAATATTTCCGTCCCTTGATCGAGGCGGCGCTGAACTGGAATCGTTCCAGCCCAGCGAAAGTGCAAATCGCGCCAACAGGCTAGGCAGGCTGGGCAATAAATCGCCAGTTGCGCGCAACGACCGCTTTTTCGTCATTGCCGACTCCACCGCCTGCAGGATTTCTGTAACAATCGAATGCTACCCCTTGCGGGGGAGCCGGAGGCACGCAGGGGAAATGGGGATTTCGTCGGGCGAAGATCGCGTAGCAGTCGATCCGCCGCGGCCTGGCATCAGCCCTCGCTTTCGGAACAGGCAGACGAACGCATCAAACGAGGGAGCTTCACCATCATGACGTTTCGCAATCTCTGGCGCGCCGGGCTGCTGGCTGCCGCCGGCGTCGCGCTGGCCGCAACGGCCCAGGCGCAGACCAAGCTGACCGTCTACACCGCGCTCGAGTCGGACCAGCTCAAGGCCTACAAGGAAGCGTTCGAGAAGGATGTGAAGGACATCGAGCTGGTGTTCGTGCGCGACTCCACCGGCGTCATCACCGCCAAGCTGCTGGCCGAGAAGAACAACCCGCGCGCCGACATCGTCTGGGGCGTGGCCGCCTCCTCGCTGGCGCTGCTGGCCAGCGAAGGCATGATCGAGCCCTACGCCCCGGCCGGCCTCGACAAGGTCACGGCGAAATTCAGGGACAGCAAGAATCCGCCCGACTGGGTCGGCCTCGACGTCTATTCCTCGGTGCTGTGCTTCAACACCGTCGAAGGCGGCAAGAAGAACCTCAAGGCGCCGACCTCGTGGAAGGACCTGACCGATCCGGCCTATCGCGGCCAGATCGCCATGCCCAACCCGGCCTCCTCCGGCACCGGCTTTCTGGTCGTCTCGGCCTGGCTGCAATTGATGGGCGAGGATGCCGGCTGGAAATACATGGACGCGCTGCACGCCAACATCGCCTCCTACACCCATTCCGGCTCCAAGCCCTGCCGCCAGGCCGGTGCGGGCGAATACGCGCTCGGCCTGTCCTTCGACTTCCGCGGTTCGGACGTGAAGAAGAAGGGCGCGCCGGTCGAGCTGATCTGGCCCAGCGAAGGGCTGGGCTGGGATGTCGAGGCGGCCGCGCTGATGAAGGGCAGCAAGAACATGGCGGCGGCCAAGAAGCTGGCCGACTGGTCGATCACGCCCAACGCCATGCAGCAATACTCGGCCAATTTCGCCATCCTGGCGGTGGCGGGCCAGGCGCAGCCGCTGCCGCACCTGCCCAACGACCTGGAGTCGAGGCTGGCCAACGTGGACTTCGACTGGATGGCCAAGAACCGCGAGCGCATCCTGGCCGAATGGAGCAAGCGCTACGACAGCAAGACCGAGGCGAAGTAGCCGGCCGGCTCGACAAAGCCCGGGCGATCCCGCAAGGATCGCCCGGTTTCATGTTGCGGCAAGGCGGGGATTGCAGTGACAGTTGAAAATGGCGCCTCCTATCTCCAGGTGCGCGATCTGGAGAAACGCTTCGGCGAGTTCGTCGCGCTGCGCGACATTTCGCTCTCCATCGAGCGGGGCGAATTCGTCGTCTTTCTCGGCCCCTCCGGCTGCGGCAAAACCACGCTGCTGCGCGCCATCGCCGGGCTCGACCGCCAGACCGCCGGCTCGATCGTGCAGGCCGGGCGCGAGATCTCCAACCTGCCGCCGGCGCAGCGCGATTTCGGCATCGTGTTCCAGTCCTATGCGCTGTTTCCCAACCTCACCGTCGACAGCAATATCGCCTACGGGCTGCGCGGCATGGACCGCGCCAGCCGCAGGAAGCGGGTCGACGAGCTGCTGCACTTGATCGGCCTGCCCGATTCGGGACCGAAATTCCCCGCCCAGCTCTCCGGCGGCCAGCAGCAGCGCGTCGCCCTGGCCCGCGCGCTGGCGCCCTCGCCCGGCCTGCTGCTGCTGGACGAGCCGCTGTCGGCGCTGGACGCGCGGGTGCGCATCCATCTGCGGCGCGAGATCCGCGAGCTGCAGCGGCGGCTGAACGTCACCACCATCATGGTGACGCACGACCAGGAAGAGGCGCTGACCATGGCCGACCGCATCGTGGTGATGAATCATGGCGTGATCGAGCAGATCGGCACGCCGCAGGAAATCTACCGCCATCCCGCTTCGGTCTTCGTCGCCAATTTCGTCGGCGCCATGAACTTCTTCGGCGGCAAGTCGGCCGGCGAAGGCCTGGTGCGCTGCGGCGCCATCGACCTGGCCAGCGCCGACGGCCACGGCTTCCTGCACGGCGCCGACGTGACCGTGGCGATCAGGCCCGAGGACATCGTGGTACGCAACCTGCCGCCCGGCGCCAGCAACGTGATCCAGGCGCGCATCGTCGAAATGGAATTCCTGGGCGCGTTCTGCCGCGCCACGCTTTCCAGCGGGCTGGGCGATACAGCCGAGCTGAAGGCGGATTTCTCGATCAACGCGGTGCGCGACCTGGGCCTGGCGCCCGGCCATGCGCTGCCGGTGCGCCTGCCGCCGGACCGGCTGGTCGTCTACCCGGCGGCCTGACGCATGCGCGCCGTCGCCGCCGAAACCCCGCACCCGCAGGCGAAGGCCCGCGACGATCGCTGGATCGCCGTGCTGGTGCTGCTGGCGATCGCCCTGTTCCTGGCGATCTTCTTCGTGGTGCCGCTGGGGGCGCTGCTGATCAGAAGCTTCACCGATCGCGGCGACTTCGTCGGGCTGGCCAATTTCGTCACCTATTTCTCGACGCCGGCCCTGTTCAGCTCGCTGTGGAACAGCCTGTTCGTCGCCGCCGTCACCACCGTCATCTGCGTCACGCTGGCTTTCCTGTTCGCCTATGCGCTGACCCGCACCTGCATGCCGCTGGCGCGCCTCTTCCGCGCTATCGCCCAGATCCCGATCCTGGCGCCGTCGCTATTGCCGGGCATCTCGCTGATCTACCTGTTCGGCAACCAGGGCATGCTGAAGGAATGGCTGTTCGGCGCCTCGATCTACGGGCCTATCGGCATCGTCATCGGCGAGGTGTTCTACACCTTCCCGCACGCGCTGATGATCCTGATCACCGCCCTGTCGCTGACCGACGCGCGGCTCTACGAGGCCGCCGAGTCGCTGGGCGCCAGCCGCATCCGCACCTTCTTCACCGTCACCCTGCCCGGCGCCAAGTACGGGCTGATCAGCGCCATCTTCGTGGTCTTCACCCTGACCATCACCGATTTCGGCGTGCCCAAGGTGATCGGCGGGCGCTTCAACGTGCTGGCCACCGACATCTACAAGCAGGTCATCGGCCAGCAGAACTTCGAGATGGGCGCGGTGGTCGCCATCGTGCTGCTGGCGCCGGCGGTGCTGGCCTTCGCGGTCGACCGGCTGGTGGCGCGCAAGCAGATCGCCCAGCTTTCCGCCCGCGCCGTGCCCTACGCGCCCAAGCCGAAGCCGGTGCGGGACTGGGGCTTCCTGCTGTTCTGCATGCTGGTGTCGGTGGCGATCGCCGGCATCATCGGCATGGCCGGGGCCGCCTCCTTCATCAAGCTGTGGCCCTACAACCTGACGCTGACGCTGGACAATTACCGCTTCGACCTGATGGACGGCGGCGGCTGGGCCGCCTACTACAACTCCATCGAACTGGGCCTGTGGGTGGCGGTGGTCGGCACCTTCTTCATCTTCGCCGGCGCCTACATGGTGGAGAAGATGCGCGGACTGCACGCGCTGCGCGGGCTGGTGCAGTTCGCCGCCGTGCTGCCGATGGCGGTGCCGGGCCTGGCGCTGGGCCTGGGCTACATCTTCTTCTTCAACTACCCGGGCAACCCGCTGGGCTTCCTCTACGGCACCATGGCGATCCTGGTGCTGAACACGGTGGCGCATTTCTACACCGTGCCGCACCTGACGGCGGCGACGGCGCTGAAGCAGCTCGACCACGAGTTCGAATCGGTGTCGCAGTCGCTGAAAGTGCCGTTCTACGTCACCTTCACCCGCGTCACCCTGCCGGTGTGCAGCCCCGCCCTGCTCGACATCGGTATCTACCTGTTCCTCAACGCCATGACCACCGCCTCGGCCGTCGTCTTCCTCTACGCGCCGGACACCGCCCTGGCCTCGATCGCGGTGCTGAACATGGACGATGCCGGCGACATCGCCCCGGCGGCGGCGATGGCGATGATGATCGTCTACACCTCGGCGACGCTGCGTCTGGCGCACGAGGGCGTCTCGTTCCTGATCCTGCGCAAGGCGCAGGCGTGGCGGAAGCGGTAGACTTTTCTTTCGTCATTCCGAGCGCAGCGAGGAATCCTCGCCGATCTGTTCAGCTTGAGCGGCGCGGATTGACCGCGCGGCGCGCAGGGGAAGATGTCTCGCTCCTGAGCTTGTCGAAGGGGCTCGACATGACGGAAAGAGAGCGGGTATTACGTTCTCTCACGCCGCCTGGCGCGCGATCACCGAGAAGATGCCGCTGGCGCGCGCGATGCGCCGCTCGCCCACCGTCAGGTAGCAGTTGGCGAAGCCCAGCCGCTTGCCGGTCTGCTGCACGTCGGTATGGGCGGCGAGCCAGTTGCCGACCGCGGCCGTCGAGGCGAAGTCGATGGTGATCGAGACCGTCGCCAGATGCTGGTCCGGCCCGGCCATGCGGGCGCAATTGTAACCCAGCGCCAGGTCGGCGAGTGTCGTCAGCAACCCGCCATGGGCGATGCCGCGGCTGTTGGCGTGCCGCGCCTCGATCCGCAGACCCAGCACCAGGCTCTCGCCCTCTGGCTTGCAGAACAGCGGCCCGACCATCTGCAGGAAGTTGCTGCTGCGCGGCAGCGGGCGGTAGCCTTCGGGTATGTCGTCCATGCCCGCCATCCTGAACCCACGGCACGGGACCGCCAGCGCAATCCCGACAACTTCCCTTGCACAAAGCGCAAACCAGCCGCAGTCACGCTGAAGGCAACTGCTCCTTCAGCCAGCGGCGGAAAATAGACAGCGCCTTGTCGCCGACATCGCGGCGGCGATAGAGCAGGTAATAGGCGTAAGGGATGTCGAGCGTCTGTTCGAACGGCGCCACCAGCCGCCCGTCGCGCAGGAAGGGATCGGCCAGCGCGTCGAAGGCGATGCCGACGCCCAGCCCGTTGGCGGCGGCTTCGTAGAGCATCTGCACCGAATCGAAGCGCGAGCCGCCGATATGCCTGAACGGCTCGACGCCGGCAGCGGCGATCCATTGCCGCCACAAGCCGCGCGGCTGCATCAGCGACAGCAGCTTGTGGTGGCGCAGATCGTCCGGGGTGCGCAAAGCCTTGCGGCCCTGCAGCAGGGCGGGCGAACAGACCGGCCGGCAGCGCATCGGCAGCAGCTTCTCGACCGCCACGCCCTGCCAGTCGCCGGTGCCGATGCGCACCGCGGCGTCGACCCGCTCGCTGTTGAAATCGACAGCCTGTGCGCCGGTGACGATCTCCAGGTCGATATTGGGGTGCCGGGCGTTGAATTCGGCCAGGCGCGGCATCAGCCACAGCGAGGCGAAGGACGGCAGCAGATTCAGCCGCAGCCGCTTGCGCGGGCCATGGCTGCGCAGCACCGCGCCCGCCGCCGAGAGCTGCGCCAGCGCCGGCTCGACCGCGGCCAGGTATTTCTGGCCGGCCGAGGTGAGCTGCAGGGAGCGGTTGAGGCGATGGAACAGCGGCGCGCCGACCGCGTGTTCGAGCGCGGCGACGCGCCGGCTGACGGCCGAGGTGGTCAGGTTCAGTTCCGTGGCGGCGGCGGTGAGGCTGCCGGTGCGCGCGGCCGTGACGAACGCCTCGATGGCGCCCAGCGGCGGCAGGCGCGCGCTCATGGTCGGCGCCCGCCCGGCTTAGCGGTTGACGTCGACCACGACGCGCCCGCGCACCTTGCCCTTGAGGATGTCGACGGCAAGCTGCGGCACGTCGCCCAGGGTCGCGTCCACGGTCATGGCATCGAGCTTGTCGAGCGGCAAGTCGGTGGCGAGACGGTCCCACGCCTCCTGGCGCGGCTGCATCGGCAGCATCACCGAATCGATGCCGTACATGGTGATGCCGCGCAGCAGGAAGGGCACGATGCTGCCCGGATAGGTGGCGCCGCCGGCCAGGCCGCAGACCGCCGCCGCGCCCCTGTACTTGATCTGCGCCAGGGCGCGGGCCAGCATGACGCCCGACACCGTATCGACCACGCCGGCATAGCGCTCCGACAGCAGCGGGGCGTCGGAGGCTTCCGTCAGCTCCTTGCGCTCGATGATCGAGGCCGCGCCCAGGCCTTTCAGGTAGTCGGCCTCCTGCGGCCGGCCGGTGGCGGCCACAGCCTCGTAGCCCAGCTTCTTCAGGATGGCGATGGCGACCGAGCCGACGCCGCCGGCCGCGCCGGTCACCAGGATCTCGCCGTCCGCCGGCCTGATGCCGTGCTTCTCCAGCGCCAGCACGCACAGCATCGAGGTGTAGCCCGCTGTGCCGATCGCCATGGCGCGCTTGGTGGAAATCGCGGCCGGAACCCGCACCAGATGCTCGGCCTTCAGCCGCGCCTTGGTGGCATAGCCGCCCCAGAACAGCTCGCCCAGGCGATAGCCGTTGACCAGCACCTTGTCGCCCGGCTTGAAGCCGGGGCTGTCGGATTTCTCCACCGTACCGGCCAGGTCGATGCCGCCGACATGCGGCCAGGTCCGCACCAGCCGCCCGCCGGTGGTGACGATCAGCCCGTCCTTGTAGTTCACCGTCGAGTAGTCGACCTTGACCGTCACGTCGCCGGCCGGCAGCCGGTCCTCCGGCAATTCCTGAATCGAGCTGGTCAGCTTCTTGTCCGCGCCCTGCTCCAGCACGAGCGCCCAAAACGTTCCGGTCATGATTTACGCGTCCTCCTTCGGCATTGTTTCCTGAAACCTGATCGGCTCGCCTTTCGGCGTCGCCACCAGCTGATCATCCCGCATCACCACATTGCCGCGAATGATGGTGGCGGTCGGCCAGCCGGTCACCTGCATGCCGTCATAGGGCGTCCAGCCGGCCTTGCTGGCAATCCATTTGTTCTCGATGCGCCGGCGCGCCTTGAGATCGACCAGGGTGAAATCGGCGTCGTAGCCCAGCGCGATGCGGCCTTTGCCGGCGAGATTGAAGAGGCGCGCCGCCCCGGCCGAGGTCAGATCGACGAAGCGCTCCAGGCTCAGCCGCCCGGCATTGACGTGATCGAGCAGCAGCGGCACCAGCGTCTGCACGCCGGTCATGCCCGAGGGCGAGTCGGGATAGGGCTTGGCCTTCTCCTCCAGCGTGTGCGGGGCGTGGTCGGAGCCGATGACGTCGACGATGCCGTCGCGCACCCCCTGCCACAGGCCTTCGCGGTGGCGCGCATCGCGGATCGGCGGGTTCATCTGCGCCAGGGTGCCCAGCCGGTCGTAACAGTCGGGTGCGGCCAGGGTCAGGTGCTGCGGCGTGGTCTCGACCGAGGCGATGTCCTTGTGGTCGCGCAGGAACACCATCTCCTCGGCCGTGGTCACGTGCAGCACATGCACCCGCCGGCCCCGCTTGCGCGCCAGTCCCAGCAGGCGCTGGGTCGCCAGCAGTGCCGACTGCGCGTCGCGCCATTCGGGGTGCAGATGGGCGGTGGCGCCGGGCGCGCGGGTCATCGGCTTGCGCTCGTTCATGCGCGCCTCGTCCTCGCAATGCACGGCCATGCGGCGATACGAATTCTTCAGGATGGCGTCGAGCGTGGCATCGTCAGGCACCAGCAAGGTGCCGGTCGAGGCGCCCATGAACACCTTCACGCCGCAACAGCCCGGCAGCCGCTCCAGCCGCGCCAGCTCCATGACGTTCTCCGCCGCCCCGCCGATATAGAAGGCGTAATCGCACCAGGCCCGGCCCTTGGCTCGGCGCATCTTCTCCTGGAAATCCTCGGTGGTCAGGGTCGAGGGCTTGGTGTTGGGCATCTCGAAGACGCCGGTCACGCCGCCCAGTACCGCCCCGCGCGTGCCCGATTCCAGGTCTTCCTTGTGCTCCAGCCCCGGTTCGCGGAAATGCACCTGGGTGTCGATGACCCCGGGCAGCACGTGCAGCCCCTTGCAGGCGACGCTCTCGAGCGCCGAGGCCGTGCCCAGCGCCCCCAGGGCGGCGATCCGGCCACCGCGGATGCCGATATCGATCTCTTCGCGGCCATTGGGGGTGAGGGCCATGCCCCCACGCAGGATAAGGTCAAAGGTCTCTGCCATGCCTATTTCTACCACCGCCACGGCGACCAGCAAGGTACACTTGCCAACAGCGCAAACCTGCCCCAACTCTTGGGGTGGATAACGAGGCGGCAATGGCGGAAGCGCATTTCTTTCTGGCGGGCGGGCGGGGCGTGCTGGCGGTCGGCGGACCAGACCGGCGGACCTTTTTGCAGGGCCTGATCACCAACGACGTCGAGAAGATTTCGGCGACCAAGGCCATCCATGCCGCGCTGCTGACGCCGCAGGGCCGCTACCTGCACGATTTCTTCGTGGTCGAGATCGGCGAGACCCTGCTGATCGACGCCGAGCGGGCCCGCCTGCCCGAACTGCAGAAGAAACTGTCGATGTTCCGGCTGCGCTCGAAGGTGACGCTGGAGGACCAGTCGGACCGCTGGGACGTGGCGGTGATCTGGGGCGAGGATGCGCGCACAGCGCTGCAGCTGCCGCCCGAAGCGGGCAGTGCGGCGGCGCTGGCCGAGGGCATGGTCTATGTCGATCCGCGGCTGGGCGCCATGGGCTGCCGCGCCATCCTGCCGGCGGGCACGGCGGCGGCGACCTTGTCGCTGGCCGGGCTGACCCAGGCCGACCAGGCGGCCTGGGACATCCACCGCCTGGCGCTGGGCGTGCCGGACGGCAGCCGCGACCTGCCGGTGGAAAAGGCCTTCCTGCTGGAAAGCGGCTTCGACGAACTCAACGGCGTCGACTGGAAGAAGGGCTGCTACATGGGCCAGGAGCTGACCGCCCGCACCAAGTATCGCGGTCTGGTGCGCAAGCGGCTGCTGCCGGTCACGGTCGAGGGCGAGATGCCGGCCCCGGGCACGCCGGTGATGCTGGGCGAGAAGGAAGCCGGCGAGATGCGCTCGGGTCGCGACGGGCATGCACTGGCGCTGCTGCGGCTGGAGCTGGTCGAGGCCGCCAAGCACAACGGCCCGCTGACCGCCGGCGCCGCCAAGCTGACGGCGCATGTACCGGCCTGGGTCAGACTGCCGGAAGCTTCCTGAGGCCAGCCGTCAACCCGACCAAGGTCCTCATGCTGAGCCCGTCGAAGCATGAGGTTCACGCACCTCGCCTGTAACTCATCCTTCGACGGGCTCAGGATGAGGGCATCGTACGGTGGCGGATGAGGACATCGCGCGTTGCGACGGCCTTCTTCACATCGCCTTCAGCATCTTCTCGTACACGGATTTGATATGGGCCATGTCGCCCGGATTGTGGCCCCAGTTGACCTTCAGCTCGCTGTCCTGGGCCGTGCGCGGCAGGACGTGGAAATGCAGGTGGAACACGGTCTGGCCCGCGCCCGGCCCGTTGGCCTGCATCAGGTTGATGCCGCTGGGCGCCAGTGCCGCATGCTGCGCCTTGGCGACGCGCTGCGCGGTCGCCGCCACCTTGCCCAGCACCTCGGCGGGAATGTCGTGGATGTTGGGATAGTGCCCCTTGGCGACCGCCAGCGCGTGCCCGTCATTGACCGGGTTGATGTCCATGAAGGCGATGGTGTCCTCGTCCTCGTAAAGCTTGAAGCAGGGGATCTGGCCGGCGACGATCTTGCAAAAGATGCAGCTGCCATCGGTCGGATGCATGGTCGTTACACTCCCGGTTTTGTTCTGACGTAAACGCTTTGCTGCTGGCCCGGCCCGCCCTGGCGGCGGATCTCGAACCCGTCCAGCGCCTCCAGCATGGCGCCGATGCTGCGATAGCCGAAATTGCGGGCGTCGAAATCGGGCAGGCGGTTGTTCAGCACCCGCCCGACCTGGCCCAGATGCGCCCAGCCGGTATCGTCGGTCGAAGAGTCGACGGCGTCGCGCAGCATATCGAACGGCGGGGCGGCGATTCCCGGCGATACCGGCGGCGCCGGCGGCTGGGCCGCCGGTTTGGCCTTCGCCCTGGCCGGAGCGCGGGCCGGAGCGCGGGTCATACCGACAGCGCGTTTGGCCGGCGGCCGCAGGATTTCGGTATAGATGAACTTGTCGCAGGCGGCGACGAAGGCGCGCGGCGTCTTCTTCTCGCCGAACCCGTAGACGGTGACGCCTTCCTCGCGCAGGCGCATGGCCAGGCGGGTGAAGTCGCTGTCGCTCGACACCAGGCAGAAGCCGGTGAAGCGCTTGGAATGCAGCAGGTCCATGGCGTCGATCACCAGGGCGATGTCGGAGGCGTTCTTGCCGGTGGTGAAGCTGGGCTGCTGCACCTGCTGGATCGAATGCTCCAGGATGCGCGCGTTCCACGCCGCCAGCCGCCCCGAGGTGAAATCGCCGTAGATGCGCTTGACGCTGGCGGTGCCCAGCTTGGCGATCTCCGCCAGCAGATCGTCGACGATCGCCGCCGAGGCGTTGTCCGCATCGATCAGCACCGCCAGCCTGTGCGCCTGCTCGGCCATGTTACCCCCCGATTTCTGTCCAGCTTGTCAGCCGCGCAGGCGTTGCGCAATCGCCGACGCACGCGCGAACGGCGACTGGCGCGGCTGCAGCGTAATCGGTCCGGCCCGCATCAGGCCCTGGCGGCCGAACTGGGCCCGCAGCCAATCCTCCAGCCAGGTCTCGGCCTGGCGCAGGCGCTGGATCTCGCCGCGCGACTGCTGCGCCAGGAAAGCGCGATGCGCCTCGACGCCGTCGATCAGCGCTTCAATGCCCGCACCGCTGCAGGCCGACACCAGCAGCACCTGCAGCGCCCAGTCCGCGCCATTGCCCTCCGCCAGCGACAGCGCGCCTTCGACATCGGCCCGCGCCCGCTCCGCCGGGGCGCCGAGATCGGCCTTGGTGACGGCGATCAGATGCGGGATTTCGGCGATGCCCGCCTTCATGAACTGCAGCGAATCGCCGGAGCCGGGCTGGACGCAGAACAGCACCGTGTCGGCCACCGCCACCACGTCAGTCTCCGACTGGCCGACGCCCACCGTTTCGACGATGACGATGTCGAACACCGCCCGCATCAGCACCATGGCGGGAAAGGTCAATTCCGCCAGCCCCCCCAACCGGTCGCGCGCCGCCATGGAACGGATGAAGACGCCGCTATCGTCGGGATCGGTGACGATGCGGGTGCGGTCGCCCAGCAGGGCGCCGCCGGTGCGCCGCGAGGAGGGATCGACGGCGATGACGCCGATGCTGCGGCCGCGCTGGCGCCAGGCCTTGATCAGGGCGGAAAGCAGGGTCGACTTGCCGACGCCGGGCGGACCGGTGATGCCCAGCACATGCGCCTTGGGCGCGGCATAGGCCTCGCCCAACAGCGCGATGGTGGCCGGATCGTGGGGCGCGCGCTCAAGGCGGGCCAGGGAAGCGGCCAGAGCGGGCTTGCCGCCGTCCTTCACCGCAGCGAGAGACGACGGGGTGTGGCCCATATCAGTCGCCGCGCGGCGAGATGCCCAGCGCGGCCTGCGCCGCCGCCAGGCGCGCGATCGGCACGCGGAAGGGCGAGCAGGAGACGTAGTCGAGCCCGGCGCTATGGCAGAAGAAGATCGAGGCCGGATCGCCGCCATGCTCGCCGCAGATGCCCAGCTTCAGCTTGGCGCGGGTCTGGCGGCCGCGCTCGGCGGCGATCTGCACCAGCTCGCCGACGCCCTCGACGTCGAGGCTGACGAAGGGATCGTGCTCGAAAATGCCGCGCTGCTGGTACTTCTCCAGGAACGAGGCGCTGTCGTCGCGCGACAGGCCGAAAGTGGTCTGGGTCAGATCGTTGGTGCCGAAGGAGAAGAACTCGGCGGTCTCGGCGATCTCGCCGGCGCGCAGCGCGGCGCGCGGCAGCTCGATCATGGTGCCGACCAGATAGGGCAGCTTCACGCCCGAGGCGGCGCTGACCTCGCCGGCGACGCGGTCGACCACCTCCTTCATCAGGTCCAGCTCGCGCTTGGTGGCGACCAGCGGGATCATGATCTCCGCCTCCACCGGCTGGCCGCCGCCCTTCACGATCTCGGCCATGGCCTCGAAAATGGCGCGAGCCTGCATCTCGTAGATTTCCGGATAGGAAATGCCCAGGCGCACGCCGCGATGGCCCAGCATCGGGTTGAACTCGTGCAGCTTGGCGGCCCGGGCCTGGACTTCCGCCGCCGACACGCCGATCGCCTTCGCCACCCCATCCATCTCCGCGTCGGTGCGCGGCAGGAATTCGTGCAGCGGCGGATCGAGCAGGCGGATGGTGACCGGCTGCCCGGCCATGATCCTGAACAGCTCGACGAAATCCTGCCGCTGCATGGGCTGGATGCGGGCCAGCGCCTTGCGGCGGCCGGCCTCGTCGTCGGACAGGATCATCTCGCGCACCGCCACGATGCGCTCCTCGTCAAAGAACATGTGCTCGGTGCGGCACAGGCCGATGCCCTCGGCGCCGAACTTGCGCGCCTGCGCCGCATCGGCCGGCGTCTCGGCATTGGTGCGCACCTTCAGGGTGCGGATCCGGTCGGCCCATTCCATCAGCTCGGCGAAATCGCCCGACAGCTCCGGCTGGATGGTCGGCACCACGCCCAGCATGATCTCGCCGGTCGAGCCGTCCAGCGTGATGGTCTCGCCGGTCTTCACCGTGGTGCCCCGCACCGAGAGCGTGCCGGCATTGGCGTCGATGCGCACGTCGCCCGCACCGGCGACGCAGGGACGGCCCATGCCGCGCGCCACCACCGCGGCATGGCTGGTCATGCCGCCGGTCGAGGTCAGGATGCCCTGGGCGGCGTGCATGCCGTGAATGTCCTCGGGGCTGGTCTCGCGGCGCACCAGGATGACCTTGTCGCCCTTTTGCGCCCGCTTCTCCGCCTCGTCGGCGGTGAACACCACAACGCCGGAAGCGGCACCGGGCGAGGCCGGCAAGCCGCGGGCGATGACCTGGCGCTGGGCCTTGGGATCGAGGGTCGGATGCAGGAGCTGGTCGAGCGAGGCGGGCGAAACGCGCGCCACCGCTTCCTTGTGGTCGATCAGCCCTTCGCGCACCATGTCGCAGGCGACCTTGAGTGCTGCCTTGGCGGTGCGCTTGCCGTTGCGGGTCTGCAGCATATAGAGCTTGCCCTGCTGCACGGTGAACTCGATGTCCTGCATGTCGCGATAGTGCTTCTCCAGCGTCTCGCGCACGCCGGCGAGCTGCCTGAAGACTTCCGGCATCACCTCTTCCATGGCCGGAGCCTTGGAGCCCTGCTTCTGCTTGGCCACGACGGTGAGGTTCTGCGGCGTGCGGATGCCGGCCACCACGTCCTCGCCCTGCGCATTGACGAGATACTCGCCGTAGAACAGGTTCTCGCCGGTCGAGGGATCACGGGTGAAGGCGACGCCGGTGGCGCAGTCCTCGCCCATGTTGCCGAACACCATGGCCTGCACGTTGACCGCCGTGCCCCAGCTTTCGGGAATGTTGTGCAGGCGGCGATAGGTGATGGCGCGCTGGTTCATCCACGAGGAGAACACCGCGCCGATCGAGCCCCACAGCTGCTCGCGCACGTCCTGCGGGAAGGGCTTGCCCAGCTTCTTCTCGACCTTCTTCTTGTACTGGACGATGACCTGCTTCCAGTTCTCCGCCTTCAGCTCGGTGTCGAGCTTGACGCCGGCGTCTTCCTTGGCCAGTTCGAGGATTTCCTCGAAATGGTGGTGGTCGATGCCCAGCACGACGCCGGAATACATCTGGATGAAGCGGCGGTAGGAATCGTAGGCGAAGCGCGGATCGCCGGCGCGCTTGGCCAGGCCCTCGACCGTGACGTCGTTGAGGCCCAGATTCAGCACCGTGTCCATCATGCCCGGCATCGAGGCGCGCGCGCCGGAGCGCACCGAGACCAGCAGCGGGTTGGCGGCGTCGCCGAACCTGGCGCCGATGCTCTTCTCGACCGCCGCCAGCGCCTCGTTCACCTGGGCTTCGAGTTCGGCCGGGTATTTGCGATCGTTGGCGTAGTAATGGGTGCAGACTTCGGTGGTGATGGTGAAGCCCGGCGGCACCGGCAGGCCGAGGCTGGACATCTCGGCCAGATTGCCGCCCTTGCCGCCCAGCAGGTTGCGCATGTCGGCCCGGCCTTCCGCCTTGCCGTCTCCGAAGCCGTATACCCACTTCGCCATGTTCTACCCTTCGATCTTCGAGAAATCGGCCACCCGATCCATGGCCGAACGAATCCGCGTCAGCAGATTCAACCGGTTGGTCCGCAACGCCGCGTCCTCGGCATTGACCGTAACCTTGTCGAAAAACGCATCCAGCGGCGCGCGCAACCCCGCCAGTGCGGCCATGGCGGCGACGAAATCCTCCGTTGCCAGCGCCTTGTCGACCTTGGGCATGGCCGCCTCAAGGGCGGCCGCCACCGCCTTCTCCTCGTCCTGGCCGAACAGGGCGGCATCGGGCGCGCCGGCATAGGCCTTCTTGTCCTTGCGTTCCTCGGCGCGCACGATGTTGGCGGCGCGATTATAGGCCACCAGCAGGTTCTTGCCGTTGTCGGTGGCGAGGAATTCCTGCAGCGCTTTCACCCGCGCCATCAGGCGCACCAGATCGTCCTCGTTGCCCAGCGCGAAGACGGCCGAGACCAGATCGTGCCGCACCCCCTGCTCGCGCAGATGCACTTTCAGGCGGTCAGCGAGAAAATCGAGCATCTCCCAAGAAAATGCCTCTCTTAGAACGCCGTTGCGCTTCCTCTGGACAGTCATCCAAGCTGAGCCGTCGCCTCTCGGCCGCTTTCGATGAAGATAAACAGCCTTATCGAAGGCAATCGTCAGCGGCAGGCGCAGCCCGTTCTCCAGCACGATGCGGATCACGCCCAGGGCGGCGCGGCGCAGCGCGAAGGGATCCTTCGAGCCGGTCGGCTTCTCGTCGATGGCCCAGAAACCCACCAGCGTGTCGATCTTGTCGGCCAGGGCCACGGCGATGGAGGTCGGCTTGGCGGGCACGACATCGGCCGGGCCCAGCGGCCGGTAGTGCTCGGCGATGGCGTCGGCCACGTCGCGCTTCTCCAGCTCGTGTAGGGCGTAATAGCGGCCCATGATACCTTGCAGCTCGGGGAATTCGCCCACCATGCCCGTGACCAAATCGGCCTTGCACAGGGTCGCCGCCGAACGCACCAGATCGGCGTCGGCGCCGGGCACGAAAGGCAGCAATTCGTTCGACAGCGCCTGAATGCGGTCGACCTTTTCCGCCACCGTGCCCAACCGGGCGTGGAACACAATGTCCTTCAGCGCCGGCACGCGGTCGGCCAGCCTGGTCTTGCGGTCCTGGTCCCAGAAGAAGCGCGCATCCGACAGGCGGGCGCGCAGCACGCGCTCGTTGCCGGCGACGACGATCCTGCCGCCATCCTCGGTCTCGGTGTTGGCAACGACGACGAAGCGCGGCGCCAGCGCGCCGTCGGGTTTCAGGCAGGCGAAATATTTCTGGTGCGCGCGCATGGAGGTGATGAGCACTTCCTGCGGCACTTCCATGAACGCCTCGTCGATCCGGCCGAGATAGGGCACCGGCCACTCAACCAGGCCGGCGACCTCGTCCAGCAGGCCGATATCGTCGCGCACCGTCAAGCCTTCGGCCTTGGCCAGCGCCGCCGCCTTTTCCTTGATGATCGCCTTGCGCTCCTCGGCATTAAGGATCACGTAGGCTTTCCTGAGCTTTTCACGATAGTCCGCAAACGAAGATACAAAGAACTTCTCGGGTGCCAGAAAGCGATGACCCACAGTGTAGTTACCAAAATCAATGATACGATCAGCAACCGTTCCTGGAACTTTTCCGTTAACAACATTGACCGGAATGATCTTGCCATCGAATAGCGCAAGTATCGATTGAAGGGGACGCACCCAATGGAAATTGCCATCGCCCCATTTCATCGATTTCGGCCACGGCAAGGCGACCATCGCCGCCAGGACGATGCCCGGCAGCACGTCTTCGGTCCGGCCGCCCTTCTTCTCGATCACGGCGAAATAGAACTCGCCCTTGCCGGTGTCGCGCTTCTCGGCCTGGTCGATGGAGGCGAGGCCGGCGCCCTTGAGGAAACCCTCGATCGCCTTGTCCGGCGAGCCGACGCGCGGGCCCTTCTTCTCCTCGCGCAGGTCGGGCTGGCTGACCGGCAGCCCCTCGACCACCAGCGCCAGGCGGCGCGGCGTGGCGAAGGCTTCGGCGCTGGCGAAGTCGAGGCCGGCGGCCTTCAGCCCGTCGCCGACCAGACGCTTCAGATCGTCGGCGGCGCGCGCCTGCATGCGCGCGGGGATTTCCTCGGAGAGAAGCTCTAGAAGCAGCTCGGCCATGCTACGCTGCCTCGCCCTGGCTCTTCAGCCAGGCTTCGCAACAGGCTTTCGCCAAAGCGCGGACGCGGCCGATATAGGCCTGCCGCTCGGTGACGGAGATCACGCCGCGCGCGTCGAGCAGGTTGAAATTATGCGAGGCCTTGATGCACTGGTCGTAGGCCGGCAGCGCCAGATCGGCCGCCAGCAGCGCCTGGCATTCGGCCTCGGCGTCCTTGAAGTGCTGGAACAGCTTCTCGGTGTTGGCGCGCTCGAAATTATAGGCCGACTGCTCGCGCTCGTTCTGCAGGAAGACGTTGCCATAGGTGACACCCCCTTTTCCAGGAGGTTGGCCGTTGAAGTCGAGGTCGTAGACCCGCTCCTTGCCCTGGATGTACATGGCGAGCCGCTCCAGCCCGTAGGTGATCTCGCCCGCCACCAGCGAGCATTCGATGCCGCCGACCTGCTGGAAATAGGTGAACTGCGTCACCTCCATGCCATCGCACCACACTTCCCAGCCCAGGCCCCAGGCGCCCAAGGTCGGGCTCTCCCAGTCGTCCTCGACGAAGCGCAGATCGTGCAGGGAGGAATCGATGCCCAGTTCCTTCAGCGATCCCAGATAGAGTTCGAGAATGTCGGGCGGCGAGGGCTTCAGGATCACCTGGAACTGGTAGTAGTGCTGCAGCCGGTTCGGGTTCTCGCCGTAGCGGCCGTCCTTGGGCCGGCGCGAGGGCTGCACATAGGCCGCCTTCCAGGGCTTGCTTCCGAGCGCCCGGAGCGTGGTAGCCGGGTGGAAAGTGCCGGCGCCCATCTCCACGTCGTAGGGCTGCAGGATGACGCAGCCCTGCCGGGCCCAATAGGTCTGCAGGCGCAGGATCAATTCCTGGAAACTGGGGGCTTTGGCGGGGCTGGCGGCCATGGCGATCCGGTTCGGGCGGTTCTCTGGAATCGGCCTTGCCGGAGCGGGACAGCCGATTTTTTAGGCTTTTGCGGTGCGGCAAAATAGGAGCCCGCACCCGGTCGGGTCAAGGCGCTTAGGCCCGGGTTTTGCCCCGGGTCGCCGGGCATTCCGGCCGGCCGCAGGTGCCGGTGCCGACGGCCACGAAGGTGCCGCAAGCCGGGCAGGGCTCCATGTCCTGGGTCAGCGCCTCCCGCCCCCGCCGCCCGGCCTGGCGGCGGCCGGAGGGGGCGGCGTCGCGGGTCTTCAGCCAGCGCCAGACCACCATCACGGCCAGCACGACGCCCGCCAGCAGCAGGATTTTGCCGAAACTCAGCATGGGGGCTTTTCCATGCGGCCATGTAGAAGCCGGCGCTTTGGCCGGTCAAGCCGGAACATTTGCCGCCCGGCCGTCGTTGTGCAGCGGACAGCGAAAGGAAGACCATGAGCAACGTCTACGCCATCAGCGAAATCGTCGGCACCTCGACCAAAAGCGTCGAGGATGCGATCCAGCAGGCGATCGGCACCGCTTCGCAGACGCTGAAG
This sequence comes from Alphaproteobacteria bacterium, assembly GCA_037190765.1. Classification (GTDB taxonomy): domain Bacteria; phylum Pseudomonadota; class Alphaproteobacteria; order Reyranellales; family JAQSWP01; genus JAQSWP01. The sequence goes on from JBBCJW010000012.1 coordinate 34,464, forward strand.
CATCTGGCCTGGTTCGAGGTCACCGAAACCCGCGGCCATATCGAGAACGGCCGCATCGCCCACTACCAGGTCTCGCTGCGGCTGGGTTTCCGCTACGAAAAAAGTTAGCTCACAAGCCGTAGCGGCCCCACCAGGCGCGTTCCTCGATCGCCTGCAGCACGCCGTCGGCGATGCCGGCGGCCAGCGGCGCATCCGGAGCCGACAAGGCGGCGGCAAGGCCGGCGCCGGGCGCAGCGTTGCGCAGGAAGCGGCGGCGCAGCCAGCCGCGCTGCACGCCGACCAGCTTCAGGCTGACCCGTGGGCCGAAATGCAGGCGCATGATGGAGCGCAGATCGCCCAGCCCGTCGACCAGACCCAGTTCCTTCGCCCTGGCGCCGGTCCAGAAGGCGCCGCTGAACAGCTCGCCCTCCTCGCCCTTCAGCTTGCGCCCGCGCCGGGCGCGTACCTCGGCCTTGAAGTTCTCGTGGATCTCCGCCTGCATGGCCTTGAGCCGCGCGACGTCGTCGGGATTCTCGGGCAGGAAGGGGTCGAGCATCCCCTTGTGCGCGCCCGCCGCGTAGACGCGGCGCTGGATGCCGTGACGGGCGATGAAATCCTCCAGCCCGAAGCTGGAGGAGATGACGCCGATAGAGCCGACGATCGAACTGGCATCGGCATAGATTTCGTCGGCGGCGCAGGCCAGCCAGTAGCCGCCGGAGGCGCCGACATCCTCGATGAAGGCATAGACCGGCAGGTTCTTCTCGCTGGCCAGCGCGCGGATGCGGGCGGCGATCAGGGCCGACTGCACCGGCGAGCCGCCCGGCGAGTTGATCTGCAGGGCCACCGCCTTGATGCCCTTCAGCGCGAAGGCACGATGCAGCGTCGCCGCCAGGCCGGCCAGCGACAGCGTGGCGCGGAAACCGGCGGCGGGCGCGATCACGCCCTGCAGGCGCACGACGGCGACGGCGGGCGGGGGGGGGCG
>JBBCJW010000013.1:0-53162 GCA_037190765.1 Alphaproteobacteria bacterium
GCCCTTGGCCTGGGTGGTCGAGACGTTGACCACGGCCGGCGACAGGCGCTCGGCCAGATCGGCGAAGCTGGATGGCGCCTCGCGGGCGAGGGCTGCGCCAGCGAACAGGCTGACGATGAAGCCGCCGGCAACGGCGAGGCGGAAGGGATGGCTACGGCGTCCGGCGCTCTCCCCCGAGGCGACGGCAGTCCAGATGCGATCAAACGCAATGCCCACTGATGTACCTCCGAATGGTCGGTCCCCGCCGCATTGGCGTCCTGTTTCCCCCAGACGACAACCGGTCTCCGACGACGTTAATTGATCCGGAAAATATGGTCCAAATGTGGCGGGGCCGCCGGAACAATCGTCCCGGCGGCCCCGCATTCTTGCGCACGTTCCCGGCCCCTCAGCGGCGCGGCGTGGTCGGCAGCGCGCCGTTCTCGCCGGTGCCGAAGAAGCGGAAGAACTCGCTGGCTTCCGGCGACAGGACCATGGTGGTGTCGCCCCGTCCCAGCGCCTGGCGATAGGCTTCCATCGAGCGGTAGAAGGCGAAGAACTGCGGATCGCGGTTGAACGCCTCGGCGTAGACCTTGATCGCCTCGGCATCGCCGGTGCCGCGCGCCACCTCTGCCTGGCGGCGCGCTTCCGACTGGATGACCACGACCTCGCGATCGGCATTGGCGCGGATGCGCTGGTTCTCCTCGCCACCCTCGGCGCGGATCTGGCGCGCTTCCTGTTCGCGCTGGGTCTGCATGCGGCGATAGACGGCTTCGGAATTCTCCACCGGCAGGTCGGCCCGCTTCAGGCGCACGTCGAGCACCTCGAGACCGAAGGTGCGGCCTTCGCGATCCACCGATTCGGTGATCTCGCGCATCAGCTCGGCGCGCCGCGTGCTCAGAACCTGCTGCAGGTCGCTCTCGCCCAGCGCGCGGCGGATCGCCGACTGGATCACCGGCCCGAGACGGGCGCGCATGCCCTGCTCGCTCTGCACCGACTGGAAGAAGCGCAGCGGGTCGATGATGCGCACGCGGGCATAGGCGTCGACCTCGAGCCGCTTCTGGTCGGCGAGAATGAAGCTCTCGTTCGGCACGTCGAAGTCGAGGACGCGCCGGTCGAAATAGACCACGTCCTGGATCAGCGGCATCTTGAACTTGAGGCCGGGCACCGTCTCCACGCCCTTGATCTCGCCGAACTGGCGCACGATGGCCTGCTGGCGCGGATCGACGATGTAGAAGGAGCTGTAGGCGACCAGCACCAGCACGCCGACGACGATGATCAGCACGGTTGCGATGGAGTTCTTCATCGCGTGCCTCCCTGCGGCGCGAGCTGGGGTGCGGCCTGCTGTCCGCCCTGCTGTCCACCCTGCAACGGGCTGGCCGCTGGCCCAGTGCGCAGCGCGGGCAGCGGCAGGTAGGGCACCACGCCCGAGCCGCCGGCCGACCGGTCGATCAGCACCTTGTTAACGTTGCGCAGCACTTCCTCCATGGTCTCGATGTAGATGCGCTCCATCGTGACGTCCTTGGCCTGCTCATACTGCGTGTAGACCGAGATGAAGCGCTGGGCGTCGCCCTGGGCGCGATTGACGACTTCGGCGCGATAGGCCTCGCCCTGCTGCACCAGGCGCTCGGCTTCGCCCTTGGCCCGGGGAATGACCTCGTTGCGATAGGCCTGGCCTTCGTTGATGGCGCGGTCCTTGTCCTGGCGGGCGGCCTGCACGTCGTTGAAGGCGGCGATGACCGAAGCCGGCGGATTGACCGGCAGAAGCTGGATGTTCAGCACCTGGATGCCCGACTTGTAGGAATCGAGAATGCGCTGGATCTGCTGCGCCGTCGCGGTTTCGATCGCCGCGCGGCCTTGCGTCAGCGCCACCTGCAGTTCGGTCCGGCCGACGACCTCGCGCATGGCCGCTTCGGCGGCCGAGCGCACCGCCTCTTCCGGATTGCGGATGTTGAAGGCGAAATCGAAGGCGTTCTTCACCATCCACACGACGTTGAACTGGATGTCGATGATGTTCTCGTCGGTGGTCAGCATCAGGCTACCGCGTTCGCGCTGGACCGCGACGTTGATGTTGCGCACCGACATGGTCGCCGGTTCGTAGCCGAGCGGCAGGGTGCGCTGGGTGGTGACGTTGACGACCTCGACATCGCCGATCGGCGACGGCCAGTTGAAGTTCAGGCCTTCGCCGGTGGTCGACCGGTACTGACCCAGGATCAGCTCCAGGCCCTGCTCGTTGGTCTGCACGCGATAGAGGCCGGAGGCCAGCCAGGCGACGATCAGCACCAGCACCACCAGCACGATGCCGCGGCGCGACATGAAGCCGCCCGGCAGCACGTTGCGCATGCGATCCTGGCCGCGCCGCAGCAGCTCCTCGAGATCGGGGGGCCGCGGACCGCCGCCGAAGCCGCCACCGCCGCCGCGGTTGCCGCCGCCACCGCCGGAATTGCCGCCGCCACCCCACGGGCCGTTACCGTTGCCGCCGCCGGACCCCCATGGTCCGCCGCCTCCAGACTTGTCATTCCAGGGCATAAGCCTCTTCCCGTTCTCGTTTTTCGCTTGCGGGCCATCGTTTCGGATGGTCAGCAGGGTATAGGGCAGATGTTCTCGGGGCGCAACGCACGTAAGCCCCTTGCGCAGTGCCGGTCCAACGGGCCATATCGTGCGCAAACGCTGGTATTTCAAGCTTTTGCGGTGAGATCGATGGCCGAACCGACGGAACAGGCAATTCTCGACGCCCTGCGCGCGGTGCGCGACGGCGACAGCGACATCGTCAGCCGCAACATGGTCAGCGGTCTGGCCCTGCGCGCGGGCCATGTCCGTTTCGCCCTCGAGGTCGACCCCGCCCGCGGCGCCGCCCTGGAGCCGCTGCGCCAGATGGCCGAGCGCGCCGTCGCGGCCCTGCCCGGCGTTCTGTCGGTGACGGCGGTGCTGACGGCGGAACGGGCGGTCCAGGCCAGGCAGCCGCAAAAGCCGGCCCGGCCGGCCGCGACCGCTGCGGGCAATGCCCGCCAGGCGGTGCCCGGGGTCAAGCAGGTGATCGCCGTTGCCTCGGGCAAGGGCGGCGTCGGCAAGTCGACCACGGCGGTGAACCTGGCGCTTGGCCTGGCCGCCGCCGGCCGCAAGGTCGGGCTGCTCGACGCCGACATCTACGGGCCGTCGATCCCGCGCATGATGGGCATCAACCGCCGGCCCGACAGCAAGGACGGCAAGACGCTGATCCCGCCGGTCAACTGGGGCATCGCCTGCATGTCGATCGGCTTCATGATCGGCGAGGACACGCCGATGATCTGGCGCGGCCCCATGGTGATCTCCGCCCTGCAGCAGATGCTTTACGACGTGGCCTGGGGCGAGCTGGACGTGCTGGTGGTCGACCTGCCGCCCGGCACCGGCGATGCCCAGCTCACCATGGCGCAGCGCGTGCCGCTGGCCGGCGCGGTGATCGTCTCGACGCCGCAGGACATCGCCCTGATCGACGCGCGCAAAGGGCTGAACATGTTCCGCAAGGTCTCGGTGCCGGTGCTGGGCATCGTCGAGAACATGAGCTTCTTCCTCTGCCCGCATTGCGGCGAGCGTTCCGACATTTTCGGCCATGGCGGCGCGCGCGACGAAGCCGCACGGCTGGGCGTGCCTTTCCTGGGCGAGGTGCCGCTGCATCTCGACATCCGCACCACCTCCGACGAGGGCACGCCGATCGTGGCCAATCGCCCCGACGCGCCGCAGTCGCAGATCTACCGCCAGATCGCCGACCGCGTCTGGGCCGAACTGGACGGCGCCCGCCGGCCCAAGCCGCGCATTCTGGTGCAGTGAAAACAGTGACGCCGGCGCAAAGGCCGGCGTCACTCATGATTCATGCCCGATCGGGATTCTACGCCCGCTTGCGCCGCTTCGGCACCGGCCGCGCCAGGCCGGGCGGCTTGCCGATCATGCCGCTGACGCCCGCCAGCGCGTCCGGCGTCAGGCCCAGCGCCAGGAAGCGCCGCTCTTCCACCGGGCCGGGCAACTGCATTTTCAGCGCCTGGTCGCGGGTGAAGCCGAACGGGTTGTAGTATTCGGGATCGCCCACCAGCACGATGACCTTGTGGCCCTGCAGGCGCGCCTGTTCGATGCCGTACCGCATCAGCGCCTTGCCGTAGCCCAGCCCGCGCAGTTCGGGCTGCACGGCCAGCGGGCCCAGCAGTACCGCCGGCGTCTTGGCCTGGCCGATGGCGATCGGCCAGAAGCGCAGGCTGGCGAGCAGTTCCTCCTTCTCGCCCAGCGCCACGAAGCACAGGCCGGCATCCGGCGCCACCCCTTCGCGCAGGCGGTACACCGTCTTGGCGTAGCGCTCGGCGCCGAAGGCGACGTCGTTGAGCTTTTCGACCGGCGCCGCATCCTGCGGCCGTTCAACCATGATCTTCATCGCGAGGTCCTCGGGCACTTAGCCCAATGGGCAGACATAAAAAAAGCGGCAGACCGAAGGTGCTGCCGCGCCGCCCGTTCCGGAGGCGTGTCCAACTCCGGACCGCCCCTCAGTCGGGACAAAACTGGCGCAGCAGCCACGCCCGGATTTCCGGGCGGCTCGTACGTCGTCGCACGATGATGCTCCGCATGGGCCAGTTCTCGCTTTGTCTCACGCCACAGATGGCGTGAGGGCAACAAGATAGCACTGTCCCCCCGCCTTACAAGGGGTCTTTGCTCAGAAACCGTCGCCGAAGCCGCTGGGCATATCGACCTGGGCAATGCCGGCTTCGCGCAGCAGGGTCATGGCGCGGCCGGTGGCCAGCTCGGCGCTGTTGGCCATGGCGCGGGCGCGGCCGGCATAGCCGGTCAGCTCCTTGTCCAGGCCGCCGACATAGGCATGGATTTCCGACACCAGCTTGGGACTGACCGTCAGCCGCTTGGGCTCCTTCAGCAGCGGCAGCCGCTCGCGCAGCAGCGCCACGTCGCGCCGGTGCAGCACGATCTGCTTGGCGTAGGAGCGCAGGCAGGAATGCAGTTCGGTGCCCAGCCCGCGATAGAGATTGGCCCAGTCCAGCCATTCGCCGCGCTCGGCCATGCCGTCGGGGCGCAGGCTGGTGAAGATCTGGTTGAGCTTGTCGGCGTCCTCGGCGCACAGATCGAGCTGGTCGCGCACCGCCGAGCGGCTGATCTGCGCCTGCTGGTAGGCCTGCACCACGTCTTCCGGCCCGAGCGTCTTGGCCGACTGCGCCGCGGCCGCGAACGGCGCGAGGCACAGCCACAGGGCCAGCAGAAGCCGTTCCGGTGCGGATCGCATGCTCCGCCTTAGCCTGCGACCGGGACGATGGCAAGGCCAAGGGGTTTGCGCGCGACCGCGGTTTGGCGCAAGGTCCGCGCCATGATCGTCCCGCGCCAGGCCTTGCAACGCGTCGCCGGCCAGACGCCCCTGCTCGCCGCAACGGCACTCTATCTGGCGATCACGACTGTCGCCGTCATGCAGAGCTTGAATGCGCTGGGCGAGCCGATCTACGGCCTGGACGATGCGCACATCCACATGGCGATGGCGCGCAACCTGGCGCAGCACGGCGTCTATGGCGTGACCCCGTTCGAAGCCACGCACGCCTCGTCCTCGCCGCTGTGGGTGCTGCTGCTGGCGGCGGGCTTCGCGATCTTCGGTCCCTGGTACTGGTGGCCGGGCGTGCTCGCCGCCCTGTCGGCCATCGCCGCCCTCGCCGTCGCCGCCCGCTATTTGCGCCGCCACTCGCCCTCGCCGCCGGCCTTCGCCGACCAGGCGGCGGCCGGGTTCGTCCTGTGCGTGATCGTGGCCGGGGCCTCGCTGCCGCCGCTGACCCTGCAGGGCATGGAGCATCCGCTGCACGCGGCCATGCTGCTGCTGGCCGCCTGGCTGGGCGCCCGTGCCGTCGCCGGCGAGGCGCGCAGCGGCAGCCGCGACATGACGCTCGTGGCGCTGTGCTGCCTGCTGCCGGTCCTACGCTACGAAAGCCTGTGGCTGGTGGCGCTGCTGGCGGCAGGGCTGGTGTGGCGCAGGCGCTACGGGCTGGCGGTCGCCGTGACCGGAGCCGCCGCCCTGTCGGTCTGCGTCGTGGGCTTCTGGGCCATGAGCAAGGGACTGACTTTCCTGCCCGCCCCGGTCCTGGCCAAGTCCGTCGCCCCGATGCTGCTGTCGGACAACAGCCTGATGCGGCTGGGCGCCAAGCTGGTCTGGCATCCGCTGTGGCGGCTGGGCGGCGTGCCCATGCTGGCCATCCTGTTCCTGGCCGGCGTGGTTTTCCTGGCCGTGACGCTATGGCAGCGCCGGTGGCGGGCGCTGGACGACGTGCCGACCTTGATGGTGGGGCTGTTCGTCGCCGGCGCCTGGCTGCACGCCAGCTTCGCCACTTTCGGCTGGGGCGGCCGCTACGAAGCCTATCTGCTGGTGCTGGGCGCCACGGCGCTGGGTGCAGCGGCGCTGCAGCTTCGCCACCGGCTCGATGCCGCGCGCCGCCTGCACCGGCTTGCCGGCGTTCTTGCCGGGCTGACGGCGGCGCTGGCCATCTACACTGCGCTGGGCCGCGCCCAGACCGGCTATGTCAACGCCCAGCGCGCCGCCGTCGAAGTGCTGAACCGCGATTTCTATGTCGGCCGCTTTCTCGCCGCCGCCTATCAGCGCCAGAGCGTGCTGGCGATGAATATCGGCGCGGTGGTGTGGGCGGGCGAACCCCGGCTGCTCGATCCGGTGGCGCTTGGCACGCCGGCGATCCTGCCGCTGATCTTCGAGCGTCGCTTCGGGGTCGACGCGCTGGCGGCGCTGGCGCGGCAGCGCGAGGTCAAGGTCTTCGCCGTTTTCGACGACTGGTTCGCGCAATGGGTCGGCGGCCCGCCGCCCTGGCTGCCGGTGGCGCGGCTCGACGCCAGCACCGATCGCCGCCCGATCTTCCTCACCCTCTATGCCCGCGACGAAACCGAGGGCCGGGCGCTGGCCGAGCGGCTGCAAACCGTCCGTCCGGCAGGCAATTTCGACGTCAAGCTGAAACTGCTGCCGCTCTTCGAATAGGACCTTTGCGCAGTGCCGGGCCTTCGTCCGGACACCTCTCCCGACCGATACTCCATACTTCCGGCAAAGAGAACATCGGCCATCAATGGGAGGAGCGCATGTCGATTGCCAAAACGGTCGCTCGCCGCCTCGAGCGCTTTCTCGGACTGCTGCTGGTTTCCACGGCCGTTTCCGGCGTTTTGGCGCATCCGGCCTGGAGCCAGACAGCGGGCAAGGACGAGGTGGTTTTCGCCAGCCCCATCCTGCGCCAGCATTTCGATCCCAGCCTGATGGTGGCGACCACCGACTATCTCATCAACGACGTGATGTTCGACGGGCTGCTCAACCTGACCGTGGACGGCAAGAAGCCCGCGCTGGCGACGTCGTGGACGGTCAGCCCCGACGGCAAGCAGGTCGATTTCGAGCTGCGCCGGAACGTGGTGTTCCACAATGGCGATCCGTTCACCGCCGAGGACGTGAAGTTCACCTTCGAGAAAATCCTGCGGCCGGACAACAACCATTCCTACCGCAACGGCTTCGTCACCGCGCTGGAACGGGTCGACGTTCTGGGCCCGCACCAGGTCCGCCTCATCCTGAAGAACCCCTGGCCGGCCTTCTTCACCACCGCCCGCTTCGGCCTGCAGTCGATCGTGCCGAAGAACTACTACGAGAAGGTGGGCGCCAAGGGCTTCCAGGAGAAGCCGGTCGGCACCGGCCCGTTCAAGCTGGTCGAGGCCAAGGCCGGCGAATGGAACCGGTTCGAAACCCACGACAAGTACTGGGGCGAGGTGGCGCCGTTCAAGACGCTGGTGCAGCGGCTGGTGGCCGAACCCTTCACCCGCTACGCCATGCTGGAACGGGGCGAGGCCGACATCGTGTCCGGCCTGACCGGCCCGCTGCTGGAGCGCATCTCGACCAACCGGAACATCCGCCTGTTCTCCTCGAAATACGCCAGCACCGCCGGCATCTATTTCAACCCGGGCAAGTTCACCGAAGCCGCCGACAAGCGGGTGCGGCTGGCGGTCGGCCACGCCATCAACCTGCAGCAGATCACCGCCAGGATCCTGAACGGCACCTGCGAGCCGGCCAGCACCATCCTGACGCCGGCCACTTTCGGCTACGAGCCCAAGTACAAGGTGATCCCCTACGATCCGGCCAAGGCGCGCGAGCTGCTGAAGGAAGCCGGCGTGCCGCCCGGCCGCGAGGTCGATTTCGTGCTGTCGACCGAATCGCTGGCGCCGGTCCCCAACGCGCCGCAGGTGCTGGAAGCGGTCGCCGGCGACCTGGAAGCGGTCGGCCTGAAGATCAAGCGCCTGCCGCACGATACGCAGGCCTGGTTCGGCATGATGCGCGGCGGCAAGCAGCCCGGCATTTACTGGGGCGGCGCCTCGATGTCGGACGATGCCGGCGAGCTGCTGGGCGGCTGGTACGTCTCGAACTCGGTGTGGACCGCGGGCCAGATCAAGGTTCCCGACTACGACCGCATCTACAAGGAGCAGCTCCAGACCGCCAGCAGCGAGGAACGCGAGAAACTGCTGGCGCAGTTCGCCGCCCTCGAGGACGAGAACAAGATGGCGCTGCCGTTCATTTGGTGCGACGCCTCATTCGCCGCCAGCGCGCGCATTGAGACATGGAAGCCGGCGGTGGGCTCGCCCTACCACCTGAACTTCAACACCATCAAGCTGACCAAATAGAGCAAATCACATTCTGTCGGGATCCCTCGCGATCCCGACAGAATGTGTGAATTTGCTCTCAACATTAATTGAGCAGAACGGCTGGCGGCGCTCAGGCCTGACGGCCGAGTGCCGCCATCAGTTCGCGCCACTCGCGTGCAGAGAGGCCGCTGTCCTTCTGCTCGACCTTCTCGCCGGCCAGCAGGCGCCTGACGATCTCCAGCCCGGTGCGGGAGAGATGGGCGCCGCCCATCCGGTACTCCATGAACGCCTCGTAGCTCATCGGCGCCCAGCGCTTCAGCGTGTCGAGCATGACGTCGGCATAGGCGCGGATCTCGTACTGCGCGTGCGCATCGGCGCGCAACGACAGGAAACCCATGAGATTGTGCAGATCCGTCTTCCAGTACCACTGGGTGTAGAAGTTCAGCGACAGGTTCATGCGCGCCAGTTCGCGCGCCAGGCCGGTGCGCTCGGCGTCGAGGATCTCGCCCTTCTCGTTCTCGTTGAGCATTTCCATGTAATGCTCGTAGACCTGCTCGCTGTCCTTCTTCAGCAGCTCGAAGACGCGCCGCGCGTCAACCCCATCCAGCGTATCGCCGCGGCCCTGCCGGTTGACCGAGGACTGCGCCGCCAGGTGCTCCGGCCGGGGCATGTAGTACTCGTTGTCCAGGATCGAATAGCGGGCGGAGTACTCGTTGACGTTGGCGGTGCGATGCCGGATCCACTGCCGCGCCACGAAGATCGGCAGCTTGACGTGGTACTTGATCTCGCACATCTCAAACGGCGTGGTGTGGCGATGGCGGATCAGGTAGTTGATCAGGCCCCTGTCCTCGCTGACCTTCTTGGTGCCGCGGCCGTAGGAGACGCGGGCCGCCTGCACCACGGCGGCATCGTCGCCCATGTAGTCGACGACCCGGACGAAGCCGTGATCCAGCACCGGCAGCGCCTGGTAGAGGATTTCCTCCAGCGCCGGCACGGTGGCGCGCCGGGTCGGCGTCTGCTGCGCGCGCAGCGCCTCGATTTCCTGGGACTGGTCGGTGCGAAGGGACATTGGCGGCTCGAAACGGATGGCGGGATTGCGGCGGGGGCACTGTGGCGCAGGCGGGCCAGCGGAACAAGAACGAGCCACCTTCAAAAATCCACAGGCAGGGCCTATATTGGATGCGTCGGGAAACCGACTATGGCGATAAACACTCTGTGGCATAGGCATTTCGGACCCGGGGGCGGTACCCGGCGCCTCCACCAGTTTCCGCCGGCCTTCGGGCCGGCTTTCCGGGGGCGAAACAGGATCGACGAGTGCAGTAAAGGCAGAGCTTTTGCCCGGCATGGTATCCACCGTCATCGGGCCAAACCTAGAAGTGCCAACGATAACGTTGAACTTCGCGCCGCGGCTTAACGCCTAGGCGGGGCCCGGGGGGAGCCTGGCAACAGAATCCCCCCACCGATTTTACCCGCAATGCCGATGACGGCAGTCCGCAGGCATCGTTGACACGGTGCGGGCCAAGGCCCGACATTAGGCGCAGCAACAGCGCAGCCCGTTCCGAGATGCCCAACGACCGTTTTCGCTACGACCAATATGTCGACGACGCCCTGCGCGGCGTGGCGCGGCGGGTCCTGCGCGACGTGGCCCAGCACGGGCTGACCGGCACGCACCATTTCTACATCTCCTTCCGCACCTCCCACACGGGCGTGGAAATGCCGGACTACCTGCGGGCCCGCTATCCGGAGGAGATCACCATCGTCCTGCAGCACCAGTTCTGGGGGCTGGAGGTCGAGGAGGAGCGCTTCACCGTCACCGTCAGCTTCAACCGCCAGAACGAGCGGCTGGTGGTGCCCTTCGCCGCCCTGACCGCCTTCGTCGACCCCTCGGTGCGCTTCGGCCTGCAGTTCGAGGACGGCAAGACCGATGCGGCCGGCGCCACCGGCGGTCCCGATACCAGGCCGCCTTCTGGCCCCGATGCGCCCGGCCCCGGCGGCGGCAAGTCCGACCCGAAAACAGCCGACAAGGCGGAGCCGGCCGGCAAGGTCGTCACGCTTGACGCGTTCCGCAAAAAATAGTCTCTGACCGGCGATTTCCCTTCCCGCCGAGGCCCGCGCCCTAGCGGCGCCTCCTGTCAAAGGTCGCCGCATGTCCGATTTCGAATTCCAGGAAATGTTTCCGCTGGGCGAGGACAACACGCCCTACCGCAAGCTGACCGGCGACTTCGTCGGCGCCGCCAGGTTCAACGGCAGCGAGGTGCTGACGGTCGAACTGGAGGGCATCAGCCAACTCACGCGCCAGGCCTTCCACGACACCTCGCATTTGCTGCGCCCGGGCCACCTGCAGCAGTTGCGCAACATCCTGGACGACGCCGAGGCCTCGGCCAACGACCGCTACGTGGCGCTGGAGCTGCTGAAGAACGCCAACATCTCGGCCAGCGGCGTGCTGCCCATGTGCCAGGACACCGGCACCGCCATCGTCATGGGCAAGAAGGGCCAGAAAGTGTGGACGGGCGGCGGCGACGAGATGGCGATCGCGCGCGGCGTGCATCGCTCCTATGCCGAGGACAATCTGCGTTATTCGCAGGTGGCGCCGCTGGAGATGTTCAAGGAAGTCAACACCGGCACCAACCTGCCGGCGCAGATCGAGATCTACGCCACCGACAGCGATGACTACAAGTTCCTGTTCATGGCCAAGGGCGGCGGCTCGGCCAACAAGAGCTTCCTGTTCCAGCAGACGCCGGCGGTGCTGAACAAGGCGTCGCTGATCAAATTCCTCGACGAGAAGATCCGCACCCTGGGGACGGCGGCCTGCCCGCCCTACCATCTGGCGATCGTGATCGGCGGCACCTCGGCGGAGATCAACCTGAAGACGGTGAAACTGGCCTCCACCCGCTATCTCGACAACCTGCCGACCCAGGGCAACAAGCACGGCCAAGCCTTCCGCGACCTGGAGATGGAGCAGGAAGTGCTGGCGCTGACCCGCACCATGGGCATCGGCGCGCAGTTCGGCGGCAAGTATTTCTGCCACGACGTGCGGGTGATCCGCCTGCCGCGCCACGGCGCCTCGGTGCCGGTCGGGCTCGGCGTCTCCTGCTCCGCCGACCGGCAGATCCTGGGCAAGATCTCGAAGAGCGGCGTCTATCTCGAGCAGCTCGAGACCAACCCGGCGCACTATCTGCCGGAGATCGAGCAGGGCCAGCTCTCGGGCGAGGTGGTGCCGGTCGATCTCGACCGGGGCATGGCGCATACGCTGTCGGTGCTGACCCAGCATCCGGTGAAGACGCGGGTCAGCCTGACCGGCACCCTGATCGTGGCGCGCGACGCCGCCCACGCCAAGCTCAAGGAGCGGCTGGATCGCGGCGAGGGCCTGCCCGAGTATTTCAAGCAGTTCCCGGTCTACTACGCCGGCCCGGCCAAGACGCCGGAAGGCTATGCCTCGGGCTCGTTCGGCCCCACCACCGCCGGCCGCATGGATTCCTATGTCGACCAGTTCCAGGCCGCCGGCGGCTCGATGGTGATGCTGGCCAAGGGCAACCGCTCCAAGCAGGTGGTCGATGCCTGCAGGAAGCATCGCGGTTTCTATCTCGGCTCGATCGGTGGCCCGGCCGCCATCCTGGCGCAGGACGTGATCAGGAAGGTCGAGGTGCTGGAATATCCCGAACTGGGCATGGAAGCGATCTGGCGCATCAAGGTCGAGAATTTCCCCGCCTTCATCGTCACCGACGACAAGGGCAACGATTTCTTCAGCGACCTGAAGATCTGACCCGGCGAGACGGAGGAACGCCGACATGAAGCTGGCGAAGAACCACATCGATGTCGGGCTGTTCTCCAACCGGCGCGAGGAGCAGCTGGCGTTCTGGCAGCACGAGGTCGGGCTGACCTACGACCACATGGGCAGACTGGGCGGTGGCATCCAGCAGCATCGCCACCACATGAACGGTTCGATCCTGAAGATGAACCATGCCCGCGATCCGTTGCCGACGCTGCCGGCCAGCGGCTATCGCGAACTCTTCATCGCCGAGGAAGGCCGCACCTCGTCCAAGACGCTGCACGATCCCGACGGCAACGCCGTGACCCTGGTCAAGCCGGGCACCGACGGCATCACCGGCATCTGCCTCGCCATGACGGTGAACAACCGCGACGCCTTCGACGTCTTCTATGGCCAGGTCATGCAGTTCGAGGAAGTGCGGGCCGGGCTCTACCGCTGCGGCGACTCGCTGCTATGGGCGCGCGAGGAAGGCCGGGTCGAGCGGGTCGACCAATGGCACGCGCCGGGCTATCGCTACATCACGGTGCAGATTTTCGACGCCGCGCACGAACACGCCGGTGTGCTGGCGCGCGGCGGCACCGAGGGGTCGCCGCTCAAGGTGCTGGGCGACACGGTGCGCTTCTCCATGGTGCGCGACCATGACGGCAACTGGATCGAACTCTCGCAGCGCGCCAGCCTGACGGGCGGCACGCTGTAGCTTGCCAAAGTGGCGTCTCGGTATATATTCTGTCTAGACTGACTAGACGGATTTCACATGAAACGATGGCAATTGCAGGAAGCCAAAAGCCGCTTCAGCGAAGTGGTGGACAAGGCTTTGACCGAGGGCCCGCAATGGGTCACCCGGCACGGCAAGGACGCGGTCGTCGTGGTATCCGCCGCGGAGTATCAGCCGACCGGCAAACCCAAGAAGTCTTTTCGGGAATTCCTGCTCGACGGGCCAAAAATCGATTTCGACATCGATTTCGCCGCCGATCGGAAGAAGAGCCGCAGCAGGAATTTCAGCTTCTGATGTTCCTGCTCGACACCAACGTCGTTTCCGAGACGGCAAAGCGGCGCCCAAACGTTGGAGTCATCAACTGGATCGAGGGGACCGGCACGGAGAATCTGTGGATTTGCGCAATAACAGTCGGCGAGATCGTCAAGGGAATCGCCCGTTTGCGCCAAATCGATCCTCTGCGAGCCAATCAACTGATGAATTGGTGGACGATACTGGAGGCCGCCTACACTGATCGCATTCTGCCGTTCGATGCAGCCATAGCCCGCCGTTGGGGCGAGCTACGCGCCGGCAATCCCAACATGTCCGTCGAAGATTCACTGATCGCCAGTATTTCGCTGGCAAAGGGTTTCACCTTGGTGACGCGGAACATTCGCGATTTCGCGCCTGCCGGCGTGCCGCTGATCAACCCCTTCGACTGACCTACTGCGCCGCGACCTGCTTCTTGGCGCGCTTGCGGTCTTCGGGTTTCAGCAGGCGCTTGCGCAGGCGGATCGAGCTTGGCGTCACTTCGACCAGTTCGTCGTCCTCGATATAGGCGATGGCCTGTTCGAGCGACAGCTTGCGCGGCGGCGTCAGGCGCACCGCCTCGTCCTTCGAGGTGGTGCGGATGTTGGTGAGCTGCTTGCCCTTCAGCGCGTTGACTTCGAGGTCGTTGTCGCGCGTGTGCTCGCCGATGATCATGCCTTCGTAGATCTGCACGCCCGGATCGATCATCATCGGACCGCGTTCTTCCAGGTTCCACAGCGCATAGGCCACCGCGACGCCCTCGCCGTTGGCGATCAGCACGCCGTTGCGGCGGCCGGCGATCGACCCCTTGTAGGGCGCGTAGCTGTGGAACAGCCGGTTCATGATCCCGGTGCCGCGCGTATCGGTAAGGAACTCGCCGTGGTAGCCAATCAGGCCGCGCGAGGGTGCATGGAACACCAGACGGCTCTTGCCGCCGCCTGAGGGGCGCATTTCGGTAAGCTCGGCCTTGCGCTGCGCCATCTTCTCGACCACGACGCCGGTGAATTCCTCATCGACGTCGATGACGACCTCCTCGATCGGCTCGAGCTGCTGGCCGGTGGCGGGGTCGGCACGGAACAGCACGCGTGGGCGGCTGATCGACAGTTCGAAGCCCTCGCGGCGCATGGTCTCGATCAGCACGCCGAGCTGCAATTCGCCGCGACCGGCGACTTCATAGGCGTCGCCGCCCTCGGCATCCTTGACCTGCAAGGCGACATTGCCCTCGGCCTCGCGCATCAGGCGGGCGCGGATGACGCGGCTGGTGACCTTGTCGCCCTCGCGCCCGGCCAGCGGCGAATCGTTGACCGAGAACGTCATGGCCAAAGTCGGCGGATCGATCGGCTGCGACGGCAACGCTTCCTCGACCGCCGGATCGCACAGCGTGTCGGCCACGGTCGCTTCCTTGAGCCCGGTCAGCGCCACGATGTCGCCGGCTTCCGCCAGCTCGACGCCGGTGCGCTCGAGGCCGCGGAAGGCCAGCACCTTGGTGACGCGGCCGCTTTCGATCAGCTTGCCGTCGCGAGACAGCGCCTTGATGTTGGCGTTGGGCTTGATCGAGCCTTCCAGAATGCGGCCCGTCAGCACGCGGCCCAGAAACGGATTGGCTTCAAGCGTGGTGACCAGCATGCGGAACGGCTTTTCCGGCTCGCCCTTGGCCGGCGGCACGTGCCCCACCACCATGTCGAAAAGCGGCGCCATGTCGGTATGCGGCTTGGCCAGATCGTCGATGGCCCAGCCCTGCTTGGCCGAAGCGTAGAGCACGGGGAAATCGAGCTGCTCGTCGGTGGCTTCGAGACCGACGAAAAGATCGAACACTTCGTCGAGCACTTCCTCGGCCCGCGCGTCGGGGCGGTCGGCCTTGTTGATGAGCACGATCGGGCGCAGGCCCAGGCGCAGCGCCTTGCCGGTGACGAACTTGGTCTGCGGCATCGGGCCTTCGGCGGCATCGACCAGCACGACCACGCCATCGACCATCGACAGGATGCGCTCGACCTCGCCGCCGAAATCGGCGTGGCCCGGGGTATCGACGATATTGATGCGGACGTCGTTCCACACCACCGACGTCACCTTGGCGAGAATGGTGATGCCACGCTCGCGCTCGAGGTCGTTGGAGTCCATTGCCCGCTCCGCGACCTGCTGGTTGGAGCGGAACGAGCCCGACTGCCGCAGCAGGCAGTCCACCAAGGTGGTCTTGCCGTGGTCGACATGGGCAATGATGGCGATGTTCCGAATCTGCATGCAAAATCCTACGTGAAGGGCGGGTTATACGGGACCGGCCGAAGCCCGCCAAGGGCAATGTTGCGACGCACAATCGGCCCTGCAAGGCAGGGACGGCGGTTTTGCCTTCCCGACCGGGCCCGGACCGGTGCTAAATCACCCGGCCTTCGGGGAAAAACGCGGCATTCATGGGTCTGTTCAACCTCATCGCCTGGCCCGATTTCATCGGCTTCACGCTGACCGCCGCCGCCATCGTCGCCTCCCCCGGCCCCGACACCATGCTGATCCTGCGCAACAGCTTCATGGGCGGCCGGCGGGTCGGGCTCTACACCGTGGCCGGCGTGCAGGTCGGGCTGCTGGGCCATACGCTGATGGCGGTGCTGGGCCTGGCGGCGCTGCTGGCCGCCTCCCCTATCGCCTTCAAGGCGATCGCCGTCTGCGGCGCCCTCTATCTGGGCTGGCTGGGGCTGCAGACCCTGCGCAGCGGGCTGATGAGCGGCGATCCGGCGCAGACGGGCGGACCTGGGGTCACCGCCGCGACGGCGGTGCGCGATGCGATGCTCACCAACCTGCTCAACCCCAAGGTGATCCTGCTGTTCCTGGCGCTGATGCCGCAATTCGTCAACACGGCGCGCGGCAGCGTGTCGCTGCAGATGCTGGTGCTGTCCGCCTGGCTGCTGGTCCTGAACATCGTCTGGCAGTCGCCGCTGGCGCTGCTGGCCGAATTCATGCGCCGGCTGCTGCTGCGTCCGACCGCACAGCGGATCGTCAACTGGCTGACCGGCGCCATTCTCCTCTTTTTCGCCGGATTGTTGCTCTACGACTATATTGCCTGAGCGGCCGCAGCGGCCCGGGCAGCGAGGATAGATGGCGAAGTCGCAGACACGGATCGAGACGGATTCCCTTGGCGAGGTGGCGGTCGAGGCGCAGCGCTACTGGGGCGCGCAGACCCAGCGCAGCCTGCAGAACTTCCGCATCGGCGGCGAGCGCATGCCGGCGGAGCTGGTGCGGGCGCTGGGCCTGCAGAAGAAGGCGGCCGCCCTGGCCAACCGGCGCCTGGGCCTGCTGCCCGCCAAGCTGGCGAAAGCCATCGTCGAAGCGGCGGACGAAGTCGTCGACGGCACGCTGCTGGACGAGTTCCCGCTGGTGGTGTGGCAGACCGGGTCCGGCACCCAGACCCACATGAATGCCAACGAGGTCATTGCCGGGCGCGCCAACGAGATCCTGACCGGCCGGCGCGGCGGCAAGAACCCGGTGCACCCCAACGACCACGTCAATCTCGGCCAGTCCTCCAACGACAGTTTCCCCACCGCCATGCACATCGCGGCGGCGGAACTGATCGCCCGGCGCACCATCCCCGCCCTGCGCGGCCTGCACAAGGCGTTGCAGGTCAAGGCGCGCGAGTTCAGCCGGCTGGTGAAGATCGGCCGCACCCATCTGCAGGATGCCACCCCGCTGACCCTGGGCAACGAATTCGGCGCCTATGCCAGGCAGGTCGAACTGGGCATCGAGCGGGTGCAGGCCTCGCTCACCGATGTCTACGAGCTGGCGCAGGGCGGCACCGCCGTCGGCACCGGGCTCAATGCCGTCGTCGGCTTCGACGCCGCCTTTGCCCGCGAAATCGCCCGGCTGACCCGCCTGCCGTTCCGGCCGGCCCGTGACAAGTTCGAGGCACTGGCCGCGCACGACGCGCTGGTGCAACTCTCCGGCGCCCTCAACACGGTGGCCGTGTCGCTGATGAAAATCGCCAACGACATCAGGCTGCTGGGCTCCGGGCCGCGGGCGGGGCTGGCCGAATTGCTGCTGCCGGAGAACGAACCGGGCTCGTCGATCATGCCGGGCAAGGTCAACCCGACCCAGACCGAGGCGCTGAGCATGGTGGCGGCGCAGGTGATGGGCAATCACGTAAGCGTGAGCATTGCCGGCAGCAACGGCCACCTTGAACTTAACGTCTTCAAGCCGATCATCATTTTCAACGTATTGCAGTCGGCGCGGCTGATCGGCGATGCCGCCGAGAGCTTCGCCCTGAACTGCGTCAACGGCATCCGGCCCGACGAGAAACGCCTGGCCGAACTGGTGCAGCGCTCCTTGATGCTGGTAACCGCGCTGAACCCGCATATCGGCTATGACAAGGCTTCCAAAATTGCCCGGAAAGCCCATGTGGAAGGTCTATCGCTCAAGGAAGCCGCTCTAAAGCTTGGATTTTTGGACGAAGAAAGTTTCGACCGGCTGGTTCGGCCGGAAACCATGCTGGGGCCTCGTGCGTTAGTAGTCAGGAAAAAACGACCAGGGAAGTAGCCATGAGCGGAGCTATCCGCAAGCGTTCCGTACAGATCGAAGGCCATGCCACCAGCGTATCGCTCGAGGAGGCCTTCTGGTCGGCTCTCAGCGAGATTGCCGCCAATCGCGGCATGTCGGTGAACAAGCTTGTGGCCGAGATCGACCGCAACCGCGGCGCCGATACGGCCAACCTGTCCAGCGCCATCAGGGTTTATGTCCTGACGGAGGTGCAGGGACGGCACGAATCGCCCGCCCCCACCGAAGCTAGAATCTCCTCAGTAGGTCTTTGATCGAGGGATTGGGATTCCGGTTCCTTGACGGCTGCTGCTGTTGCGGCGGTGCCTGATCCTGCTGCATCTGCGCCGGTTCTTCCTCCTGGACGGGCTCCTGCTGCCGTGCCGGGGCCTGTTGGCCCTGCTGCGGGCGCTGCTGGGCGGGCTCGTCCTGGGCCCGCGCCTGGCCGCGGCTGATGGCGATGCCGGGATCGTCCAGCGCGCCGCGATTGACCACGATCAGGTAGGGCTGCTGCGGATTCTCGTCGAGCAGCACGTTGGTCGTGGCATCCAGGGTCCAGGCCGGCAGGCTGGCGACCAGCCGCGTTTCGGCCCGTGCCCGCGTGCCGATGACGCGCAGGTCGTTCGACGTGATAACGCCATTGCGCACGAGCAGCGTGCCGCTGGCATCGCCGTCGCGATTGGCGAAGCGCTGCAGCACCACCTTGATCGCCGCATTGATGTCGCCGCCGCCGACCGTGGCGCCCCGGTTGCCGGTGATATTGCCCAGCAGCCGGTCGAGCTGCTTGGCCGCCTGGCCGGCGAGGAGGCCGCCGGCGGCCTCGGAAAAGCTGGTGTTGACCCGGATCTTGCCGCCCAGCGAACCCTGGCCGTTGAGGCTGGAGACCAGGTCGGCCTCGCTGCTGCCCGCCCCCGTCAGGTCGAGCGCGACGTTCATGCGGCCGTCGAAGCGGTCCTTCTGCGCCATGGCGCGCGACAGCCGGCCCATGTCGATCTGGCTGGCCTTCAGGCTGGCGTTGAGGCTGGCCGGCAGGCGCGAGGCGTTCAGCACGCCGGTCAGCGAGAAATCGCCGTCGAAGGAGCGGCCGGCAAGCTGCGTTATGCTCAGCACGCCGTCGCGCAGCGTCACCTGCCCGACCGCGTTCTCCACCCGCCACGGCGCCAGGCTGAGCGCCTGCGATTTCAGGTCGATGCGAGCATTGACCGACCGCAGCGCCGAAACGTCGATCGGGGTGCGGGCGAATCTGCCGGCGCGCGCGGTCGCCTGCGCCAGCTGCACGCGGCCTGAGGCGGGTATGACATTGTCCGGATACTGCCGCAGCGTCGGTGCGGCGTCGGCCCGCTGGCCCATCGGCAGGATGCGGTCGATTTCGAGCACGCCGGTCTCCAGCGTCACCGCGATATCGGGCACCGGCGCGGCCATATTGGCGACGATGCTGCCCGATACCGGCGCCGGGCCGATATTGCCGCGCAGGCCGGTGATGCGCAGCTCGCGCTCGGGATTGCCCTCGACGCGCGCCGCGAGGTTGATCGCGCCCACGCCCTGGCCGCCACCATAGCCCGGCTGCACCAGCCGCATGAAGCGCTGGAAGTCGGGATGGCGGACGCCGACATTCATCGCCAGGGTCGGGCTGGCATTGAGGCCGGTAACGCTGCCCTTGAGATCGAACGAGCCGCCCTGCAGCCCGAGCACGAGATCGACCGTCGCCTGGTTGGCATTGCCCTGCGCCGCCCCGCTCGCCGTCAGCGCCCCCAGCTTGCGGCCTTCCAGCGGCGAGGCCACGCCCAAGGCGGCCAGCAGCCGGTCGGCATCGTCGCTGCGCAGCTCCAGGCGCGAGAAATTGTAGTTCGCCCCCTGTGCCGCCAGCGCCAGCTTGCCGGTCAGGGTCGCGCTGCTGCCCAGCGCGCTCAGCGCGAAGTTGTTGAAGGTCAGATCGTTCGGCCGGCCGGCAATGCGGCCCTTGGCGGTGACGGCGCCCAGCCGCTGCTTGGCCGGCGAGGCGACACCTGCCAGCTTCAGCAGCCGGTCGGCATCCTGGGTCTGCAAGTCGACGGTGAGGTCGATGCTGGGATTGCCGGCGAAATCGGCCACCGACCCGTTCCACGCCAGCGCCGCGCCAGCCAGATTGGCGACGCGCGAGGGGCGGAAGGTCAGCCGGTCGCCGGCCATCGTCACGTCGACGTTCACGCCCTCGATCTGGTTGCCCTGATAGATCAGCCGCGCCACGCGCGCCTTGACGGTGGCGTCGAAGGCGGACGCCGCCGGGTCCTGCCGGCCGCCGCCGGCCGCGGGCGGCTTCTGCTGCGCCGCCGCCGGCTTGGGCAGGTAAGCGTCGAGATTGACCGTGTCGACATCGAGATCGGCG
Organism: Alphaproteobacteria bacterium; assembly: GCA_037190765.1. Taxonomy (GTDB): domain Bacteria; phylum Pseudomonadota; class Alphaproteobacteria; order Reyranellales; family JAQSWP01; genus JAQSWP01. Next base: position 20,251 of record JBBCJW010000013.1, read on the forward strand.
ACAACGCCCAGGCGCGGCGCGGTGCGCAGCGTCACCGCGCCCTTGGCCGTGGTCGAATCGACCTGCGCCACCGCATTGGCGATCTGCACGTTGCCTTCGGCGGTGGCAGTGATCTGGCCGGTGAAATCGAGCCGGTTCAGCCGGTCGGCCGGCACCTGCGAGACATCGACGTTCAGCCACGACAGGAACTCGCGCAGGCGCGCACTCTTGACCTCGACCTTGCCGCCGCCCGAGGGCTGCGCCTTGGACGCGTCGACCGTCCCGGCGGCGGCGATCTGCGTGTTGCCGGGAAACTCGCCGCCCAGGCTATGCAAGGTCAGCACGCCCTGCGACAGGTCGGCCTTGACCGCCACCTGCTGGGCGGTGCGGCCCTGGTAGACGATGGTGCCGACCGACAGATCGAGCGAGCCCTCGACATCCTTGAGCGCGGCCGCCGTATTGGTCGCCGCGGCCGGCTGGTCGCCGGGCTTGTCGTCGGGTTTGTCCGCGGCCGTAGCAGGCGGCGGCGTCGCCGTCTCGCGCGATGCCAGGAGCTGGTCGAAGTCGAGCTTGGGGAAGGCAAACTTGACATCGGCGCGCAGCGGCGGCCCCATCTGCACGGCCACGTCGCCGGTGCCGGTTTCGGCGCCCAGGGTCAGCCGGACGCCATTTGCTGCGACCCGGCTGGCGCTGCCGTCGACCTCCGCCTCGAGCAGGAATTTCTGGGCCAGCGCCGGCGGCAGGGCGCCGGGCTGGCGGCCGGCCGCGGCAGCCAGCGCCCGCACCAACGCCGCCAGATTGTCGCCGTCGGCCTTCAGCCGGCCCTTGAGCGAGGGCGCGGTCTGCAGATTGCCGGCCAGGCCATCGAACTGCGCCTGACCGCCCTGCGACTTGACCAGCAGCCGCAGCGGCTGGTTGGCGGCGCGCAGATCGCCGGTGCGCAGTTCGGCGTTGATCGGGATGCCCTGGCTCTTGAAGGAAAGCCGGGCGTCGAACGGCCCGTGCAGCGTGTCGGCCCCGACGCGCGCCTGCACATCATCCAGCTGCAGGGTCGAGCCGGCCACGGCATCGCGGAAGATCAGCGTGCTGTCCTCGACGGCCACGTCGCGCACGGCGATGCTGTTGTCCGAACCGCCGCCTGACGACGTCCCTGGCTCCGAACCGCCTTCCCGGGCGAACTCCCAGTTCACCCGCCCGTCGGCCAGCCGTTGCAGCACGATGTGCGCGCCCACGAACGAAACCTGCGTCACGTCGAGATTGCCCGAGAGCAGCGGCAGGACGGCGACCGACACCTTCAGCGATTTCACCGTCGCCATGTCCGGATCGGGCATGCCCGGCAGGTTGGACAGCCGCACGTCCTCGGCCGTTACCGTGGGCGACGGCAGCAGACTGAGCCTGATCGGCCCGCCGATCGACGCCTCGCGGCCGGTCTGCTTGCGCACTTGCGCGACGATCTCGTCCTTGTAGTCGTTGACATCGACCAGGAACGGTACCGCGACGGCGGCAGCGACGATCAGGACCACGAGGGCGGCAAGGGCGTAAAGGAATTTGCGCATGCAGGCTCCAGCAAACCGCAGGCTTCGGAAACGATCCAGAGACGGGATTTATCCGCAAGCGACGCGGAGGACCAGACGATTGAAGGCTAGTTTATTAGCGCAATTCGGGCGAGACTTTGACACCCGATATGCAGCAAAGGTCGGAACGGAGGCCGGCCATGGGCGATGTGATCAATCTGAACCAGGCGCGCAAGGCGCGGGAACGACAGGAAAAACGCCGTCAGGCCGATACCAACCGCGTCCGTTTCGGCCGCACCAGGGCCGAGAAACTGCGCGAGGAGGCCGAAGCCGAGAAGCTGCGCCGCGACCTGGACGGCAAAAAGAAATCGCCGCCCGAAGGCGGCGACGACGCAACCGGCTGAGCCTTCTTCTTCAGGCCGCGGTCGCGATCTTATCTGCCGGCGCGTCGGCGCGCTGGCGCTCGATCCAGTTCATGAAATCGGTGCTGCGCGGGGTGGCCCCGGCGCCGGGTACCGCACGGACGGTCCCCAGTTCGATGGGCTGGCTGTTGACCTGGTCGATCAGCAGCGGCTTGACGACATGGCCGCTGACCTTGTCGAGGAAATCGAGCGGCGGACCGTAGCTGGCCTTGTCGCCATAGCGATCGCCCCATTCCTTCAGGCAGACGATCACCGGAAACAGTGCGGTGCCCTTGTCGGAAAGACGGTATTCGAACCGACGCGGCCGATCCTGGTATTGCACCTTCTGCAGGATACCGTGGTCGACCAGCTTCTTCAGTCGCGCTGTGAGAATGTTGCGTGCAATACCCAGATGCCGCTGGAACTCCTCGAAGCGGCGCACCTGATGATAGGCATCGCGCAAAATCAACAAAGTCCACGGCTCGCCGACGATTTCAAGTGCCGCCGCGACTGAACAATTCATGTGCTTATATGGTTCACGTTTCATATTGAGCCCTCACTATGTGGCAAAGCAATACTTTGCTTATAATAGTATTCGCAGCAAGTTCGGCTACAAAATTCTCAAACAATGCATATACACGCGGTTCGAAATTACCGCCATCGCATTCTTGTTGATCGAATGATCAATACTATTTTCTTTGAATTGATTGGCTATTTATTTATGCAGTCACAGTGAAAACTTCCTGCGGCTCGGCGACGCCGCGCAGCTCCTGATACCCCAGCGAGCGCAGCGGGCGGGGGCAGTTGGCGTTGAACTCGGCCGAGATCACGATCGGCACGTCGAGCGTTTTGCTCAGGCTTTCCAGCCGCACGCACCGGTTCACCGCCGCCCCGATCACGGTGAAATCCAGCCGGTCGCCGGTTCCGATATTGCCGTAGGTGAAGCTGCCGACATGCAGCCCGATGCCGAAGCGGATGTCGGGCTCGCCTGCCTCCCGCCGTTTTTCATTCATCAGGCGCATTTCTTCGACCGCCTGCACCGCCGCATCAAGGGCGCCGCTGCAGGCCTGCGGCAGGAACATCGCATCGACGATGGGAAAGATCGCCAGCACGCCGTCGCCGACGAAGCTGAGGATCTCGCCGCCTTGGTCCCGCAGCGCGGCATCGAGAACGTCGAAATAGGCGTTCAGCATCGCCAGCATGCGCTCCGGCGGCAGGGTCTCGCTGAGCCGGGTGAAATCGCGCATGTCGGCGAACCACAGCACCGCCCGCATGGTCTCGCCGTCGCCGCGCCGCACCAGGCCGTCGAGAATGCGCTGGCCGGTATGGCGGCCCATGTAGGTTTCCATCAGGGTGACGGCGATGCGGTACATGAGCTGCGCCTCGGCGACCGGCGCCAGATGGTCCAGCACGCGCTCGAACTTGGCGATGTCGGCGTCGCTGAAGCATTGCGGATCGTCGCAGGCCAGGGCGACGACGGGCGGTTCGCCGCGGCTGAACGGCATCGGCAACGCCAGATAGTCGGTGCCACCATCGGCCTTCACCTCGTGCAGCACAGCGTGATCGGCCTCGCCCAGCCGGTCGAGCCGGCGCCGGAAGCGGCGGCCGGACAGGCGCACAAGCTGGATCGGGCTGCCGATATAGGCGGGCGATTCCTGGATGCCGTGACGGCGGGGAAGTTCTCGAGCACCGCCGCCGCGCACCCAGACATAGGCCATGGCCCGCAACTGCGGATGCAGCGTCTGCAGGCCGAGATAGAGGCGCCACAGCGGCGCCCCCGCCTCGCACAGCCGGTGGCAGAGGCCCTCCACCACCAGCCGCAGATCGCCCAGCAGCCGGCCCTCGCGCAGCAGCCAGTCGAGCACCGGCTCGACCGGCCAGTCGGCGACGCGCCGGTACACGGGCCGCATGCTCAGCCGCCGAGAACGGCGGCGACTTCCTCGCTGGAGGTGCGGTAACGGGTCGTGGACGACATGTCGACGATGCGGTCGATGTTGGCGGCGACGTCGTCCACCGTCGGCCGGCCCGGCAGGCGCACGCCGGCGCCCTCGCGATACTCGATGGTCGAGAAATAGCCGGCGCCGGCGGCGAAGATGGCGCCGGTGTGCTGGCATTGCTCGGAGCACATATAGGCCACCATCGGCGCCACCAGGTCCGGATCGAGCTTCCTGACGATCTCCGGCGGCATCAGGTCCTCGGTCATGCGCGTGCCGGCGACCGGCGCCAGCGAATTGACGAAGACGTTGTATTTCTGGCCTTCCAGCCGCAGCGCGTTCATCAGCCCGACCACGCCCAGCTTGGCCGCCGCATAGTTGGTCTGGCCGAAATTGCCGTAGATGCCCGAGTTGGACGAGGTCATGACGATGCGGCCATAGGCCTTGGCGCGCATGATGGGAAAGGCGGCATGGGTGACGTAGGCCGAGCCCAGCAGGTGCACCTTCAGCACGAACTCGAAATCGTCCAGCGTCATGTTGTGGAACGACTTGTCGCGCAGGATGCCGGCATTGTTGACCACGATGTCGACCGTGCCGAAGGCGTCGACCGCGCTCTTCACGATGTTGGCCGCACTCTCGCGCTCAGCAACGCTGTCGTAATTGGCGACGGCCTTGCCGCCCGCCGCCTTGATCTCCGCCACCACCTTGTCGGCGGCGGCATGGTCGCCGCCCTTGCCGTCGCGCGCGCCGCCGGGATCGTTGACCACGACGGAGGCGCCACGCGATGCCAGCAGCAGCGCATGGCTGCGCCCCAGCCCGTTGCCGGCGCCGGTCACGATCGCCACGCGATTGTCGAACCTGATCGTCATTGTCGTCAGCTCCCTCTCACGAACCGCCTTCTCAACGGTCCTTCTGCAGAATAACCACCGAGGCCACCGCCTCCTCCATGCCGATCACGCCGCCACCGTTCTCGGCCAGCGCGATCTCCGCCCCCTTGACCTGGCGTCCGCCGGCCTCGCCGCGCAGCTGCGCGGCCAGTTCGTGCAGCATCGACAGGCCGGTGGCGCCCACCGGATGGCCCTTGGAAACCAGCCCGCCCGAGGTGTTGACCGGCAGTTTGCCGCCCGGGCCGGTGGCACCGGAGGCGATGAACTTGCCGCCCTCGCCCTCGGGGCAGAAGCGCAGCATCTCGCACTGGTAGATCTCGCAGAACGAGGTGGCGTCATGCACCTCCGCCACGTCGATATCCTCCGGTCCCATGCCGGCCATGCGATAGGCCTTGTCGGCGGCGGCGCGGGTCAGGCCGGGCTCGTCGAGCTGGCGGTATTTGCCGCCGGCGAACCCGACGCCGGCGATCTTCACGGCGCGGGCCTGCACCTCCTTCGGGAGTCCTTCCAGATATTCCTTCGAGCACAGAATGGCGGCGGCGGCCCCGTCGCCGATCGGCGCGCACATGGCGCGGGTCAGCGGATAGGACACCAGCCGATCCTTCAGCACGTCTTCCGCCGTGAGCTGGAAACGGTACTGCGCCTTCTCGTTCAGCGCGCCGTAATTGTGGTTCTTGGCGGCACCCTCGGCGATCTGCTCCTGGGTCGTGCCGTATTTCCACATGTGCCACTTGGCCTGCATGGCGTAGGTGTCCATGAAGATGGTGCGGTCGGGCCCGGTCTCGAACTTGTGGCCGGTCAGCTCGCCGACCCGGTTCATCTCGTCGATCAGCCGCTGGTGCTGGGTGGTGATGTAGCCCTGCCCGAACGTGTCGGCGGTGCGCTTGGGATCGTCGGGGCTGACCAACTTCTCGATGCCCAGCGCCAGGGTCACCTCGTGCGTGCCGGCCAGGATGTCCTTCCAGGCGCCGCTGAAGGCGGTCGAGGCGGTGGCGCAGGCGTTCTCGACGTTGAACATCGGCACCCGCTCGGGAAACAGCCCCTCCTCGACCAGCGGCTGGAACAGCGCCTGGCCGCGGATCGAGTTCTGGCCCCAGAACCCCATGCCGCAATTGCCCAGCCAGCCGGTCTCGATGTCGTCGCCCTTCTGCATGCCGGCATCGCCCAGGGCACCCAGATACGCCTCCCGCGCCAGGTCGTGGAAGCTCTTGTCGGGATGCTTCTTGAACTGGGTGGTGTAGGTGCCGATGACATAAACGTCGCGCATGGCGTCCTCCGCATTTTTCAGCCGTTTGTGGGCCGCATTTGAGCCTATTAGGCGAAGCGCTACAATCTTTCCCAACCCTTGATCGCATGGCGAAACCGGCCCATTGTCAGCCGAAAGCCGCCGGAGGAACCATGAGCGTCGCGCCCGCCAGGATCGACCAGACCATCGCCGCCCTGCGCAGCCTGCTGGGTGATCGCCTCAGCACCTCGCGCGCCATCCTCGAACGCCACGGCAAGGACGAGACCTTCCACGCCGCCTATCCGCCCGATGCGGTGGCCTTCGCCCGCAGCACGGAGGAAGTGTCGGAAATCGTCAAGCTCTGCGCCGCCAACCGCACGCCGGTCATCCCCTACGGCACCGGCACCTCATTGGAGGGTCACATCGCGGCATTGCAGGGCGGCATCTGCATCGACGTGTCGCAGATGGACAAGGTGCTGAAGGTCAATCCGGAAGACCTCGACGTCACCGTGCAGCCAGGCGTGACGCGCAAGCAGCTCAACGAGTACCTGCGCGACCTGGGCCTGTTCTTCCCCATCGATCCCGGCGCCAACGCCTCGCTGGGCGGCATGACGGCCACCCGCGCCTCGGGCACCAACGCGGTGCGCTACGGCACCATGCGCGAGAACGTGCTGTCGCTGCAGGTGGTGCTGCCCGACGGGCGCATCGTGCGCACCGCGCGGCGGTCGAAAAAGTCTTCCGCCGGCTACGACCTGACCCGCCTGTTCGTCGGCTCCGAGGGCACGCTGGGCGTCATCACCGAAATCACCCTGCGCCTCTACGGCATTCCCGAGGCGGTGTCGGCCGCGGTCTGCTCCTTCGCCACGCTGGAGGGGGCGGTCAACACCACCATCGCCACCATCCAGTCCGGCATCCCGGTGGCCCGCATCGAGCTGCTGGACGACGTGCAGATGGACGCGGTGAACCGCTATTCCAAGCTGAACTATCCGCCGCAGCACACGTTGTTCCTGGAATTCCACGGCAGCGAGGCAAGCGTGCGCGAGCAGGCGGAAGCGGTGCAGGCGATCGCCGCCGACAATGGCGGCGGGCAATTCCAGTTCGCCACCCAGGCGGAGGAGCGCACCAAGCTGTGGCAGGCGCGCCACGATGCGGCCTATGCCGCCAAGGCGCTGCGCACCGACTGCGAGCTGTGGGCCACCGATGTCTGCGTACCGATCTCGCGCCTGGCCGAATGCATCCTGGAAACGCGCAAGGAACTGGATCAAGCCGGGGTGACGGCGCCGATCGTCGGCCATGTCGGCGACGGCAATTTCCACGTCGCCTTCGTCATCGACACCAAGAATCCGGCCGAGATCGAACAGGCCGAGAAACTGAACGAAGCCATCGTGATGCGCGCCCTGGCCATGGACGGCACCTGCACCGGCGAGCACGGCGTCGGCTACGGCAAGATGCAGTTCCTGCTGGCCGAGCATGGCGGCGACGCCATCTCGATCATGCGCGGCATCAAGAAGTCGATCGATCCCGACAACATCATGAACCCGGGCAAGATCTTCACCATCTGAGCCCGCCACCAGACCGAGCATGCCGCGTATCCTGCCGTCCGACTGCGCCATCCACGTGGTGATGAACGCCGGGTCGGGTGACGACGACAAGCGAAGTTCGCGGCAGACCCTTGAAGAAGCGTTCGCCGCCGGCAGCCGCCGGACGGTCTTCCACCTGATCGACGATCCGCAGCAAATTGGCGCGGTCATCGACGAGACGCGGCAGGCCTGCCACGGCGACGGCGGCATTCTAGTGGCGGCCGGCGGCGACGGTACGGTCAACGCCTGCGCCGAAGCGGCCGCCGGCACCGATATCCCCTTCGCCGTGGTGCCGCTGGGCACCTTCAACTACTTCGCCCGCGACATCGGCATGCCGCTGGAACCGGCGGCAGCGGCGGCCGCCATAATCGACGGAGTGATCGCGCCCGCCCATGTGGCGCGGCTGAACGAGCACCTGTTCCTGGTCAACGCCAGCATCGGGCTCTATGTGCGGCTGATCGAAGAGCGCGAGAAGCACGAGGCCACGCTGGGCCGCAACCGCATCGTCGCCGTCGCCTCCGGCCTGGTGACCGCCCTGCGCGGGCACTACGCCATGACGCTGGACATGGTGGTCGACGGCAAGCCGTTCCAGGTGCGCACGCCGCTCATCTTCCTGGGCAAGAACTACCTGCAGCTCAGGAACCTGGAACTGGATATCGCCGAGTGCATCGCCGCCGGCGAGATCGGCGTCATCATGCTGCAGGACGCCAACAAGCTGACCGTCGTCGGCATGGCGTGGCAGGCGCTGCTGGGCCGGCTGGAGGCGGCGAACAAGCTGCACGCGTTTTGCGCCGAGAAGCTGGAGATCAGGACCCGCCGCTCGCCGGTCTCCGCCGTGATCGACGGCGAGATCGTGGCGCTGCGCTCGCCGCTGAAGGTCGAGATCCAGCGCAACGCCCTGCAGGTGGTGCGGCCCCGGCCCAAGGATGCCGAGGCCGAACCCAATTCGCTGGCCGCCGCCGGCGGCGAGCGCTGAAACCGGGCGGCTACTTGGCCGCCACCACCATGATCTCGACGCGATAGTCCGGTCCGGCCAGGGCGGCTTCGACCGTGGCGCGGGCCGGGGTGTTGCCCGGCGACACCCATGCATCCCACACCTTGTTCATGTCGGCGAAGGTGCGCATGTCGGTCAGCCAGATCTGGGCCGACAGCAGCTTGCTCTTGTCGGTGCCGGCCGTCTGCAGCAGCCGGTCGATCTTGTCGAGGACCTGCTTGGTCTGGCCGGCCGTATCGGCCTTCAGGTCGTCGGCGACCACGCCCGCCAGATAGACGGTGTTGCCATGCACAACGGCCAGGCTCATGCGCGGGCCGGTCTCGAAACGCTGAATGCTCATGGGGTCTGCCTCCGCAAAAGGATGAGGCTGATTATGGCATCGTCCGCGCCCGGACAAGCGAAATTCCGCACCCTCAGTTGCGTTCGCGCGTCTCGGCGAAGGCGATATCGGGATATTTCTGCTTCACGTGCCCCAACTCCCAGGCGTTACGAGCCAGGAAGACGGGCGCCCCATCGCGGTCCTCGGCCATGCCGCCGCGATTGGCCTCCATGAAGGCCTTCAGCTTGGCCGGGTCGCCGGAAATCCAGCGCGCGGTGTCGAACGGCGCGCTCTCGAAGGCGACCTTGACGTTGTATTCGCTGTCGATGCGGGTCGCCAGCACGTCGAGCTGGAGCTGACCGACCACGCCGACCACGAACTGCCCGCCCAGGGTGCGGCGGAACACCTGCGTCACGCCCTCCTCGGCCATGTCTTCCAGCGCCTTGCGCATCTGCTTGGACTTCATCGGATCGTCCAGCCGCACCTGGCGCAGGATTTCCGGCGCGAAGTTGGGGATGCCGGTGATCTTCAGCTCCTCGCCCTCGCTCAGCGTGTCGCCGACGCGCAAGGTGCCATGATTGGGGATGCCGACGATGTCGCCCGGCCAGGCCTCGTCCGCCACCTCGCGGTCCTGGGCGAAGAACAGGATCGGGGCGGAGATGGTCATCTGCTTGCCCGACCGCACCTGCTTCAGCTTCATGCCGCGGCGGAAATGGCCCGAGCACAGGCGCAGGAACGCGACGCGGTCGCGGTGGTTGGGGTCCATGTTGGCCTGGACCTTGAACACGAAGCCCGCGACCTTGCTCTCGGTCGGCGCGATGGGACGCGGCTCGGCCGGCTGCGGCCGTGGCGAGGGCGCGAAGCGGCCCAGCCCGTCGAGGATCTCGCGCACGCCAAAATTATGCAGCGCGCTGCCGAAGAACACCGGCGTCAGATGCCCATGCCGGTAGCTCTCCAGATCGAATTCCGGGCAGACGCCGCGCACCAGCTCGGCGTCCTGCTGCAGCTTCTCGAGCTGCGCCGCCGGCAGCGCTGCAGCCAGCTTCGGATCGTCCAGACCGTCGCAGACGATGGTGCGGCCGATCTCGCCGCCCTGGCCGGCGGCGAACATCAGCATGCGGTCGTTGACCAGATCGTAGCAGCCCTTGAAATCGCTGCCCGACCCGACCGGCCAGCTCATCGGCGCGCAGTCCAGCGCCAGGGTCTCGGCGATCTCGTCCAGCAGCTCGAACGGATCGCGCGTCTCGCGGTCCATCTTGTTGATGAAGGTGACGATCGGCACGTCGCGCAGGCGGCAGATCTCGAACAGCTTGCGGGTGCGCGCCTCGATGCCCTTGGCGGCGTCGATCACCATGATGGCCGAATCGACCGCCGTCAGGGTGCGGTAGGTGTCCTCCGAGAAATCCTCGTGGCCCGGCGTGTCGAGCAGGTTGAAGATGTGGCCGTCATACTCGAAGGTCATCACCGAGGTGGTGACGGAAATGCCGCGCGCCTGCTCGATCTTCATCCAGTCCGAGCGGGCGCGCCGGTTCTCGCCGCGCGCCTTGACCTGGCCCGCCATGTGGATGGCGCCGCCGAACAGCAGCAGCTTCTCGGTCAGGGTGGTCTTGCCGGCGTCCGGATGCGAGATGATGGCAAAGGTGCGCCGGCGCTCCACCTGCTCGGCCAGGCGGCTGGCATTCTGGTCGGCGGGCTTGACGGCGGTGACAGACAAGACGGACTCCCGGACGCGAAAACGCGGCAATGAGGGCGGAGAGGTAAGGCTCCCTCCCCGCCACGTCAAGCAGGGCTTGTCCGCCGGCTTTTCGCGGGCGAAAACAGGGGATGAGCGTGCGGGTGAAGTCCGATCTCTGGGTCGCGGCGCAGATCAGGCTGTGCGACCGGCTGACGGTGCCGGCCGTGGTGGTGCGCCGGGGCGACCCCGATTCGGGCGCCGTCCTGGTGCGCATCGAGGATGCCGACCGCAAGGTCGTGGTGTGGACGCAGGTCATCACCGCCGAGGGCGAGCGGGCCTGGATGAAGGGAACCGGGCCAGAGCCGGTTTCGCCCGAGGAGGCGGAGAACTACGTCCGCCGCGCCATCGAGCGCGACTACGACATCTGGATCGTCGATATCGAGGACCGGCACGGCCGCTACAAGCTGGACGGTGCGCGCCTGTAGAGCAAATCACGTTCTGACGGAATCGCTCGCGATTCCGTCAGAACGTGTGAATTTGCTCTAGGTATTAACGAGTAGAGCGGATTCACACGCTCTAGCGGTGGCAGAAAGGCCACAGCTCTGTGCTCCTTCTTTTCGCCACCGTTTCTCCCTGCGGCAGGCGGGTACCGGACACGATCGGGGGCTTGCATGCGGCGTCCACGCCTGGAGGCCCCATGTCGCAATCCGTCCCGGACCAACCCGTCCCCTTGCCGGCCCGCCCGTTCGGTCTGAAGCCATCGGTCCTGCTGACGCTGAAGGCGCTGCTGATCGGCGGCCTGACCCTGGCGCTGCTGATCCCGCTCTACATGGTCTGGAACGCCATCGACGAGCGGCACGACCGCTACAACGAGGCGGTGCGCGAGATCGGCCGCGCCTGGGGCCTGCCGCAGCGCATCGCCGGCCCCACCCTGCTGCTGCCCTACACCACCAGCGAGCGCGACAAGGACGGCGTGCTGCGCCTCCATCGCCACCAGTTGCGCGCCCTGCCCGAAACCATGACCATCGCCGCCGCCGCGACGCCGGAAGTGCGCTATCGCGGTCTGTTCGAGGCGGTGGTCTATGTCGTCGATCTCGACATCGAAGGCGAGTTCGTCTTTCCCGACCTGGCTGAACACGCGCCGACCGGCACGCTCGATGCGGCGGGAATTGCCGTTCAGCTCGGCATCAGCGATCCGCGCAGCATCGCGCTCGAAACCGGCCTGCAGTTCGCCGGCCGTACCCTGACGCTGGAGCCGGCGACCGATGCGGTCCTCGACGGCGTGCTGTCGGCGCGGGCGGGCGGGCCGACGGCGTTCCAGCCCGGCGAGCGCATTCCCTATCGCATCCGGCTGAAGCTGAACGGCAGCGAAAGCCTGAGCTTCCTGCCACTGGGCCGCGACACGACGGTGACGCTGGCCGCGCCCTGGCAGTCGCCCTCCTTCTTCGGCGCCTGGCTGCCGGCCGAACGCAGCATTAGCGCCCAGGGCTTCGACAGCACCTGGCGCGTATCCTATCTCGGCCGCAGCTACGGGCAGGTCTGGAACAGCATGGATGGCAGCCCGGGCTTGCGCGAGCGCGTCCAGGCCGGGACGTTCGGCGTCAACTTCCTGCAAACCGTGACGCCCTATCGCGAGACCGAGCGGGCGATCAAATACGGCATCTTGTTCATCGCGCTGACCTTCGTCATGTACCTGATGTTCGAGATGGTCTCGGGCCAGCCCATCCACCTACTGCAATACGGCGCCGTCGGCCTGGCGCTGTGCGTCTTCTATCTGCTGCTGCTGTCGCTGTCGGAACAGCTCGGCTTCCTGTGGGCCTATGCCATCTCCGCCGCCGCCGTGGTGCTGCAGACGTCGGCCTATACGCTGGGCGCCACGCGACGGCCGCGCTTCGCGCTGGGTTTCGGCGCCGGGCTGGGCGGGCTCTACGCCTTCCTCTACGTGCTGATGCAGATGGAGTCGTATTCGCTGCTCAGCGGCGCCATCGCACTGTTCCTGGTGCTGAGCGCGCTGATGTGGATGACGCGCAACCTGAACAGAATGGCCATGCCCGGGACGCACGCCCGCGCTGCCTGAACGCCATGCTATGCTGCCTTTTCCCTCACCGGAGGAGGCAGCCATGGGCGCGCCCAGCGACGTCGCATTCTCGCCCACCGTCAAGGCGATGCAGGAGAAGCTGGGCTCGCGCGCCCATTTCGCGGCCGGCGAGATCGAACGGCCGTGGCCGACCATAATCCGCGACGATCTCGCCGCCTTCATCGCCCAGCGCGACAGCTTCTACTTCGCCACCGCCAATGTCACAGGCCAACCCTACATCCAGCATCGCGGCGGCCCGCCCGGCTTCCTGCGCGTGCTGGACGAGAAAACGCTGGGCTTCGCCGACCTGCACGGCAACCGGCAATACATCACCATCGCCAACCTGCAGGACAATGCGCAGGCCTTCATCTTCCTGATGGACTACCCGCGCCAGCAACGGGTGAAGATCTGGGGCACGGCCAAAGTCGTCGAGCACGACGCGGCGCTGATCGAACGCCTGTCGGAAGGACTGCCCCTGCGCCGTCCCGCGCCGCGCGCCATCGTCTTCACCGTCGCGACCTGGGACATCAACTGCCGCCAGCACATCACCGCCCGCTACAGCGAGGACGAAATCCGCCCGGCGATCGAAAAACTGCAGGCGCGGATATTGGAGCTGGAAGCGGAGAATAAGTCGCTAAAAGGATTGGCCTCGCGCTAACTCGGAAGCCGCATTCCCAAATTTTGGGCCAGACGCACAAGATAGCCATCGGGATCTTGCACCAAGAATTCCCGCTGCCCGGCTTCCTGATCGCCCACTCGATACCAGCCATCGCTCGGCTCTTGATAGAGCGGCCAGTTCACAGCCGCCAAGGCCTTCAGTGCAGGTTCGATACTGTCAACGGTGATTTGCAAATTGATGCCCTGACCGAGCGGCCGCTGCAGAGGGCCGGTTTCCCAATGGCCATTGCGCTGGCATAGCATTATTTGGGCGCCGCCCAGCTCGAGATAGACGAAGCTTGCCGCCGGACGGGCAAAGGCCACTGCGAAGCCCAGAAGCCCGCACCAAAACTTGATACTGGTCGTCAAATCGGTAACCACCAGTTCTGGCACTAGGTCGGCCCAGCCGCTTTTGGGCATTCCACCGATACCGGGCGACAGCGCCCTGATCGCCGATTTTGCCTTCGCATCTGAGCTATCCGTCATCCAGCGATCTTCAATTTATTTAGCTGCACTTGGAATAGCCGCAGCTCATGCACACGTCGCAGCCTTCGCGGCGGGTGAGCGAGGCGGAACCGCATTTGGGGCACTGCCTCAGGCGCAGATCGTCGCCGCGGGCGGGATGGCGCTCGGCGCCGGCGGCGATCCTGCGCGCCTGGCTCTCGCTGTCGGCTTCGCGCCGGTCGGGTCCGGCGATGAAGCCGATCGACACCATGTGCCGTTCGATCACCTCGCCGATGGCAGCCAGCAGCGAGGGCACGTAGCGGCCGCCCATCCATTGCCCGCCGCGCGGATCGAACACCGCCTTCAATTCCTCGACCACGAACGACACGTCGCCGCCGCGGCGGAACACGGCCGAGATCATGCGGGTCAGCGCCACGGTCCAGGCGTAGTGCTCCATGTTCTTGGAGTTGATGAAGATCTCGAACGGGCGGCGGCGGCCGTCCTGCACCACGTCGTTGAGGGTGATGTAGATGGCGTGGTCGCTCTCGGGCCATTTGATCTTGTAGGTCTGGCCCGCCAGCTCGCCCGGCCGGTCGAGCGGCTGGGTCATGTAGACCACGCCCGCCTCCAGCTCGTCCGCCGGCCTGGTCTTCAACGGATCAAGCGGCACGACTTTCTGCTCTTCGGCCTGGCTCTCGCCGGTCTCCAGCACCGCGCCGGTGATCGGGTTGGGGCGATAGGTGGTGCAGCCCTTGCAGCCCAGCGCATAGGCCTGCTGGTAGACGTTCTTGAACGCCTCGAAGGAGATCGCCTCGGGCACGTTGATGGTCTTGGAGATCGAGCTGTCGATGTATTTCTGCGCCGCCGCCTGCATCACCACGTGATCGGCCGGCGACAGAAGCTGGGCATCGACGAAATAGTCGGGCAGCTTCGCCTCCTCGCCGAACAGGCGGCGATAGAGCCGCCAGGCGCTGTCGCTGACCTCTTCCTGCTGGCGGCTGCCGTCGGGCAGCAGGATGTTGCGCTTGAAGGCGAAGCTGAACACCGGCTCGATGCCCGACGACACGTTGTCGGCGAACAGCGAGATCGTGCCGGTGGGGGCGATGGAGTTGATCAGCGCGTTGCGGATGCCGTGCTCGGCAATGGCAGCCTGTACGTCCTCGTCCAGCGACCGGATGGTCTCGCCGGCCAGATAGGCCTCGCGGTCGAACAGCGGGAAGGCGCCCTTCTCCGCCGCCAGTTGCGCCGACGCCAGATAGGAATGGCGCTGCACCGCCTGCAGCCAGGTCTCGGTCAGCCGCACGGCCTCCGCACTGCCGTAGCGGGTGCGGCACATGATCAGCGCGTCCGCCAGCCCGGTGACGCCCAGCCCGATGCGCCGCTTGGCGCGCGCCTCGTGCTCCTGCTGCGGCAGCGGATAGCGCGAGACATCGACCACGTTGTCCATCATACGCACCGCCAGCGGCACGATTTCGGCCAGCGCTTCCATGTCGAGATAGGCGTTCTCGGTGAACGGCTCGCGCACCAGCCGCGCCAGATTGACCGACCCCAGCAAGCAGGCGCCGTAGGCGGGCAGCGGCTGTTCGCCGCAATTATGGACGTAAAGACCGTTGGCGTCGAAAGCGTTGGGACCAGGCACCTGGATGTCGAAGACATCGGCCGTGCCGTCGGCGTCAACCGATTCAATCTCGGCCACGAACCGCTCGCGATTGTGCCGGCGTCTGTAGCTTTGCAGCAACGCGCTCAATCGCGCTGCCTTGGCGGTGTCGGCGAAACCGACCAGCTCGGCGAAGCGAGCCAGATTCTCGCCGGAGACCACCAGCTCATGCTGGGCCTGAATCTGGTACTCCCGTCTGCCGCCGCGACCGTCCGGTATAACGGTCGTGCCGGCCGGGCGGCGATTACGATAGATGGTGGAGGCGATGCCCAGCCGCAGCAGCATACGCTGCACGGCCTCCAGTCGCGGCAGATCGCTTTGCGCCAGTCGCACGCTGACGCCCTTGGCCTGGCTGCCCATCACCGAGCCGTCGGTGTCGAAGAAGCCGCGCAGGAAACCGCGATGGAACTCCCACGAGGTCCGCTCCAGGGCGGGGCAAATGGACTTGTCGCCCGGGCGCAAGCCCAAATGCAGCGCAAGTTCGCGCAACGCCCCCAGGGCCAGCCGCTTCTCGCCGCGGCCCGCCACGTCCAGCCAGCCGGAGAAATCGACGCGATGCGGCATCCGGTGCGCGGCATCAAGCGCCGCCTGCATGATTCCCACGGCGCCATCAACCAGCGTCTCGCCATTGGCCGCCCGCGCCCTGGGCCAGACGCTCAGCACCGCCTTGTCGTTCTTCAACACCCCATCGCCGACCAGCAGGCCGATCAGATAGCCGTGATGGAATTCATAGGCGCCTTGCCAGGCGGGCGCGGCGCGATGATCGTGCAGCACCACGAGATCGCCCGGGCGCAACTCCGCCGCCGGGATCCATTCATGGGCGATGCTATAGCCCGTCCTGGCAGCCACGCGGCGAACGCGATGATCACGCGTCAGGCGCAGCGAATAGCCCTCGCGCGTGCAGAGCTTCACCACGGGCTTATGGCCGGTGGCGAAAAACCCATCCGTCGCGATCGGCCGGCCGTTGACCAGGACCTCGACCTTGCGGCCGACCAGTTCGCCTGCCTGACGCGGACCCTCGCTGGTATGCACCCAGGTATCCGCCGTCACGCATGGGTTGGTCGCGTGGATGTGTTCGCAGTAGTGCAGGTTGTTGGCGCGGTTGATGCGGTCGATGAAGATCACGCCCGGCTCGGCATAGGCGTAGGTAGCGCGCATGATCTTGTCCCACAATTCGCGCGCCGACACCGTCTTGAACACCGTGCCGCCGAACACCAGCGGCCAGGGATCGCCCTTCTCCACCGCCGCCATGAAGGCGTCGCTGGCCAGCACCGAGAGATTGAACATGCGCAGCCGGCCGGGCTCGCGCTTGGCGTCGATGAAGGCCTCGATGTCGGGATGGTCGCAGCGCATGGTCGCCATCATGGCGCCGCGGCGGGAGCCCGCACTCATGATGGTGCGGCACATGGCGTCCCACACGTCCATGAACGAGCGCGGGCCGGAGGCGTCGGCGCCGACGCCCTTCACCGGCGCCCCCTTGGGCCGCAGGGTGGAGAAATCGTGGCCGATGCCGCCACCCTGCTGCATGGTCAGGGCCGCTTCCTTCAAATTCTCGAAAATGCCGGCCATGTCGTCGGGCACGTCGCCCATGACGAAGCAGTTGAACAGCGTCACCTGCCGTCCCGTCCCCGCCCCGGCCAGGATGCGGCCGGCCGGCAGGAAGCGGAAATCGCCGAGCGCGCCGTAGAACTTCTCCGCCCACGCTGCCGGCTCCTTTTCCGGCTGCGCCAGTGCAAGCGCCACCCGCCGCCAGGTGTCCTCGACGGTGCGGTCGATGGCCGCCCCGCTGGCGCTCTTGAGGCGGTACTTCATGTCCCAGATCTGCTGCGAGATCGGGGACAGAATCTGGCCGGGAAGCTCACTCATTTTCCAAACCTAGGGTGCCCGCCAGCAAGGGTCAATGTTCTTAATTTGTTCTTAATTCTCCAGCAGCGGTAACAGCTTGGGACAGATCTTCCCCAGAAAACACCCGGTTATCCGCAAAAATCCCCAGGTTGCCGCGTCTTTATCCCAAGGAGTCCTGTGGATGATCCGGACGCTTCTGCGCTTCGGCCACCAGCCGGGCCGTGGCGTCTTCCAGCCGCTGGCGCAGGATCGCCATGAAGACCTCACGCTTCAAACCGGGCGGGATCGGTTCGAGGAACTCCACCGTGATGGTTCCCGGCCATTTGATGAAGCGCCGCCGGCCCCAGAACACGCCTGAGTTCAGCGCCACCGGCACCACCGGCAGGTTCAGATGGCTATAGAGGGCGGCGATGCCGGGGTGGTAGGGCGCCGAAGCGCCGACCGGCGTGCGGGTGCCCTCGGGGAAGATCACGATGCGGGCGGCATGCGTGTCGGCCAGATGGCGGGCCTGCTTCAGCATCTCGCGCAGCGCCTTGGGGCCGGCCTTGCGGTCGATGGCGATGCAGCCGGCGCGCAGCAGGTACCAGCCGAACAGCGGAATCCAGGTCAGCTCCCGTTTCAGCACCGCCACCCGCCGTTCGACCAGCGCGTAGAGCGCCAGCGTCTCCCAGGTCGACTGGTGCTTGGGCGCGACGATGCACGGGCCGGCCGGCAGGTTCTCGCGTCCCACGACGCGATGGCCCAGGCCGCAGGTCAGCCGCAGCACGAACAGCACCATGGTCGACCAGATCACCCCCGCCGCCTGCGCCCAGCGCATCGGGCCCAGCAGCAGCGGCAGCAAAACGATGCAGTCGATCGCCGACACGACATACATCAGGAGATTGAACAGGGCCGAGCGGATGGCCTGCAGCCAGCGCGGCGGACGGGAAGCGGGAGCGGTCATGGCGGGCTGTCGGACATCCTGGCCAGCAGCCAGGCCAACAGGAATTTATGGTATTCGCCGATCAGCAGCTCGGTGGTGCCGCGAAAGCGCCACCATGCCTCGCGCCGCACAGTGGTCGGAAACACCGGATGCGGCACCAGCTCGATGCCCGGTGCGGCGGCCTCGAACTCGATCAGGCTGCGCGGCATGTGATAGGCGCCGGTCACCAGCCGGATCGAGCGCACGCCTTCCTGCCGCGCCCAGACCGCACTTTCCCTGGCGTTGCCCAGCGTGTCGGCGGCGATGTGGCCCAGGGTGATGCAGCAGGGCGTCGCCGTTTCGCGATCGTCGATCGACTGCAGCAGCTGCGCCAGGTCGATGCCCGAGGGCACGCCGGAAACGAACAGCCGCGGCGCCAGCCCGGCGCGCAGCAGTTTCAGCCCTTCCGCCAGGCGCAGGCTGCCGCCGGTCAGCACCACGACGGCGTCGGTCCGGCGGTCCGGCTGCTCGACCTGGTCGGGCAGCGAGCCGATGAACCACACCAGCCCCAGCGCCCAGATCCCGAGCAGGACGGCGGCCAGCAGCCCCAGCCGCACCAGATTGCGCAACAGCCGCCGCATCAGCCTTCGCCTTCCCCCAGCAGATGCGCCACCGCCTCGCCGAGATCGGCGCGCACCGCCACCGGCAGCAGATCGCGCGCGATGCCGGCGGCCTGGGTCGCCGCCCCCTTGCCGGTGCGCACCAGGATCCGCCCGCAACCGGCCTTGGCCGCCGCCTGCAGGTCGGTCGCTGCATCGCCGATCATCACCGCCTCGGAAGGCGACAGCGAGAACCGCCGCAGCGTCTCGCGCAGCATGCCGTCGCCGGGCTTGCGCCGCTCGCTGGCGGCCCAGGGCGGATCGGTGCAGATGGCGACGAAATCCAGCCGGGCGCCGTCGCGCGCCAGCGCCTCGCGCAGCCGGTGCTGGATGCGCTCCAGCATTTCGGCCGACACGATGCCGCGCCCCACCACCGACTGGTTGCTGACCAGCGCCACCTTGACGCCGGCATGGTTCAGCCGCGCCACCGCTTGCGCCGCACCCGGCAGCATCACCAGTTCGTCCGGCGTCTTCACCGCATCGGGCCGGTCGACGTTGAGCACGCCGTCGCGATCGAGCATGACCAGGCGCGGCCTCATGGCAGGCGCTCCAGGGTGCGCATCACGGTGCGCCAGGCCGTCACCACGGCGATGCCGGCCGTCACCAGCGGCACCAGCAGCAGCGAGGCCCATTGCCAGGGCCGCAGCGCCACGTCCGGCCCCAGCCAGCCGCCGAAATCGCCACCCATCCAGTCGCCGCCGACGCGCGTCACCAGCACCAGCGCGACCAGCGCCGGCACGATGCCGATCAGCCCGCCGCGCAGGCCCAGCCGCAGCGCCTGCATGGCGAACTGGCGCGCGATGTAACGGTCGGTCGCTCCCATCAGATGCAGCACCTCGATGATGCGCAGATGCACCATCAGCCCGGTGCGCGTTGCGAAGACGACGGTGCCGACCGCCGCCAGCGCGTTCAGCAGCACGACGCCGACCGCGACCATCTGCGCCAGCCGCACGCGGCCGATCAGTTCATCCAGCCACAGGCGATGGCTGTCCAGCGATATTTCCGCCGAAATCGTCTCCAGCCGCTGCTTCATCGCCGCCAGATCAACCCGGCCCGCTTCCTTCAGGCGCACGTCGATCAGCACCGGCAGCGGCAGTTCCTCCAGGCCGGCGCCGGCGCCCAGCCAGGGCTCGAGCAGGGCGCGGATCTTGTCGGCCGGAACCGGATCGGCGCCGGCGACCTCGGGCATGGCGCGCAGGGCGGCCAGCGTGTCCTCGACGCGCTGGCGCGCGGCGGCGGCATCGGCGTCGGCCGGCGGCGGCACCTGCACCGTCACCGCGTTGGACAGGCCCTGGTTCCACGACGAGACCGCCTCGCCCACCACCAGGGTGGCGGCCAGCGCCAGGGCGGCGAGAAAGACGATGAAGGCCACGATCCAGGGCAGGAAGCGGGCGGTCTCGTCGCGATCCAGCGGCAGATCGCGCGCCAGTCGCCAGGGCCACAGCGCGGCAGGACGCATCACGCCACCGTGCGGTTGCGGCTGAGCCGCAACTGGCCGTTGGCCAGCATCAGCACCGGATGCTGGAACTGGCGCACCAGCGACTTGCTGTGGGTGGCGATGACGATGGTGGTGCCCAGCCGGTTCAGCGCCTCGAACAGGTAGAGCAGGCGCACCGCCAGGTTCTCGTCGAGATTGCCGGTCGGCTCGTCGGCCAGCAGCAGGCGCGGGCGGGTGATGACGGCGCGGGCGATGGCCACACGCTGCTGCTCGCCGCCCGACAGGGTGGTGGGGCGGGCCTGCATCTTGTCGGCCAGCCCGACCCAGTTCAGCAATTCGCCGACCTCGTCGTGGATGCGCTTCTCCGGCGCGGCGGCGAGCCGCAGCGGCAAAGCGACGTTGTCGAACACGCTGAGATGGTCGAGCAGGCGGAATTCCTGGAACACCACGCCGATATTGCGGCGCAGTTCGGGCATGTGCTCGCGGCGCTGGCTGGCCATGTCGTTGCCGAACAGGCTGATCAGCCCGCGCGTCGGCCGCAGCGCCAGGTACATCAGCTTCAGCAGGCTGCTCTTGCCCGCGCCGGTCGGTCCCGAAAGGAAATGGAACGAGCCGCGCGGCAGGACGAAGGAAACGTCGCGCAGCACTTCCGCCCCCATGCCGTAGCGCAGGCCGACATTCTCGAAACGGACGATGGCCGGAGTCATTGGATGGGGGTCATCGGGCTGGGGTCATGGGGCCGGGATCATGCTCCTCTCGCCGGGCCGAACCTTCGCATGCCGGCCCGCCGACCGGCAAAGATTTCGCCGCCCCGCCGCGTCTTGACCGACGGGATGGGGCGTCGCGCTTGTGTTGCCATCGGTAAAGACTTAAACTCTTGGAAACAATAGAATTCTTCGGGGTTCCCGCCGGATGATCGTGACCTGCCCCAATTGCTCGGCCAAATTCATGGTCGATGCGTCAGCTTTGGGGCCGACCGGGCGGCAGGTCCGTTGCGGACGCTGCCGCGAATCCTGGTTCCAGGGACCGGCCGAACCCGAAGCGCTGCGTCTCCAACAGACCACCCCCGAATTCGTCATCCGCCCGCGCACACCCGGCTCCAACCTGCCGGCGCTGAAGCCGCAGCCGCGGCGCAGCATGCGCAGCTTCGGCTGGCTGCTGCTGATACTGCTGCTGATCGCCGCCCTGGCGGTGGCCTGGTACAACCGCGACACGCTGGCCAAGCGCATCAGCGGGCTCGATTCGCTGATCGACGGTGTGTTCGGCGCCGGCACGCTCACCACCGGCGCGGTGCTGGAAATTCCCGCCGACAAGATCACCTTCACGCGCGACGGCGCCGCCCTGATCGTGCGCGGCACCATCGTCAATGCCAGCAATAGCGAGCGCGACGTGCCGCCGCTCGAGCTGGTGCTGGGCGCCGCCAGGGGCGGCGCCGTCGCCACGCACGGTTTCACGGCCAAGGAAGCGCGCATCGCTGCCAAGGGCACGGTCGAATACGAGACGCGGGTCGAGAACGTGCCGGCGGCTGCGGAAACCATGACCGTGCGCTTCGCCCGGACGCCCTGACGCGGGCCTGCGCCGCGCCCATGTCCCGCATCGACATCCGCTACTCCGCCGCCGAGATCGCCGCCCGCGTCGATGCGCTGGCCACCGATATCGCCGCCCGCCTGCCGGCCGAGGTGCTGATCGTGGCAGTGCTGAAGGGCAGCTTCGTCTTCACCGCCGATTTGATCCGCGCCCTCAGCCGCCACGGCGTCGACTGGCCGATGGATTTCATCACCCTGTCCAGCTACGGCGCCGGCACCGCCTCCTCCGGCAGCGTGAGCCTGACGCGCGACGTCAGCGAGGAGGTCGCCGGCCGCACGGTGCTGCTGATCGACGACATTCTGGAATCGGGGCGCACGCTGAGCTTCGCGCGCGATCTCTTCCGGCAGCGCGGCGCCCGCCAGGTCTGGATCTGCACCCTGCTCGACAAGCCGGCGCGGCGGGTCGCCGCCATCGAGGCGGATTTCGCCGGTTTCCGCATCGGCGACGAGTTCGTGGTCGGCTACGGGCTGGATCACGCCCACCGCCATCGCGGCCTGCCCTATATCGGCGTCAAAGTCGCCGAATAGCGCCGACGCTAATTTAGAAACGGCGCAGCAGGCGCTCGATATAGTCCAGCTCGATCTTGGGGCGGTTGCCTTCGCCGGCCCGGCGGCGCAGTTCCTCGAGGATCTCGCGCGAGCGCTGGCGGTCGGGCTGGTCGGGGATGGTCACGCCGCGATCATCGACGGCGCGGCCGAAATTGCCCTCGCGGCCCAGCGGATCGCGCTGCTGCTGGCGCTGCTCCTGCGGCGTGGGGCCTTCGCCGACCTCGTTGCCGTTGCCGCGCATCTGCTGGGCGAAGTCCTGCATGCCCTGCTGCAGCGCGTCCAGCGCCTGCTGCTGGGAACGCTCAGCACTGTTCAGGTCGCCCTGCCCCAGGCCGCGCTCGGCATCGCGCATGAAGCGTTCGGCATTGCCCAGCGCATCGGGGATCGAGCCCATCATGTCGTTGAAGCGGCCCATCAGGTCGCCGAGCTGCCGGCGCAGCCCTTCCTGGCGCTGGCGGCCGCGCTCCATGCCGTCGCCCGGACCATCGCCCGGCTGCTGGCCGGGCTGCTGGCCCATCTGGCCTTGCTGACCCTGCTGGCCGCGCTGACCCTGTTGGCCCTGCTGGCCTTGCTGGCCCCGCTGACCGCGCTGTCCCTGCTGCATCTGGCGCTGCGTGTCGCCCAGCAGGTTGTGCTGCTCGCGGGTCAGCCGGTCCATCTCGTTCATCATCTGCTGGCCCTGCTGGCCGCGCTGGCGCTGGGCCTGGTCCGACTTCATCGGCCGCATGTTCTCCAGCATGTTGCGCAGGTCGGACAGCATCTGGCGCGCCGCATCGCGATCGCCCGCCTGCGCCATCTCGCGCGCCCGGTCGATCATGCGCTGCAGATCCTCGCTGGTGATGACCTGGTCGCTGTCGTCAGGCTCGACCATTTCCTCGCCGTCACGTCCCATCTGCTCGGCCAGCTCGCGCATGTAGTTGTTCAGCGCCTGCTTCAGCTCCTCGATCAGCCGCTCGATTTCCTCGTCGCGTGCGTTGCGGTCCAGCGCGTCCTGCAGCGCATCCTGCGCCCGGCGTAGTTCGCGCTCGGCCAGCGACAGGTTGCCGTCCTCCAGCCGCAGCGCGGTCTCCCACAGCAGCATCTGGATGTCGTTGACGGCGGCGTAATTGGGATCCAGCACCAGCCGGTTGGCCGCCATGCGCAGCGCCAGGTAGACCACCGTGTCGTGGTTGAACAGCCGTGGCTGGCCGCCCAGCCGCGCCAGGCCTTCGGCCACCGGCGCGCGATCCTCCGGATTGCGGATCAGCGCCTTGCGCAGCAGGATGATGGCCTGCGCCACCGGGTTGCGGAACTGGCGCTCCGGCAGGATGTGGCTGACCCGGGCGGAGCGGCCCTCCTGCTCAGCACCATCGGTGGCGATCAGCGTGATGTAGACCGGCAGCCCGGCCCAGGGATGGGCGGTGAGGTCCTGGTAATAGGTGTCCTCCAGCCGCTTGTTCGAGCTGGCCGGCAGCGGCAGATCCAGATGCAGCCGCTCGCTCATGCCCGGCGCGTCGGGATCGAACGGCACGCCCTCGATCGGCGCCCGCCGCAGCTCGGCCACCAGCTTGACCACGCCGTAATCGTCGCCGGCCAGATAGTCCAGCCGCAGCAGGTTGCGCGAGGTGCTTTCCGGGTCCTTGGCCAGTTCCACCGTCGGCGCGTGATCGGGCACCACGGCCAGCGGCCAGCCGGCCAGTTCGCGGCCGCGCCGCTCGATGGCCAGCCGGTCCCCTTCCTTCACCTCGGTCGAGGCGGTGAACTTCTCGCGCTCGACGGCGGTGAACTCGGTGGCGTTCTGGCCCAGCTTCAGCACCGGCACGCGGCTGCCGCCCTGGACGATGGCGGTGATCTTGCTGCCGACCGGCACGCGCAGGGTGCGCGCGGATTGCTGGGGATCGACCAGCCGCGGCGGCAGGCGGGTATAGGCCGGCGGATTGACCCAGATCTCGAAGCCGACCGGCGGCGGCGGCGCGAAATGCGGCGTGAAGGCGGCCTGCAGCAGGTCGGGACGCCAGCCGCCGGCGGCCACCACGGCAATCGCCACCGCCAGGACCGGCACGATGCGCAGCGCCATCGGATCGCGATTGGGCAGGCCGGGGCTGGGCAGGGCATTGCGCAATTCGCGCAGACGCTCGGCCATGCGCTCCTGATGCGCCCGCCACAGGGCGGCGGTGGCCGGATCGTCGCTGCCGCCGGCCAGTCGGTCGTCCAGCGCCACCAGCGGCCGGTGCGGCAGGTTGCTGTCGCGCTCCAGACGGCGCTGTGTTACCTCGGCGCCGGGCCAGCGGAAGGACCGGAACTGCCACCAGATGACGCCCAGCAGGGCAATGCCGAACGCGGCCAGCAGCGCGATATGCACCCAGGCGGGAAACAGGGTGAAGATCTCGGCATAGGCGGCGGCGAAAAACAGCGCCAGGACGGCCAGCGGCCACACCAGGCGCGGCCACAGCGCCTCCCACAGCAGGGCAAGCCGGGACAGCGCCAGCTTGCGACGCAGGATACCTCGGGGATTTCGCACTCGACCGGTCTTCGCCATGCGTCCTCGTTATTGCCTGACGCTGGCGGATCAAAGGCGCTGAAGCCTTATTTCAGCCAGGGCGGAACGCGATCCGCCGCCAACAACTCCTCGAGCGTCTGACGCGGACGGATCACCGCAAAACGCTCACCATCGACCAGCACTTCCGGCACCAGCGGCCTGGTATTGTAGGTCGAAGACATGACCGCGCCATAGGCGCCCGCCGACTCTACCACGACCAGATCGCCGGAGGCGAGCGGGGGCAGTTCACGCCCCTGCGCGATGTAGTCGCCGGATTCGCAAATCGGCCCGACCACGTCGCTGAGGACCCACTTTGCCTCCGAATCGGGCAAAAATACGGGCTTTATCCCGTGATACGCCTCATACAACGTCGGCCGGATCAGATCGTTCATGGCGGCATCGACGATGACGAAGGTCCGCTCGTGCCCGGGCTTGACGTAGATTACCTCGCTCAGCAGCACGCCGACATTGCCCACCATCCAGCGGCCGGGCTCGAAGGTTAGGTGGCAGCCCAGCCCGCCCACGGTATCGCGCACGATCTGCATGTAATCGGCCAGGGACGGCGGGGTTTCCGGGCCATAGACGATGCCCAGGCCGCCCCCCAGGTCGATGCGGCCAATGGCGATGCCGTCGCTGCGCAGGTCGCGCACCAGTTCGGCCACCCGCCGGTAGGCGGCGCGATAGGGCGTGACGTCGGTGATCTGCGAGCCGATATGGACGGCGACGCCGACCGGATCGAGGCCGGGCAACTGCTTGGCCACGGCATAGACACGGCGCGCCTGGTCGTAATCGACGCCGAACTTGTTCTCTTTCCTGCCGGTCGTGATCTTAGCATGGGTGCCGGCATCGATATCGGGGTTGATGCGCACCGCCAGGGTCGCGGTCACGCCCATCGCGGTCGCCACGTCGGAAAGCTGGCGCAGCTCGGCCTCGCTCTCGACGTTGATCTGCATGATCCCCGCCCGCAGCGCCTCCTCCATCTCCGCCTTCTTCTTGCCGACGCCGGAGAAGACGATGCGGCCCGCCGGCACGCCGGCGGCCAGCGCCCGGCGCATCTCGCCGACCGAGACCACGTCGGCGCCGGCGCCCAGCTTGCCGAGAGCGGCGATGATGGCGAGATTGGAATTGGCCTTCACCGCATAGCAGATGGCGGCGTCGAGCCCGCCGGCGGCGGCGGCGAAGTCGCGATAGTTCCGCTGCAGCGCGTCCAGCGAATAGCAGTAGACCGGCGTGCCGACCTCGCGGGCGATCCGCTCCAGCGGCACGGCTTCCATGTGCAGCCGGCCGTCGCGATAGGTGGTGGCGCTCATTGCGGCTTGGGATAGCTGCGCGGCTTGCGATCCTTGGCTTCCGGCGGCGGATCGAGATCGCCCTTCTTGCCGCAGGCCGCCAGCAGCGCCACCAGCGCCATGCCGATCCCGGCCAGCGCGGCGCGGCGGCCGGGGTCGATCGTCTCTTCCTTCTGCATCTCGTTCCTCACAGGAATCGCTTGCGGGCGCGCACGACCGCGGCGCGCACATTGGCTGGGGCGGTGCCGCCATAGGAGCGGCGGGCATTGACCGACGCCTCGACGGTCAGCGCCTTGAAGATGTTCTTCGTGATGCCGGGCTCCACCTGCTGCATCACCGGCAGCGGCAGCTCGCTCAGCGGCACCTGGAGTTCGGCCGCCAGCGACACCAGCCGGCCGGTCACGTGATGCGCCTTGCGGAACGGCAGGCCCAATTCCCGCACCAGCCAGTCGGCCAGATCGGTGGCGGTGGAATAATCGGCGCCGGCGACTGCCCGCATGCGCGCCGCATCGGGCTTCAGGTCGAGGATCATGCCGGTCATCGCTGCCAGCGCCAGCTCGATCGTATCGGCGGCTTCGAAGGTCGGCTCCTTGTCCTCCTGCATGTCCTTGGAATAGGTCAGCGGCAGGCCCTTCATCGCCGTCAGCAACGCCAGCAGCGAACCGAACAGCCGGCCGCTCTTGGCCCGTACCAGCTCGGCGGCGTCCGGGTTGCGCTTCTGCGGCATGATCGAGGAGCCGGTGGTGAAGGCATCCGACAGCGCCACGAAGCGGAACGGCGCGCTGCACCACAGCACGATCTCCTCGGCCAGGCGCGAGAGGTGCACGCCGCAGATGGCGGCAGCACTCATGAACTCCAGCGCGAAGTCGCGGTCGGAGACGGCGTCGAGCGAATTCTCCATCGGCCGGTCGAACCCCAGCGCCTTAGCGGTCATATGCCGGTCGACCGGATAGGGCGTGCCGGCCAGGGCGGCGGCACCCAGCGGATTTTCGTTCATGCGCTGGCGGCAGTCGGCGAAGCGGCCGCGGTCGCGACCGAACATCTCGACATAGGCCAGCAGATGATGGCCGAACGTCACCGGCTGCGCGGTCTGCAGATGGGTGAAGCCGGGCATCACCGTGTCGGCATGTTCCGCCGCCCGCGCGATCAATGCCGCCTGCAGCGCCTTGAGCTGGGTCTCGGTGCGGTCCAGCGCATCGCGCACCCAGAGGCGGAAATCGGTCGCCACCTGGTCGTTGCGCGAGCGGGCGGTGTGCAGGCGGCCGGCGGCCTCGCCGATCCGGTCGGCCAGCCGCGCCTCGACATTCATATGGATGTCCTCCAGCGCGGTGGAGAACTCGAAACGGCCGGCCTCGATCTCGGCCAGGATGGCGTCCAGCCCCTTGGCGATGGCCGCGCCGTCCCTGGCGGCAATGATCTTCTGCCGCACCAGCATGGCGCAATGCGCCTGCGAGGCCATGATGTCCTGACGGTAAAGACGGCGGTCGAAGCCGATCGAGGCGTTGATGGCTTCCATAATCGCGGCCGGCCCTTGCGCGAAACGCCCGCCCCACAGCGCATTGGCCGCCTTGCCGTCCGCGGCACCCTTGGGCGCGCGCCCGTGTGACCCCCTGCCGCTGGCGCGCCCAGAGGCTTTGTGCTTCCTTGTGGCCATGACTATCGACTGTTTCCGGGCTGTCTTGCCGCTGCTGTGGGCGCGCACGCGTTCCGGCAGACCGATGGCGGTGCTGGTCGGCGTCGCTCTGGCGGCGATTGTGGCCATATCCGCGCCGCGATCAAGCGCGCAAACCGTCCCGCCGATCGGCGGCACCGTCGCCGCCTACAAGCCTGCCATTCCGGCCAAGCAACCGCCGGCGATCCGCTTCGTCGATGCCGGCGGCGAGGCGCTCGATCTCGACCGCTACAAGGGCAAGGTGGTGGTGATCAATTTCTGGGCCACCTGGTGCGCGCCCTGCGTGCGCGAGATGCCCAGCCTCGACCGGCTGCAGGCGGCGCTGGGAGCGGAGGGGCTGGTGGTGCTGCCGCTGTCGCTGGACGGCCCCACAAGGCCGCGGGTCGAGCCGTTCTACGAGGCCCAGAAGCTCGCCAACCTGCCGATCCTGTTCGACGACAAGAGCACCAGTTTCGGCCGCTTCGGCGTCGGCGTGCTGCCCACCACCATCGTCATCGGCCGCGATGGCCGGGAGGTCGGACGCCTGGAGGGTCCGGCGGAATGGGACGCGCCCGAGGCGCAGGCCCTGCTGCGACACTATCTCGGCCAGGGCGGCTAGGCCGTGGCCCGCATCCTGTTCGGCTGGGACAACGGGCTGGGCACGGGATATGTCGACCGCCTGCTGCTGGTGGCCGACGCCCTGGCGGCGGAAGGGCATGAACCGGTCTTCTGCGTGCGCGACCTGATCGCCACCGCCGGACGGCTGGCCCAGGTGCGCTATCCGGTGCTGCAATCGCCGGTCGCCATCGGCCAGCTCGATCCGATCACGCCGCAATTCGTCCCCGGCAGTTTCGCCGACCTGCTGGGCGCCTCCAACTTCAACAACGAGGTCGAGCTGATGCGGCTGATGCTGGCCTGGGACATATTGTTCCAGACCATCCAGCCCGACCTGATCGTGGCCGAATACGCGCCGGTCATGTCGCTGGCCGCCCATGGCCGCTACAAGCTGCTGGCGATGGGCCACGGCTATATCCTGCCGCCGCCGGAGCTGCCGCAGTTTCCCATCTTCGACTACACGCGCTCACCCTTCGCCACCCAGGAGACGCTGCTGGAAGTGTGCCGGCGGGTGCAGCACGCGCGCGGCCACCCCGCCCCCGCCACGCTGCCGGCGATCACCGGCGGCAGCGCGCATGTGGTGACGTCCTACCCCGAACTCGATCCCTACGACCGGCTGCGGCGGGACAAGGCGGCCGGCCCGCTGGAAACTTTCCAGCCGGCGCCGCTGCCGGCCGAACCGCGCTTCTACGCCTATCTGTCGGCCGATTTCCGCCAGTTGCGGCTGATATTGGAAGCGCTGGTCAATTCGCGCCTGCCCGGTTCTGTCTATATCAAGCGCATCACGCCGATCCTGCGCCAATACCTGGCCGAACGCGGCATCAACGTGCTGATCGCCCCGCCCCGGCTGGAGGAGGCGGTCGCCGGCGCCTCGCTGGTCATCCACCATGGCGGCATCGCCACCAGCCTCGCCGCGCTGGGCATGGGACGGCCGCAGGTGCTGTGGCCGCAGGTCAGCGACCAGAGCGTCACCGCCCAGCAGATCGAAAATCTCGGCGTCGGCGAGATCGCCAGCCGCGCCGCCCGCAATGCCGCCGAGGCCGGCGCGGCGCTACGCAAATTCGCCGAGGACCGCGAGCGGAGGCGCCAGGCGCAGGCGCTGGCCGCGGCACTGGCGATGCGCCATCCGCAGGGCAGTCTGGAAAACGTGGTGGAAAAGGCCCGCGCGCTGCTGGCGGGCTGAGAATCAGCGGGTGGGGATCGGCTTGGGGCCGGAATAGTCGTAGAAGCCGCGCCCGACCTTGCGGCCGATCCAGCCGGCCTCGACGTATTTCACCAGCAGCGGACAGGGCCGGTACTTGGAATCGGCCAGGCCCTCGTACAGCACCTGCATCACCGACAGGCAGGTATCCAGCCCGATGAAGTCGGCCAGCTCCAGCGGTCCCATCGGATGGTTGGCGCCCAGCTTCATCGCCGTGTCGATCGATTCGACCGAGCCGACGCCCTCGTAGAGCGCGTAGACCGCCTCGTTGATCATCGGCAGCAGGATGCGGTTGACGATGAAGGCGGGGAAATCCTCGGCATTGGCCGGCGTCTTGCCCAGCTTGATGGTCAGGTCGCGAACGGTCTGGAACGTGTCGTCCTCGGTGGCGATGCCGCGGATCAGCTCGACGAGCTGCATCATCGGCACCGGGTTCATGAAATGCATGCCCATGAACTTGCCGGGGCGATCGGTGACCGAGGCCAGACGCGTGATCGAGATCGACGAGGTGTTGGTGGCCAGCAGCGTCTTGGGTTTCAGCGACGGACAGAGCTTCTTGAAGATCTCGCGCTTGACCGCCTCGTTCTCGGTCGCCGCCTCGATCACCAGGTCGCAGTCGCCGAACACGCCGTACTCGGTGGCGGGATGGATCCGCGAGAGGGCGATGAGCTTCTCGTCCGGCTTCAGCCGGCCGCGGCTGACCTGGCGGTCCATGTTGCCGTCGATCACCGCCAGGCCCTTCTCCACCCGCTCCTGGTCGAGATCGACCAGTTGCACGTCATAGCCCGCCAGGGCGCAGACATGGGCAATACCCGTGCCCATCTGGCCCGCGCCGATCACGCCGATAGTCTGGATCGCCATTGAACTCTTCCCCGCGTCAGCGACGCATAACAGAAGCGGGGGCCCAGCCCCCGCCCATTCGGTTTGTTTTCAGCGTTTCGCCAGTTCGGCTTCCAGCTCGGGAACGATCTGGAACAGGTCCCCGACCAGGCCGTAATCGGCAATCTGGAAAATCGGCGCCTCTTCGTCCTTGTTGATGGCGACGATCACCTTGCTGTCCTTCATGCCGGCCAGATGCTGGATGGCGCCGGAAATGCCGATGGCGATGTAGAGGTCGGGCGCCACCACCTTGCCGGTCTGGCCGACCTGGTAGTCGTTGGGCACGAAACCGGCATCGACCGCCGCGCGCGAGGCGCCCAGCCCAGCGCCCAGCTTGTCGGCCAAGCTCTCCAGGATCCTGAAGTTCTCCTTGCTCTGCAGGCCGCGGCCGCCGGAAATCACGATCTTGGCCGAGGTCAGCTCCGGACGCTCCGACTTGGAGAGTTCCGAGCCGACATATTCGGACAGGCCCGCACCGGCCTCGCCACCCACCGTCTCGACGGCGCCCGAACCGGCATTCGGATCGGCCGCCTTGAAGGTGGTGCCGCGCACGGTGATGACCTTGACCTTGTCGGCCGACTGCACCGTCGCCATGGCGTTGCCGGCATAGATCGGCCGCACGAAGGTGTCGGGCGAGACGATCGCCACGATGTCGGAAATCTGCGCCACGTCGAGCAGGGCGGCGACACGCGGCATGATGTTCTTGCCGAACGAGTTGGCCGGCGCCAGCACGTGGCTGTAGTTCGCGGCCAGCTTAACGATCAGCGGCGCCATGTTCTCGGCCAGCTGGTTGGCGTAGGCCGCATCGTCGACCTTCAACACCTTGGCCACGCCCGCCACCTTGGCGGCGGCATTGGCCGCGCCGTCGTTGCCCGCGCCGGCCACCAGCACGTGCACATCGCCGCCGAGCTGGGCGGCGGCGCCGATGGTGTTCAAGGTCGCCGCGCGCAGGGCAGCGTTGTCGTGATCGGCGACTACAAGGATGCTCATCTCAGATCACTCCCGCTTCGTTGCGCAGCTTCTCGACCAGTTCCTGCACCGTCTTGACCTTGATGCCGGCCTTGCGTCCGGCCGGCTCCTCGACCTTCAGCGTCTTCAGGCGCGGGGCGATGTCGACGCCCAGGTCTTCCGGCTTGTGCTGGTCGATCGGCTTCTTCTTGGCCTTCATGATGTTGGGCAGCGAGGCGTAGCGCGGCTCGTTCAGGCGCAGGTCGGTGGTGATCACCGCCGGCAGCTTCAGCTTGACGGTCTCCAGGCCGCCGTCGATCTCGCGCTTCACCGCCACGGTGCCGTCGGCGATGTCGATCTTGTTGGCGAAGGTGCCCTGCGACCAGCCCAGCAGGGCTGCCGCCATCTGGCCGGTCTGGTTGCTGTCGTCGTCGATCGCCTGCTTGCCGACGATGATCAGGCCCGGCTGCTCCTTGTCGGCCACCGCCTTCAGCAGCTTGGCGACGGCCAGCGGCTGCAGTTCGGCGTCGGTCAGCACATGCACGCCGCGATCGGCGCCCATGGCAAGTGCTGTGCGGATGGTCTCCTGGCACTGGGTCGGGCCGGCGGAGAAAGCGATGATCTCGGTCGCCTTGCCGGCTTCCTTCATGCGGACGGCTTCCTCGACGGCGATTTCGTCGAACGGGTTCATGCTCATCTTCACGTTGGCGATGTCTACGCCCGTGCCGTCCGATTTCACTCGGACCTTCACGTTGTAGTCCACCACGCGTTTGACGGGGACGAGAATTTTCATGGAGAGCTTCTTTCTGCTGGAGGGTTATCGGAGCATGCCGGCCAGGCGCTCCCGGATCAGCGCCTCGGCCTGGGACATGATGGAATCGATGAGCTGCTGCACGGTGGGCACGTCGCGGATCAGGCCGGCGACCATGCCGCAGGACCAGACGCCGGCCTCCATGTCGCCCTGCTGCATGATGCGCGGGTAGACGCCGGCCACCTCGGGCGCGATGTCGGCGAACGTGACGGCCGCGCCCAGCTGGCGCTCCTTGTGCAGCACGCGCTCGGTGGCGGCGTTGGTGAGCACGCGCTCGGTATTGCGCAGCGGCCGCATGATGAGGCGCGTGTCCAGCTCGCTGGCCGCGACCAGGGCGTCCTTCACGTTCTGATGGACCGGGGCTTCCTTCGTCGCGATGAAGCGGGTGCCCATGTTCATGCCGTCCGCGCCCATGGCCAGGGCCGCGACGAGGCTGCGGCCGTCCGCCATCCCGCCCGAGGCCAGGAACGGCACCTTCAGCTCCTCGCCGGCCCGCGGCAGCAGGATGAAGTTCGGCACGTCGTCCTCGCCCGGGTGGCCGCCGCACTCGAAGCCGTCGACGCTGACCGCGTCGCAGCCGATCGCCTCGGCCTTCAGCGCGTGGCGCACCGAGGTGCACTTGTGGATCACCACGATGCCGGCTTCCTTCAGCATCGGCAGCCATTTGGCCGGGTTGTTG
>JBBCJW010000014.1:0-45544 GCA_037190765.1 Alphaproteobacteria bacterium
GCGGCGCGCGCCGCCCTGGAAGCGGCCAAGGCGGCGCTGGCCCGGCTCGAGGTCGACATCGCCAACACCGAGATCCGCGCCCCCATCGACGGCACGCTGGACGAACGCGACATCGAGGTCGGCGCCTATCTCAAGGTCGGCGACCGGCTGGGCACCGTGGTCGACCTCGAGACCATCCTGGTGGTGGGCAGCGTGGCGGAGCGGGAAGTGCCGCTGCTGGCGGTCGGCAGCCCCGGCACCGCCCAGCTCATCACCGGCGAGACCCTCCAAGGCCGTATCCGCTTCGTGTCCGCCGCCGCCGATCCCGCCACCCGCACCTTCCGCGTCGAGTTGGAGGCGCCGAACGAGAACCGCCGCGCCCGCTCGGGCGTCACCGCCGATCTGCGCCTGCCGCTGGCGCCGGTGAAGGGCCATCGCGTGTCGCCGGCCATCCTGACCCTGGACGAGACCGGACGCATCGGCGTCAAAGCGGTCGACGCCGACGACAAGGTGCAGTTCGTGCCGGTCCAGATCCTGTCCGACAGCGCCGACGCGATATGGCTGGCCGGCCTGCCCGACCAGGTGCGGCTGATCACCGTCGGGCAGGAATACGTCGTGCACGGCCAGGCCGTGACGGCGGTATCGCCGCCGCAGTGAGCGAACCATGACCCTGGTCGATTCGGCAATCTCGCGCACAAGGCTGGTGCTGGCGGCGCTGGTGTTCCTGGTCGGCGCCGGGCTGATCATGTACTCGGTCATCCCCAAGGAGGCCGAGCCCGACGTCAACATCCCGATCATCTACACCACCGTCACCCTGCAGGGCATCTCGCCGCAGGACGCCGAGCGGCTGCTGGTCAAGCCGCTGGAGCAGGAACTGCGCACCGTCGAGGGCGTGAAGGAAATGCGCTCCTCCGCCTTCGAGGGCGGCGGCTACGTGCTGCTGGAGTTCGAGGCCGGCTTCGATTCGGACAAGGCGCTGGCCGATGTACGCGACAAGGTCAAGGACGCGCGGCCGGAAATGCCGCCGGAGGCCGACGAGCCCAAGACGCACGAGGTCAATCTCAGCCTGTTCCCGATCCTGGTCGTCACCCTGGCCGGCGACATTCCCGAAAGCGCCCTGCTGCGCATCGGCCGCGACCTGCAGGACGAAATCGAGGCTATCCCCTCGGTCCTCAACGCCAACATCGCCGGCGACCGCGAGGAGCAGGTCGAAATCCTGATCGACCCGCTGCTGCTGGAAAGCTACGGCATCAGCGCCAGCGAGGCGGTCAACGCCGTCAACCGCTCCAACCGGCTGATCGCCGCCGGCGCCAAGGACACCGGCGCCGGGCGCTTCGCGCTGAAGGTGCCAGGCCTCTACGAGACGGTGCAGGACATTCTCGACCAGCCGCTGAAGGTCAGCGGCGACGCCGCCGTCAAGGTGCGCGACGTGGCACACGTCACCCGCACCTTCATGGACCCGGAGAGCTTCGCCCGCGTCAACGGCAAGCCAGCGATCGCGCTGGAGGTCTCCAAGCGCACCGGCGAGAACATCATCGAGACCATCGAGCGGGTGCGCGCGGTGGTGCTGGCCGAGAGCGCCAACTGGCCCGAGGGCATCGAGGTCTCCTACTCGCGCGACAAGTCCAACACCATCCGCACCCTGGTCGCCGACCTGGAGAACAACGTCATCGCCGCCGTGATCCTGGTGCTGGCGGTGTGCGTGGCGACGCTGGGCCTGCGCTCGGGCCTGCTGGTCGGCATGGCGATCCCCGCCTCGTTCCTGACCGGCATCCTGGCGCTGGGCGCGCTCGACATGACGATGAACATCGTGGTGCTGTTCAGCCTGATCCTGGCGTCGGGCATGCTGGTCGAGGCGGCGATCGTGGTGGTCGAGTACGCCGACCGCAAGATGGCCGACGGCATGTCGCGCCGGCTGGCCTATGCCGAGGCGTCCAAGCGCATGGCCTGGCCGGTGATCTCCTCCACCCTGACGCCGCTGGCGGTGTTCGTACCGCTGCTGTTCTGGCCCGGCGTGGTCGGCGAGTTCATGAAGTACCTGCCGATCACCCTGCTGCTGACCCTGTCGGCCTCGCTGCTGGTGGCGCTGATCTTCACGCCGGTGCTGGGTTCGCTGGTCGGCAAGCCCAGCACCATCGACCCCGAGGCGCAGAAGGGGCTGACGGCGGCCGAATCGGGCGACCTCAACGACCTGCGCGGCGGCACGCGCTGGTACGTCAAGGTGCTGGAAGTGGCGCTGCGCCATCCCGGCCGCGTGCTGCTGGGCGCGCTGGGCGTGCTGGTCGGCGTGGTGATGATCTACGGCAGCATGGACAAGGGCGTCGAATTCTTCCCCAACATCGAGCCGGACAACGCCGTGGTGCAGATTTCCGCCCGCGGCAACCTCGCCATGGCCGAGCGCGACGCGATCGTGCGCCAAGTCGAAGGGCGCATTCTCGGCATGAAGGAGATCCGCACCGTCTATGCCCGCACCGGCAAGCTGCAGGGCGGCCAGCAGGAGCAGGCCGAGGACGTGATCGGCACCGTCCAGCTCGAATTCGTCGCCTGGAACCAGCGCCGCAAGGCGGACGCGATCCTGGCCGAAATCCGCGAGCGCACCGCCGACATCGCCGGCGTCCACATTTCGCCCGAGAAGGAGAAATCGGGGCCGCCGGTCGGCAAGCCGGTCCAGGTCCAGCTCGAGACCCGCTACCCCGAACTGCTGGAGCCGGCCGTGGTGCGGCTGCGCCAGGCGATGGCCGGCATGGGCGGCTTCGTCAACGTCGAGGACAACCGCCCCCTGCCCGGCATCGACTGGCGCATCGAGGTCGACCGCGCCCAGGCCGCCAAGTTCGGCGCCGACGTCAGCGCCGTCGGCGACATCGTCAAGCTGGTCACCGCCGGTATCAAGCTGGGCGAATACCGGCCCGACGACGTCAACGAGGAGATCGAGATCCGCGTCCGCTACCCGCACCAGTACCGCACGCTAGCGCAGCTCGACCAGATCAAGATCAAGACCGATGCCGGCATGGTGCCGATCGGTAATTTCATCGAACGCAAGCCCGCCCCCAAGGTCGGCAAGCTCGACCGCGTCGACGGCAACCGCGTCATGACGGTGAAGGCCGACGTGGCGCCCGGCCTGCTGGTGGACGACAAGATGCGCCAGGTCCAGAGCTGGATCGCGCAGGCCGATCTCGACCCGCGCCTGAAGGTGCGTTTCAAGGGCGAGAGCGAGGAGCAGGAGAAGACCGGCGCGTTCCTGTTCAAGGCGCTGATCATCGCGCTCGGGCTGATGTCGGTGATCCTGCTGTGGCAGTTCAACAGCTTCTTCTCGGTCGGGCTGGTGCTGAGCGCGGTGGTGATGTCGACCATCGGCGTGTTCGTCGGCCTGATCGTCACCGGCCAGCCCTTCGGCATCGTCATGAGCGGGCTGGGCGTGGTGGCGCTGGCGGGCATCATCGTGTCGAACAACATCATCCTGATCGACACCTACGACGAGCTGCGCGGCCTGGGCCTGCCGCCGCGCGAGGCCATCATCCGCACCGGCGCCCAGCGCCTGCGGCCGGTGCTGCTGACCACCGTCACCAACATTCTGGGCCTGATGCCGATGGTGTTCAGCATCAATCTCGACTTCCTGGCGCGCAACATCGAGATCGGCGGCCCCTCGACCCAGTGGTGGACGCAGCTCTCGCTGGCGGTCGCCGCCGGCCTCACCTTCGGCACCATCCTGACCCTGATCGTCACGCCCTGCGCGCTGATGGCCCGCGACAATTTCCGCGACTGGCGCAGCCGTCGCCGCAGCGCCAGCAGCGGCGGTGGCATTCTCGGCATCCTGAGCAGCCGCGGCCGCCCGGCAATGGCGGGCGGACCGCCGCTGGCGGACGCGGCGGAATAGAAATCAGTTCGACTGGGAGCGATCGGCGTCGGCCGGTGCGTCGGCCGGTGCGTCGACTGCCGCCGACGGCGTCTCTATGCCGGGATCGTCGTTGGCGGCCGCGCGCTTGGCCCGCATCGCCGCCCGGAGGCTGAAGGGGAAGGTCGCGGCATAGACCAGCGCCAGCCCCGGGAAGCCGTACCATGGCGCGGTCACCAGGATGGCGGCCAGGCCGCAGACCAGGATCAGCAGCGGCAATACGAAGCCCTGCGGCACCCGCACCTTCTTGAACGAATAGGTGGGAATGCGACTGACCATCAGCGCGCTGACCGTTGCCATCACCAGGCCGACCAGCACTGGGTGGCTGAAGAACTCCCGCCCCCACAGCCCGGTCTCGAAGCTCAGCATCATGGGGACCAGCACCAGCACCGCGCCGGCCGGTGCCGGCACGCCGGTGAAGAACCCCGTCATCCAGGCCGGCGGCTTGGTGTCCTCGTTGAGGCCGGTATTGAAGCGGGCCAGGCGCAGGGCGCTGCACACCGGGAACAGCAGCACCAGCGCCCAGCCGATCGAGCCGGCCCCGTTCATGGTCCACAGATAGAGCAGGATCGCCGGCGCCACGCCGAAGCTGATGAAATCCGACAGCGAGTCCAGTTCGGCGCCGAAGCGGCTGGTGCTGCCCAGCCGCCGCGCCAGCCGACCGTCCAGCCCGTCGAGAATGCCGGCGATGATGATGGCGGTGATGGCGGCCTGGAACCGGTCCTGCAGCCCGTAGCGGATGGCGGTCAACCCGGCGCACAGCGCCAGCAGGGTCAGGATGTTGGGCAACAGCCGGTTGATCGACAGCGCCGGCAGCCGTCGGGGGCGTCCGAAGGGCGGCGGCACGACCATCAGTGCTCGAAGCCGGGACGCTGCGCCTCGGCGGAAGCCAGGTCGGCGATCACCGTTTCGCCCGCCACCATGCGCTGGCCGATGGCGACCAGCGGTGCGGTGCCGGCCGGCAGGTAGACGTCCATGCGGCTGCCGAAGCGGATCAGGCCGAAGCGCTGGCCCGCGCGCACGCTCTGCTGCGGCTTCAGCTCGCACAGGATGCGGCGCGCCACCAGGCCGGCGATCTGCACGAAGGCAAGCCGCCTGCCGTCGGGCAGGGTCATGGCCATGGCCTGACGCTCGTTCTCGTCGCTGGCCTTGTCGTCGGCCGCGCTGACGAACTTGCCGGGGTGGTAGGCCACCACGTCGATGACGCCGTCGGCCGGCACGCGGTTTACATGCACGTCGAACACGGAGAGGAAAACGCTCACGCGCGGCAGCGGTTCGCTGCCGAGGTCAAGTTCGGCCGGCGGCACCGCGTTACCCACCTGGCTGACCAGCCCGTCGGCGGGGCTCACCACCAGGCCGGCGCGCTGCGGCGTCACCCGCGCCGGATCGCGGAAGAAGAAAACGCACCATGCCGTCGCCAGCAGGCCAACCAGCCACAGCCACGACCAGATCAGTTCTCCCAGCAATACGGTCGCGACGAAGAACAGAACGACGAACTTCCAACCGTCGCGATGCAACGGCACGAGAAAATTTGACAGCATCAGCAACCGCTCAGTTTATCTTGGGCAGCACGAAGACCTGGCCGGGATAGATCAGGTCCGGATCCTTTATCTGGCCGCGATTGGCCTGGTAGATCACGGTGTAGCGGATGCCCTCGCCATAGATGCGCTGGGCGATGCGCCACAGATTGTTGCCGGGCACGATGGTGATGGCCTGCGGCTGCACCACCTCGCCCGCCGCCGTCTTGCCGAACGGCACCTCCAGCCGCGCCACCACCTTGCCGTCGGGCTGCACCTGATCGATGCGAAGCTGGTGCGTGCCCTCGGCCACCGTCTCGGTCGGCAGGATGCGCCACAGCCCGTTGGCGTCGGCCTGGCCGCGGCCGACCAGCTTGTTGCCGAGATAGGCCTGCACCACCGTTCCCGGCGGCGCCTTGCCGTTGATCTGGAAATTGCCGTCGGCGTCGTAGTCGACCGCCCCCAGCACCAGGTCGGACGACCGCGCCAGCCCATCCGACTCGGTCGGGGTCTGCAGCACGGTGGAGCCGCTGGCCCTGGGATCGCGCGGCACCGCCACCGCCAGTGCCCCGCCCTGGCCTTCAGGCACCATCAGCACCACCGACCTCTCGCCCGAGCGCGGCGGCTCCTGGCCCAGCCGCGCCCGCAGCGACAATTCGCGCGCCCCCGCCGGCAGCGGCTGGTCGGGCAGCAACACCCATTCGCCGCGGGCATCGGCATCGACCGACCCGATCTCCCGTCCGCCATCGAGCACCGTCACGCGGGCGCCGGGCGCGGCGCGGCCGGCGATCACCGCCCGTCCGTCGGGATTGACGCGAACCACGTCGAAGCTGGGACCGGCCAGCGGCGTGGCCGGCGCCGGCGGCGTCAGGGACGACACGGGTCCGGGCGGCGATGGCTGGGTTACGGCCGGCGCCGGCGCCTGGCCGGATGCGGCCGCAGGGGCCGACATGGACGGCACCGACGCGGATGGCACCGGTGTGGACGGCACCGATGTAGGCGGTACCGATGCCGACGGTACCGCCGCCGATGGGGTTGCCGCGGGCGAGGTCGCTGCCGGCGAAGTCGCTGCAGGGGGCGCCGATGCGGCCGGCACCGACACGGGCGATGTCGATGCGGCGGGCGGTGCGGTCCCGGTCGGTGGCGAGGCGATCTGAGGCGACGCGGCCGGTGACGGCGCGGTCGATGGTGACACGATCTGGGGCGACGCGATCTGGGGCGACGCTGGGGGCTGCTGCTCGTCGCCGGAAATGTCGCCACCCGCCAGGAAGAACCATAGCAGGGCGGCAATAATGGCGACCGCGCCGCCGGCTATGGCGACAATCGCTGGCCGATTCATAGGCTTGTTTCCCTGTCCCGCATCGCGGCACAAACATAAGGGGCGCATGCCTGGCTTGCAACGCCATGTGCGCTTCGCCATTTTCGGCCAGCACGGCATCGCTGCACCGGCGGCCGGGCGGGATAGCCATTGCCATTCTTGGAGAGGAAATCAGGCCGTTTCATGACTGCGATCAAAGCCATAGCCGTCTATTGCGGCGCCCTGCACGGCGCCGATCCCCAGCATCGCGACGCCGCCTACCGGCTGGGACGGCTGCTGGCCGACAACGGCATCGACCTGATTTTCGGCGGCGGCAGCGTCGGGCTGATGGGCGTCGTCTCCGACGGCGCCGCCGATGCCGGCGGCCGTTCGATCGGCATCATCACCCGCAGCCTGATCCGCCAGGAAGTCGCCAACCGGCGGCTGACGCGGCTGGAGGTGGTCGAATCGATGCACGAGCGCAAGCAGCGCATGTTCGAACTGGCCGACGGTTTCGTCGTTCTGCCCGGCGGCGTCGGCACGCTGGACGAGACGATCGAGGTCATCACCTGGCGCCAGCTCGGCCTGCACGACAAGCCGATCGTGATCGTCGACCAGGGCGGCTACTGGGAACCGTTCGAGGCGCTGATGCGGCACGTGGTGGGCAACGGTTTCGCCGCGCCTTCGCTGCACGGGCTCTACACGGTGGTTCCCGATGTCGGCGACGTGCTGAACACGCTGCAGGCGGCGCCGCCGCCGGCCCTGCCCGACCGGCCGGAAATCACCTGAAATCCGCGACATCCACGATCCTTGCCGCCTATCGGGGCATGGGCTAAAACGGCGCCGCATTTCCGCCGGGCGCGGCCCTCCGCCGCGCTTTCGACTTCTCTTCCGTCGCGAAAGGGCCGCTCAATGCCGAAAATCAAGGTCAAGAATCCAGTCGTCGAACTCGACGGCGATGAAATGACCCGCATCATCTGGCAGTTCATCAAGGACAAGCTGATCCTGCCGTATCTGGACGTCGACCTGAAATACTACGACCTCGGCATCGAATATCGCGACAAGACCAACGACCAGGTGACGATCGACGCCGCCAACGCCATCAAGCAGCACGGCGTCGGCGTCAAATGCGCCACCATCACGCCGGACGAGGCGCGGGTCGAGGAGTTCAAGCTCAAGGAAATGTGGAAGTCGCCCAACGGCACCATCCGCAACATCCTGGGCGGCACCGTGTTCCGCGAGCCGATCATCTGCAAGAACGTGCCGCGCCTGGTGCCGGGCTGGACCAAGCCGATCGTGATCGGCCGCCACGCTTTCGGCGACCAGTATCGGGCCACCGACTTCGTGGTGCCGGGCAAGGGCAAGCTCTCGATCAAGTTCGTCGGCGACGACGGCAAGGTGATCGAGAAGGAAGTGTTCAGCTTCCCCGGCGGCGGCGTGGCGCTGTCGATGTACAACCTCGACGAATCGATCGTCGGCTTCGCCCGCGCCTGCTTCAACTACGGCCTGCAGCGCAAGTGGCCGGTCTACCTGTCGACCAAGAACACCATCCTCAAGGCCTATGACGGCCGCTTCAAGGACCTGTTCCAGGACATCTTCGACAAGGAGTTCGCGGCCAAGTTCAAGGACGCCGGCATCGTCTACGAGCATCGCCTGATCGACGACATGGTCGCCTCGGCGCTGAAGTGGGAAGGCGCCTTCGTGTGGGCGTGCAAGAACTACGACGGCGACGTGCAGTCCGACACGGTGGCGCAGGGCTTCGGCTCGCTGGGCCTGATGACCTCGGTGCTGCTGACGCCGGACGGCAAGACCGTCGAGGCCGAAGCCGCGCACGGCACGGTGACGCGCCACTATCGCGAGCACCAGAAGGGTCGGCCGACCTCGACCAACCCCATCGCTTCGATCTTCGCCTGGACGCAGGGCCTGTCCTATCGCGGCAAGTTCGACGGCACGCCGGAAGTCACCAAATTCGCCGAGACGCTGGAACAGGTCTGCGTCGAAACGGTCGAGGCCGGCGACATGACCAAGGACCTGGCGATCCTGATCAGCCCGACCCAGAAGTTCCTCACCACCCAGGACTTCCTGGACAAGCTCGACCAGAACCTGAAGGCCAAGATGGCGAAGTGGTAGAGCACTGCTTCGTATTGAAAGTGAAAGGGCGGGCCCGAGGGTCCGCCCTTTTTGTTTCAGGCCGCCAGTTCGCGGCGCAGCCGTTCGTCGTAGTAGCCGGCGAGATCGTCCAGCACCTTGGCGCCGTCGCCGTGCCAGGTCGGGCCGTGCATCAGCGCCAGGTGCTGGGGTTTCAGCTCCGCCAGCTTGCGAATGATCGGCGCGGTCTTCGGCGTGAGGGCGGTGAACCCTGCCGCCTCCTCCGTCGCGATGGCGGGGGTGAGAATGTCGCCGGCCTCGCTCTCCACGTCGCAGGGGCCGAAGGCGGTCAGCAGGTCGCTGGTGAAGAACGTGCCGGTGGTCTCCTCGAACAGCAGGCAGGCTTCCCAATTGTGCGGCACGTGCGGCGTTTCGATGAAGCGCACGCGCTTGCCGCCCAGATCGACGGTCTCGCCATTGGCGACGATGCGCGGGGCGCGGATGGCATGGTCGGACACCGCCAGCGAGCAGCCCAGCCGGCTGTGCGCCACGGTGGCCTGCGGCGCCAGCGCCAGCCACTCGTTCATCGAGCCGCTTTCGTCGGCCTCGCCGTGGCTGAAGCCGATCCAGCGCAGGCGCGCCGGGTCCATCACCTTGCGCATGGCCTGCGCCATGCCGGCGAACAGGAAGCGCTGGCCGCAATGGAACAGCATCGGCTCCTCGCCCAGGATCAGGAACTGGTTGAACGGAATGCCGCTGTCGCCGCGCGGCACGTAGGTCGACAGCCGGTAGATGCCGTCGGCGACTTCGTCGATGCGGGTTTCCATCGCACCCTCCTTTTGACATACCAGGAGTATGTAGAATACTATCGGTATGGAAGACGTCAATGAAACCCTCGCGCCGCGACACCTATGCCGACGCCACGCGCCGGGCGCTGCTGAAGGCGGCGCGGCAGGTCTTTACCACGCGCGGCTATCAGGGCACCTCGCTGGACGCGGTGGCGCAGCGGGCGCGGCTGACCAAGGGCGCGCTCTATCACCATTTCGCCGACAAGCGGGCGCTGTTCGATGCGGTGGTGTGCGAACTGCAGGATGAGGTGGCGCAGGCCGTCAACCAGCAGGTCGCCGCCGAGCCCGACCGCTGGCAGCGGCTGAAACGCGGCATCGCCGCCTTCCTCGACGCCTGCGAGGCCAAACCTTATCGACGCCTGGTGATTCACGAGGCGCCGGCGGCGCTGGGCATGGCGCGGTTCCGCGAGATCGACGATGCCGGGCTGGCCGGCTTCCATCGCGCCATCGCAGCACTGCGCGATCGCGGCGAGATCGATTTTGACAATGCCGCGCTGCTGACGCGGCTGCTGGCGGCGCTGGTGTGGGAAACCGCCATGCTGCTGGCCGAAAGCAACGAACCACAGCGCCTGCGCCAACAGGCGCTGGCGGCGATCTACCGCACGGTCGACGCGTTCCGCAGAAACTAGAGTAGATCACGTTCTGACGGCATCGCGAGCGATCCCGTCAGAACGTGTGAATTTGCTCTAAACACTAAGAAATAGAGCAGATCAGGTTCCGACGGAATCGCCCGCGATGCCGTCAAAGCCCGTGAGGCTGCTCCAACCGCTAAAGAATCGAGCGGGTCAGGGCTGCCGGGCGGCCGGGGCGACGGCCGGCTTGGGATCGCCCGCACCGCCATAGCCGCGGGCGCGCATGCAGTTCTCCATCAGTCGCTGGCTGCGGACCTGGTCGCCGCGGCTGGCCATCTGCTGGCGGGTCAGCGTATCGCCGGGGCGCACCTGCTGGCCCTGCGCGCCGACCGTGGTGGCGATGTCGCTGTCGATGTTGCGGTCGCGCTGCAGCTGGGCGTTGACGGCGCGACGGCAGGCGGCCTCGTCGCGGCGCGCCTGCTCCTCGGTGGTGTTGGCGCGGCTGAATTCGGTTTCAGCACAACCCGCCAGCAGAACGACCGCCAGGACCACCATCATCGCACGCATCATAAACTCTCTCCCTGCTCGCACGCCGCCGCATCGTCGCTGCCAGCGCCGGAGCGGATCGGATCGGGCGGCAGCGCCTGTGCCTGCCCCGATCCTACCGGTCCGCTCCAATCCTGAAACTATAGAGCAACTTGGCGCTATTCGACGGCATTACCGACGCTACCGTCAAACCGCGACCGCTCCTAGACCGCCGCCGCCTTGGCCGACAGTGCGGCCTCGATCGCCTGCAGCGCCTTGGCCGCATTGGCGACTTCCGGCCCGCCGCCCTGCGCCATGTCGGGACGGCCACCACCGCCCTTGCCGCCCAGCTCGGCCACGCCGGCGCGCACGAAGGAGACCGCGTCGAGCCGGCCGGCCAGGTCGTCGGTCACCGCAACCACCGCCGATGCCTTGCCTTCGTCGACGCCGATCAGCGCCACCACGCCGGACCCGATCTGCTTCTTGAACTCGTCGGCCATCCCCTTGAGGTCGCGCGCCGGCACGCCTTCCAGGGTGCGGCCGATGAAGGAGACGCCGCCGACCTTTTTCTCGCTGGCCGCGCCGTTGCCGGCGGCCGCGCCGCCGGACAGCGCCAGGCTGCGGCGCGCCTCCGACAGCTCGCGCTCCAGGCGGCGGCGCTCCTCGACCAGGGCGGCGATGCGTTCGGCCAGTTCCTCCGGCCGCGCCTTCAGCACGCCCGAGACGGCCTGAAGCTGGGCATCGCGCTGGCGCACGTATTCCTCCGCGCCGCGGCCGGTCACCGCCTCGATGCGACGCACGCCGGCGCCGACCGCACTTTCGCCGACGATCTTGAACAGGCCAATATCGCCGGTGCGCCTGGCATGCGTACCGCCGCACAGCTCGACCGAGTAGCGTTCGTCCTCGTCGCCGCCCATCGAGAGCACGCGCACCTCGTCGCCGTATTTCTCGCCGAACAGCGCCATGGCGCCGGCGTCGATGGCGTCCTTCTGGTTCATCAGACGCGTCCGCACCTCGGAGTTGCGGCGGATGCGGTCGTTGACCTCCTCCTCGATGGCGCGCAGCTCCTCCGGCGCGATCGCCTTGGGATGGGAGATGTCGAAGCGCA
Source organism: Alphaproteobacteria bacterium (assembly GCA_037190765.1). GTDB lineage: Bacteria > Pseudomonadota > Alphaproteobacteria > Reyranellales > JAQSWP01 > JAQSWP01. The sequence goes on from JBBCJW010000014.1 coordinate 11,827, forward strand.
GCCGCTCGGGATGCACCAGCGAGCCCTTCTGGGTGATGTGGGTGCCCAGGATGCGCCGCAGCGCCTCGTGCAGCAGATGCGTCGCCGAATGGTTGGCACGCACCGCCGAGCGATGCTGCAGGTCGACCCGCATCTCGACCACGTCGCCGACTTTCAGCGTGCCGCGATTGACCGTGCCGACATGCACGTGCAGATCGCCCAGCTTCTTCTGGGTGTCCTCGATCGCCACCTCGACGCCGGACGCGCTGAAGAACACGCCGCTGTCGCCGACCTGGCCGCCCGATTCGCCGTAGAACGGCGTCTGGTTGACGATGATAGAGACGCGCTGGCCGGCTTCCGCCTGCTGCACTTCCCTGCCATCGGCCAGGATCGCCACGACCTTGCCTTCGGCAACGTCGGCGTCGTAGCCCAGGAACTCCGTGGCGCCCAGGCGCTGGCGCAGGTCGAACCAGATCTTCTCGTCGGCCGCCTCGCCCGAGCCGGCCCAGGCCGCCCGCGCCGCCTCGCGCTGGCGCTCCATCGCCGCCTCGAAGCCGGCATTGTCGACGCTCAGCCCTTTGCCGCGCAGGATGTCCTGCGTCAGGTCGACCGGGAAACCGAAAGTGTCGTAGAGCTTGAACGCCACCTCGCCGGACAGTTCGCCCTTGGCCGGCAGGCGCACGGTTTCCTCCTCCAGCAGCTTCAGGCCGCGATCCAGCGTCTGCTTGAAGCGGGTCTCCTCCAGCTTCAGCGTCTCGACGATCAGCGCCTGCGCCCGGCCCAGTTCGGGATAGGCCTCGCCCATCTGCTGCACCAGCGCCGGCACCAGCCGCCACATCAGCGGCTCGCGCGCGCCCAGGATGTGGGCATGGCGCATGGCGCGGCGCATGATCCGGCGCAGCACGTAGCCGCGGCCCTCGTTGGCCGGCAGCACGCCGTCGGCGATCAGGAAGCTCGAAGCGCGCAGATGGTCGGCGATGACCCGATGGGAGACCGCATGCGCGCCGTCCGGCGCCACACCGGAGGCCGCCGCCGACGCCTCGATCAGCGCCCGCATCAGGTCGATGTCGTAATTGTCGTGCTTGCCCTGCAGCACGGCGGTGATGCGCTCCAGCCCCATGCCGGTGTCGATCGACGGCCGCGGCAGCGGCACGCGCTGCTCCTTGGTCACCTGCTCGAACTGCATGAAGACGAGATTCCAGATCTCGATGAAGCGGTCGCCGTCCTGGTCGGGGCTGCCCGGCGGGCCGCCGGGGATCTTGTCGCCATGGTCGTAGAAGATTTCCGAGCACGGGCCGCACGGGCCGGTATCGCCCATGGCCCAGAAATTGTCCGAGGTCGGGATGCGGATGATGCGGCTCTCGGGCAGGCCGGCGATCTTCTTCCACAGCACCGCCGCCTCGTCGTCCTCGGAATAGACGGTGACCAGCAGCTTGTCCTTGGGCAGGCCGTATTCCCTGGTGATCAGGTTCCAGGCCAGCTCGATCGCCAGCGGCTTGAAATAGTCGCCGAAGGAGAAATTCCCCAGCATCTCGAAGAAGGTGTGGTGGCGGGCGGTGTAGCCGACGTTCTCCAGGTCGTTGTGCTTGCCGCCGGCGCGCACGCATTTCTGCGACGTCGCCGCGCGCACGTAGTCGCGCTGCTCGACGCCGGTGAAGACGTTCTTGAACTGCACCATGCCGGCATTGGTGAACATCAGGGTCGGATCGTTACGCGGCACGAGCGGGCTCGACGCCACGACCCGGTGGTCGTTGCGCGCGAAATAGTCGAGAAAAGTCCGCCGAACGTCGTTTGCGCTTGCCATGTCGGTCCCATGCCGGCAGCGCGCCGGGCGCCGCCGTTCCGATGCTGATCTGTCCGATCCCGCGCCCCCATCCCCCGATCAAGGCGCAGAGCGCGGTTGTACCTTGGCCGGTGCGGGCCTGTCCAGAACCGCCCCTGCCCGCCGCCTGCCGGGGTGGCTTGAATTTCAGGCACTTGGGGCGGAAAGCCGCCACCGCACCTGACCTCCGCCTGCATATGGGGCGGCAGGACCGCCAGGTCAAAAACCGAAGGGCGGCGCCCGGTATCCGGACCCCGCCCCCGTTGACGCTCGAGAGGAAGTGAGCGTGAAACCCTGCCGCCCGGCCAGGGGCGGCCTTTAGCCCCTGCTAGTCGTCGTCCTCGTCGACAGAACGGTCCTCCAGCAGGGCTCCGGCCAGGATGCCGGCATTCTCGCGCAGCGCCTTTTCCAGGGCGGCGGCGCTTTCCGGATTGCTGCGCAGGAAGCCCTTGGCGTTCTCGCGTCCCTGGCCGATGCGCTGGCCGTCATAGGAGAACCAGGAGCCCGACTTCTCGACCAGCCCGGCCTTGATGCCCAGGTCGATCAGCTCGCCGGTCTTGGACACGCCCTCGCCGTACATGATGTCGAACTCGACCACCTTGAACGGCGGCGCCAGCTTGTTCTTCACCACCTTGACGCGGGTCTGGTTGCCGACCACGTCCTCCTTCTCCTTGATGGCGCCGATGCGGCGGATGTCGAGACGGACCGAGGCGTAGAACTTCAGCGCGTTGCCGCCGGTGGTGGTTTCCGGGCTGCCGAACATGACGCCGATCTTCATGCGGATCTGGTTGATGAAGATCAGGGTGGTGTTGGAGCGGGAGATCGAGCCGGTCAGCTTGCGCAGCGCCTGGCTCATCAGCCGGGCGTGCAGGCCGACATGGCTGTCGCCCATCTCGCCTTCGAGTTCGGCGCGCGGCACCAGGGCGGCGACCGAGTCGATCACCAGCACGTCGATGGCGCCGGACCGCACCAGCGTGTCGGCGATCTCCAGCGCCTGCTCGCCGGCATCGGGCTGGGAGATCAGCAGGTTCTCGACGTCGACTCCCAGCTTCTTGGCATAGGAGGGATCGAGCGCATGCTCGGCGTCGACGAAGGCGCAGGTGCCGCCATTCTTCTGCGCCTCGGCGATGCAGTGCAGCGCCAGGGTGGTCTTGCCCGAGCTTTCCGGCCCGTAGATCTCGACGATGCGGCCGCGCGGCAGGCCGCCAATACCCAGCGCGATGTCCAGCCCCAGCGACCCGGTCGAGATGGCCGAAACCTCCGCCCCGCTGTCGCGCTGGCCCAGCTTCATGATCGAGCCCTTGCCGAAGGCCCGCTCGATCTGGCTCAGCGCCGCTTCCAGCGCCTTGTTCTTGCTTTCCATGTTTTCCTTTTCAGCCTTGTCGACCACTCGCAGGGACGCCGCAGACATTGGACCCTCCTTGTATTGACCCCGGCTGTGGCCGGCAATCTGGGAAACTTCCTGGCCCGCCCCGCCGGCCGCCGCTGACGGCGGAATGCTGGCAAAGCGCTGTGGGGAGCGAATGTACTCTTTTTGTTCTCATCAGCAAGGGGAATTTTCAACCAATTGATATCATTTATTATTCAGGGATATGTTCACAGCCCGTTCCGCGACTTTGGCGAATTGTGGTGTTTTTTCGGGACAGTTCAGAACCGGGCCCAAGTTTTATCGTTTGTGCTGCGGGGGATGGAGCGTCCATAAAGCAAAACCACCAAAAACCAAGCGAGGACAATCCATTGGCGCCCGAGCCAACTCCCGTTTCCGTTCCGGTCGACGAGTTCCCAGGCGATCCTTCCCGCTGGGCTCTGTTTCTTGATCTCGATGGCACCCTGATCGACATCGCCGCCGCCCCCGATGCGGTGCGCATCCCGGCCGATCTGGGACCGCTGCTGGGACTGGTATCCCGCCACCTCGACGGGGCGGTCGCCATCGTCACCGGCCGGCTGCTGTCCGACCTCGACGCCCTGCTGGCGCCGCTGCGCCTGGCCGCCGCCGGGCTGCACGGCATGGAATGGCGGACCCATGGCGAGGGCGAAATCTCTGTCGCCCAGGTGGAAACGGTGGACGCCATCCGCGGCGCGGTGGCCGAAATCGCGCTGGCGCGCGCCGGCATCATGCTGGAGGACAAGGGCAAGGCGCTGGCCCTGCATTACCGCAACGCGCCCGAGCACCAGCCGTGGCTGGCCAGCCAGGTCGATGCCCTGCTGGCCAGCCATCCCGGCCTGAAGGCGATGCCGGGCAAGATGGTGCTGGAGATCAAGCCGGCCGCCGTCAGCAAATACACCGCCGTGCGCCAATTCATGCGCCAGCCGCCGTTCCTGGGCCGGGTGCCGGTCTTCATCGGCGACGACGTCACCGACCAGGACGGGTTTCGCGCCGCGCTCGAGGCCGGCGGCCTGGCGATCGCGGTGGCGGAACGGCCCGACGAACAGGCGTCGATGACCCTGGCGGCGCCGATGGCGGTGCGCGACTGGCTGGCGCGACTGGCGCAGCGGCTGGAGCAGGAAACCGCGCCGGAGGCGCAGGCGCGAGGGGCCTCGCAATGAGCGCGCTCGACCTGGGACTGATCGGCAATTGTCGCATCAGCGCGCTGGTCGACCGCAAGGGCACCATCGTCTGGTCGTGCCTGCCGCAGCCCGATGCCGATCCCGTGTTCTGCGGCCTGCTGGAGCCGCGCGCCGGCGAGCACGCGGGACGATACGCGTTCGAGCTGGCGGGCCAGACCTCCAGCGAGCAGAGCTACCGCGAGAACACGGCGATCCTGGTCACCATCCTGCGCGACGATGCCGGCAACGCGGTGCGCATCACCGATTTCTGCCCGCGCTTCGTCAACTACGAGCGCATCCACCGGCCGGTGACCCTGATGCGCAAGATCGAGCCGGTCTCGGGCCAGCCCCGCCTGCGCGTGCGGCTGCGGCCGCGCTTCGGCTGGGGCGCGCAGGAGCCGATGCTGTCCTTCGGCTCCAACCATATCCGCTACGTGTCGCCGGTGATGACCCTGCGGCTGACCACCGACGCGCCGCTGACCTACGTCGCCGAGGAAGTGCCATTCGTGCTCGACACGCCGCTGCATTTCGTGTTCGGCGCCGACGAGAGCCTGATGGCGCCGCTGGCCTCGACGGTCAACGACTTCCTCGACCGCACCGCCAAATACTGGACCGACTGGGTGCGCTCGCTGTCGATCCCGTTCGAATGGCAGGACGCGGTGATCCGCGCCGCCATCGGCCTGAAGCTGTGCAGCTTCGAGGAGACCGGCGCCATCATGGCCGCCGTCACCACCTCGATGCCGGAATTCGCCAATTCGGGCCGCAACTGGGACTACCGCTTCTGCTGGCTGCGCGACGCCTATTTCACCGTGCAGGCGCTGAACCAGCTCTGCGCCACCCGCACGATGGAAGACTTCATCCGCTACATCACCAATGCGGCAGCCTTCGATCCCGACCACCGCCTGCGCCCGCTCTACGCCATCTCGCATTCGGCCGCGCTCGAGGAGATCGAGGTGCCCGACCTGGCGGGCTATCGCGGCATGGGCCCGGTGCGGCGCGGCAACGCCGCCTGGACGCAGGTGCAGAACGATTCCTACGGCAGCGTCATCCTGGCCGCCGCCCAGCTCTTCTTCGACCGGCGCCTGCCGCGGCCGGGCGACAAGGTGCTGTTCCATCGCCTGGAGCGGCTGGGCGAGCATGCCAAGGACGCCGCCTTCGAGCCCGACGCCAGCCTGTGGGAGTATCGCGGCCGCACCCGCATCCACACCTTCTCCGCCGCCATGTGCTGGGCCGCCTGCGACCGGCTGGGCAAGATCGCCGCCCATCTGGGCGAGACCGAGCGGGCGCGCTACTGGAAGCAGGCGGCCCGCGAAATCCGCAGCGTCATCCTGCAGCGGGCCTGGGACGCGGAGGAGAACTCGCTGGTCGACGCCTTCGACGGCGGCCATATCGACGCCAGCCTGCTGCTGCTGCACGACATCGGCTTCCTCGCCGCCGACGATCCGCGCTATCTGGGCACGGTGGCGGCGGCGGAGCGGCACCTGAAGCGCGGCGACCACCTGCTGCGCTACGCGGTGGCCGACGATTTCGGCACGCCCGAGACGGCCTTCACCGTCTGCACCTTCTGGTACATCAACGCGCTGGCCTCGATCGGGCGGGAGGAAGAAGCGCGCGCCATGTTCGAGCGGCTGCTCTCCTGCCGCAACCATGTCGGCCTGCTGTCGGAGGACATCGATCCCCGCACCGACGAGCTGTGGGGCAATTTCCCGCAGACCTACTCGCTGGTCGGCCTGATCCTGTGCGCCCAGCGGCTGAGCAAGAGCTGGGAGGAAGCGTTTTGGCGCGGCTCCTGATCGTCTCCAACCGGGTCAGCCTGCCGGGCGAACAGGCCGCGCGGGCGGGCGGCCTTGCGGTCGCCCTGCGCGAGGCGCTGCGCAAGTACGGCGGCATCTGGATCGGCTGGAGCGGCGAGATCGTCGACAACGCCTCGCCCGAGCTGGAGATGCACGGCTCGGGCCGCATTTCCGTCGGCACGCTCGACCTGACGCCGGAGGAGAATGAAACCTACTACGCCGGCTTCTCCAACTCGGTGCTGTGGCCGCTGTGCCACTACCGCGTCGGGCTGATGGATTTCAAGCGCGCCTACTACAACGGCTACATGGCGGTGAACGAGCGCTTCGCCGACGCCGTCGCCAAGGTCGCTCGCCCCGACGACGTCATCTGGGTGCACGACTATCACTTCCTGCCGCTGGGCGCCGCCCTGCGCCGGCGCGGCCTGCGCAACCGCATCGGCTTCTTCCTGCACATTCCCTTTCCGGCGCCCGAAATGCTGCGCATGGCGCCGTTCCACGAGAAGCTGGTGGCCGAGATGTGCCACTACGACCTGCTGGGCTTCCAGACCGCCAGCGACGAGCGCGCCTTCTGCGACTTCATCCGCCACGACGCCAGGGGCGAGATCGGCGAGAACGGCTCGGTGTCGGCGTTCGGCGCCCAGACGCGCACCGGCGTCTATCCGGTCGGCATCGAGACCGAGCGCTTCGCGCTGACCGCCATCGCCTCCGAACTCAGCTCCGAGACCAAGCGGCTGGTCCAGAGCCTGGCCGGACGCAAGCTGATCATCGGCGTCGACCGGCTCGACTACAGCAAGGGCCTGCCGCTGCGCTTCGACGCCTATTCGAGCCTGCTGGCCAATCACGCCGAGCACCGCGCCAAAGTGGTGATGATGCAGATCGCCCCCACCAGCCGCAACGAGGTGCGCCAGTATCGCACGCTGCGGCGCGAGCTCGACCAGATGGCCGGGCGCATCAACGCCCGCTACGCCGAGTTCGACTGGGCGCCGCTGCGCTATCTCAACCGCGGTTTCTCGCGCAACACCCTGGCCGGCTTCTACCGCCACGCCCATGTCGGGCTGGTCACGCCGCTGCGCGACGGCATGAACCTGGTCGCCAAGGAATTCATCGCGGCCCAGAATCCGGAGGATCCCGGCGTTCTGGTCCTGTCGCGCTTCGCCGGCGTGGTCGACGAGCTGGGCGCCGGCGCCAAGCTGGTCAACCCGTTCGACGTCGACGGCGTCGGCGAGGCCATGCACGAGGCGCTGGTCATGCCGCTGCACGAGCGGCAGCAACGCTACGAGACGATGATCAAGGTGCTGCAGGCCAACACGATCAGCGACTGGTACGAACGCTTCCTGGCGTCGCTACGCGGGGCGAACTGAGGCCGGGACCGGACTGCGCCGGCCCCGGCTTCCAGCAGCTAACTCGCCTTCTCCAGCGCGAACCGATGGGTGCAGACGCTGGCATCCCTATTCTTCATTGTCACGTTCAGCAACCCGCCCGCCATATCGCCACGGAAAGTGCCGTTGACCCGGGTCGAGCCGGCGCTTTTTACCGTCAGGGCAAGCTGACCGGCCTGATCGATATCGCCTGTAACGGTTCCGGTCGGAGCGCCACTGGCCACTTCCGACAAAGTGCCGGAGACCGTCTGCCCGGAGATCGACACCGAGAGCGTCGGCGTCTGGCAGTAGCTGTCAGTCCTGCCCTTGCCCTCGTACTTGCCGTCATAGGCGCGTGCAGGCTGCGTTCCGGAATCCGGCGCGGCAGAGATGGAAACGCCGCCTGGCGGCGGGGCAGTGCACTGCTTTCCGCGAATGTTGTGATCGATCGCCTCGTATTCGCCTTTCAGCCGGCCCAACTCTTCCTTGCGGTCCTTGGTTGCGGCCAAACCGAACAGCGCCGGCCAGAACAGGATCAGTCCAACGCCCATGAGCGCTGCATCGGCATTGGCATTTTCACGCTGCAGACCGGAAACGCGCTCGACCTCCCGCGTCAGACGGGCTTTCTCCTCGTAAAGCTGCGGGCACGACCAGGTCTGATAGGTTGACGGACTGACGTATTTGGCGTCGATGGAATCCGGCCCTGAGGCGCAAGCCGCCTGGGCAAGTGCTGCGGTTACTGCAACCGCAGCGCGCATTTTCTTCATTGTTTCCCCGTTTCGTCACAGCCAACCCAAGACGAGAATCAACCGTCGCCTCACGACGCTTCCGCGCCGTCAGCCGGACGAACCTGTCGGAAATACGAATCGCGAAAAACGCAGGTTGGATTGGTGTTGTCTCCCCCACTGCAAGAATACACGCCATAAGAAAGATCGGCAAATCTGATTCGTGCAAAGCGTTAGCATATCGTTGCGCGCATACGATTGTGCATGCTCAACCGCATCGACTGTCGGTTCAAACTGCGTAGAGTGGCAAGAAGAGACGAAAAGTGGCGCTGGCGTATCAGATGGTTGGCGGCGCACACCGCCGGCAGATGTGCTTCAGCCGCGCTCGGTCCCGTCGAAGAAAGCTCGACGGTGCAACACGCAGCCGTAGATCAGGACAGGCCGAAGACGCGGGGCCGCTATTCGTCGCGCTTGGTGCGTTCCAGGCGCTCGTGACGCTCCTGCGCCTCGACGCTGAGCGTGGCGGTGGGACGCGCTTCCAGCCGCTTCAGCGGAATGGGCTCGTCGGTCTCTTCGCAGTAGCCGTAGGTACCCTCGTCGATCCGCTTCATCGCCGATTCGATCTTGGCGATCAGCTTGCGGAAGCGGTCGCGGGTGCGCAGTTCGATCGAGCGGTCGGTCTCGGCCGAGGCACGGTCCGCCAGGTCCGGCTGCGCCAGGGATTCCTCCTGCAGGCTCTGCAGGGTCTGGTTGGATTCGTTGAGCAGCTCTTCCTTCCAGCGCAGGAGCTTCTGGCGGAAGTATTCCTGCATCATGGGATTCATGAAGGGCTCGGTCTCGGACGGACGGTAACCTTCCGGCAGAGTGACGCGCATTCGTACGGCTCCAGACGCTACTAGGGCTGACGATGTCCCGGGGACGGCATCCCCCCATCCCCGCTTGCGGCAGCTTGCTACAGGGTCGCGCCGCGAAAGTCCAGCTTGTGTTTTTCCCTGCGGGGACGGACGGAAAATCCCCCGAAAATAAAGGCTTAGCCCGATTGCCCGGCCTGCAACCGCAGGACCGGCGGCCAGCCACGGCGCCGAAAGCGGCGCTTTCAGCGTTCTTGACGGCCCGACCGGCCCGGCCGCGCCACCAGGCAAATCCGCTTCACGCCGGACATGGCCTGCTTCTGCGCTATGCTGGCGGGATGAGCATCGCAATTGGTCCCGGCAGGCAAACCGCATGAACTCCCGCCCGCGCGCCGGCGGCCTGCTGCAGCCGGGCGACTACGTGCGCCATCCCGACCGGCCCGACTGGGGCATCGGCCAGATCCAGTCGATGATCGGCCCTCGCATCACGGTCAATTTCGAGCATGCCGGGAAATTGCTGATCGACGGCAGCCTGGTCGCGCTGCAGCCGGTACGGCCGGAAGACCTGCCTTAAGGCATTACGCTTTAACCGATCAGCCGCCGCTCCGCCCGCGCCAGATCGGCGGGCGTGTTGATGTTGAGGAACGGGTCGGGACCGCGCAGATGCCAGACCAGTTCGGCGTGCTTGTGGCGGTGGACGAAATCCTCGACCTTGCGCACGCCCTCCTCCAGCACCGCCCGCCGCAGGTCGGGCAGCAGCTCGGTCGACCACAGCGCCACGGTCGGGTGCAGCCGCCCGCGCGAGCGCATCATCAGCACGTCGCTTTCGATCGCCTGCAGATGGGCGGCCATGCGCGCGGTCAGGTCGGCGGGAATGAACGGCACGTCGGCCGGCACGCTCAGCAGCAGCGGGCAGAACGGCGCCTCCCGCCGCGCCCATTCCATGCCAGCCAGCAGCCCGGCCAGCGGCCCCCGTCCCGACCCGTCGCGCTCCTGCACCGTGTCCTGCACCACCGCCAGGCCGGCCAGCGCCGGATCGTCCAGCGCGAACCGCCTGGTGTCGCCGCGCGTGGCGATAGCCAGTTCGAGGACCTGCGGCTGCAGCCGCTGCACGACATGGGCGACCAACGGCTTGCCGCCGACGCGCGCCAGCGGCTTGTCGCCGCCGCTGCCGCTTTGGGGAAACAGGCGCCGGCCCGCGCCGCCGGCCAGGACGATGGCCGCCACGGCGCCGACCCGGGGAACGCCACGATTGCCGGCCGCGCCGGTCTTGTTCTTCTGCATTGCCATGCGCGGATCATGGTACGGCGATGCGCGCCGGACAAGTACGGAGGCCGGCCCGCCATTGCCGCCTCGCGCCTGGCCCCGTAACGTGGCCGCCAACTTTCGGGGATCGCATGCTGACGCTCTACGACTATCTGGACTCCGGCAACGGCTACAAGGTGCGCCTGCTGCTGAGCCATCTCGAGACGCCCTACCGGCGCGTCGAGCTGGACATCGACAAGGGCGAGACGCGCACGCCGGAGTTCCTGGCGAAGAATCCCAACGGTCGGGTGCCGGCGCTGGAACTGCCGGACGGCACGGTGCTGGCGGAAAGCAACGCCATCCTGTTCTACCTGGCCGAGGGCACGCGCTACCTGCCGTTCGACCGCGTCGGCCGCGCCCAGGCGCTGCAGTGGATGTTCTTCGAGCAGTACAGCCACGAACCCAACATCGCCACCGTGCGCTACTGGATCAAGCACAAGGTGCCGATGACGCCGTTCGTCGAGGCCGGGCTGCCGGTCAAGCGCCAGGCCGGCCATGCCGCGCTCGACGTCATGGAACAGCACCTGCGGCGGCGCGACTTCTTCGTCGGCGACAGCTATTCCATCGCCGACATCGCGCTCTACGCCTACACCCATGTCGCGCCCGAGGTGGATTTCGACCTGAAGCCCTATCCCGCCATCCGCGCCTGGATGGACCTGGTGTCGCTGCAGGAGAACCACATCAGCATCTACCAGAGCTGACCGCATGGCCGCCTTCGATGCCGACCGCACGCTGGCCTTCCTGACCGAACTGCGCCGCCGGCCGCGCGCCATCCCGCACTGGCCGGCCGAGCACCTGCCGCCTGACGAAGCCGGCGCCTACCGCCTGCAGGACCGGCTGATCGCCGCCACCGGGCAGGACATCGCCGGCTGGAAAGTGGGGCTGACCTCGCCCGCGATCCGTGCCCAGACCGGGCTGTCGGAGCCGATCTGCGCCCCGGTGCTGGCCGGCAACGTCCATGTCTCGCCGCACCGGGTACGGGCCGCCGATTTCGGCCGGCTGGGCATCGAGCTGGAGGTAGCGCTGTTCCTCGGCGCCGACCTGCCGGCAGCCGGCGTGCCCTACACCGCCGACAGCGTGGCGCCGGCCGTCGCCGCCGCGGCCACGTCCTTCGAGCTGATCGACGATCGCGGCGCCGACTATGCGCGGCTGGACGCAAAACAGTTGATCGTCGATGGCGGCTGGCAGGCCGGCGTGCTGCTCGGCGCCCAGGTGCCGCTGGCGGCCGGCCCCGACCTGGCGCAGGGCAGCGGCAGCCTGACCGTCGACGGCGGCGTCATCGCCGCCGCGCCGGCCAATGCCGGCATGGGCCACTGCTTCAACGTGCTGGCCTGGCTGGCCAACAAGCTGGCCCGTGACGGCAAGCCGCTGCGGCGGGACATGCTGGTGATGACCGGCTCGATCGTCGCCGCCTTCTTCCCCATGGCCGGCCAGACGCTGGGCGGCGACATCGCCGACATGGGGCCGGTCAGCCTGAAAATCCTGTAGCGGCCGGCGATGCGCTGCAGCGCGAGACGGCCCCCTTCCCGATATTTGCATTTGCAAATATTTTATTTGCAAACGCAAGCAACGGGAGGACGCCATGGATTTCGGCTATTTCACCCTGTCCGACAACCGCTATCCCGGCAACACGCGCACAGCCGAGGATTTCGTGCGCGAGATCTACCAGCAGGCGATCCTGGCCGACCGCATCGGCCTGAATTCGGCCTGGATCGGCGAGCACCATTTCAACCTGCTGGGCGTCAACGCCTGCCCCAACATGCTGCTGGCCCAGCTTGCCGGCGCCACACGGCACATCCGGCTGGCGCCGGCGGTGGTGCTGCTGCCCGTACACCATCCCCTGCACGTGGCCGAGGAATGGGCGACGCTCGACCTGCTGTCGGGCGGGCGGGTCGATTTCGCCGCCGGCCGCGGCTACGACCGGCTGGAATACGCCCCGTTCCAGGCCGATTTCGAGCACTCGTCGGAAAGCTTCGCCGAAGGGCTGGAGATCCTGTGGCGCGCCTGGACCGAGCCCGGCAAGTGGTCGCACAGGGGAAAGTTCTGGCAGTTCGACGACATCGAGGTGCGGCCGAAGCCGCTGCAGCAGCCGCTGCGCCCCTACGTCGCCTGCTTCTCGCGCCCTAGCATGGAGCTGGCCGCGCGCAACGACTGGAACATCATCTTCGCTCCCTTCGCCGCCGCCATGGTCTATGGCTCGCTGGCCGATGCGGTGCGCAGTTTCCATGAGGAGGCGGCCAGGCACGACCGGCCGGCGCGGCGCGCCATGTGCTCCTACTTCATCCACATCGCCGACACCGAGCAGGAGGAGGCCTATGGCCGCGAGGCGCTGATCCGCTACTTCCACGACGCGCTGATCGCCGCCTTCCCCTCCGACGCCAGGACCGTGCCGCCGACCTACAAATACTTCCTGAACATCGTCGACATACTGCGCAACATGAAACCGGAAAGCCTGACCAGCAAATCGGTGCTGGTCGGCCCGACGCAGCAGATCGTCGACGAACTGAAGCAGGTCGAGGCCTCCGGCATCTCGGAGGTGATCCTGTACTTCAACTACGGGCTGAAGCCGGACGCCATGGTGTGCGAGCAGATGCAGCGCTTCATGGCCGACGTCGCGCCGCATTTCGACACCGTGCGCCGGCGCCTGAAGCTGGTGGCGGCGCCATGAGCACCAGGCTCGACCTCGACGACTACCTGCCCTACCTGCTGAACCGCGCCGGCGCGAAGATCGCCGACGCCTTCGGCCGGGTGACGCGCCAGCACGGCATCAGCCTGCAGATGTGGCGCGTGCTGGCGGCGCTGCACCAGCACGACGGGCAAAGCGTCGGCAGCCTGGCGCGCACCACCTCGATCGAGTTCTCCACCCTGTCGCGCCTGCTCGACCAGATGCAGAAGAAGCGCCTGCTGACCCGCCGGCGCGACGGCAGCGACCAGCGCAGCATCGCCGTGCACCGCACACCGGCGGCGGCGGCAATGACGGAGAAGCTGATCCCCATCGCGCTGGCCTACGAGGCCAGGGCGCTGGCCGGCTTCACGCCGCAGCAGAGCAGGCGCGCCAAGTCGATGCTGCGGCGGCTCTATGCCAATCTCGATGCGCTGCCGGACATCGACATACCGCAACCGGTCGGCGCGGCGTCGCGTTCGACAGGCGGCAAGCGGACGGCCCGTCGCTGATATACGTCGTGCTTACGGAACCCCGCACCGACGGTTCGCGCCCTAGTTGTCCGGATATCTATCCTAAAGGATGGATGCCCTAGACGAATGCATTTCCGGCACCGCTTTACCCTGTTCCGATACCGTCCCGGCTTGGTCCAAAACTGCATGCACTGGCATGCAATAATCGAATCCTGCAATCGAGTCAGCCTGTTCTCGGGCAAAGATGAAGTAACGTGCGAAATATCGATTCCGAATTGCATGAAGCAATGGAAGGTTTCTACGCCGCTACCGCACTCACCCGCGCACGGCCCGGATGCGCAAAAAACAGATGCCATGCGCGCGGCGGGAAGCAATACTTAAGCATCCGCGCGATCTGGCCGTCCGAAATACGGGCGGCAAATAATTCTGCGGAAGATTAGGCATTCAACAACAGCTCTTGGCGTCGTTGTTTCAGTTGGGAGGTCAGATGTCGAAGCGCACCACGCCCCCTGACATGCAAGCGGCGACTTTTCCGCCGGCGCCTGGGGAGTCAACCATGATTCAGCGCAACAGCAATCATATTTACAGCAACATCGAGATGCAGCCGCTCAGCGTCGTCCTCGGCGACGACAACCGCATGTTCCGGGAAGCGCTGCTGGCCCGCATCCGCCAGGTCGTGGGCGATATCGAGATCACCGAGGTCTTCACCGGCGAGGATCTCCTGAAAGCCTGCACCGGGCGCACCGGCCGCAACGAATTGCTGCTGGTCGACATCGCCCTGCCCGGCCTGCGCGGCAGCGAGGGTCTGCGCGAGCTGCGCCGGCTGCAACCGGAGGCCAAGTTGATCGCCATGGGTTGCGCGGCCGATCCGGCCGAGGCCCGCACGGCTTTGGAGACCGGCGTGTCGGCCTATCTGCTGCGCTCGATGGGCAGCGAAGCCTTCACCGCCGCCTTGGCCTTGGTGCTCAACGGCGAGCGCTTCTTCCCCGCCTCGCTGATGCTGGAGGCGCTGAAGCTTGCTTCCGCCCAGTCGGCCGGCGCGGCGCCCAGGCCGGAACTGCAGCAGGGTGGCACCGGCGAGAACCTCACGCCGCGCCAGCTCGCCGTGCTGCGGCACCTGGCGGTCGGCAAGTCGAACAAGGAAATCGCCCGCGCGCTGGGCATTCAGGAGATCACCGTCAAGGTCCACCTGCAGGCGATCTTCGCCCGCATCGGCGTCTCCAACCGCACCCAGGCGGCCATGCACGCCGAACGCGCCGGCTGGTTCGTCGCCGATGCGCACGAAGCGAAGATGGGTCTGGAAGACGGCAGCGAGGGCGAGGACGCCAAGTTCGACGGCTAGTTGCCGGCCCCCGACCATCGATACCGACGACGGAGCCGCAAGCGGCTCCGTTTTCGTTTATGGCCCCCTCACAATGCCTTGACCGGCGGCGTCAGGGGCAGCCTGGCATCGGCGCGCAGCCGGTCCGGCAGCAGCCGGTGCAGCCGCTCCTTGCCCAGGGCCGCCACCTCGAAACCACCCGGGAACAGGGCGGTAAAGGCGGCATCCAGCACGTTCAGCCCGCCGGCATAGGCGCCGAAGGCCGGCAGCACCAGCCGCCGCCCGCCCAGCGCGAAGCAGCGCTGGCGGAACCCGACGCCACGCACCGACAGCGCCGCCACCGGATGGTAATGGCCGCTGATCTCCGGCCCCGCCGGCAGATCGCGCGCCGCCTCGTGGCGGAAGGTCAGCCCGCCGATCGCGATCTCGGCCGCGCCGCGCCCGCCCAAATGCGCCGGCGGCACCGGATCGTGATTGCCGCCGACCCAAACCAGATCGACCGCATCGGCCAGCCGCCGCACCACCGCCGCATCGGCCGGCGACAGCCGCTCCGCCGCCGTCCGGTCGTGAAAGGAATCGCCCAGCGCGATCAGGGTGCGCGGCCTGAAACGGGTGACGACGTTCTGCAGGCGCCGCAAGGTCAGGGCGCTGTCATAGGGCGGCAGCATCTGCCCGCGCCTGGCGTAGGACGAGCCCTTCTCCAGATGCAGATCCGCCACCGCCAGCACCCGCTCGCCTGGAAACCACAGCGCGCCGGACAGATCGAGATGCAGCTCGAGGCGGTTGAAGCGGAGGGCGAGGATTTGCATGCCGGCGGATATTAGCGGAAGCGGCGGCGGAGACAATTGCGCCGGGCTGGCACTTCGCTTCAATCGTCATGTCGAGCGCAGCGAGACATCTTTGCCCGTCGACCGAGTGAATACGGTAGTCGGCAACACTGGAGCCCGCCGACAAGGATTCCTCGCTTCGCTCGGAATGACGCCAGCAGTGGCCAGAGCGGAAGCGGCGGCGGAGACAATTGTGCCGGGTTGCACTTCGCTTCAATCGTCATGTCGAGCGCAGCGAGACATCTTTGCCCATCGACCAAGTGAATGCGGTAGTCGGCAACACTGGAGTCCGCCGACAAGGATTCCTCGCTTCGCTCGGAATGACGCGAGCAGCAGCTAGATCAACACCCCCTGCTCCGCCCCTTCCGTCGCCTCGGCGATCAGTTCCGCCTCCGCCTCGGCCAGCAGGAAATCGACATTGTCGCCTTCGACCCGTTCGCGGCCGATATCGAGCAGCGCCGGAACGGCCAGCGGCGTGACGCGGTCGGTGCGTCTGTACGTGATGCGGCCCTGGATGCGGGCGAGGAAATCGCCCAGCCGGCCGACATCGGCCAGGTTCCAGGCCGCGTCGTGGCGGGTGGCGCGCAGCAGCAGGTGGCCCGGCTCGTGCTTGCGCAGCGCATCGTAGATCAGGTCGGCGCTGAAAGTGACCTGGCGGCGGTTCTTCTCCTGCCCGGGATGGCGGCGTTCGATCAGCCCGGCGACGACGGCGACTTGGCGGAAGGAGCGCTTGAGCATGGAGGAATCGTCCATCCATTCCTCCAGGTCGTCGCCCAGCATGTCCTGCCGGAACAACTCGCGGATCTGCTCCGACGTCGGCGCCCGCAGGCCCCAGATGCCGACCACGTAATCAGAAGCGACGAAGCCCAGCGGCCGCAACCCCATCCGCTCCATGCGCTTGGTCAGCAGCATGCCCAGCGTCTGGTGCGCGTTGCGGCCCTCGAAGCAATAGGCGACCAGATACTCCCGCTTGTCGCGCGGGAAGCCCTCGACCAGCAAGCCGCTGCGGCCAGGCAGCACCGAGCGCCAGCGCTGCAGGCGCAGCCATTCGCGCACGTCCGGCGGCAGCACGCGATGGCGCGACGGATCGGCCAGAATGGCCCGCACCCTTGCGGCCAGCCCGGTGGTCAGCGGCAGCCGCCCGCCGGCATAGGCCGGCACCTTGGGCTCGCCGCTTCTGGCCGGCGAGCAGATCACCGACATCGCCTCGATGCCGTCGAACTGCAGCAGGCGGCCAGCGAACATGAAGGTGTCGCCGGGCACCAAGCCCTGCACGAAGGATTCCTCGACCTCGCCCAGCGCCTGCCCGCGCCGCAGCCGCACCTTCAGCATCGGCGATTCGACGATGGTGCCGATGTTCAGCCGATACTGCTGCGCCACGCGCGGGCTGGCGATGCGATAGGTGCCGTGCGGATCGAAGCTCAGTCCCTCACTCCCCGGCGGCCCCACCAGCCGCTTCCAGCGGTCGTAGGCGCGCAAGGCGTAGCCGCCATCGACCACGAAGCCGAAAGCGTCGTCGAAATCCTTGCGCGCCAGGGCGCGGAACGGAAAGGCGGTGACGATCTCGGCATAGAGTGCGTCGGGCACCACCGGCTGCGAGCAGGCCATGCCCAGTATGTGCTGCGCCAGCACGTCGAGGCAGGGCGGGCGCGGCGGATAGCCGTCCAGCTCCTTCTCGTGCGCCGCCTCGATCGCGGCCTGGCATTCCAGCACTTCAAAGCGGTTGGCCGGCACCAGCAGCGCCCGGCTGGGCTCGTCGAGGCGATGGTTGGCGCGGCCGATGCGCTGCAGCAGGCGCGAGGCGCCCTTGGGCGCGCCGACCTGGATCACCAGGTCGATGTCGCCCCAGTCGATGCCGAGATCGAGCGAGGAAGTGGCGACCACCGCCCGCAGCGCGCCGCGCGCCATCGCCGCCTCGACCTTGCGCCGCTGCTCGACCGCCAGGCTGCCGTGATGCAGGGCGATCGGCAGATTGTCCTCGTTCAGCCGCCACAGGCCCTGGAAGATCAGCTCCGCCTGCGCCCGGGTGTTGACGAACACCAGGGTGGTGCGATGGCCGCGCACGGCGTTGTAGACCTCCTCCACCGCATAGGTCGCCATGCGCCCGCCCCAGGGTAGCCGCCCCTCGGGCACCAGGATTTTCATCTGCGGTTCCGCCCCCTCGCGCCCCTGCACCAGAAGCACCTCTCGGCCGGGAAAGCGCAGCCACTCGGCCAGATGCGGCGGATCGGCAACGGTGGCCGAGAGCCCGACGAAGCGCGCTTCAGGAGCAAGCGTGGCCAACCGCGACAGGCCCAGCGCCAAGAGCTGGCCGCGCTTGGTGTCGGCCAGCGCATGCAGCTCGTCGATCACCACCGTCTTCAGATTAGCGAAGATCTTCGCCGCCTCGATATAGGACAGCATCAGCGCCAGCGATTCGGGCGTGGTCAGCAGCATGTCAGGCGGATCGAGCCGCTGGCGGGCACGCCGGTTCTGCGGCGTGTCGCCGGTGCGGGTCTCGGTGCGGATCTTCAGCCCCATCTCGGCGATCGGCGTTTCCAGGTTACGCGCGATGTCGACCGTCAGCGCCTTCAGCGGCGAGATGTAGAGCGTGTGCAGGTTGGAGCCGGCCGGGCCCGGCCTGGGCCGGTCGCGCCCGGCCAGCTCGATCAGGGAGGGCAGGAACCCGGCCAGGGTCTTGCCCGCGCCGGTGGGGGCGATCAGCAGGGCGGACTTCCCATCGGCGGCGGCGCGCACCATATCGAGCTGGTGCGCATGCGGCTGCCAGCCCTTGCCGGCGAACCAGCGGGCGAAAATTTCCGGCAGCGGCGAACCAGGCGCGTCCATCGACGGTTTCCCAACGGGGCGCGCTACCGCCTCGTTCCAGAGTATGTTCAGAAGCTCATGAGCGGTCCCCATCCCCAGACCTGGCTAAAGACCACGCCGGCCGGACTCTACTGCGAACCCGGCGGCTTCCATATCGATCCGTCGCGGCCGGTCGACAAGGCCGTCATCACCCATGGCCATGGCGACCACGCCCGTTCCGGCCATGCGTCGGTGCTGGCGACGCCAGGCACCATCGCCATCATGCGCACCCGCTACGGCGAGGATTGTGCCGGCGTTTTGCAGGCGCTGGACTATGGCCAGACGCTGACGGTCGGCGACGTGACGGTCAGGCTGGCGCCGGCCGGCCACATACTGGGCAGCGCCCAGGTGGTGCTGGAGCACAAGGGTAGCCGCGCCGTGGTCTCGGGCGACTTCAAGCGCCGGCCCGACCGCACCTGTGCGCCGTTCGAGCCGGTGAGTTGCGACGTCTTCGTCACCGAAGCGACGTTCGGCCTGCCGGTGTTCCGCCATCCGCCCGACCGCGAGGAGATCGCTCGCCTGCTGACTTCCCTGCGCACCTTCCCCGAGCGCACGCACACGGTCGGCGTCTATGCCCTGGGAAAATGCCAGCGCGTGCTGACCCTGCTGCGCGCCGCCGACTATCACGATCCGGTCTATCTGCATGGAGCACTTGTGCCGCTGACCGACACCTATCGCGCGCTGGGCGTGGAGATGGGCGAGACCATCCCGGTATCGCAGGCGGAGAAAGGCGAAAGCTTCGCCGGCCGGATCGTGCTCTGCCCGCCCTCCGCCCTGGGCGATCGCTGGACGCGGCGCTTCGCCGAGCCGCTGCCGGTGGCCGCCTCGGGCTGGATGCGGGTGCGCGCCCGCGCCCGCCAGGGCGGCGCGGAATTGCCGCTGATCATCTCCGACCACGCCGACTGGGACGAGCTCTTGCAGACCGTCGAGGACGTCAACGCGCCGGAAGTCTGGATCACCCATGGCCGCGAAGAGGCGCTGATCCACGCCATCTCCGCCACGGGACGGCGGGCGCGGGCGCTGTCGCTGGTGGGGCGCGAGGACGAGGAGTCGTGAAGGATTTCGCCCGCCTGCTCGATGCGCTCTCCTTCCAGCCCGGCCGCAACGCCAAGCTGCGGCTGATCGAAGACTACCTGCGCCTGGCGCCCGATCCCGATCGCGGCTATGCGCTGGCCGCCCTCACCGGTGCGCTGTCGCTGCCCAACGTCAAGGCCGCCACCCTGCGCGAGCTGGGCGCGCAGCAGGCGGGCGAGGCGCTGTTCGCCCTCTCCTACGACTATGTCGGCGACCTGGCCGAAACCCTGGCGCTGGTCTGGCAGCCGACCAGCGACGCGCCGCACCGCAACGATCTGTCGCTCTCCGCCGTGGTCGAGGAACTGCAGCGTGCATCGCGGCGCGAGGCGCTGCCGCTGCTGACCGGCTGGCTCGACCAGTTGAACGCCACCGAGCGCTGGGCGCTGTTGAAGCTGATCACCGGCGCGCTGCGGGTCGGCGTCTCCGCACGCCTGGCCAAGACCGCCGTCGCCGGCGTCGGCCAGGTGCCGGTCGAGGAGGTGGAGGAAGTCTGGCACGGGCTCTCGCCGCCCTATCGCGAGTTGTTCGCCTGGCTCGACGGCAAGGCGGCGCGGCCCGATGCGCTGGCCGCCCTGGCGTTCCGGCCGCTGATGCTGGCGCATCCGCTGGTCGAGGGCGAACTGGTCAATCTCGACCCCACGCAATTCGCCGCCGAATGGAAATGGGACGGCATCCGCGTGCAGCTGGCCGCCGACGGCAGCACGCGCCGGCTCTATTCGCGCGGCAGTGAGGACGCTTCCAACGCCTTCCCCGACATCGTCGAGCAGATGGATTTCTCCGCCGTGCTCGACGGCGAGCTGCTGGTGGCGCATCCCGACGGCGAGACCGTCCGCATCGCCCCGTTCAACGAATTGCAGCAGCGGCTGAACCGCAAGACCGTGACGGCCCGCCTGCTGCAGGACTATCCCGCCCATGTCCGCCTCTACGACATATTGTTCGAGGACGGCGAGGATCTGCGCGCCCTGCCCTTCCACACCCGCCGCCAGCGCCTGGAACAATGGCAGGCCAGGAACGCACGCCCGCGCTTCGACCTCTCACCGCTGGTCGGCTTCGCCGCATGGGAGGAGCTGGCCGCCCTGCGCCAGAGCGCGCGCGCCGCCTCGATCGAGGGGCTGATGCTGAAGCGCAAGGACAGCCCCTACCTCGCCGGCCGCGTCAAGGGCCACTGGTACAAGTGGAAGCGCGACACGCTGACGGCCGACTGCGTGCTGATGTACGCCCAGCGCGGCCACGGCAAGCGCTCCTCGTTCTATTCCGACTTCACCTTCGGCTGCTGGCGCCCGGTCAAGCCCGGCGAGGAAAGCGCCAACCGCTCCGCCGACGAGACGGGCCGCGAGCTGGTGCCAGTCGGCAAGGCGTACTCGGGCTACACCGACGAGGAGCTGAAGAAGCTCGACAAGTTCGTACGCGACAACACCATCGACCGCTTCGGCCCCGTCAGGGTCATCGCCCCCAAACTGGTGGTCGAAGTCGAGTTCGACGCCGTGCAGCTCTCGACGCGGCACAAGTCGGGCCTGGCGATGCGGTTTCCGCGGTTCCACCGCATCCGGTGGGACAAGCCGGCGGCGGAGGCGGATGAGGTGGAGATGCTAAGGGGGATGGTGGGGTGACCGAGCAAATGTATTTACGAATACAATCGCTGCGTTCATACTCACTGCAATGCTAAAGAAAATAAGAATCGCACAGATTGGGGATGTGCACTTTCCTTCTGCAGGAGAGGAGAGCACTGAAAATGTCGCATTTGACGACAAGGACAAAAAATTCCCCCCGCGGGTCAAGAACATAATTGCAAAGAATCCGCTCAAAACCGTTTTTCGAAGAATTTACGATTTGATGGAAAATGATTTGTTCGATGCAGTTCTGTTCATGGGAGATTTCACAGATACAGGAAAATTACCAGGGTATGAAGCCTGCGCCAAATTTATTGCAAATGCACTTCAATTAGGCGATGCGCGAAAATACGGGAATCTTCCCTTGGGGATTGTGCCGGGCAATCACGATATCGATAGAGTGCTAGCAAAAAACTCCCCCCTAGAAAGGAAGTTCGCTCCGCTCAACGACGCCTTGCGCAATGAAGACCTTCCTCTTCTCCCAATGCTCGCTCCTATTTCGTTCAATGTCTCTAAACAAGATGTTTCTACGAACATATTCTTAGTAAATAGTTGTTGGGGTTGCGGTGAAGAGGAGTTTATTCCGGAATACTTCAGGCAACCAATTTCAGCGGCGATTGCAGCGACATTCACGGGCCAAGATGGAGAAAGCGCCCGCAAGCTCTACTACGACCGACAGCTTGATACACCGGCTATTAGCCAAGAAACTATTTCGGAATTGGTTAATCAAATTGACTCTCTACCAAACACACACATCGCGATTATTGTTGGCCACCATAATCTCTTTCCTCAAAGGACGCCGCGACTAGCCCCTTATACAGAATTAGTAAATTCCGGAGCGTTGAGGCGGTCGCTTATGGAAATGAGGCGGCCCATCATCTTTCTGCACGGACATATCCACGAGGACCCTATCGAAATCATTTCCCAACCCGGTGGCCAGCCTCTAATTGTTATCAGCGCACCTGAGACAAAGGCGGGTTTCAACATCATTGAGTTTACATTCACAAGCCACAGTGCGCCGTTGGTATGTAGCGTAACTCCCTATCGATTTGATAATTCGCATGTTTTGAAGATAGGGGAAAAAATTCGAATTCCACTAATTGGTCAGAGGAATAGGTCAACACTCCGGAATTTCGGAGAATTCTACGCCGAACTTTTAAGGGTCAGAGAATGTTACTGGGATCAAATTGAAAGTATCGCCAGGCAACAATTAGGACTCACGAACCCTGACGATGTAATCGAACAATTGGAGCTCTTGTACTCTGACGGAAGGATTTTCATAGCAAACTATGACCTACCTTTTAAAAACTGGATTATAAGAGCCACAATATAATGCGCACTGTTCATAATCCGTTTCGGCCAACTAGATGGGAACATCATAGCGATGGTTCACCACTTATCTGGTTCACGCCAACCGCTGCACTCCTATCGGAAGATAAATCCGCGTACCTATTCGGAAGTCGAGGCAGTGGCAAGACCACTTTGCTTAGAAGCATTTGCTGGGAAGACCTAGTTCATAATGAATCGTTGAGACTGCAGAAAAAATTAACAGATTTCCGTCATATAGGCGTGTATGTGCGATTCCCTGATCATGTGTCGGGTTCAATGAGTTTTCTCTATTGGCAAAAGTTATTTCCGACTGCGCCTAATCCCGAACTAGAGTTTTTTGGCTTTTTTTCCTTAGCCGTTGAATTGATTTGTTTGGAGAAGCTCCTCGAAACAGTCCACGAACTTCGCCTCCGCAATTTGGTAAAGCTCGATGCGGGCGCTGAACTGCAGTTTGTTGAAAATCTATTAGCTGAATTCCCCAACATCAATCGATTCTCAGATCGACAACCGATTACATTACTAGATCTAAGCAGAACATTTAGAAATCTCGTTCGCCGGATGAACGAAGCCTCTGGACGAGGAACGCTATATGACATTCTTAGTTCACTTCCTTCGCGGGATGCAAATGAATTGCTTCAATGGGCAGCGGAGCAATTATCTCGGCAAATAACATTCACGGCGGCGGCGAATCAGAACCCACTAGGATTTAAGTTTTGCCTTGATGATTGCGAAGTTTTGAATCAACTCCAAAGAACAACCGTCAACACGCTCGTTCGAAAAAGTCGCTTCCCGATCTCATGGGTAGTTAGTTCAGTCGCAATTGGGACTGAGGCAAGCAGCACATTTATAAACGAGCAGCCACTTACCGACGCGGACCGAAGAGTTATTTCATTGAATTCACGTAATGAGAATGAGTTCAAGGAATTATGCGAATCAGTTGCTAGCCTTCGCGTATATTTTTCACTTCCTGAGCATGCCCGACCACAGCTGGATGGTCGTGAACTTCGACAGGTCTTTCCCCTTCTTGAAAAATTCGGTCATCGAACAGTTAATGAGATAATCCATGTAATTTTGCGTCGCTCGACAAGTCCTGAAGTTGAGCTGATTTTCGAGGGCGCTAGACGACTGCGCGCTTTATTGAACCACCCCAATAATATTCGTTCGAGATACCTGAACAACAATCCGGATCGCCTACCGTTTTATGAAGCTTACATTCTTATGTTGTGGGGTGGTGGCGCTGATGCCTTCAGCACAAAAATTACGGCAAGCTCTCTTCAAAAGATACCACGGTTTGTTCACCGATTAAGTGAAGCAAGTTTCCAGGCCTGGATGCGGCGCAAAATGTTGGCCGCTTTGCTTCATATCGCAGGCAGACTTGGCTTTAAACGCCTGTCTCTTGCTGGTGAAAACATAATTACGACACTTGCAGATGGTTCGATTCGCGATTTTCTGGAAATAATGGCCGAGATATACGAGGTGTTTACTTCATTCTATTTCCGGCGGAGCAACGATAACGCGGAAATAGCTCTCAGACGATTCAGTTCGCGCACGAGAATTGGAACAGCAATTCAAACAAACGGAATTTATTCGTCATCTGATGCATTTTATGACGGCATCAGCACGCAAACGGACGTTAATCGCGAGGCGGTGTTGCGGATTGTGGAGGCCCTTGGAAGAATAACGTCCAACCTTCAAACAAATCCTGATGATCCTACAGTTTTGGGGCGGGCTGAACGTGGAATTTTTATTATTGATACAACTCATCCGCATCTTACTAGTACCAAGGCTATTTCGAGAGACAGAGATTTTGTATTCGAAACTTTGAAGCAGGCCGAGCTTGCTGGTTATTTGCGTCCTGTTCGCTTCAGTTCTCGCACCGGAAACATAACATTTGCTTCTGTCGGATCCGACCAACGGATTGTGGCATATCGTTTACACAAAAGGCTTGCACCCCACTTCCGATTCTCATATCGAGGGGCATACGAGCCTGTTCAGCTCAACTGTGACATCCTCGCTGAACTATGCAGGGCAACAACCGCATCAGCATTTGACTCACTTGTACAAACATTGCTGCAGCAATCAGAGGGCACGGACACGCAACTGCTTCTTCCATTGAGCTTTGAGAATGAAACTAATTGACCAAGCTGCGCTAGGATTTCTTCGACTAGACCAGTCCGAGATTGGTCCAGATTTTACAAATGAATATGACCTACTACTAACTGTGTTAGGGTGGGAAACCAGAGCTCTTCAGAATCTAAAAATATTCGGCAGATGCTCCGGCACTGTTGTCGCATTACGTTTTGCCTCGGACCGTGACGAAATCAATGAAAAGAAAGATCGAGTGCAAGATAAGTTTCAACAATATCTTTCTCCGCGCATGGAGCTTGTTCAGCTGGATGGATCCCATCAGTTCCGACAGAATTGCGCCAAGCTCGAAGATTGCTTAATGAATTTCTCTCAGAGTCTTGGCAAGCCGATGCGAGTGCTGGTAGATGCTTCCTGTTTTCCGAAGCGATACCTTCTCTACATTTTGGGTTCTGGCTTTCGCAATGAGTTGATTAATTGTTTTGATTTCCTCTATTCGGAAGGCCGGTATGATATTCAGTCATTCGCAGCACAATCAACAACTTCATCTGCGGGACTAATTTCGAATGGCGATTGGTCATCATTACAGATTCCTTACATGGAAGGGCGGAGTTATACGCCTGGAAAGCGGGATTTATTTATATCACTTGGCGCCGAAATTTCGGCTGCAGTACCAATCGTCGATAGGTTTGAACCTACCAAATTGGTTTTGTTTCCAGTCGCCAATAACAAGCAACTAATGGATAGCACCGTCTTAGCTGCAGAAACCAACGCTCTTCGCAGACTCGAGGGATTACCTAATGCACAAAGTGAGCCATTTGCATTGAATGATGTAGTTGGACTGGCTAGCAAAATTTGCGAACTCGTTCACACACCGACTACTTGCTTGTCAATTGGTTCGAAACCTCATGCTCTTGCGCTGGGAGTAGCATCGTTGGCAAATGACGCGATAGAGGTGGTGTGTAGAGTTCCGTCTAGCTATTCCGGTATTGATGTCGCGCCAACAGGTCGCGTGTTTAAATTTGCGGTGGAAGATCGCTTTGATCCGTTTACCTATCTTGGAAAGAGATAAGTGAGGCCTACTCTTCATTTCGAACCAAATCCCCCGCCGCAAAATGCGCCATCTGGTCGGCATGGGCTTTCTGGAACGCGGGCCGCGCCGTGGCGCGGGCGACGTAGGCGCGGCAGGCGGGGTGCTCGGCGAGGCCGTCGAAGCGGTCGACCATGCGCAGCACGTCGGACATGAGGATGTCGGCGGCCGAGAATGAGTCCATCAGCCATGTGCGGCCCGCCAGAACCTGCTCCGTGTGACGAAGCCGCAGCGCGAGGAAATCGTCCATCAGCTTGCGGCCGGGTGTGCGTTCCTCGTCGTTGGTGAATTTGTAGAGCACCCAGGGCAGCGCGGCCATTTCGACCGAGTTCAGCGCGGCGAAAATCCATTGGATCACCGCGCTGCGGCCTTGCGCGTCGGCCGGCATCAGCGCCGCGCTTTTCTCCGCGATGTGCAGCAGGATCGCACCGCTCTCGAAGATCGAGAGATCGCCATCGGTCAGGAACGGCACCTGGCCGAACGGCTGGTGGGCGAAATGCTCGGGGCCGCGATTCTCGAACGGCACGCCGGCGACGCGATAGGGCAAGCCAGCCTCTTCCAGCGCCCAGCGCACGCGCAGGTCGCGCACCAAGCCGCGCGGCGGCTTGGGCACCCAGTCGAAGGTCGTCAGGATCATTTCCGTCATATCATGACCGTAACGATCCAGGCCCGGCCTCTATCCCGGGCTGGAAGCGCGATCGCCCCTGAAATGCGGCGCGGTCCGAGCGGGAAAGCCGCGCTACTTCGCCTTGGCTTTCTCCGACTTGCTCTTGCGCTTGATGTCCTGAGCGTGCGCCCGCTTGTAGGTCTGGATATCCTTGAAGCGGCCCTGGGCATCGCGAACCGCGTAAAGCTTTGTGCCCGTCGAACTTCTATGCGTCGTTCTCTTGGCCATGCGCAGCCTCCCTTCGAAGCGCCTGAAGTCTACCGCATGGCCGCTTCCCGGACAACGCAATCGGGCGTTGTGGCGGTGGCAAACTAAAATCCCACCGCCAGCCGCGTCGCCTCGTCGATCGCCCGCATGGCGTCGAGTTCGGTGGCGAGTTTGGCGCCGCCGATGGTGGTGTGGCGGATGCCGGCGCGCTTGAGCTCCGACGCCAGCACGGTTTCCGATTCCTGGCCGGTGCAAAGGACGATGGTGTCGGCCTCGATCAGCCGCTCCTTGCCGTCGACCACGATGTGCAGGCCGGCATCGTCGATGCGCTTGTAGTCGGCGCCGGCGATGGTTTCCACGCCGGCCCGCTCCAGCCGCTCGCGCTTGATCCAGTCGGTGGTGATGGAGAGCGTGCGGCCCAGCCGGCCGGGGGTGCGCTGAAGCATGGTGATCCGGCGCGCCGGGGGATGGTCGACGCGGGCGGCGCGGTCGAAGCCGCCGCGCAGGTCCGAGGCGATGTGGATGCCGTGCTCGGCCAGGAAAGCCCTGGCGTCGGGTTCGCGCCTTCCCTCGCCCAGCAGATATTCCGCCGTGTCGAAGCCGATGCCGCCTGCGCCCAGGATGGCGACGCGCTTGCCGGCCTGCCGCGCGCCGGAGAGGATTTCCTCGTAGCCCGCGACCTTGGGATGGTCGATACCGGGAATGGCGGGCAGGCGCGGGTGTACGCCGGTGGCGATCACCACCTCGTCGAAGCCCTTGAGGTCAGCGGCGGTGGGCGCGGCGTTCAGCTTCACCCTCACGCCGTCGGCCTGCAGCCGGTAGGAGAGATAGCGGATCAGCTCGTCGAATTCGCTCTTGTCGGGCACGTTGCGCGCCAGTTGCAGCAGGCCGCCGAGTTGGCCGCTCTTCTCGTAGAGCGTCACGTCGTGGCCGCGGGTGGCGGCCTCGAAGGCGCAGGTCATGCCGGCCGCGCCGGCGCCGACCACGGCGATGCATTTGCTGGTGGCGGCCTTGCCGGTGGGGAACTCGATCTCGCGCAGGGCGCGCGGGTTGACCAGGCAGGTCGAGGGCTGGGCGCGGAAGATCATGTCGAGGCAGGCCTGGTTGCAGGCGATGCAGGTGTTGATCGCCTCGGGCGTGCCGGCCTCGACCTTGGCGGCGAACTCGGCATCGGCCAGCATCTGGCGCGACAGCGACACCAGATCGCATTTGCCCGCGGCGATCAGGCTCTCCGCCAGTGCGGGATCGTTGATGCGGTTCGACGCGATGACCGGGATCGTCACCTTGGCCTTGATGGCGGCGGTGGCCTCGACCCAGGCGGCGCGCGGGGTGACGTAGGCCACGGTCGGCACCCGCGCCTCGTGCCAGCCGATGCCGGAGTTCAGGCAGTCGACGCCCTCCGCCTCCAGCGCCTGCGCCAGCTCCAGGATCTCGGGCTGGGTCATGCCGCCTTCGACCAGCTCCAGGGCCGAGATGCGGTACATGATCGGGAAGTCGCGACCCATCGCCTGGCGGATGGCGCGGACGATCTCTACGGCCAAGCGCATGCGCCGGCCCCAGTCGCCGCCGAATTCGTCGTCGCGGTCGTTGGTGCGCGGCGAGAGGAACTGGTTGATGAAATAGCCCTCCGATCCCATCACCTCGACGCCGACATAGCCGACCTCGCGCGCGATCTCGGCCGAGCGGACGTAGTCGGCGATGGTGCGCCAGATCTCAGCCGTCGTCAGCCGGCGCGGCTTGCGCCGGTTGATGGGCGAGGGAATTTCCGAGGGGCCGACGCAGCCGTCGAACTTGGCATAGCGGCCGGCATGCAGGATCTGGGCGAAGAACGGCACGCCGGTGCGGGCGATCTCGGCGCACAGCTCGCGCTGGTAGGCGAGGTCGGCGTCGTCCGTCAGCTTCAGCGCGTCGAGCTCCATGCGTCCCTCGTCGTTGGGCGCGAAGCCGCCGGAGACGATCAGGCCGATATTGGCCCGGGCGCGGGCCAGGAAATAGGCGATCTCGCGTTCGTGCGGCCGGTCGGCGGTCTCCACCCGCGTGTGCATGGAGCCCATCATCATGCGGTTCTTCACCGTGACGCTGCCGATATCTATCGGCGACAGCAGGTTGGGATAGAGCGCGTAGCCCCTGGCCTTGACGGATTGCGACTGCATCGAACGCGTCCCTCCCCTTCCTCCGGCGGCACCGGTCTGCTGCCGGCATTTTCTAATGAAGATTAGTTTACAAGAGCGGGCGCTGCCAAGGGGCGTCATGCCAGCGTCACGGCCGGGAGCTAGACTCGGGGCATTCCCAGGAGGCGCCCATGTTCCGTATCGCGCAGATCTCCGACACGCATCTGTCGGCCGACAAGCCGTTCTTCGTCGACAATTTCGAGCGCACCATCGAGGCGATCGCCGACGCCGCCGTCGACCTGGTGGTCAACAGCGGCGACATATCGCTGGACGGCGCCGGCCACGATGCCGACCTGCTGGCCGCCGCCGAACTGCATCGCCAGATCGACCTGCCGGTCCGCACCGTACCGGGCAACCACGACATCGGCGACAACCGCGACGTGCCGGCGTATCCCGGGCATGAGAACGCCAGCCACGAGAACACGGGCCACAAAAACAGGGGCCACGAGGACCATCGCGTCGATGCCGCGCGCCGGCAGCGTTACGTGCGGCATTTCGGTCCCGACTGGTGGTGCCTGGACGTGCCGGGCTGGCGGCTGCTCGGTAGCAATGCCCTGCTGTTCGGCAGCGAGCTTGACGCGGAATGGGAGCAGGCGAATTTCCTGCGCCATGCGACGGAATCCGCCGGCGCCCGTCGCTTGGCCCTATTCCTGCACAAGCCGGTGTGCGATCGCCATCCGGGCGAAACGGCGATCGGCGGCCGCTTCCTCAACCCGGACTCGCGAGCCTCCCTGCTCGCCTGCATGGCGCAGCCGGCGGCGGTGATCGCCTGCGGCCACGTGCACCAGTTCCGCGACGTGGTGATCGAGGGCACGCGCCATGTCTGGGCGCCGTCGACCGCCTATGTGCTGCCCGACTTCATCCAGCCACGCTACGGCGTCAAGCGCGTCGGCTGGGTCGAGCACCGCTTCCATCCCGACGGCCGGTACGACTGCGCCATGATGGACGTGACGGACGCCGCCTTGTTCGAGATCACCGACTTTCCCGACGCCTATGGGCCGTTCTGGGACAATGCCGGGCTGCGACAGGCGATGGCGCTGGCCGTGCCGTCCGGCTCAGGCCCGAATTCAGCCCCAAACTCAACCCAGGGCGGCCTGTAGCCGCTCGACCACCTGCTGCAGCTCGCCCTCGCGATAGGGCACGGCCGGCTGCGCTCCCCAGACCGGGCCCGGCCAGGCCGGATCGCCCTGGAAGCGGCCGACGACGTGGATATGGAGCTGGGAGACGATGTTGCCCAGCGCCCCGACATTGATCTTGTCCGGCTGGCAGATGTCGGCGACCACGCGCGAGGCCTTGGCCAGCTCGCCCACCAGCAGCGCCATGTCGAGGGTGGAAAGATCGTGCAGCTCCTTCAGCCCCGGCCGGCGCGGCACCAGGACCAGCCATGGCCAGGTGCGGTCGTTCATCAGCCGGACGGCGGACAGCGGCCAGTCGACGACGGCCACCGTGTCCGCCGCCAGCCGCTCGTTGAGCACGAAATCCGACACCGCGCCCCCGCCCCCGAAAACTCTCCCCAGCCGCAGCCTAAACAAGGCGCGGGCCGCTGCCAATCGCCCGCGCGCAGACAGGGCCGCACGCAGACAGGGCCGCCATATCAGGAAATGCGCAGCTGCAGCACCAGCCGGTGGCCGGCGAGCGGCGGCAGCGCCTTGTGGTAGCAGGCCGGGTCCTCGAGGAAGCCGAAGCCGGGCGGCCCCGTCAGCACCCGCTCGTTGCTGCGCGGGAAGAAGCGGAACAGCACGTGGTCGGGCTGGAACGCCGGCGCCAGCGCCAGCCGCAGCGGCTTGCGCCGGTGCGAGCCGGCGATCGCCACATGCGCGCCGGAATCCTGCTGGCCGCCTTCGATGTAGAAGAAGACGTAGAGCGCGCGCGACGGCTCGATGTCGAAATGGAAATCCACCGTCTGGCCGCCGGCATGGCGCCTGCCGTTGTCCAGTTGCAGCAGCGGGCTCCAGTAGAGGCGCGGCCGCACCTGGCGCGGGCGGAAGCCGAGATAGCGGCGGGCGGCTTCAAGCAATTGGCCGTCCTCGACCAGCCGGGCGATCACCGGACAGTGGCGCGGACAGGCGACCTCGGCCAGCGGCGCGGCCGTCCCGCCGGGGGTACGGCCGTCCCGCACCGCCCCGATCGGGAAGCGCTCGCCATTGTCCCGCGCCAGGCGGCACGGCGCCTGGCGGGCGAAGGCGGCGATTTCGACCACGCAGTCTTGCGGCAGCGACAGGCCGCACCAGATTCCTTCCCGACGCAGCCGTCGCATCGCCTCCGCCAGCGGCAGCGGCGGGAACAGCGACGGGCGCGACGGCGGCGGCGCCTCGAACCGGTCGAGCAGGCGGCGGCTGAGCCCGACCAGGCGGCGCGGAAAGGCGAAACGGCCGTAGAAGCGGTTGAAACGGCCCCGAAGCAGGGCCTGGAAGGCGTGGGTGAAACCTGTCCGGATCCGATACGCTGATCGCGGCACTGTGACTATGTCCTCCTTGCGGCACCATAGTGTTGCTGTCCCCCGGGGCGCAGTTGTGGCAATTTCGGGGGCCGCCGCCTGCATTGGTGGAATGCCGAAGCCGGTGGCGTGTTATCCTTAAGGATCAGTTATTGAACCAAGCGTCTGGCAGTTCCCTGGCTACAGCATGATCGATCCCTTCGGCCGGCATATCTCCTATCTGCGCGTCTCGGTGACGGACCGCTGCGATTTCCGCTGCGTCTACTGCATGGCCGAGGACATGACCTTCCTGCCCAAGGCCGAGGTGCTGTCGCTGGAGGAGCTGGACCGGCTGTGCTCGGCCTTCGTCGGGCTGGGGGTGCGCAAGCTGCGGCTGACCGGCGGCGAGCCGCTGGTGCGCAAGAACGTGATGTCGCTGGTGCGCGGCCTGGCGCGCCACCTCGACAGCGGCGCGTTGGAGGAGCTGACCCTGACCACCAACGGCAGCCAGCTCGCCAGGTATGCGACCGAGCTGGCGCAGTGCGGCGTGAAACGGATCAACGTCTCGATCGACACGCTCGACCGCGAGAAATTCCGCGCCATCACCCGCTGGGGCGATCTCGACAAGGTGATGGCCGGGCTCGACGCGGCGCAGGCGGCGGGGCTCGCGGTCAAGATCAACGCGGTGGCGCTGCGCGGGGTCAACGAGGACGAGCTGGACGCAATGATGCTGTGGGCGCACGGGCGCGGCATGGACCTGACCTGGATCGAGGTCATGCCCATGGGCGACATCGGCGAGCAGCGCGTCGAGCAGTATCTGCCGCTCTCCCTGGTGCGCGCCCGGCTGCAGGCGCACTGGACGCTGCAGGAAAGCGACCATCGCACCGGCGGGCCGGCGCGCTATTTCACCGTCGCGGAGACCGGCGGTCGGCTGGGCTTCATCACGCCGCTGACCCATAATTTCTGCGAAGACTGCAACCGGGTGCGACTGACCTGCACCGGCACGCTGTTCATGTGCCTGGGCCAGGAGGATGCCGCCGACCTGCGCCAGGTGCTGCGCCGCTCGGAGAGCGACGCCGAACTCATCGCCGCCATCCACGACGCCATCGCGCGCAAGCCCAAGGGCCACGACTTCATCATCGACCGCCGCACCCAGGCGCCGTCGGTGGCGCGGCATATGAGCGTGACGGGCGGCTGATCTGCGTTCGCGCCCAGTAGCTTGAGCGGCATTGGGCGCTATACTGGCCGGTGAAACGAACCCATGCCCGCCAAGCGTCCCTCCTCCCGAACCGGCAAGCAGGTTTCCGCCCGCAACGGCGCGAAGCTGGCCTTTGTTGCGGCCGAAACCAGGGAGGCCACGGCCGCCCTGCGGGTGCTGAAGAAACGCTATGGCGCGGTGAGTCCGGAAAAGGCCGACGTGATCGTGGCCCTGGGCGGCGATGGTTTCATGCTGCGCACCCTGCATCGCTACCGCTCGCTGGCCACGCCGATCTACGGCATGAACCGCGGCACGGTCGGCTTCCTGATGAACGACTATCGCAGCGCCGGCCTGACCGGCCTGCTGCAGCGGGCGCATCGCATCGAGCTGCATCCGCTGCAGATGGTCGCCACCACCATTCGCGGCACCACCCGGCGCAGCCTGGCCATCAACGAGGTGTCGCTGCTGCGCGAAACGCGCCAGACCGCCCGCATCGCCATCGCCATCGACGGCAAGCGACGCCTGGAGGAGCTGATCTGCGACGGGGTGATGGTGGCCACGCCGGCCGGCTCCACCGCCTACAATCTCTCCGCCTATGGGCCGATCCTGCCGCTGGGTTCCTCGCTGCTGGCGCTGACGCCGATCTCCGCCTTCCGGCCGCGGCGCTGGCGCGGGGCGTTGCTGCCGCACACCGCGACGGTAGAATTCACCGTGCTCGACCCGCACAAGCGGCCGGTCTCGGCCGTGGCCGACGACACCGAGGTGCGCGACGTGGTGTCGGTGACCGTGACCGAGGCCACCGACGTCAAGCTGACCCTGCTGTTCGACCCCGAGCACAATCTGGAAGAGCGCATCATCAAGGAACAGTTCGCGCCGTGAGTTCGCAGAAGAAGCAGGACGATGCCGCCGCGCCCGAAGCGGACATCGCATCGGACCTGTCGCATGTGCCGCACGCCTTTCCCCTGCTCGGTCCGACCAACCCCCGCTCGCTGATCCTGGCGCTGGTCGTGGGCAGCCTCGGCGGCGCCCTGTTCTTCTTCATCGGAATGCCGCTGCCCTGGATGATGGGCGCGGCCGTGCTGGCGACAATTGTAGCGCTGGGCGGGGCCCGGATCGGCGTGTGGCCGCCGCTGCGCGAGATCATGCTGGTGGTGCTGGGCGTGATGCTGGGCAGCAGCTTCTCCCCTACCCTGATCGACTCCATGCCGCAATGGATCGGCAGCATAGCGGTGCTGATGGTGCTGACTTTCGCCAGCGGCTTGGTCGCCTACCTGTTCTTCCGCCTCGTCGCCGGCTACGACCGCACCACGGCGTTCTTCTCCGGCATACCGGGCGGGCTGGCGGAGATGATCGCCGTCGGGGCC
>JBBCJW010000015.1:0-37019 GCA_037190765.1 Alphaproteobacteria bacterium
TGAAGGTTCTGGACGACGGCTGGACGGCGGTGACGCGGGACCGCAGCCTGTCGGCACAGTTCGAGCACATGATCGCGGTAACGGAGACCGGATGCGAGATTTTCACCCTGTCGCCCGGCGGGCTGTTTAAGCCGCCCTATCCCGCAGCATAGCTCCGCCCCGCCCCTACAGCGTCAGGCCGCCATCGACCACGATGGTCTGGCCGGTCACCCAGCTCGCCAGGTCCGACGCCAGGAAGGCGGCGACGGTGGCGATCTCCTCCGGCTTGCCCAGCCTTCCATGCGGGATGCTGGCCAGGATGCCGTCATAGAGCTTGCGGTTGTGCTGCTTGGCCAGATCCCACACCCCGCCCTCGAACTCGATCGAGCCCGGCGCGATGCAGTTGACGCGAATGCCCTTCTTGGCCAGCGCCAGCGCCTGGGTCTTGGTGTACTGGATCAGCAGCGCCTTGACCGCGCCATAGGGCGGCGTGCGCAGCGACGGCATCAGGCCGGAGATGGAGGAGATGTGGATGATGCAGCCGCGCCCGTTCTGCTCCAGATAGGGGATCGCCGCCAGGCTGGCGCGCACGCTGGCCATCACGTCGACGTCGAGCGACAGTTTCCAGCCTTCCTCGTCGTCGCTGCGGCCGAAGCCGGAGGCGTTGTTGATCAGAATGTCGATGCCGCCCAGCGCCTCGGCCGCCGCCTTGACATAGGCGGTGACTTCCGGCCCCCGCGCCAGGTCGCAGGGCAGATGATGGATCGTGGCCTTGGTCGCCTTGGCCAGGTCGGCGGCGGCGTGGTCGAGCGATTCGCGGTTGCGAGCGCAGATCGAGACGGCGGCGCCGGCATGGGCGAAGGCCAGCGCGATGGCGCGGCCGATGCCGCGGCTGCCGCCGCACACCACGACCTTGCTGCCGGTGAAGTCGAGTTTCATCGCATCCTCCTCTTTGCCGCACAGTCTGCCCGCTCGCGCCGATGCTGGCGAGAGGGCGGGGCTGCGGCGGCGGCGGATCAGCGTTGCGCGTGCGGGGCGTTGACCGGCTCGCTCATCGATTCCTCGGCCGGCTCGATGCTCTGGCGCGGCAGGCCGGAAAGCGGGCCGAGGTTGATGGCGTCGCGCTCGATCTCGACGATGGAGGTGGCGTAGGCGGTCAGCAGCTCCGCCGTCGAGCGCAACGCGTGCATGTGGATGCGCTCGTAGCCGTGCGAGGCGTCGACGCCGAACGTCACCAGCGCGGTGCGGATGTCGTGGCCGGCCTCGAGGGCTGCGGCGCTGTCGGAGCGATAGTAGCGGAACACGTCGGTCTGGTGGCGGATGTCGTGCTCGCGGCACAGGCGGACCAGCTTGCGCGTCAAATGCAGGTCGAACGGGCCGGTCATGTCGGCCATGGCGATGGTGACGCCGAACTCACGGCTGGACTGGCCCGGCGCGGTGGTGCCGTTGTCGACCGTGACCATGGCCGAGCATTCGTCGGGCAGCACGGCGGAGGCGCCGATGCCGACTTCTTCCGACACCGACACGATCCAGTAGGTGTCGACGGTCGGCGCCACCTTGTCGCGCTGCATCGCCTCCAGGGCCGCCAGCACGATCGCCACGCCGGCCTTGTCGTCGAGATGGCGCGAGACGATGAAGCCGTTGGGCAGGAATTCGGGCTGCGGGTCGATGGCGACGACATCGCCGACCGCGAAGCCCAGCCGCTCCAGGTCGCGCGCATCGCGCACCGGCGCATCGACGCGCATCTCGACATGCTCCCAGCCGACCGGCTGGCTGTCGACCTCCGGCCCGAACGTGTGGCCCGAGGCCTTCAGCGGCAGGATGGTGCCGCGCCAGCCGCCGTTCTCGGTGAAGACGGTGCCGCGCGCGCCCTCGGCGAAGCGCGCCGACCAGTGGCCGATCGGCACCAGCTCCAGCCGCCCGTTGGCCTTGATGAAGCGCACCTGGGCGCCCAGCGTGTCGACATGCGCCACGATGGCGCGCGCCCCGCCGGGCTCGCGCCCGCGCATCAGGGCGCGGATGGCGCCGCGGCGGGTGACGCCGTATTCGACGCCCAGCCGCTCCAGCTCGGCGCAGACATAGCGCACCGCCGCATCGGTGTAACCGGTGGGGCTGGGTATCTCCAGCAGGTGGCGAAGCTGGTCGCCCAGATAGCCGATGTCGATCTGCAAACGGCTCATGGCAGTCGGCTCATCAGCCGCCTTGCCCGCGCAGGCTCTGCCGCGCGGCGGCCGGCAGCGATTGCGGGAACAGCAGATCGACGAAACGCTCGGCGGTGGGCTGCGGCTCGTGATTGGCCAGGCCCGGCCGCTCGTTGGCCTCGATGAAGACGTAGCCCGGTTCGGCCGGGTTCTCGACCATGAAGTCGATGCCCACCACCGGGATTTCCAGTTCGCGCGCCAGCCGGATCGCCGACGCCACCAGTTCGGGATGCACGATGTCGGTGACGTCGTGGATGGTGCCGCCGGTGTGCAGGTTGGCGGTGCGGCGCACCTTCACCTCGACGCCCTGCTCCGGCACGTCGTCCAGCCCATAGCCGGCCAGGCGCACGCAGCGTTCGGTCTCGGCGTCGAGCGGGATGCGCGACTCGCCGCCGGTCGCCGCCGCGCGCCGCCGGCTCTGGCGCTCGATCAGGGTGCGGATGGCGGAGCGGCCGTCGCCCATGACGCAGGCCGGCCGGCGCATGGCGGCGGCCACCAGCCGATAGCCGATCACCACCAGCCGCAGATCCTCGCCCTTGGCCAGCGCCTCTACCAGCACCGTGTCGCAGTAGCGGCGGGCGGCGGCGATGGCCTCGCGCAGATCGTCCGCATCGTCGATGCCGACGGCGATGCCGCGACCCTGCTCGCCGCGCGCCGGCTTGACCACGACGCTGCCGTGCCGGCGCAGGAATTCGTCCTCGGCGGCGCGGTCGCCGGCCGTCATCTGTTCCGTGACGCACAGCCCGGCACGCTGCGCCATGCGCCGCGTCACCGCCTTGTCGTCGCACAGGCTGACCGCCACGCCCGAGGTCAGCTCGCTCAGGCTCTCGCGGCAGGCGATGCTGCGCCCGCCCTGGGTGAGGCGGAAGAAGCCGCCCTCGGCGTCGATGACGTCGACGCCGATGCCGCGCCGGCGCGCCTCGTCGCAGATGATGCGGCCATAGGGATTGAGCCCGTCCTCTATGGGCCGGCCGGCGAACAGCGTCTCGTTGATCTGGTTCTTGCGCTTGACGGCGAACACCGGCACGCGGCGGAAGCCCAGCTTCTCGTAGAGCCGGATGGCGTTGTCGTTGTCGTGCAGCACCGAGAGGTCCATGTAATGCGCGCCGCGCGCCTGGAACACCTCGGCCAGCTGGCGCACCAGCGCCTCGCCGATTCCGGCCGGCCGCGCCTGCGGATCGACCGCCAGGCACCACAGCGAGGTGCCGCATTCGGGATCGTTGAAGGCGCGGCGGTGGTCCACCCCCATCACCGCGCCCAGTATGGCGCCGCTGACCGGCTCCTCCGCCACCAGATGCACGAGCGTGCGGCTGTCGCGATGGGTCCAGAAGAAATCGGGCCGCACCTGCACCATCTTGCGCGCGGCATAGATGCGGTTGACCTCCTCCGCGTCGTGCTGCGTCGCCAGCCGCCGCACCACGAAGCCGCGCGGCCGGCGATGCGCGGCGCGATAGGCGCCCAGCTCCAGCCGGAAGCCGTGCGAGGGATCGAGGAACAGCTCCTGTGGTGCTGCCGCCAGCACCACATGCGGATCGCGCACGTAGAAGGCGATGTCGCGCCGGTCGGGCCGCTCCTCGCGCAGCGCCTCGGCCAGGGCGGCGGGATCGCTGAAAGTCTGGCCGAACAGCAGCCGGCCCCAGCCGCAATCGACCTCGACGTTGCGGCTGACATCCTCCGGCAGCGCCTGGTCGGGGATCATCGAGGCGGTCTGGCCCGGCGCATGCATGCTGAGCCGGCGGATGCGGTGCGCCAGCGCCGAACGGCGGGCCCGCGCGGTCCGGGGCTTGGTGTTTGGTTCAAGGCTCATGGTGCGTTTCTCCCGTCCCGCTTCTGGCGTGGAAACGCCTCTCAGGCCGCATGGTTCTGCAGCCACAGTTCCAGCAATGCCGCCTGCCACAGCTCCGAGCCGCCCAGCCTGGTGATGCGCTGGTGCGGCCGCGCCAGCAGTTCCTCGACGTAATCGCGGCGAAACAGTCCCCGCTCGCGCGCCGCCTGGCTGGACAGCGCATCGCGCGCCATGTCGAGGAACGGCCCGTCGAGGTATTTCAGCGCCGGCACCGGGAAATATCCCTTGGGACGGTCGATCACCGCCGACGGGATCACCGCGCGCGCCACGTCCTTGAGGATGCCCTTGCCGTCCTGCGCCAGCTTGAACTGCGGCGGCACGCGGGCGGCCAGCTCGACCAGCTCGTGGTCGAGGAACGGCACGCGCGCTTCCAGCGCATGCGCCATGGTCATGTTGTCGACCCGCTTCACCGGGTCGTCGACCAGCATCACCGTGGTGTCCAGCCGCAGCGCCTTGTCCACCGCCGCCGCCGCGCCGGCACCGCCGAAGCTCCGCTCGATGCAGGCGCGCGACCAGTCGTCGTCGATCAGCTCGCCGCAGAGCTGGGTGCGCAAGGTGGCATGGTCGCGGTCGCAGAAGGCCTCGGCATAGTCGGCGGCGGCATCGTTGGAGCGGCTCAGGCGCTGGTACCAGTGGTAGCCGGCGACCACCTCGTCGGCGCCCTGGCCGCTCTGCACCACGGTGACGTGGCGCGCCACCTCGCGCGAGAGCAGCCAGAAGGCGACGTTGTCGTGCGACACCATCGGCTCGGACATCGAGGCGATGGCCTGCGGCAGCGATTGCAGCACCTCGCCCGCCGGCACCGGGATCTTGTGGTGGTCGGTGCCGAAATGGCGCGCGATCAGGTCGGAATAGGCGAATTCGTCGCCGGCCTCGCCGTTGCTGGCCTCGAAGCCGATGGAGAAGGTCTTCAGGTCGCGCTGCCCGGCCTCGGCCAGCAGCCCGACGATCAGGCTGGAATCGACGCCGCCCGACAGCAGCACGCCGACCGGCACGTCGGCGATCATGCGCCGCGCCACCGCCCGGCGCAGCCCGTCATGCAGCAGCGCGCGCCACTCTTCGGCCCCGCGCTTCTCGTCTTCCGGCGTGCGGGCGAAATCCAGCGACCAGTAGACGATGTCCTTGCTGCGCCCGTCCGGTTCGTAGACGCGCAAGGTGGCCGGCGGCAGCTTGCGCACGCCGCGCAATATGGTGCGCGGCGCGGGCACCACGGCGTGGAAGCTCATGTAGTTGTGCAGCGCCACCGGATCGATCGAGCGGTCCACTTCGCCCGCCGCCAGCAGCGCCGGCAGGGTCGAGGCGAAGCGCAGCCTGCCCCGCGTCTGGCTGAGATAGAGCGGCTTGATGCCCAGCCGGTCGCGGCCCAGCACCAGCCGGCCGCTGTCGCGCTCGTGGATGGCGAAGGCGAACATGCCGTGGAAGCGCTTGACGAAATCCAGCCCCCAGGCGTCGAACGCCTTGCCGATGACTTCGGTGTCGCCGCTGGAGAAGAAGCGATAGCCCTTGCCCTCCAGCTCCTGGCGCAATTCGCGGTGATTGTAGATGCAGCCGTTGAACACCACGGTCAGGCCCAGCTCGGCATCGACCATGGGCTGCTCGGCGCGTTCGGAGAGATCGAGGATCTTCAGCCGCCGATGGCCCAGCGCCACGTGGCGGCGGGCCGATATGCCCTCGCCGTCGGGGCCGCGGGGCGCCATGGCATCGTTCATGACGGCGACCGCCGCGGCACGGGCCGGGCGGCCGTCAAAACGGGCTTCCCCGCTGATTCCACACACTTTATTTACGCTCCCACGCTTGCAACCCAACTTGCTCGTGCTAGATTATTTAGTACACGAATCTTTCGTGTCAACCTTGATAGGGCGATTTTCGTCATGGCCGAGGCCGAGGACAGAATGCTGCGCGCGATGCGGCGGCTGATTCACGCCACCGATTCGCACTCCAAGAGGATGGAACGCAGTGCGGGCATCACCATTCCCCAGCTTCTGGCGCTGCGCGCGCTGCAGGAGGGCGGCACGCTCAGCGTCAACCAGCTCGCCGCCGCCGTCAGCCTCAGCCCGCCGACCCTGGTGCCGATCCTCGACAAGCTGGAGCAGCGCGCGCTGATCCAGCGCCGCCGCGGCACGGTCGATCGCCGCAATGTCTTCGTCGAGCTGACGGAAGCGGGAAAGGCGGCCGTCAGGGCCGCGCCGGCGCCGCTGGACCGCAGCTTCGTGGAACGCTTCGCCACCCTGCCGGCGGAGCGCCAGGAGACGCTGGTCAAGGCGCTGGAGGAAATCGTCGCGCTGATGGCGCCGCTGGTCGCGGCCGAGCGCGGTGCGCTGGCGACGCCGGCGCCCGACCCTGCCGGCGCCGGCGCCTGATTCCTTATTAGCCGGCGAGCAGCCCCAGCCCGGCCAGCGCCACCAGCCCGCCCAGCACGCGCGTCGCCTTGGCGGCGAAACGGCTGCGGGTCAGCGCCGCCAGGGCGAGCCCGACGCCATGCAGCGCGGCCGTGGCAATGACGAAGCCGATGGCATAGGCGATGCCGCTGCCGGTCTCCGGCGCTTCCATGCCATGGGCATGGCCATGGGCGATGCCGAACAGGGCGATCACCGCCGCGCCCAGCACGACATGCGGCTTCAGGTCGAGGGCGGTCGCCAGGCCCAGCGCGATCACCGAGATGACGATCACCAGCTCGACCGCCGGCAGCTCGACGCCGGCCATGCCCAGCGCGCCGCCCAGCAGCATCGAGCCGACGAACGCCACCGGCCAGGCCCAGAAGGCGCGGCCGCCGGCCAGCCCGGCCCACAGCCCGACCGCCACCATGGCCAGCAGATGGTCGAGCCCGAACACCGGATGCGCCAGGCCGGAGGCGAAGCCGTCGATCTCGTGGCCGGTATGGGCGAAGGCCGGCGAGGCGAAGGTCAGCGCCAGCGCGAAAGCGGAAAATCCCGTCTGTATCCTCATTGTCCTGTTCCCCTGCAGAAAGATCACGCCGCGGCGGCGGCCAGCCCGCCGGCCTGCTCGATGAAGCCGGCGACCTCGGCCACGCCCTGCCCGGCCTTGATGTTGGCGAAGACGAAGGGCCGCGTCCCGCGCATCTTTTTCGCGTCGCGGTCCATGACTTCGAGGCTGGCGCCGACCAGCGGCGCCAGGTCGATCTTGTTGATCACCAGCAGATCGGAGCGGGTGATGCCCGGCCCGCCCTTGCGCGGGATCTTGTCGCCGGCCGACACGTCGATGACGTAGATGGTGATGTCGGCCAGTTCCGGGCTGAAGGTGGCGGCGAGATTGTCGCCGCCGGATTCGATCAGCACCAGGTCGAGCGCGGGAAAGCGCCGGTTCATCTCGGCCACGGCGGCGAGGTTGATCGAGGCGTCCTCGCGGATCGCCGTGTGCGGGCAGCCGCCGGTCTCCACGCCGATGATGCGCTCGGGCACCAACGAGCCGGCGCGGGTCAGGAACTCCGCATCCTCCTTGGTGTAGATGTCGTTGGTGATGGCGGCGATGTCGTAGCGGGCGCGGAAATGCTTGCACAGCGCGTCCATCAGCGCCGTCTTGCCCGAGCCCACCGGACCGCCGACGCCGACCCGCAATGGGCCAGTGCTCGGGCCAGTGTTCGGGCCGTTGCTTGTGCTGCTCATGTGCGGAACAACCTCGTGTACTGGGTTTCGTGTTCGATCGACGCCAGGTCGGCCATCAGGGTGCAGCCGCCCAGCGCGCCGAACGGATCGCCATCGTCCAACGTCGCGGCCCTGCCCGCAACCGCCTCGACATCCGCCATCACGGCGGCGATGGCGCGTTGCCCGTCGGTCTGGCCCAGCGGCACCAGCCGCTGCGCCGCCGACACGAGGTTGGCGGCGATCGCATGCAGATAGGCGGTCAGCGCCGGCAGCAGCACCACGCCATGTCCCGCCGCCAGCACCGCCACGGCGACGGGATAGGCCAGCTCGCCATCCTCGATGCCATCCAGCAGCGCCAGGGCCGGCGCGTTCCAGGCATCGCGCGAGATGCGGCGGAAGGCGGCGCCCTGCGCGGTGCTCTCCAGCCGCCGCTCGCGGCCGGGATGGGCGGCGGCGGCCAGCAGCGCCACGCCGCGCAGCCGCTGCCGGTCATCGTCCGCCACCGCGCGATGGGCGTGCACGAACAGCACCGCATCGTTCCAGCCGCCGCCATGATGCAGCACGTCCTGCAGCCATTCGACCAGCGTGACCCGGTCGCGCACCATCTGCGTCTCCACCGCCCATTCCAGCCCGTTGGAATGCGAGAACGCACCCACCGGATAGGACGGCGACAGCCAGGCCATCAGCCGGTAGAGCGGATCAGTCATGGCGGTGCCCGTGGTGGTGATGGTCGTGGTCATGATCATGGTCATGGTCATGGCCGTGACCATGATGGTGATGGCCCATGGTGGCGCCGAAGCCGTAAGCGCCACCTTCGGGATCGAACGCCGCCATCACCTCGCGCACCGATCCGCCCAGCCCCTTCACCATGTCGACGATGACATGGTCGTAGCGGATGCGGATGCGGTCGCCCATGAGCTGGGTCGGCAGATGCCGGTTGCCCAGGTGCCAGGCAATGCGCATCAGCGCATCGGCATCCTCGGCCGCGATCTCCACCAGCCTCTCCGGCGCGGCCTCGACGGCGATGGTCTGCCCGTCCTCCAGCACCAGCAGGTCGCCGTGGCGCAAGGTGGCGGCCTGCTTCAGGTCGAGCAGGAACTCCGCCCCCGCCACCGTGCGCAGCACGATGCGGCGGCGATGGCGCATATCGTGGTCCAGCACCACGCGGTCGGACGCCGCCGCCACCGGCGGCGCGGCGAGGGTGAAGGCGGGCACGATGCGGCTGCAGCGTTTCACGGGCGGCCTCAGAACAGGAAATAGCGCTGCGCCATCGGCAGCACCTTGGCCGGTTCGCAGGTCAGCAGCTCGCCATCGGCCCGCACCTCGTAGGTCTCCGGATCGACCTCGATCTTAGGCATGGCATCGTTGTGGATCATCGACGCCTTGGACAGCCCGCCGCGCGTGTTCTTGACCGCCACCAGGTTGCGCTCCAGCCCATATTTCTTGCCGATGCCCGCCGCCAGCGCGGCGCCGGAGACGAAGCTGATGCAGGATTTCGCCATCGCCCGGCCGAAGCCGCCGAACATCGGCCGGTAATGCACCGGCTGCGGCGTGGGGATCGAGGCGTTGGCATCGCCCATCAACGCCTGGGCGATCATGCCGCCCTTGATCACCATGTCGGGCTTGACGCCAAAGAAGGCGGGGCTCCACAGCACCAGGTCGGCGAACTTGCCGATTTCGACCGAGCCGATCTCGTGCCCCATGCCATGGGCGATGGCCGGGTTGATGGTGTACTTGGCGATGTAGCGCTTGACGCGCCGGTTGTCGTTGTCGCCCGCCTCGCCCGGCAGACGGCCGCGCTGCACCTTCATCTTGTGCGCCGTCTGCCAGGTGCGCAGCGCCACCTCGCCCACCCGGCCCATGGCCTGGCTGTCGGAGGCGATGATCGAGAAGGCGCCGATGTCGTGCAGTATGTCTTCCGCGGCGATGGTCTCGCGCCGGATGCGCGATTCGGCGAAGGCGACGTCCTCGGGAATGCTGGAATCGAGGTGATGGCACACCATCAGCATGTCGAGGTGCTCGTCCAGCGTGTTGACCGTGAAAGGCCGCGTCGGGTTGGTCGAGGACGGGATGACGTTGGCGAAGCCCGCCACCTTGATGATGTCCGGCGCATGGCCGCCGCCGGCCCCTTCGGTGTGGAAGGCATGGATGGTGCGGCCCTTGAAGGCCTTCACCGTATCCTCGACGAAGCCCGATTCGTTGAGCGTATCGGTGTGGATCATCGCCTGGATATCGTATTCGTCGCACACCGACAGGCAGCAGTCGATGGCGGCCGGCGTCGTGCCCCAGTCCTCGTGCAGCTTCAGCGCGCAGGCGCCGGCCTCGATCTGCTCGGCCAGGGCGGCCGGCTGGCTGGCATTGCCCTTGCCGGCGAAGGCGAGGTTGACCGGGAAACTCTCCGCCGCCTGCAGCATGCGCTCGATGTGGAAGGCGCCGGGCGTGCAGGTGGTGGCGTTGGTGCCGGTCGCCGGCCCGGTGCCGCCGCCGATCATGGTGGTGCAGCCCGACGAGATCGCCTCCTCGATCTGCTGCGGGCAGATGAAATGGATGTGGCT
The DNA here is from genome assembly GCA_037190765.1 of Alphaproteobacteria bacterium. Classification (GTDB taxonomy): domain Bacteria; phylum Pseudomonadota; class Alphaproteobacteria; order Reyranellales; family JAQSWP01; genus JAQSWP01. The sequence continues at coordinate 10,184 of JBBCJW010000015.1, forward strand.
GTCGATGGTGCCGGCGGTCAGGATCTTGCCCTCGCCGGCGATGATCTCGGTGCCCGGGCCGATGACGATGTCGACGCCGGGCTGCACGTCGGGATTGCCCGCCTTGCCGATGGCGGCGATGCGCCCGTCGCGGATGGCGACGTCGGCCTTGACGATGCCCCAGTGGTCGATGATGACGGCGTTGGTGATCACCGTATCGGACGCGCCCGATTGGCGCGTCGCCTGCGACTGGCCCATGCCGTCGCGGATCACCTTGCCGCCGCCGAACTTCACCTCCTCGCCGTAGAGGGTGCGGTCGGCCTCGATCTCGATCACCAGTTCGGTGTCGGCCAGCCGCATCCGGTCGCCGGTGGTGGGTCCGAACATGTCCGCATAGGCGGCGCGGCTCATCCTGAAGGCCATGATGCGTCTCCTGTGCCCTAGTCGAGTTTGCCCATGACGTCCTGGCGGAAGCCGAACACTTCGCGCCGGCCGCGGAACGGCACCAGCCGCACCTCCCGCTTCTGCCCCGGCTCGAAACGCACCGCCGTGCCCGAGGCGATGTCCAGCCGCATGCCGCGCGCCTTGGCGCGGTCGAACGACAGGGCCGGGTTGGTCTCGAAGAAATGGTAGTGGCTGCCGACCTGGATCGGCCGGTCGCCGGTATTGGCGACGGTCAAGGTGACGGCCTCCAGCCCGGCATTGATCTCGATCTCGCCGGCGGCGGGAAAGACTTCGCCTGGAATCATGGTCGTTCTCCCCCCGCTCAGCGGATCGGTTCGTGGACGGTGACCAGCTTGGTGCCGTCGGGGAAGGTGGCCTCGACCTGCACGTCGTGGATCATCTCGGGCACGCCTTCCATCACCTGGGCGCGCGTCAGCACCCGGGCGCCCGCTTCCATCAGCTCGGCGACGGAGCGGCCATCGCGCGCGCCCTCGGCCACGAAGTCGGAGATCAGCGCGATCGCCTCGGGGTAGTTCAGCTTCACGCCGCGCTCCAGCCGGCGGCGCGCCACCATCGCCGCCATGGCGATCAACAGCTTGTCCTTCTCGCGCGGACTGAGATTCACGTCATTCCTCCCTCAGCATTTCCACACCCGCGGCAGGGCGCGGCCCTCGCGCAGCGGCTCCAGTGCGCGGCGCACCGCCGCCAGCAGCGCCTCGCCGTCTCGCGCCAGTATCCGCACCGCCAGCATCCCGTTCCACGACGAAGCGCCGGCTTGCGCGTCTTGGAGGTCTGCGATGGCGGCCCGCACCGCTTCCAGCTTGGCCGCCGCATCCGGCGCGACATGCAGGATGCTGGCGAAGGCGCGCGCACCACGGGCGATGGCGGTGCGCGCGAAACGCTGCGCGATGTCGCCGTCCGCGGCCACCACGTCGGCATAGATCAGTTTGCCGCCGCGCTGGATGCGCCAGGCGTCGCGCAAGGTGGCTTGCCGTACGCTCTCGCCCATCGCCTCGCGGCCCAGCACGACGGCCTCGACGCCAAGGAAGGAGCTGTCCGGCATCAGGTCGACCAGCGTGTCGCGGTCGAGCGCGGCGCGGTCGAACAATATGGTTTCCTGCGGCAGCCATTCGGCCTGCGCGCCCGCGCCCACGGTCAGCCGCGTGCGCACCTGCGCCGTGCCGGACGAGGCGCGATAGATCTTCTCGGCCGCCTGCCCCGCCACCAGCGCCTGCGCGCCCTCGCGCCAGTCGATGGCGATGGACAGCCGGTCGCCGCCGGTCAGGCCGCCGGACGTGTTGATGGCGACGGCGCTCTTCCAGCCATGTTCCTCGACATTGGGCAGGCGCGCCTTGGCGCAGCCCTGCTGGTAGAGCGTGTCGAGCACGGTCAGCGCCCCGCGCCGCTTGAAGCCCAGCCGCAAGTCGCCTTGCGCGCGCGGCAATGACGAGAGGCGCGCATCGGGCGAGATGGCCGGTTCAAACGGTGAGATGGCGGCGGACGTCGCCTTCATCGAGCTCATCCCTGGCGCCGGCCAGCACGATCTCGCCGCGATCCATCACGGCGAAACGCTGCGCCAGGTCGCGCGCGAAATCGAAATACTGTTCGACCAGCAGGATGGCCATCTGGCCGCGGCCGCGCAACAGCTCGATGACCTTGCCGATATCCTTGATGATCGAGGGCTGGATGCCTTCGGTCGGCTCGTCCAGCACCAGCAGGCGCGGCTTCATGATCAGGGCGCGGGCGATGGCGAGCTGCTGCTGCTGGCCGCCCGAGAGATCGCCGCCGCGCCGCCGCAGCATGGTCTTCAGGATCGGGAACAGCTCGTAGATTTCCTCCGGGATCCTGCGCTCCCGCCGCGGCAGCACGGCGAAGCCGGTCTCCAGATTCTCCTTGACGGTCAGCAACGGAAAAATGTCGCGGCCCTGCGGCACGTAGGCGATGCCCCGCCGCGCCCGCTCGACCGAGGACAGTCTTGTGATGTCCTGCCCCTCCCAGCTCACCGAACCGCCGCGCACCGGCTGCGTGCCGACCACCGCCCGCAGCAGGCTGGTCTTGCCCACCCCGTTGCGGCCCAGGATGCAGGTCACCTGGCCGATCTCGGCCTGCAGCGACACCCGCCGCAGCGCCTGCGCCGCGCCGTAGTAGAGATCGACGCTTTCGACCTTCAGCATGTCAGCGCCCCAGATAGACTTCGATGACGCGGCTGTTGGCGCTGACCGTGTCGATGCTGCCCTCGGCCAGCACCGAGCCTTCGTGCAGGCAGGTCACCTTCACCCCCAGCGCCCGCACGAAGGTCATGTCGTGCTCGACCACCACCACCGAGCGCGTCCGGTTGATCTCGCGCAGCAGATGGGCGGTCTCCTCGGTCTCCGCATCGGTCATGCCCGCCACCGGCTCGTCGACCAGCAGCAGGGCCGGCTCCTGCGCCAGCAGCATGCCGATCTCCAGCCACTGCTTCTGCCCGTGCGACAGCTCCGCCGCCAGCCGGTGGCGCTGGTCGGCCAGCTTGACGATCGACAGCAACTCCTCCAGCCGCGTGCGCTCGTCCGCCCGCTCGCGCGCGAACAGCACCGCCGCCGGGCCGCGATGGCCGGCCAGGGCGAGCAGCAGATTGTCGTAGACGGTGTGGCTCTCGAACACGGTCGGCTTCTGGAACTTGCGCCCGATGCCGAGCTGAGCGATCTCCGCCTCGTCCTTCTTGGTCAGGTCGACGTCGCCGCGGAAGAACACCTTGCCGGCATCCGGCCGCGTCTTGCCGGTGATGACATCCATCATGGTGGTCTTGCCCGCGCCGTTGGGGCCGATCACCGCCCGCATCTCGCCCGGCTCGATCACCAGCGACAGGTTGTTCAGCGCCTTGAAACCGTCGAAGCTGACCTGCACGCCGTCGAGATAGAGCACCGGCTCGATCTTGTGCGGCACGTCGGAAATGGCGTTCATCGCTATTCTCCCGGCCGCGCCGGCATCACCGGCGGCGGCTGCACCGAGACCGGCGGCGGCGCGTCGACCTTGGAGGGCAGCAGGCGGCGGCGCAGCCAGGCGCCCCACACCGGCAGCGAGCCGACCACGCCCTTGGGCATGAAGACGGTGACGAAGACGAACAGCCCGCCCAGCGCGAACAGCCACAGCTCGGGCAGCACGCCGGTGAACAGCGTCTTGCCGAAATTCACCAGGATGGCGCCGATCACCGCCCCGACCAGGGTGCCGCGCCCGCCGACGGCGACCCAGACCACCGCCTCGATCGAGTTGGCAGGCGCGAATTCGCCGGGATTGATGATACCGACCTGCGGCACGTAGAGGGCGCCGGCGATGCCGGCCATGACGGCGGAGAAGGTGAACACCGCCAGCTTGTAGTGCTCGACCCGGTAGCCCAGGAAGCGGGCGCGGCTTTCGGCGTCGCGGATCGCCACCAGCACCTTGCCGAAGCGCGATTTCTGCAGCGCCCGGGCGGCGATGAAGCCCAGGGTCAGGAAGATCGCCGTCGCCGCCAGCAGGCTGGCGCGGGTGCCGTCGTGCTGGATGTTGAAGCCCAGTATGTCCTTGAAGTCGGTCAGCCCGTTATTGCCGCCGAAGCCCATGTCGTTGCGGAAGAAGGCCAGCAGCAGGGCGAAGGTCAGCGCCTGGGTGATGATGGAGAGATAGACGCCGGTGACGCGGCTTCGGAAGGCGAGATAGCCGAACACGAAGGCCAGCAGGCCGGGCACCAGCATCACCATGACCATGGCGAACCAGAACATGTCGAAGCCGTGCCAGAACCAGGGCAGCTCGCTGTAGTTCAGGAACACCATGAAGTCGGGCAGCACCGGATGGCCGTAGACGCCGCGCGTGCCGATCTGGCGCATCAGGTACATGCCCATGGCGTAGCCGCCCAGCGCGAAGAAGGCGCCGTGCCCCAGCGACAATATGCCGACCTGGCCCCACACCAGGTCGACCGACAGCGCCAGCAGCGCGTAGCACAGGTATTTGCCGAACAGCGCGATGACGTAGGTCGGCACGTGCAGCGGCGAACCGGGCGACACCAGCAGGTTGCCGGCGATCAGCAATGCGGTGATGCCGAGGATCGCCAGGGAGAAACCGATCACAAGCCGGTCGTTGGCGAGGAAGCGGGCGAAGATCATGATTCGACCGCCCGGCCCTTGAGCGGGAACAGCCCGCGCGGCTTGCGCTGGATGAACAGCACGATCAGCACCAGCACGATGATCTTGCCCAGCACCGCGCCGGCCACCGGTTCGAGGAACTTGTTGGCGATCCCCAGGGTCAGTGCGCCGACCAGCGTGCCCCACAGATTGCCCACCCCGCCGAACACCACCACCATGAAACTGTCGATGATGTAGCCCTGCCCCAGATTGGGGCTGACATTGTCGATCTGGCTCAGCGCCACGCCGGCGATGCCGGCGATGCCCGAGCCCAGCCCGAAGGTCAGGCTGTCGACCCAGGAGGTGCGGATGCCCATCGAGGCGGCCATGCGCCGGTTCTGCGTCACCGCCCGCATCTGCAGGCCGAAGGCGGTGCGGCGCAGCACCACCATCAGGGCGGCCAGCACGGCGAAGGCGAAGACGATGATCCACATGCGGTTGTAGGTCAGGGTCAGCCCGCCCAGCTCGAAGGCGCCCGACATCCAGGACGGGTTGCCGACCTCGCGGTTGTTGGCGCCGAAGATGGTGCGCACCGCCTGCTGCAGGATCAGCGACAGGCCGAAGGTGGCCAGCAGCGTCTCCAGCGGCCGGCCGTAGAGGAAGCGGATGACGCCGCGCTCGATCGCCATGCCGACCGCGCCGGAGACCAGGAAGGCCAGCGGCAGGGCGATGGCCAGCGACCAGTCGAACAGGCCGGGTGCGGAGGTGCGGATGATCTCCTGCACCACGAAGGTGGTGTAGGCGCCCAGCATCACCATCTCGCCATGCGCCATGTTGATGACGCCCATGACGCCGAAGGTGATGGCCAGCCCGATGGCGGCCAGCAGCAGCACCGAGCCCAGGGAGATGCCGTAATAGAGCCCCTGCACCCCGTTCCAGAACGCCAGCCGCGATTCGATGCGGTCGATCGCCGTTTTCGCCGCCGCCGCGACGGCCGGGCTGGCGCCGGCGAGGCCGGCCAGGATGGTGCGCGCGTCGCGGTCGCCGCGCGCGGCCAGCACGTCGATGGCGGCCAGCTTCTCGGCGTCGGGCGCCTGGTCGGCCAGGATCAGCGCGGCGCGCGCCTGCTCGAAGGTGCGGCGCACGCGGGCGTCGGTTTCCTTGGCCAGCGCCGCCTCGATCAGCGGCCGCACCGCCGGATCGCGGTTCCTGAACACGGAGACCGCCGCTTCCAGCCGCCGCGCCGGGTCGGGCGACATGATGGTGAGGGTACCCAGCGCGGTGTCGATGTTGCGGCGGACCCGGTTGTTGACGCGCGGCGCGGCCAGCCCCTGCGCGTTCTCGACCGCTTGGCCGCTCAGCGCGTCGGTGAACCTGCCGTCGGCGCCCTGGATCACCGCCCGGTCCCGGCCGACGAACAGCCGGCCCGCCGCCATCGCCCGCAGCATGTCGGCGGCGTTGTCGTGGCCGGAGGCGGCCAGCGCCTCGATGCCCTTCTCGATGTCGGAATAGGAGGAGGAGGCCAAAAGCGGCAGCGCCGTCTCGACCGACTGCGCCCGAGCTTCCGAGCCGATGGCCGCCGAGCCGATGCCCAGCAGGCACAGCCCCAGCAGCAATGCGCGCCACAGGCCCATGGTCCGTCCCGTCTTCATTCGTTGTTGGCGGAGGCCGCTGCCGGGACGGATGCCCCGGCAGCGAAGCTGTTGCAGGATCGGGCCGGGCCTACTTGCCGGCGCCGCCGCACTTGCCGGTCTTGACGTTGAAGTTGCCGCACGACATCGGCGCGCGCCAGTCGGCGATCAGGTCCTTCGAGCCTTCGAGGTAGTCGGACCATTCGTCGCCCACCACCAGGCCCGAGGTCTCCCACACCACTTCGAACTGGCCGTCGGCCTTCACTTCGCCGATCAGCACCGGCTTGGTGATGTGGTGGTTCGGCATCATGGTGGAATAGCCGCCCGACAGGTTGGGCACCGAGACGCCGATCAGCGCGTCGATCACCGCGTCGGGATCGGTGGTGCCGGCCTTCTCGACCGCCTTGACCCACATGTTGAAGCCGATCACGTGCGCTTCCATCGGATCGTTGGTGACGCGCTTGGGATTCTTGGTGAAGGCCTTCCACTTCTCGATGAACGCCTTGTTCTCCGGCGTATCGACCGACTGGAAGTAGTTCCAGGCCGCCAGATGGCCGACCAGCGGCGCGGTGTCGATGCCGGCCAGCTCCTCCTCGCCGACCGAGAAGGCGACGACGGGGATGTCGGTGGCCTTGATGCCCTGGTTGGCCAGCTCCTTGTAGAACGGCACGTTGGCGTCGCCGTTGATGGTCGAGACCACCGCCGTCTTCTTGCCGGCCGAGCCGAACTTCTTGATGTCGGCCACGATCGTCTGCCAGTCGGCATGGCCGAACGGCGTGTAGTTGATCATGATGTCCTCGGCCTTGACGCCCTTCATCTTGAGGTAGGCTTCGAGGATGCGGTTGGTGGTGCGCGGATAGACGTAGTCGGTGCCGGCCAGCACCCAGCGCTCCACCTTCTCTTCCTTGGCGAGGTAGTCGACCGCCGGGATCGCCTGCTGGTTGGGCGCGGCGCCGGTGTAGAAGATGTTCTTCGAGCTTTCCTCGCCCTCGTACTGCACGGGATAGAACAGGATCGAGTTCAGCTCCTCATAGACCGGCAGCACCGACTTGCGCGACACCGAGGTCCAGCAGCCGAAGGTGGCGGCGACCTTGCTGACCGAGATCAGCTCGCGCGCCTTCTCGGCGAACAGCGGCCAGTTGGAGGCCGGATCGACCACCACCGCCTCCAGCTTCTTGCCCAGCAGGCCGCCCTTCTTGTTCTGCTCCTCGATCAGCATCAGCATGACGTCCTTCAGGGTCGTCTCGCTGATCGCCATGGTGCCGGACAGCGAATGCAGCACGCCGACCTTGATCGTTTCCTGCGCCAGCGCCGGAGCGGCGCCGGAAATCGCCACCGCCGCGCTCATGGCGGCGCCGACGGCGATATTCTTCCAGAGTTTCGTCATTTAAGTTCCATCCCCGCGAAGTGGATGGCCGCACAGCCGCGACCTGGCACGGCTGCGCCCAGCGTCCCCCGCCATCTCGCACCCGCGAAGGCTTCTCCGCAAATCCCGTGCCAAGGTGGTAGTGCCCCATAACAGGCAGGGTTCAGCACCGGCCCCCAGCGGTGGCGTCACAAAACTGGTTAAAATTTATTCAAATGGCGAAATAACGGGAGAAAACCTGATTTTCTGCCTATATTCTGTCCACTCAACGGATCGCCGACGACAGGAGGCGTTGAACGCCCGCCGCCTGCATCTGGTTCCAGGCGCTCGCCAGACTGCCGTTCAGGTCAATCGCGCGGCAGCCATCCTCGACCACGGTGACCTCGAAACCTGCCGCCCGCCCGTCCAGCGCCGAATAGGCGACGCAGAAATCGGTCGCCAGCCCGCACAGGAACAGCCGCTGCAGGCCGCGCTCGCGCAGATAGCCGGCCAGCCCGGTGCGGGTGCGCCGGTCGTTCTCGGCGAAGGCGGAATAGGAATCGATGGCGCGGCGGAAGCCCTTGCGGATCACCAGCTCCGCCTTGGTGGCCTGCAGGCCGGGATGGAATGCCGCCCCCGGCGTGCCCTGCACGCAGTGGTCGGGCCACAGCGTCTGCGCGCCATAGGGAAACTCGACGCTGTCGAAAGGCTCTCTGCCGTCATGGGCGGAGGCGAAGGAACGATGGTCGGCTGGATGCCAGTCCTGGGTCAGGATGACGTGCTCGAAGCGCTCGATCAGCCGGTTGGCCACCGGCACCACCTGGTCGCCCCCGGCCACCGCCAGCGCGCCGCCGGGGCAGAAATCGTTCTGCACGTCGACCACCAGCAGCACGGCGTCGGGTTCAGGCCCCGTATCAGGCATGCGCGGCTTCCCGCACGTCCAGCTCCTGCATCATCTTCTCGCGCATGATGAATTTCTGCGGCTTGCCGGTCACCGTCATCGGGAACTCGCTGACGAAGCGGACATGGCGCGGGATCTTCTGGTGCGCGATCTGGCCGCGGCAGTGCTCGCGCAGCTCCTCCGCCGTCATGCTCTCGCCCGGCTTCAGGATCACCCAGGCGCACAGTTCCTCGCCGTACCGGGCGTCGGGCACGCCGAACACCTGCACGTCCTGGATCTTGGGCATGCGGTAGAGATATTCCTCGATCTCGCGCGGATAGAGGTTCTCGCCGCCCCGGATCACCATGTCCTTCACCCGGCCGACGATGTTGCAGTAGCCCTCCGCGTCGATGATGGCCAGGTCGCCGGTGCGCATCCAGCCCTCCGCGTCGATCGCCTCCTGCGTGCGCGCTTCGTCGCCCCAGTAGCCCTGCATCACCGAATAGCCGCGCGTGCACAGCTCGCCGCGCTCGCCCGGCGGCACCGTTCTGCCGTTCTCGTCGACGATCTTGACCTCGACATGCGGATGGATGCGGCCCACCGTCGAAACGCGCCGCTCCAGCGGATCGTCGGTCGAGGACTGGAACGAGACCGGGCTGGTCTCGGTCATGCCGTAGGCGATGGTCACTTCGCGCATGCCCATGTCGGCCACCACCCGCTTCATCACCTCGATCGGACAGGGCGCGCCGGCCATGATGCCGGTGCGCAGGGTGGAGAGCCTGAAGCGCTTGAACTCGGGATGGTCCAGCTCGGCGATGAACATGGTCGGCACGCCGTGCAGGGCGGTGCATTGCTCCGCCTCGACCGCAGCCAGCACTTCCAGCGGATCGAAGCCCTCGCCCGGGAATACCATGCAGGCGCCGTGGCTGACGCAGGCCAGCACCGACAGCACCATGCCGAAGCAGTGGTAGAGCGGCACCGGAATGCACAGCACGTCCTGCTCGGTGAACTTCATGCGCTCGCCGGTGAACCAGCCGTTATTGACGATGTTGCGATGGGTCAGGGTGGCGCCCTTGGGCAGGCCGGTGGTGCCCGAGGTGAACTGGATGTTGATGGCGTCGTCGGGCGCCAGCGCGATGGCGTCGAGTTTGGCCGCATCGGCGGGGCCGGCAGCGACGTCGGCATAGTTGAGCATGCCAGCCGATTTCTCCTCGCCCAGCCGGATCACGATCCGCAGATGCGGCAGCTTGGCCGCCTGCAGCACGCCGGGCCTGCTTTGCGCCAGTTCCGGCGCCAGCGTCTCGACCATGCCCAGGTAATCGCTGGTCTTGAAGGCGGGGGCCACGATCAGCGCCTTGCAGGCGACCTTGTTCAGCGCGTATTCCAGCTCGGCCAGCCGGTAGGCCGGGTTGATGTTGACCAGGACCAGCCCGATGCGGGCGGTGGCGAACTGCGTCACCACCCATTCGTAACGGTTGGGCGACCAGATGCCGATGCGGTCGCCCTTGCCCAGCCCCAGCGCCAGAAGGCCGCAGGCGAGCGCGTCGACATGGCGGGAAAATTCCGCGTAGTTCCAGCGTATATGCTGGTGACGGACCACCAGGGCGGGCCGGTCGCCATGACGGGCGACGGTGCGCGCCAGCAGCCCCGGCACCGTCAGGTCGAGCAATTCGCTGTCAGTGGGTCCTTTCACATGCGCCTGGGTCAGTCCTGCCACGTCGTCCTCCCGGTTTGCCCCGATACTACAGGCGGACGGGACGCGCTCAACCCCTCGGTGCGGGGCGAAAACCCAAGGGAAATCCAGCGCTTGCCGGAACCGGCCAAGAGATTTTACGTTGGGAAGCTGCGGAGCGGCCTTTTCCCGGCAACCGGGGCGGGTCAGTGCGGTTGGCGGGGCCAAAATCCCGAGATCGCCTTATTCTGTTCGTATTGGCGTTAGCGATGGGCATGCAACACCGTCAACTGCCGCTGAGGGTTGCGCTGACGGTCTTGCTGTCGGCGTGGCTGGCCGCGGTCTTCACACTGACCGCCGCCGCGCAGAGCGACACCACCCGGCGCGACGCCCCCCAGCGCGACACTCCCGAGCGTGACGCCAGCGGGCGTGACGCCAGCGGGCGCGACGCCAGCGGGCGCGACGCCGAGGATGGCGGCGCCGACCCGCTGCCGGTGCGCCTCGAGCTGAACGTGCAGGGCAGCGAGCGGATGAAGGAATTCCTGCAGGAGGTGCTGGACGCCAGCGGCCGTCAGGCCCGCCGCCGCCCGCCCGAGCCCGTCACCGTTCTGCAACGCACCCAGCTCCAGCAGCAGGAACTGCAGCAGGCGCTGCGCTCGGAGGGCTATTACGCCGGCACCGTCGATGCCCGCTTCGCCGGCTACCGGCTGGACGATCCCGCCCTCTTCAACCAGCTCGAAACCCTGGTGCGCGGCCAGCAGATCGACGTCGTCTTCAACGTCGATACCGGCCCGCGCTACCGCATGCGCACCCTGTCGATCCTCGACGGTCAGACCGGCCAGCCGGTGGACGAGCGGCTGGTCGATCGCGGCGAACTGGCGGCGCGGCTCAATGCCGCCGCCGACGCCGCCAACATCATCGCCACCGACGAGCAGATCGTGCGCCAGATGCGCGAAGGCGGCTTCCCCTATGCCAAGATCGAGGACCGCGAGGCGGTGGTCGATCATGCCGACCAGTCGATGGCGGTGACCTGGAAGGTGACGACCGGCCCGCTGGCCAAGTTCGGCGACGTGAATTTCGAGGGGCTGGACCGCACCCGCCGCAGCTTTCTGGCGCGGCGCGTGCCGTTCAGGGTCGGCCAGCAATACACGCCGGCCAAGGTCGACGAGCTGCGCGACGACATGCTGGGGCTGGGCATCTTCAGCACCGTGCGGGTCCGCGAGGCGCAACAGCTCGACGCCCAGGGCCAGATGCCGCTGACCGTCGAGGTAGTCGAGCGCGCGCCGCGCACCATCGGGCTGGGCGCCTCCTACGCCACCTCCGAGGGCTTCGGCGCCAATGCCTACTGGCAGCACCGCAACCTGTTCGGCGGCGCCGAAACGCTGCGCCTGACGGCCGAGGTCGGCGGGCTGCTGGAGAACAAGCTGACCCAGCCCAGCTTCGGCCTCTACGCCAATTATCGCGAGCCCGACATCTGGCGGCGCCGGCAGGACCTGACCGCCGAACTCTATGCCGAGCGCAAGATCCTCGACGCCTACACCAAGCAGGCGATCGGCGCCGGCGTCGGGCTGGAACAGGCCTTCCGCCGGCGGCTGAAGGGCAGCATCGGGCTGACGGCGGAACACTCGCTGCAGACCCGCGACGGCGAGAGGGAGCGCTTCACCCTGCTGGGCCTGCCGCTGACCCTGGCGCTGGACCGCAGCAACGACCTGCTCAACCCGACCGAAGGCTTCCGGCTGGCCGCCGCCCTGACACCTTATGTCGACACCTTCAATCCCGGCTCGCGCTTCATCGTCGGCCGGCTGACCGGCACCGCCTATCTCGACCTGTCCTCCGACAAGTCCACGATCCTGGCCGGCCGCGCCGCCGTCGCCTCGCTGCTCGACCTGGGCACCTCGCTGGTGCCGTTCGACAAGCGCATCTATGCCGGCGGCGGCGGTTCGGTGCGCGGCTACGCCTATCAGAGCCTGGGCCCGCGCGACGGCAAGGACCCGCTGGGCGGGCGCAGCGCCATCGAGCTGAGCGCGGAGCTGCGCCAGCGCATCTCCGGCCGCTTCGGCATGGCCGCCTTCGTCGATGCCGGCAATGTGTGGGAAGGCTCGACGCCGATGCCCTCGCAGGGGCTGCAATACGCCGCCGGCGTCGGCGCCCGCTACTACACCGATTTCGGTCCGCTGCGCGCCGACGTCGCCGTGCCGATCAACCGGCGCAAGGGCGACGACAGGTTCGGGCTCTATGTGAGCCTGGGGCAGGCGTTCTGATGACAATGCGCCAGCGCCGCCTCCTCTTCATCACCCTGGCCGTTCTCGCCACGCCGCTGCTGGCGCTGCTGATCGCGCTGGCGCTGGTGCAGACGCCGCCGGGCAAGCGCTTCCTGGCCGAGACGGTCAACCGCCTGGCCAGCTCGCCCGAGCAGCAGGTCAAGGTCGAGGGCATCACCGGCTTCCTGCCGTTCGAGATCGGCGTGGCGCAGGTCGAGGTCGCCGATCCGCAGGGCGTATGGCTGACGGCGCGCAACGTCGAACTTGAATGGTCGCCGCTGGCCATGCTGCGCGATCACCTGAAGATCGGGCTGGTGCGCGCAGAGGCCGTCGAGGTGGTGCGCCAGCCGGTCGAACCCGCCGACAAGCCCAGGCGCAGCGACGAAGGCGCCGGTGCCGGCCTGCCCGGCCGCATCGATGTCGGCGCGGTCGAGATCGGCCGCCTCACCCTGGGACCCGAACTGGCCGGCGAAACCGCCTCGTGGACGCTCTCCGGCAATGCCCGCGTCGCCGGGCTGAAGGAGCACAACTGGCTGGTGGTGAAGGCCGAGCGCAGCGACGGCGGCGACGGCGTGCTCGACCTCAACGGCCGCTACGACGGCGAACGCGAGATCCTCACCATCAAGCTCAACGCCCGCGAAGGCGCGGCCACCGTCAACCGGCTGACGCCGATGGAGGTGCGGCAGGGCATCGTCATGCAGGCCGACATCGAGGGTCCGCTCGACGACCTCAACGGCACGCTCGCCATCGACGCCGGCGACCTGCTCAAGGTCGACGGCCAGGTCCGCGCCCAACGCGAGGGCAACGCCACGCGGGCGACGCTGTCGCTGAACGGCCGCGCCGGCGAGCTGGGCGAGGCGGCGTGGCTCGACGCCGTGCAGGGCGACTGGCGCCTGCAGGCCGACGGCACGTTCGACGCCGCCAGCATCACCGTGCAGCGCGCCGAATTGCAGGGCCCGCCCGGCCGCCTCGACGGCAGCGGCCGCATCGACCGCCGCGACGACACCGGGGACCTCTCCTTCACCCTCGACGCGGTGGCCGCCACCTTCGCCAGCGCCCTGCCCGGCGTCTCGTGGCAAACGCTGACCGCCAAGGGCCGGCTGACCGGCAAGCTGATGCAGCCGGTGGTGGCCGCCATCGTCTCCGCCGAGGGCGTCAGGCTGGACGAGGTCGCCATCGGCCGCGCCACCGTCAATATCGACGGCGCGCTGCAGGAGCGGAACGCGCGCGCCGCCACGCTGACCGCCGAGCTCGACGACATCGTGCTGCCCGCCGCCAATGGCCGCAGCCTGACCACCCGCGCCAGCCTGTCGGCCGCCGCCAGCCAGACCGGCAGCGGCCCGATCGTGCTGCGCGACCTGAAGCTGGAATCGCCGGTCGTCACCGCCGAAGGCAGTGGCGAGATTGATCCCGAGCGTCCGCTGCCCAGCCTGACCTTGCGCGCGGCGGCGGCCGATCTCGCCGTCTTCGCCGAGGCGCTGGACCAGGACATTGCCGGCAGCCTGCAACTGAGCCTGCAGACGAGTCCCAGCGGCGACGCCACCGCCATCGCGCTCGACTCGACGCTGCAGAACGGCCGCCTGCCCGGCGTGCCCGAAAGACTGCTGGTGCCGCAGGTCAGCCTGGCGCTGCGCGGCGCGCTGGCGCCGGACCAGGCCTGGCAGGTGCAGTCGCTGGTGGTGGAGTCGGGCACCGCCCGCATCGCCTCGCAGGGTCGCGGCACCGGCCGGCTGGGCGACGCCACGCTGAACTGGCGGCTGACCGACCTCTCCGCCCTCGATCCGCAACTTGCCGGCCGCTCCGAAGGCAGCCTGGAAGTCAGCGAGACCGCAGAGGCGCTGACGGCCAAGCTGCGCGGCGTGCTGGCCGACGCCAGGATCGACGCCGCCGAGGTGCCGCGCCTGACGATCGAACTCGACGCCCGCCGCGCCGGCGAGCAGACTGCCGGCACCTTGGCGCTGGACGGCGAGATGCAGAACGCGCCGATCCGCGGCGGCGGCGACTTCGCCGTCTCCGACGACGGGCGCGCCGTGATCCGGCAATTCGACCTGCGCTGGGCCAGCCTGTCCGTCGTCGGCAACAATTTCACCGTCGCCGAGACCGGCACCACTGGCGAACTGGCGATCAAGGCCGAACGCCTGCAGGATCTGTCGCCCTTCGTCGGCAGCCCGCTTGCCGGCAGCCTCGACGCCACGGTGAAGGCGGCCGACGCGCAGAAGATCGCGCTCGCCGCCACGGTGCAGAATTTCCGCTTCGCCGACCAGGTCGCGATGGATCGCGGCCGTATCGAGGGCGAGGTCAGCGACCCGCTGGGCAAGGCCGAGTTCACCCTGACCGCCACCGCCGCCGGCAGCCAGCTCGCCGGCCCGCTGCGCCAGCTCAACGCCCGGGCCAGCGGCGAGCGCGCCGCCTTCGGCTTCACCGTCGAGGGCACGGGCGAGAACCTGCGCGCCACCAGCCAGGGCCGGGTGGCGATGGGCGGGAACGAAACCGCCATCGACCTGCAAAGCCTGAACGCCACCTATGCCGGCCAGACCGCCACCCTGGCCGGCCCGGCCCGCATCGTCCTGGCCGGCGACATCACCACCATCGAGCGCTTCACCCTGCGCGCCGCCTCCGGCACCGTCACCGCCAGCGGCACGGTCGGCCCCGACAGCCGGCTCGACGTGCGCGGCAACGGCCTGCCGCTGTCGCTGCTGCAGGCCTTCGATCCGACGCTGCAGCTGTTCGGCGTCGCCAACTTCACCGCCAATCTGCGCGGCCCGATCGCCCAGCCCGCCGTCGAAGCCACCCTGGACGCTTCCGATCTGCGCCTGCGCACCATCCGCACCGCCGGCATCCCGCCCGGCGCGCTCAGCGCCAAGCTCAGCCTGCGCAACAACAACGCCACCTTCGACGGCCGCTTCACCGCCGGCCAGGGCAACGCGCTGAGCTTCTCCGGTGCCGGCCCGCTGCCCGGCCCCGGCGGCGTCAGCGACGGGCGGGTGCGTGTCGAGGGCGGCATGAACCTGGCGCAGTTCACGCCGTTCCTGGCCGGCAACGGCCGGCTGAGCGGCAGGCTGAACGTCGACGTCACCTTCACCGCCACGCGCGGCGCCATCGGCGGCAACGGCGCCGTCACCGTGGTCGACGGCCGTTATTTCAACCTGGCCCAGGGCATCGCCTTCCGCAACATCGACGCCACCATCGGCGTCAACGGCGACCGGCTGGAGATCCGCAACTTCACCGCCCGGCCGCGCGGCAACGGCACCGTCACCGCCACCGGCTACCTGCAGGTCGACCCGCAGCTCACCCTGCCGGTCGACGTCACCGTGGTGGCCGATTCCGCCCGCATCCTCGACCGCCGCGACATGGAGGCGACGCTGTCGGCCAATCTGCGCCTGCAGGGCTCGGTGCGGCAGGGCATGGCGCTGGCCGGCACCGCCAGCATCGAGCGCGCCGAGATCAATCTCGACGCCAGCGTCGATGGCGGGCCGGACCTGCCGGTCATCGACGTGCGCGAGGTCAACCGCCCCGGCGGCCAGCCCGACGACAAGCCCCCGCCGGCCAGGGTGCCGGGGCCGGAGACGACGCTGGCGGTCAAGGTCGACGCGCGCCAGGCGGTGTTCGTGCGCGGCCGCGGCCTGGACGTCGAACTGGGCGGCGCGCTCGACATCGGCGGCACGCTGTCCCGGCCGCAGATCCTGGGCGGGCTGCAGTTGCGGCGCGGCTCCTTCTCCGGCGTCGGCAGGCGCATGGAGTTCACCCGCGGCACCATCACCTTCCCCGATCCCGACCGGCTCGACCCGGCGATCGACTTCACCGCCACCACGCCGATCGAGGGCGGCACGGCGGAAATCCGCATCAGCGGCCGTCCCTCCGCCCCGCGCGTCGCCTTCAGCTCGACCCCGGCCCTGCCGCAGGACGAGATCATGGCGCAGATCCTGTTCGGCCGCTCCACCACCCAGCTCAGCCCGCTGCAGCTGGCCGAAATCGGCCAGTCGATCGGCTCGCTCTCGGGCCTGACCGGCTCCGGCGGCGGCGTGCTCGACCGGCTGCGCAAGGCCATGGGCTTCGACCGGCTGGGCGTCAGCTCCGATCCCAACGCCGCCGCGGCCGCCTCCTCGCCGCTCGGCGGCTCTTCGCTGGAAGTCGGCCGCTACGTCGCCCCCGGCGTCTATCTCGGCGCCAAGCAGGGCGCCACCTCCGGCTCCAGCACCGCCGTCGTCGAGATCGAGCTGACGCCGCAAATCAAGGTGCAGAGCGAGATCGGCTCCGATGCGCGCAGCAAGGTCGGCGTCGCCATCGAGTGGGATTACTGAGCCTCACCCGTTCGACACACCGGCTGAGGAAACGCGCGGGATAGGGTAGGCTTGCGTTCCGGCAGCAACGGGAGCAACGCCATGCGCAGCAACATCGACACCGGCGTCGCCAAACGCATCGCCCTTTACAGCGATGCCGTGCAGTGGCGCGGCCCGGCGCATTACGTCACCACCTCGGGCACGCCCGGCTTCGACGCCGACGGCAATCTCTCGCCCGACTTCGCCGTCCAGGCGGAATGGGCGTGGCGAAACGTGCTGGCGGCGCTGCAACAGGCCGACATGGACGCCAGCCATATCGTGAAGCTGACGCAGTACATCGTGCGCAAGAGCGATGCTCCGACCTACCGCCCGATCCGCGAGAAATTCCTCGGCGCGGCGCGGCCGGCCTCGATGCTGTTCTTCGGCATGGAGCTGCCCTGGCCCGAAATGCTGATCGAGATCCAGGCCGACGCGGTGAAACCGCTGTAGGAATGGCCCGCACCGACCGCCATAACCGCGCCGAGTACCGCCGCGCCGCCAGCGTGCCGGGCCTGACCCTGATGCGCGCCGATTTCCGCACCCAGGAATTCGCCCCGCATGCGCATGACGCGCTGGTCTTGGCGGTCACCGAGGAGGGCGGCTCGGAGGTCAAGAGCCGCGGCGCCATCCAGCGCGCCACCACCGGCACGCTGTTCGTGTTCAACCCCGACGAGCCGCATGCCGGCTGGATGGGCTGGAGCCGGCGCTGGTGTTACCGCTCCTTCTACCTGACGCAGTCCGCGCTCGATACGGTGCGCGACGGGCTGGGCCTGCCGCGCATCCCCTATTTCACCGCCAATCTCTTCACCGATGCCGACCTGGTCGCCGGCTTCCTGCGCCTGCATGCCGCCCTGGCGCAGGATGCCGATGCGCTGCACCGGCAGGAACTGCTGGCCGCGTCCTTCGGCACCCTCTTCGCCCGCCACGGCAGCAAGCCGCACGGCCTGGCGCTGGCGCCGGCCGATCGCGTCTTGCTGAACCGCTGCATCGGGCGCATGCGCCAGAGCCATGCCGAGGCGCTGACCCTGGAGATGCTGGCGGCCGAGGCCGGGCTGACGCAGTTCCAGCTCATCGGCCTGTTCAACCGCGGCACCGGCATGAGCCCGCACGCCTATCTCACCAACCTGCGCCTGCGCGCCGCTTGCCGGGCGCTGAAGGACCGCACCGCGCCGCTGGCCGGGATCGCCGCCGCAACCGGCTTCTACGACCAGAGCGCCATGACCCGCCACTTCAAGCGCGCCTACGGCATCACCCCGCTGCAGTACCGGTCGGCGGCGTTCGGCTGAGTTCAATTTTCGCCAATACGCCCAGCCCTGCCCCGGCGACACTCGCGCCTCACCCTCGAACCGGAGCGAAAACGCCGAGGCCATGCGCTATTTCTGTCACGACCATCCCGAGACCCTGTCGCTGGAAACCGAGATCCTCGACACCGCACCCGGCCGCGTGCGGCTGAAGCAGTCGCCGCTCTATCCCGGCGGCGGCGGCCAGCTGCCCGATCGCGGCATCCTGCGCTGGTCGGGCGGCGAAAGTCCGGTCACCGGCCTGGAACTGAGCGGCGGCCAGCTCTGGCACGTGCTGGCCGACCCGGTCGAGGCAGCCGGCGCGGCGGTGATCGAGGCCGATGCCGGCTTCCGCCAGATGATGCGCGAGATGCACACCGGCACGCATATCCTCAACGCGCTGGTGTTCCAGAATTTCGACGGCGCGCTGGTCACCGGCGTGCAGATGAACGAGGACGGCACGGCGCGCATGGATTTCGACCTGCCGCAGGCCGACAACGAGAAGCTGCGCGCCCTAGAAGGCCCGATCAACGATGTGATGCGCCAGGACCTGACGGTCGCCTGCGTCTATGTCCCGCAGGAGGAAGCGCAGAACACGCCCGGCCTGATCCGCAGCCGCTCCGTCGCCCCGCCGCCCACCGCCGACGGGCTGATCCGCGTCGTCGACATCGAAGGTCTCGACCGCCAGGCCTGCGGCGGCACGCATCTGGCCAGCACCGGCAATTCGCGCCCGCTGAAGATCCTGAAGATCGACAACAAGGGCCGCCACAACCGGCGCATCCGGCTGGGCCTGGTCGGGCTGGGGCCGCTGGCGGGATAGGACGATGCTGACCGGCGACCAGATGGCGGTGCGCGACAATGCCCGCGCCGTGGCGCAGAAGCACCTGGCGCCGCAGGCCGCCCAGCGCGACCGCGACGGCCATGCGTCGCGGGAAACGCTGCAGGAGCTGGCGGCGCTGGGCTATCTCGGCATGCTGCTGCCGGCGGAGTATGGCGGGGCGGGGCTGGACTACGTCTCCTACGCGCTGGCCATCGCCGAGATCGCCGCCGCCGACGGCGCCTGTTCGACCACGGTGTCGGTGCATAATTCGCTGGTCTGCCGCCTGATCCTGAACTACGGCGATGAGGCGCAGAAGGCGCGCTGCCTGCCGGGCCTGGCGCGCGGCGAGTATCTGGGCGCTTTCTGCCTCACCGAACCCGATGCCGGCTCGGACGCCGCCGCCATCCGCACCAGCGCGCGCCGCGACGGCGATTCCTACGTGCTGAACGGGGTGAAGCAGTTCATCACCTCCGGCGGCAGCGCCGACATCGCCATCGTCTTCGCCGTCACCGATCCGCAATCGGGCAAGCGCGGCCTCTCCGCCTTCATCGTGCCGACATCGACGCCCGGCTATCGCGTCGCCGCCGTCGAACGCACCATGGGCCAGCGCGGCTGGGACCATTGCCAGATCGCATTGCGCGATTGCCGCGTGCCGCTGGAAAACCGGCTCGGCGCCGAAGGCCAGGGGCTGACCGTGGCGCTCTCCAACCTCGAGGCCGGCCGCATCGGCGTCGCCGCCCAGGCGCTGGGCATGGCGCGGGCGGCGCACGACTTCGCGCTGGCCTATGCCGGCCAACGCCGCAGTTTCGGCAAGGCGATCTTCGAACACCAGGCGGTGGCCTTCCGCCTGGCCGACATGGCGACGCAACTGCAGGCGGCGGAGCTGATGGTGCTGCATGCCGCCCGCCTGCGCGATGCGGGACTGCCCTGCCTGAAGGAAGCGTCGATGGCCAAGCTCTTCGCCACCGAAATGGCCGAGCGCGTCTGCTCCGACGCCATGCAGACCCTGGGCGGCTACGGCTATCTGGCCGATTTCCCGCTGGAGCGCATCTATCGCGACGTGCGCGTGTGCAAGATCTACGAGGGCACGTCCGACATCCAGCGCCTGGTGATTTCGCGCCAGATCGCGCCGGTCCGGGCGGCCTGATGATCGCTCGTTTCTGGCGCGGCTGGGCACAGGCGGATAAGGCGGACCTCTACCGCCGCCACTTCCGCGACAAGGTGCGGCCGCAGATCGAAGCCCTGCCCGGTTTCGCCGGCGCCTGGCTGCTGGAGAAAGAAGAGAACGGCGAGGTCGAATTCCTCGCCGTCACGCACTGGCAGTCCCTGGACGCGATCCGGGCTTTCGCCGGCGCCGACGTTTCAGCGGCGAAGATCGAGCCCCAGGCGCGCGCCGTGCTGTCCCGTTTCGAGACGACGGCGGAACACTACGAGCTTGCCGACGCCTGATCGCCCGCCGCCGAGCGCCCGACATCGGGCACGAACGGCTTGCTGGCGAAATGCTCCAGATTGCCGGCGGAGAATTTCAGCCCGGCGCGCTTGATGGCGCCGTCGTCGACGCGGTCGAGCTTGACGTAGGAGCGGTCGTCCTCGCGCACATAGGCATCGTTGCTGGCCGCGTTGTAGCAGATCAGCAGGGTCCAGCGCCGGTTGGGCGAGCGGTTCTGGTCGGAGCGGTGCAGGGCGTTGGCGTGGAAGAACACCGCATCGCCCGGATCGAGCTCGCAATGGACCAGCTCGTGCTTCTCCAGTATGTGCTTCATGCGTTCGGGATCGGCCGCGTTCTGCTTGTCCGACACCGGCACGTGGTCGATGCGCCCCAATTTGTGCGAGCCCTTGACGATCTGCAGGCAGCCATTATGGCGGTCGCTGCGGTCGAGCGCGATCATGCAGGAGAACATGTCGGGCCGCAGGCAGCCATTGTAGTACCAGTAGCCGTAATCCTGGTGCCATTCCCAGGCGCCGCCGGTGAACGGCTCCTTGGCGGTCAGCTTCGACTGGTAGTGATAGACCTCCTCGCCGATCAGCGCTTGCGCGGTATCGACCATGCGATCGCAGCGCGCCGCCAGCCCGTAGACGCTGTCGCCGGCCCGGTTCCACAGCGAGATGCGCGTGATCCTGCCGTCGGCGTCGGGCCGGCCGATCGTGTGGTCGCGGATCGCCGGGTCCTCCTCCATCGCCCGGCGCAGCAGGTCGACCTCCTCCGCGTCGAACAGCTTGCGCACGAAGACCAGACCGTCGCGCTCGTAGTCGCGCAGTTGCTCCGGGGTGAGGATCGATGCCATGGCGTTTCCTCCTGCGATGTATCAGTTTTCACATATTGAAAACTGTTTTCATTTCTGCCAGATTCAATACGCCGCTCATCGTCCAAGGTCAAGAACACGCATGGCCCGCGCCAAGGCTGCCGCCAAACCGGCCTATTACACCGCCACCCTGGGCAAGGGGCTGGACGTGCTGGAGGCGCTGGCCGAGGTCGAGGAGATCGCGCTGACCGAGCTGGCGGCGAAGCTGAAATCCCCCAACGCCACCCTGTTCCGCATCCTGGCGACGCTGGTGCATCGCGGCTATGTCGAGAAACTGCCGCGCAGCGGCCATTACCGCCTCACCCTGCGCTCCTGGCAGCTGGGCGCCCGCGCGCTGGGCCGGGTCGGGCTGCGCGCGGTGGCGCTGGAGCCGATGCGCGCCCTGGCGGCCAAGGTCAACGAGAGCCCGCATCTGGGCGTGCTGGACGGCGACGGGGTGGTCATCGTCGAGAAGGTCGAGTGCAATCAGCCGGTGCGGGTCGACACCTATGTCGGCCAGCGCGCGCCGGCGCATTGCTCGGCGCTGGGCAAGATCGTGCTGGCCTTCGCCGCCGCCGACACTGTCGACGCCGCCTGGCAGCCGCAGCGCTTCACCCGCAGCACGGTGATGGAGCGCGACGCCTTCGACCGCGAATTGGCGAAGGTCCGCCGCCAGGGCTACGCCATCAACCGCGGCGAATGGCGCGACGGCGTCTGCGCCGTCGCCGTGCCGCTGTCGGACCATAGCGGCCGGGTCGCCGCCGGGCTCAGCCTGACCATGCCGACGGCGCGCTTCTCCGAGCAGGCGCTGGAGACGCGCTTTCTGCCCGCCCTTCGGCACGCCGCTGCGGCGATCGACGCCGCCCTCGGCCGCTGAGCCGCGCCCGCCGGCGCCTGCCCATGGGCAATTCCCAGCCCGCACCAACGGCGTTACAATACCGCCCCATGGGACCGTGGCCCAAAACGCCAGCCGCCGCCAGGCGCGCCGCAGCGCTGGCATCGCTGCTGCTCGCCGCCGTCCTGACCGCGCCCACCGGAGCGCGGGCGGAAAAATTCACCGTCGTGACGCCGGCCGCGCCGCAGCTCGCCCCGGCCCGCACCGCCTTCGTCGACGCCGTGCTGGGCAAGCGCATCGTCGAGATCGACCGCGCCGGCAACGTCGTCTGGCAATGCCCGCTGGGCGACGCCCGCTTCGGCAGCGACGAATTGCGGCGCGGCGCCGACCTGGAATGGATCGCCGCCGACGACACGTTCCTGGTGGTGGTGCCGTTCTCCGGTATTTTCCGCCTCGACCGCAACTGCGCCATCGTCTGGAGCCATCGCACGCCGCGTGTCAGCCACGACGCCGACCTGCTGCCCAACGGCAACGTGCTCTACACCTTCGCCTGGGACAACATGAGCGACTCGCAGGCGGTCGAGATCGATCCGGCCGGGCGCACCGTCTGGAGCTGGCAGGCGCGCGGCCATATCGACCCCGCCTGGCGCAATTCCGCCGCCGGCGGCGGCACGTCGCGCGGCCAGGGCAATGGCGGCTTGCGCTCGAGCAGCGAGGGACCGGGCAGCCGCGGACTGCGTGGTGGCCAGGGGGGCGGCGGCGGCGGCGAGGACTTCACCCACGCCAACGCGGTGGTGCGGCTGGCCGACGGCGACACGCTGGTCAGCCTGCGCAATTTCGGCCGCGTCGTGCGCGTGGGTCGCGACGGGCGCGTGAAATGGGCCTCCGCCAACATCAACCGCGTGCACGATCCCAGCCTGCTGCCCGACGGCAGGCTGGTCGCCGCCGAGCACATTCCGATGACGGTGGTGCGGCTGGGCGCCGGCCGGCGCGAGGTGCTGTTCGCCAACGCCATCGACGTGCGGCCGATCCGCACCGTCGAGCAGCTGGCCAGCGGCAACTTCCTGGTCGCCGGCGGCGCCGACATCGTCGAGATCGACGCCGCCGGCACCGTGCTATGGCACGTGCGGCCCTACACCAATCTCGGCACGCGCCTGCGCGACGGGATTTACAAGGCAGTGCGCGTCGGCCGCTGACGGCGGCGTCGCTCACTCACGGCGCTCACCCACGGCACCGCTCACGGCGTCGATGCGCAGTGCCATGGCGCGATCCCCGCCGCCAGTTGCACCGCCTCAGATGCCTGGAAAAACCTCCATGACCGTCGCCCGCTTCATCAGGCGCCGCTCGGCCGGGTCGTAGTCGGTCTGCCGGTGCATGGTGCAGCGGTTGTCCCACACCAGGATGTCGCCCACCTGCCAGTTCTGGGTCCACACCACTTCCTCGCGCACCGAATGGGCGAACAGCAGGTCGAGCAGTTCGCGGCTTTCGTCTTCGGGGATGCCCAGAATGCGGGTGGCGCTGCCTTCCGACACGTAGAGCGCCTTGCGCCCGGTCACCGGATGCACCACCACGACCGGATGCGTGACCGGCGGGAATTTCTTGCGCTCCGCCGCCGGCATGCCCTCCTTGTCGGTGAAGCCGTAATTCTCGATGCTGTGCTCGGCTTCCAGCCCTTCCAGCCGCTGGCGCATGTTGTCGGGCAGGGTCTCCCAGGCGCGGTACATGCTGACGAACTGCGTGCCGCCGCCCTGCTTGCACACCTCATGGGCGTAGAGGATCGAGATCGGGTTGGGAGTCTTCATGTAGGACAGGTCGGAATGCCATTTGCGCGCCGCGTCCTTCAGCCCGACGTTCCGGCCGTTGACCGCGATGTTGGAAACCAGCACCAGCTCGGGATGGACCTTGTCGACGAATTCCGACACCGAGTACTTGCTGCTGCCGAACCGCTTGGCGAAGTTCACCACGTTGATGTCGGGCATGAAGGGCCCGCGCAGGCGGATCACCCCGTAGCGGTGCAGGGCATCGACGATCGCTTTCATGCTGGCATCGTCGATCGGCCGGGTCAGGTCGACGTCCTGGATATCGGCCCCGAGATGGTCGCTGAACGGCGCAACGCGAACTGCTGACACTTTAATTCCCCTCCCAGCTTCGCCCTTGAACGACACCGGCGGGCTTGGTTTCGCCCGACAAGATTTTTGATATAAAAGAAGCGTATCTAGGAACTTTTATCCCGTCTATAGGAATAGATTTCCCATTTTTATCAAAAGTCCAGGATACAGGGGGAGCGGAGACCCAAGTCGCCGGTTCACTCCCAGTCGGCGCGGCGTTTCAGCGGTCGTTGCGGGCGTAGGCCTGTTCGATTTCCCGGCCGATGGCGCTGGCCAGGCTCTGGCTTTTGATCTCGCCGATCTTCCACTTGCCGCCGACATGGCGCAGCACGCCGACATGCTTCTCGTTCAGCGTGATGTCGAAGCGCTGGCACATGCCGTCCTCGCAGGCGGTGAGAATGGGCACGCCGGTGCCGGCATATGACTTGCCGCCATGTTCGAATTCGAGCACGACCGGCGCGATCTGCTCCGGCTCGCGCTCCAGATCGGCGATCAGCGCCTTCAGGATCGCGATCAGGTCCTGCCGCCGCTTCTCGGCCGAAGCGCTCCATTTGTTGCCGGCCGCCCGCTTGTGCGCCAGCTTGAACTTCAGCCCCACCATCTGGGTCGAATAGTCGTTGGCGTTCTGCTTCTCGACGTACTGGTGCGCCAGGATGAACCAGTGATAGCCGGTGCCGACCGGTGCGCCCGAACCCTCCGGCGCCTTGCCGGCGCGCCGCTTGGTGGTCGAATAGGCGAACTCCCATTTCTCGGGCGTCACCTTCTTCTCCTTCCAGTCCGACTTGTCGTAGAGCCAGTGATGCGTGCGCCCCACCGTCATGCCGGTATAGCGCCGGCCGTCATGTTCCTTGAAGCGGTTGTAGCTGGCCCCGCCACGGGCGGCGGCGGCCCGTCCCCTCGCGGCCTTGGCCTGGGGCGGCCTGGCGCCGGTGGATCGTGCTGTGGTTCTGGTCGGCATCGGGAGATCCTCCATTCTCCCAATGCCCGAAACCGCGCGATGTTCCCGCCGCCGCCGGCTCTGCACCTCAGGCGATGAAGAAGCGGCCCAGCCCCATGTCGCGCAGCACGCGGCGATAGGCGATCGAGCTGCGGTCGGCCGGGATATGCACCTCCAGCCGCGGATCGAGCGGCAGCGCTTCCGGCATCTGCGCCTCGACCATGGCGCGGTCCTCCTCGAAGACGCGGCGGTTGAAGTCGTAGACCTCCTGCACCGGCCGGTCGGTGTCGAAATTGCGCGCGATGGGCACGAACAGCCGCGTGCGGCGCGCCGACACCGGCGTCGCGGCGTTCATGATCGCCAGCCGTCCGTCGTCGGGGAAATGCACCGTCAGGGTGGCGGTGAAGGGCGCGAAGACGTCGAAGCGGCGCAGCCACTCGAAGCCCGGCGGATTCCGCTGCCGCGCGCCCAGCGGGTAGTTGCTGACCGTGCTGCGATAGTCGACCGAGAAGCCGTTCGCGTGCGGCACCGGATCGTAGGGCGGCACCACCACGTCGTCGGGATCGCCGAAAGTGGCGGTGTGCACGAAACCGAAATGCGCCACATCGAGGAAGCCTTCCATCTGCCGCCCGGCGAAGCCGGCAATGTCGAACGGCGGACAGACGATCTGCTGGAAGCCTGCTTCGTCCCAGTGCGGCATAGCCGCGATCGCCGGCTCTGCCGGCATGGGGGCAATCGCCGGCGCCGCCGGCATGGAAGCGATCGTCGGCGCCCCCCCGGCCTGCGGCCGCAGGCAGGTCCACACCAGTCCGTAGCGTTCGATGGCGGGATAGGCGCGCAGATGGAAGCGGGGCGGGATCTTCAGGTCGGGATGGGCCGGCACGTGCTCGCAGCGTCCGCCGGCGCCGAAGCGCAGGCCGTGATAGGCGCAGGCAATGCCGCGCGCGGTGGCGGCGCCCAGGCTGAGCTTCACGCCGCGATGCGGGCAGATGTCGTCGGCGACGACGATCTCCGTGCCGGCGCGATAGACCACCAGCGGCTGGTCCAGCAGCCCGGCCGCCAGCGGCCCCGCGTCGAGATCGCGCGCCAGGGCGACCGCATACCAGTGCCGCGCCAGGATATGCCAATCAGAGGCCTCGAAACTGCAGTGGCGCGGCAGTTGGTCATCGGCATTGGCGGACATCGGTCTTCCTCCGGCATGATCCGCCGGCTTCCCTGCAAGAAAGAGACCAGCGCCGGAAAAGGCCCGGCGCCGTTCAGGAACGATAGCGCAACGTATCGACCAGCAGCCTGCAGGCCGGCGAGGCATGCCGGCGATCGGGACAGCGTCGCTTGCGAGCTGGAACACGAAGGGCAGCAACCGCCCTTTGACCGACCTTGTACCCCTCAGCGCAGCAGGTCGTCGGTGACGGTCATGGTGAACACCGGCTCGGCCGGCGCCTCCATCACCGCCTCGACGAAGGCCTGGCGCGTCTGGGGATCGTCATAGGCCATCTTGGCCGCGAAGGCGCGCCGCCAGGTCGGCTCGTCGGGCCATTGCGCATAGGCGACGAAGCGGCCATCGGCCTCCCGGTGCAGGCGCGATCCCAGCCCGCCGTAAATGCGCCCGATATGCTCGGTGCCGCGCCGCCAGGCCTGGCGGAACTGCTCCTCCTTGCCCGGATGCACGCGCCACCAATAGACGGCGATGAACATCTTGCGCCTCCTTGTCGAACCCCCCGCGACAGAGACGTTTCACGGGACCGATCGTTTCAGCCGCACCGCTGACCGCGCTGCCGGCGCGGGATGAGTCGCGCCAAGCCCTGTCAGCCTTGCCAACTGAGAAGCCCCAGGACGTGGTGTTCCTGGGGCTGGGCTGGTTGCGGGGGCTGGCTTTAGCGCCTTCGGCGCTGTCCTGCGCTTCGCTTGGACGGAACGGTTGGCTCATTCACCGTCCCCCACGACTAAAACTAAAAAGACCCCCG
>JBBCJW010000016.1:0-39046 GCA_037190765.1 Alphaproteobacteria bacterium
CGCGCGATCCCGTCAGAACGTGTGAATTTGCTCTAAACATTAAGGAATAGAGCGGATTCACACGATTGGATGGAAGAGCTTGCGCTTCCATCCAATCGTGATCCGCACTAGCCGCCAATTTCTTGAAATAACGGGCGAAAAATCGCCCGTAACTTACTGATGGATATAGATTCCCGGTTCCAGTATAAGAACCGGGAGGCTATCCATGCTCAATCCCAAGCTCGATCTGCTGCAGGACTATCCTTTCGCGCGCCTGGCGAAGCTGATCGCCGACCTGCAGCCCCCCGCCGACCGCAAGCCGATCGTCATGTCGATCGGCGAGCCGCAGATGAATCCGCCCGCTTTCGTGCCGGAAATCCTGCAGCGCGAGGCCGCCGGCTGGGGCCGCTATCCCGCCCCCACCGGCACGCCCGAGCTGCGCCAGGCCATCGCCGACTGGCTGACGCGCCGCTACGCCCTGCCCGCCGCAGCCGTCAGCGCCGACCGTCACGTCTTCCCGGTCGCCGGTACGCGCGAGGCGCTGTTCCATACCGCGCTGGCGGTGGTGCCCGAGGAAAAGGGCGGCGCTCGTCCCGTGGTGCTGGCGCCCAACCCGTTCTACCAGGTCTATATCGGCGCCGGCACCGTGGCCGGAGCCGAAACCATCCTGCTGCCCTGCCAGCCATCGACCGGGTTCCTGCCCGACCTGGCGGCGGTGGACGAAGCGACGTGGCGGCGCACGGCGCTGGTCTATGTCTGCACCCCGGCCAATCCGCAGGGCGCCGTCGCCAGCCTCGACTACCTGGTGCAGGCGCTGGAACTGTGCCGCCGCCACGACGCGGTGCTGGCGGTCGACGAGTGCTATGCCGAGATCTATCGCGACAGCCAGCCGGCCGGCGGCCTGCAGGCGGCGATGGCGCTGAAGGCGCCGGGCGAGACTTTCGCCAACCTGCTGGTGTTCCATTCGCTGTCCAAGCGCTCCTCCGCCCCCGGCCTGCGCTCCGGCTTCGTGGCCGGCGATCCGCGCCTGATCGAGCTGCTGAACCGGCTGCGCTCCTATGGCGGCGCCTCGGTGCCGGCGCCGATCATGGCCGCCTCGGCCGCGCTGTGGCGCGACGAGAAGCATGTCGAGGACGTGCGCGCCCACTACAACGCCTGCTTCGACCTCGCCGCCCAGTTCCTGCACAACCGGTTCGGCTTCTACCGTCCCGCCGGCGGCTTCTTCCTCTGGCTGGACGTCGGCGACAGCGAGGCGGCGACGCGCAAGCTGTGGGGCGAGGCCGGCGTCAAGGTGGTGCCGGGGCTCTACCTGGCGAAAGGCGAAGGTGAACAGAATCCGGGCCGGCGCTACATCCGCGTGGCGCTGGTGCACGATGTCGAGACCACGCGCGAGGCCATGCGGCGCATGGCCGAGGTGCTGTAACGCGGCAAGCGAAGGGGCAATGAAGGTTTTGGGGAAACCGGTGCGATGACGCTGATGAACCTGCCCGCCGTGCGCAAGCGGCGCTTCCTGCCCGAGGGCGCGGGGCCGTTCCTGCGCCTGCGCCTGATCGAGATCATCGGTGCGGCCCTGCTGGGCGCCGGCCTGGCCCTGTTCCTGACCCTGGCCACCTTCGACCGCGGCGATCCCTCGCTCAACGTCGCCACGCCGCAGGTTCCGAAAAACCTGTTCGGCCTGCAGGGCGCCTATGTCGCCGACGTCATGCTGCAGAGCCTGGGGCTGGCGGCGTGGCTGCTGGCCTTCGTCGTCACCATCTGGGGCCTGCGCCTGATGCGCCGCCATTCCGTGCCGCGCTTTGCGCTGCGCCTGGCGCTGCTGCCACTGACCCTGCTGCTGGGTGCCACGGCGCTGAGTTTCCTGGGCGGCGCGGGATCGACCTGGATCACCCATGCCGGTCCCGGCGGCGTCACCGGCCGCGAGCTGGGCGACCTGGTGCGCTCCTATTCCTTCGTGGTCGGCAACGGCATCTCGGCCGGGCTGCTGGGACTGGGCTTCGGCGCGGCGACCTTGCTGTGCCTGGTCCCCACCCTGGCCATGCAGCGCGACGACTGGCCGCTGATCGTGCGCCTGCTGTTCAGGTTCGTGGCGCTGGTCATCGCCGGCGTGGCGGCGACCGCCCGCTTCGTCTGGCGGCTGGCGCGGCGCGAGAGCAAGCCGGGCGTGTTCGAGCAGATGGAGATGCTGCCGCCGGAACTGGCCAGCTCGCTGGACGGACCGCCGATGGCCGAGACGCTGTGGAGCCGGCTGGCGCGGCTGACCCGGCTCGACCGCATCGGACTGCTGGACTCCTTCTTCCGC
The DNA here is from genome assembly GCA_037190765.1 of Alphaproteobacteria bacterium. GTDB lineage: Bacteria > Pseudomonadota > Alphaproteobacteria > Reyranellales > JAQSWP01 > JAQSWP01. The sequence continues at coordinate 2,279 of JBBCJW010000016.1, forward strand.
CGCCTGCGGGCGCGGGCGGCCGCCAAACCCGCCCGCAACGCCGGCGACAGGCGCAGCACCCGCAGCCGGCGGCAGGAACCGACCCTGGCGCGCGAGGCCACCGCCCTGGCCGACGACATCGAAAGCGCCTCGCGGCGCGTGCCGGCCATCGTCGAGGACGACGAGATCGACGCCTACGAGGACACGGGCGAGGACGAGGACACGGACGAGGACGACGGTATCACCACCATCGACGGCGAGGGCGTGGCGGTGCAGCCGCGCGTCGTCGCCCCGCGCCGGCCGCGCCCGGGCACCAAGCAGGCGCAGCTCAAGCTGGGCTTCGACAAGTACGAAACCCCGCCGCTGGACATCCTGGCCGCCACGCCCAAGGGCGCCGTCAACATCCAGGTCGACGAGGAGGCGCTGACCCAGAATGCGCGCCTGCTGGAGACCGTTCTGTCCGACTTCGGCGTCAAAGGCGAGATCGTCAAGGTGCGGCCCGGCCCGGTGGTGACGCTCTACGAGCTGGAGCCGGCACCCGGCACCAAGTCCTCGCGCATCATCAACCTGGCCGACGACATCGCCCGCTCGATGAGCGCGGTCTCGGTGCGCGTCGCCACCGTGCCCGGCCGCAACGTCATCGGCATCGAACTGCCCAACCAGCGGCGCGAGACGGTCTATCTGCGCGAACTGCTGTCGACCAAGGATTACGAGGACGAGCGCCACAACCTGCCGCTGGTGCTGGGCAAGGACATTGGCGGCTCGCCGGTCATCGCCGATCTCGCCCGCATGCCGCATCTGCTGATCGGCGGCACCACCGGCTCGGGCAAGTCGGTGGCGATCAACACCATGATCCTGTCGCTGCTCTACCGGCTGACGCCGGAGCGCTGCCGCTTCATCATGATCGACCCCAAGATGCTGGAGCTGTCGGTCTATGCCGACATCCCGCATCTGCTGACCCCGGTGGTGACGGAGCCGCGCAAAGCCATCGTGGCGCTGAAATGGGTCGTGCGCGAGATGGAGAACCGCTACCGGCTGATGAGCCAGCTCGGCGTGCGCAACGTCGCCGGCTACAACGAGCGCGTCGCCGAGGCCCGCCGCAAGGGCGAGGTCATCACCCGCACCGTGCAGACCGGCGTCGATCCGCAGACCATGCGCGCCACTTTCGAGGAGCAGCCGCTGGAACTGGAGGCGCTGCCCTTCATCGTGGTCATCATCGACGAGATGGCCGACCTGATGCTGGTGGCCGGCAAGGACATCGAGGGCGCCATCCAGCGCCTGGCGCAGATGGCGCGCGCCGCCGGCATCCACGTCATCATGGCCACGCAGCGGCCCTCGGTCGACGGCATCACCGGCACCATCAAGGCCAATTTCCCCACCCGCATCTCCTTCCAGGTCACCTCCAAGATCGACAGCCGCACCATCCTGGGCGAGCAGGGCGGCGAGCAGCTGCTGGGCCAGGGCGACATGCTCTACATGGCCGGCGGCGGCCGCATCTCCCGCGTGCACGGCCCGTTCGTGTCGGACACTGAAGTCGAGAAAGTGGTGAAGTTCCTGCGCAGCCAGGGCGAACCCGCCTATCTCAACTCGATCACCGAGGAGAGCGAAGCCGGCGGCGGCCCGGGCGGCGGCATGTCGGGCGAGAGCGGCGGCGAATCGGACGATCTCTACGACCAGGCCGTCGCCATCATCACCCGCGAGCGCAAGGCCTCGACCAGCTTCATCCAGCGCCATCTGCAGATCGGCTACAACCGCGCCGCCCGCATCATCGAGCGCATGGAGGCCGAAGGCGTGGTGTCGCCGGCCAACCATGTCGGCAAGCGCGAAGTGCTGGCCCGCGACATCGACGACGACGAGCGCGTGAACTGACATAGGCCGGCCGGTACGGGCCGGGGATGCCCCGGCCCCGCCGCTGCGTATGACCGTCAGTGGCCGCTGTCGGACGATCCAACCGGCGGGCGATCCAACCGGCTGAAAAGCCACAAATTTGACCTATTGGCCCGGCAGCGATAGCACTGGCTGGCCGCTCGTTCGTTCAGGGAAACGCCATGGCTTCTGTGTTGAACCGCCGCACCGTACTGACCCAGGGCACCGCGCTGCTGGCGCTGGCCGCCGCCGGCGTGCCGTTCGCCGCCCAGGCGCAGACCGCCCAGACACAGACTGCCCAGCCGCAGACAAGGCGCAAGGCGCCCGCCCAGGCCGCCGCCGCGCCGCTGACGGCGCAGGACCGCGAGGACATCGCCCGCATCGAGCAGTACCTCAACGGCATCACCACGCTGGAGGCAAAATTCCTGCAGGTGGCCGAGCGCGGCGCCACCTTGTCGGGCCAGTTCTACATCAAGCGGCCGGGCAAGCTGCGCTTCCAGTACGATCCGCCGGCCCGTATCCAGATCGTCGCCGACGGGCGGCAGGTCACCTATTACGACGCCGACACCGACCAGATCAGCCAGTTGCCGACCGGCCTCACCGTGGCCAAGTTCCTGGTGGCGCCGCAGATCAGCCTGTCGGGCGATCTGGTCGTCACCCGCGTGCAGCGCGACGCCGCCCTGCTGCAGGTCACCGCCGTGCAGGCGCGGGCGCCGGGCGAGGGCCAGGTGGTGCTGAGCTTCGGCGACAAGCCGCTGCAGTTGCGGCGCTGGACTGTGATCGACGGGCGGAACCGGTCGATCACCATTTCGTTGACCAATCTCAAGACCGGGGCGCCGCTGAAGGACGACCTGTTCGTCTTCGTCGATCCCGACCCCAACCGCGCCGACCGTTTCCGTCCCTGATCCGCAAGAGAAACCGATGACCGCGATCTCCCGCCGAACGCTTCTGGGCGCCGCCGTGGCGTTGTCGCTGCCGGCGGCGGCGCGGGCGCAGCAGGGCGGCGCGCTTGGCGAGCGCGACCGCGCCGACATCGCGCGCATCGAGAAGTACATGAACGGCATCACCACCTTGCGCGCCAAGTTCGTGCAGACCGAGGACGACGGCCGCCAGCTCGAGGGCGTGCTGCATCTGCAGCGGCCGGGGAAACTGCGCTTCCAGTTCGTGCCCAAGGGACCCTACGAGATCATCGCCGACGGCACGCAGCTCAATTACATCGGCGGCGGCGCGCTGACCCAGGTGTCGCTGGACGCCACGCCGCTGTCGGTGCTGGTGGCGGAAAACGTCAGGTTCGACGACCGGCTGCTGATCACCGGCGTCGAGCGCGAGGCCGGCTTCATCGCCGTCAACCTGGTGCAGCGCAAAAATCCGGAGGGCGAGAAGCTGCAGATCGTGTTTAGCGACAAGCCGCTGCAGCTCAAGCGCTGGGCCATCACCTACAAGACCGGCCGCACCGTCAGCGTCGGCCTGTTCGACATCGAAACCGGCGTCGCGATCGATCCAAAAACCTTCGTCTATTCCAACCCGCATATCCAGGAGCGGCGGACCTATTAGGCCGCCGCCCGGGCCGTCGGCGCATTGCGGCCGGCCCGGCGCCGGCGCATCATGCGGGGCTTGCCCCAGCGTGATGGAAATCCGGAACGCGCCATGACAACCGCCAAACCGCTCCCCCTCCCGCTGGTCGGCCTGCCCGCCTGCGTCAAGCAGCTCAACAATTCGCCGTTCCACACGGTGCAGGAGAAGTACCTGACCGCCGTGCGCCAGGCAGCGCAATGTGCGCCGCTGATCCTGCCCGCTCTGGGCTGGGAGCGCGACGGCGAGAACGCGCTGGGGCTGGCGCTGGACCCGCTGCTCGACATGCTGGACGGCGTGCTGCTGACCGGCAGCCCGTCCAATGTCGAGCCGCATCATTACGAGGGCGAGCCCAGCGCGCCGGGCACCGAACACGATGCGCAGCGCGACGCCACCACCTTGCCGCTGATCCGCCGCGCCGTCGAACGCGGCATCCCGGTGATGGCGATCTGCCGCGGCATCCAGGAGCTGAACGTCGCCCTGGGCGGCACCCTGCACCAGCGCGTGCACGAGCTGCCCGGCCGTTTCGATCACCGCTCCAAGGCCGCCCGCGACCGGCCGCTGGCGGAACGCTACGCCCTCGCCCACCCGGTCACGCTGACCCGGGAAGGCTGGCTGGCGCAGCGCCTAGGCTGCGAACAGATCATGATCAACTCCCTGCACGGCCAGGGCATCGACCGGCCCGCGCCGGGCATGGCGATCGAGGCGGTGGCGGAGGACGGCACCATCGAGGCGGTGCGCCTGCCCTCGGCGCCGGGCTTCGTGCTGGGCCTGCAATGGCATCCCGAATATCGCGCCACCGACGATCCGGTGTCGCTGTCCCTGTTCCAGGCCTTCGGCGACGCCGCCCGCGAACACGCCGCCCGCCGCCGCTTGAACGCGGCGGCTTAGGTCTTTTTCTGTCATGCCCCGGCTCGACCGGGGCACCCATGTCGATGGCGGCATCGCTTCCCGTTCGGAAGAACGGAGCGTCAGCGCCATGGGTCGCCCGGTCGAGCCGGGCGATGACGGGGAATCGCGCCGGACGATGACGCGGAGAAAGCCTGGGCGTATAGTTTGCCTCGCCAACAATCCCGCTCTCCGAAGCGGAGGAACGCCATGCAGACCGCAGCGCAAAAGACCGGCGACAACCGGCGCAAGGATTTCTACGCCCGACTGGGATCGCTCAGCATGGCGCCGCTGTGGGAGAGCCTGCACCAGCTCGTGCCGCCGCAGCCCAGCGCGCCCTATCAAGCCGCACTCTGGCGCTACGAGGAGGTGCGGCCCTATCTGATGGAATCCGGCGCGCTGATCACCGCCAAGGAGGCGGTGCGCCGGGTGCTGATCCTGGAGAACCCGGCGATGCCGGGCAAGGCGGCGATCACCTCCTCGCTCTATGCCGGGCTGCAGCTCATCCTGCCCGGCGAGATCGCGCCCAGCCACCGCCACACGCAATCGGCGCTGCGCTTCATCGTCGAAGGCAACGGCGCCTATACCGCCGTCGACGGCGAGCGCACCACCATGCGCGAGGGCGATTTCGTCATCACCCCGAGCTGGACCTGGCACGATCACGGCAACGACAGCGCCGAGCCCATGGTGTGGCTCGACGGGCTCGACATCCCGATGATCCAGATGTTCAACGCCGGCTTCGCCGAGAATGGTGCTGCGGAGGCGCAGGAACTGACCCGGCCGGAGGGCGATGCGCTGGCGCGCTATGGCACAGGGCTTCTCCCGGTCGACTGGAAGCCGAAAAGCCGCACTTCGCCGATCTTCAACTACCCCTATGCCCGCACGCGCGAGGCGCTGGAGACCATGCGCAACGGGCAGGACTGGGACCCCTGCCACGGGCTGAAGCTGCGCTACGTCAACCCGGGCACCGGCGAATCGGCCATGCCGACCATCGGCACCTATATGCAGCTCCTGCCCAAGGGCTTCCGGACCGAGCCCTATCGCTGCACCGACGGCACGGTGTTCGCCGTCGTCGAGGGCGAAGGCCGCTCGCGCATCGCCGGCCGCGACTTCGCCTGGGGCAAGCGCGACATCTTCGTCTGCCCGAGCTGGCATGAGATCGTCCACGAGGCGGCCAGCGATGCGGTGCTGTTCTCCTTCTCCGACCGGCCGATCCAGGAGAAGCTCGACATCTGGCGCGAAAAGCGCGGGAAATAGGCATTCCCCGCACCTGATTGGCGATTGCCTGTCGCCCGCCTGCGCCGGCGCCGCCTATAATGGCGCCATCCGAACGGCCCCAAGCCGTCGCGCCAGCGAAGACGCCAGCAGGAGGAAACGTCGTGGCCCAGAAGGCCGCATCGCACGAGCCATGGAACGAAGCGCGCGCCCTGGCCCTGATCGGCGAGCTGGCCGGGCTTGAAGGCGCGCTGCTGCCGATCCTGCACGTGATCAACGACCGGTTCGGCCATGTCCCCGCTGCCGCCGTGCCGCTGATCGCCGCCGCACTCAATCTCAGCCGCGCCGAAGTGCATGGCGTGCTGAGCTTCTATCACGACTTCCGCCGCACCCCGGCCGGCCGCACCGTCATCAAGCTCTGCCGCGCCGAGGCTTGCCAGGCCCGTGGCGCGCGGGCGCTGGAAGACCATGCCTGCCGCAGCCTGTCGCTGGAAATGGGCCGGACCAGCGAAGATGGCGGCATCACACTGGAGCCGGTCTATTGCCTGGGCAATTGCGCCACCGGCCCGTCGCTGCTGGCCAATGGCGTGCTGCATTCCATGGTCGATGCGGCGCATTTCGATGCCCTGGTCGGCGAGATGCAGGCGGCGACGGCGACGGCGGACCCGCCAGCTGTTCCCGCTTCGACACGCGGCACCGTCGTCTGCGTGCCGCGGGAGGCCACCGCCCGCTCGTTCGGTGCCGACCGGGTCGCCGACGCCATCGCACGCGAAGCCCATCGCCGCGGCCTGGACGTGACCGTCAAGCGCACCGGCTCGCGCGGCGCCTTCTTCCTCGAACCGCTGGTCGAGATCGACCTGCCCGGCGGCCGGGTCGGCTATGCCGGCATCAGCGCCGAGGACGTGCCGGCGCTGTTCGATGCCGGCTTCCTGCAGGGCGGCCGGCATGCCAAATGCATCGACGATCCCGCCCTGCATCCCTTCCTCGCCGCCCAGCAGCGCCTGACCTTCGCCCGCTGCGGCGAGATCGATCCCCTCTCGCTGTCCGATTACATCGCGACCGGCGGTCTGCGCGGCCTGCGCCGGGCGCTGGCGCTGAACGCCGAGCAGATCGTGGCCGAGATCGAGCTGTCCGGCCTGCGCGGCCGCGGCGGCGCGGGTTTCCCGGCCGGGCGCAAATGGCGCACGGTGATGGAGACGCCGTCGGACCGCAAATACGTGGTCTGCAACGCCGACGAAGGCGATTCCGGCACCTTTGCCGACCGGCTGCTGCTGGAGGGCGATCCGCTGCTGCTGATCGAAGGCATGGCGATCGCCGGGCTGGCGGTGGGGGCGGAGAAGGGCTTCATCTATCTGCGCTCGGAATATCCCAACGCCGCCGCCATCTTCGCTCAGGCGCTGCAGGTGGCGCGCGACGGCCGGATCCTGGGCGACGACGTGCTGGGCAGCGGCCGCCGCTTCGACATCGAACTGCGGCTGGGCGCCGGCGCCTATATCTGCGGCGAGGAAACCTCGCTGCTGGAAAGCCTGGAAGGCAAACGCGGCCAGGTGCGCTTCAAGCCGCCGCTGCCAGCGGTCAGCGGATTGTTCGGCCGGCCGACCTTGATCAACAACGTGCTGACCCTGGCCGCCGCACCCGACATCCTGGCCGAGGGCGGCGCTGCCTATGCGGCACTGGGCGCCGGCCGTTCGCGCGGCACGCTGGCGGTGCAGCTCGGCGGCAACGTGGTGCGCGGCGGGCTGATCGAAGTGCCGTTCGGCATCAGCCTGCGGCGGGTGATCGAGGAGATCGGCGGCGGCACCGAATCGGGCCGGCCGGTGCGGGCGGTGCAGATCGGCGGGCCGCTGGGCGCCTATCTGCCGGCTGCGCTGCTCGACCTGCCGCTCGATTACGAGGCGCTGGCGGGCGCACAAGGCATGCTGGGCCATGGCGGCATCGTGGTGTTCGACGACAGCGTCGACATGGCCGAGCAGGCGCGCTTCGCCTTCGAATTCTGCGCCGTCGAAAGCTGCGGCAAGTGCACGCCCTGCCGCATCGGCTCGACGCGCGGCGTCGAGATGATCGACCGGCTGCGCGCCGGCGTCGAACCGGCCCGGACGCAGGCGCTGATCGAAGAATTGTGCGAGACGCTGGCCGACGGCTCGCTTTGCGCCCTGGGCGGGCTGACGCCGCTGCCGGTGCTGAGCGCGCTGCGCCATTTCCCCGAGGACTTCGTGCGTCCTGCAAGGTTGGCGTCATGATCGTGAGGCTGCCATGGCGATTCTGAAGGAACGCGACCTGGGCACCCCGGCCGGCAAGGGAACCGGCCAAGTGCGCGTGGTGATCGACGGCATGGAGGTGAGCGTGCCGGCGGGCAGTTCGGTCATGCATGCCGCCCGCGCCGCCGGCATCGACGTGCCCAAGCTGTGCGCCACCGACACGCTGGAGGCGTTCGGCTCCTGCCGCCTGTGCCTGGTCGAGATCGAGGGCCGCAAGGGCACGCCCGCCTCCTGCACCACGCCGGCCGAGACCGGCATGGTGGTGCGCACCCGGACCGAGCGCCTGCAGCGGCTGCGGCGCAACGTCATGGAGCTTTACATCTCCGACCATCCGCTGGACTGCCTGACCTGCTCGGCCAACGGCGATTGCGAATTGCAGGACATGGCGGCGGCGGTGGGTTTGCGCGAGGTGCGCTACGGCTTCGACGGCGCGCGCCACCGCACCCACGAAACCGACCATTCCAATCCCTATTTTTCGTTCGAGCCGGACAAGTGCATCGTCTGCTCGCGCTGCGTGCGCGCCTGCGAGGAGGTGCAGGGCACCTTCGCGCTGACGGTGGACGGGCGCGGACTGAACTCGCTGATCGCCGCCGGGCAGGACGAGGAGTTCCTGGCTTCCGAATGCGTTTCCTGCGGCGCCTGCGTCGAAGCCTGCCCGACCGCGACCTTGAACGAGAAGAGCGTCATCGCGCAGGGCCTGCCCGAACGCACCGTGCTGACCACCTGCGCCTATTGCGGCGTCGGCTGCTCCTTCAAGGCCGAACTGCAGGGCGATCGGGTCGTGCGCATGACGCCGTACAAGGACGGCAAGGCCAATCACGGCCACTCCTGCGTGAAGGGCCGCTTCGCCTGGGGCTACGCTACCCATGCCGACCGCGTGACGACGCCGCTGGTCCGCGAGCGCATCACCGATCCCTGGCGCGAGGCCACCTGGGACGAGGCCATCGCCCATGTCGCCACGCGCTTCAAGGACATCCAGGCCAAATACGGCCGCGGCGCGGTCGGCGCCATCACCTCCTCGCGCTGCACCAACGAGGAGACCTACCTGCTGCAGAAGCTGGTGCGCGCCGGCTTCGGCAACAACAACGTCGATACCTGCGCCCGCGTCTGCCACTCGCCCACCGGCTACGGGCTGAAGACCGCGTTCGGGACCTCCGCCGGCACGCAGGATTTCGATTCCGTCGAACAGGCCGATATCGTCATGGTGATCGGCGCCAACATCACCGAGGCGCATCCGGTGTTCGCCTCGCAGATGAAGCGCCGCCTGCGCGCCGGCGCCCGGCTGATCGTCATCGACCCGCGCCGCATCGACCTGGTGCGCAGCCCGCACATCAAGTCCGACCATCACCTGCAGCTTCGCCCCGGCACCAATGTGGCGGTCATCAACGCGCTGGCGCACGTGGTCGTCACCGAGAACCTGGCGAATGAGGCCTTCATTGCCGAACGCTGCGACCCGCAGAGCTTCGCGCGCTGGCGCGAATTCGTCGCCCAACCGCACAACGCGCCGGAAGCGGTGGCCGAGCTGTGCGGCGTGCCGGCGGCCGAATTGCGCGCCGCCGCACGCCTCTATGCCAAAGGCGGCAATGCGGCGATCTATTACGGGCTGGGCGTGACCGAGCACAGCCAGGGCTCGACCATGGTGATGGGCATGGCCAATCTCGCCATGGCGACCGGCAATCTGGGCCGGCCCGGCGTCGGGGTGAACCCGCTGCGCGGCCAGAACAACGTGCAGGGCTCCTGCGACATGGGCTCCTTCCCGCACGAGGTCTCCGGCTATCGTCACGTCTCCGACGACAGCGTGCGCGCCCTGCTGGCCGACGCCTGGGGCCGCAGCATCGACGCCGAGCCCGGCCTGCGCATTCCCAACATGCTGGACGCGGCCATCGACGGCAGCTTCAGGGGCCTTTTCGTGCAGGGCGAGGATCTGGCGCAATCCGATCCCAACACGCAGCACGTCACCGCCGGGTTGCAGGCGATGGAATGCCTGGTGGTGAACGATCTGTTCCTGACCGAGACCGCCCGCTACGCCCATGTCTTCCTGCCCGGCGCCTCGTTCCTGGAGAAGGACGGCACCTTCACCAATGCCGAGCGGCGCATCGGCCGGGTGCGCAAGGCGATGGCGCCGCTGGCCGGGCTGGCGGAATGGCAAGTCACCATCCGGCTGGCCAAGGCGCTGGGCTACGACATGGACTATGCGCATCCGTCCGACATCATGGACGAGATCGCGCGCGTCACCCCGAGCTTCGCCGGCGTCAGCTACGAGAAGCTCGACCGGCTGGGCAGCCTGCAATGGCCGTGCACGGATGAGGCGCCGGCGGGAACGCCGATCATGCATGTCGGCGGCTTCTCGCGCGGCAAGGGCTACTTCGCGCTGACCGAGTTCGTACCGACGCAGGAACGCACCGGCCCCCGCTTCCCGCTGCTGCTGACCACCGGCCGCATCCTCAGCCAGTACAATGTCGGCCAGCAGACGCGGCGCACCGCCAATGTCGCCTGGCACGACGAGGACGTGCTGGAGATCCATCCGCACGATGCAGAGCAGCGCGGCATCCGCGACGGCGAGCTGGTGTCGCTGGCCAGCCGGGTCGGCGCCACCACCTTGCGCGCGGCCATCACCGAGCGGGTGCAGCCGGGCGTGGTCTACACCACCTTCCACCATCCCGAGACCGGCGCCAACGTCGTCACCACCGAGTTCTCCGACTGGGCCACCAACTGCCCCGAGTACAAGGTGACGGCGGTCGAGGTGCGGCTGGCCAATGCCCGCGCCGACTGGCAGCTGCGCCGCGAGCGCGAATTGCACGAGCTGGGCGGCGGCCGCGTCAATGCCGCCGAATGAGGCCGATGCCGGCTTCAACGCGCGCCGGCTCGATGCCGGCGGCGCACCCGGCCGCGATATCGATCGCGCCCTGCCGGAAGAGACGCCGATCGCGATCTCCTTCAACGGCGTGACCCATGCGGTCATGCTGGCGACGCCGGCCGACCTGGAGGATTTCGGCCGTGGCTTCGCGCTCAGCGAAGGCATCGTGCAGGCGGCCGACGAAATCCTCGACAGCGACGTGGTCGAACACGCCGACGGGCTGGAAGTCGCCCTGACCTTGACGGCGCGCCGTGTCGCCGCCCTGAGCGAACGCCGCCGCACCCTGGCCGGGCCGACCGGCTGCGGTCTGTGCGGCGTCGACAGCCTGGCGCAGGCCAACCGTGCCATCCCGCCGGTCGCCAGCCGCTTCACGATCGGCGAACCCGCCATCAGGCGCGGCCTGGCCGCCTTGCCCCACCAGCAGACGCTCAATCAGCGCACCGGTGCGGCGCACGCCGCCGCCTGGATCGACGCCACGGGCGCGCTGCTGGCGCTGCGCGAGGATGTCGGCCGGCACAACGCGCTCGACAAGCTGATCGGCGCGCTGGCCGCGAACAAGGCCGACTTCACGCAGGGCGCGCTGCTGCTGACCAGCCGCTGCAGCGTCGAGCTGGTGATGAAGGCGGCGACGCTCGGAATACCGGTGCTGGTGGCGGTGTCGGCGCCGACGGCGCGGGCGGTGCGGCTGGCGCGGCAGAGCGGCCTGACCCTGATCGGGCTGGCGCGGGCCGATTCCATGCTGGTGTTCGCCGGCGCCGAACGGATACTGGCGGCGACGCCATGAACCGCCCCCGCCTGATCCACGACGCCAACGAGATCGCCAAGTACTTCGCCGCCTATCCGCGCGAAGAGGCGATCGCCGGCATCGCCGACCACATCACAAAGTTCTGGAACCCGCGCATGCGGGCGGAACTGCAGGCCATGCTGGCGGAGGGCGAGGCGTCGCTGCACGCGCTGGTGCGCGAGGCGGCCGTCCGCTTGCCGTAGCCGCACCACACATGCCGCCTCACCCTGAGCCTGTCGAAGGGTGAGATTGCACAGGCGGTGTGCGTTGCCCTCGCCCTTCGACAGGCTCAGGGCGAGGAGTCTTACTGAAAGATTAACCACAGAGTCATAGAGACACAGAGACACAGAGGGGATTGATCTCTGTGCCTCTGTGTCTCTGTGGTTGGTCTGCTCCGATCAAACCAGAGCACGACGGAAAGATCAGAGCGGTGCCTTCACCGTCAGCGCGCCCGGGATCACCCGCGCCGTCATCGGCAATCGCCCCACCGTCTCGCCGTCGAGATCGACCAGCGCCATGGCCGGACCATCAACCACGATCCGCCGGCCACGCATAACCTCGACCTTGGGATGCTCGACGTGACGGCCTTGATACAGCCAGCTCGGCCGGCGCAGCAGGATGTCGTGACGGGCGATGTCGCCGAACAGCACCAGGTCGAGCACGCCGTCCTCGAACGAGGCGCCCGGCGCCAGCATCATGCCGCCGCCGCCATTGGGCGTGTTGCAGGCCAGGCCGGTATAGACCGTGATCCGGCGCGCCGGCGCGTCGTCGACGCTGAGCGTCGCCTGCCAATAGGGATAGGTCAGCGTCACCAGCAGCGTCTGACAATAGTAGGAGAAGCGTCCGCCCAGCTTCTTCAGGTAGCGCGAGGCCGACGTGCGGAACGAGATTTCCGCCGCTGCGCCGAAACAGGCGATGGCGTAGCCGTAGCGCTCGATCTGCCCGCCGTCGATACCCGCGCAACGCAGCTCGATCAGGTCGATGCGGCGGTTCCGCCCGGCGACGACGTTGCGGAAGGCGGCCTCCTCGTCATCCAGCAGTCCCAACGCGTCGCACATCTCGTTGCCGGTCCCGGCCGGAACCGGGCAGAGCACGAGGCCGGGCCGCGCCATCGCCCCGTTCTCGACCAGCCCGTTGACGACCTCGTTGACCGTGCCGTCGCCGCCCACCGCGACGAAAGTGTCGAAGCCGTCCTTGACGCCTTCGCGCGCCAGCGCCGTGGCGTGGGCGCGATGGGTGGTGAAGCGCGTCTGGAACGACGGCAGATGGCGCTTCAGCCGCGCCTCGATCTGCGGCCAGGCGCGGCCGCATCGGCCCGTGCGTGCGGCGGGATTGGCGATGACCAGCGCCCGCATGTCTCCCCGATCCGGCCCCGGCCGGCTTTTTATTTTTTGCCGCCTCCGACTATATGCCTGTATTCGCGGCAAAACAGCCCGACGCCTATATCCAGTCGATATATTGACGGGGAACATATCTCAAACGATTCTAAATTAGGGGGAGCAACGCGCCCCGGAGCGATCCGGAGCGCAGGAGCAGAAAGTGGCTAGCGGCAGCACCGACTTCTCGGTCCGCTTCTGGGGTGTGCGCGGTTCGATCGCCTGTCCCGGTCCGGACTACGTTCGTTATGGCGGCAATACTTCCTGTCTAGAAATCCGCTGCGGCGAAAAGCGTCTGATCTTCGACGCCGGCACCGGCATTCGCCCGCTCGGCCTGGAGCTGGCGCAGTGCCGGCCCAACGATCTCGACATCTTCTTCACCCACACGCATTTCGACCATGTGTGCGGGCTGACCTTCTTCTCCTCGCTGTTCTGCCCCGACAGCACGGTGCGGATGTGGGCCGGCCATCTCGAGGACGAGATGACCCTGCGCGGCGTGCTCACCAACCTGATGATGGCGCCGCTCTATCCGGTGTCGCTGGAGATCTTCCAGGCCAAGGTCAGCTTCAACGATTTCCGCGCCGGCCAGGTGCTGACGCCGCACGAGGGCGTCACCTTGCGCACCGCGCTGCTGAACCATCCCAACGGCGCCACCGGCTATCGCGTCGAATTCGCCGGCAAGTCGATCTGCTACATCACCGACACCGAGCACTACGCCGACCGCATCGACGAGACCATCGCCGAGCTGGTGCGCGGGGCGGACATCATGATCTACGACGCCACCTACACCGACGCGGAATACCCGACCTATCGCGGCTGGGGCCATTCCACCTGGCAGGAGGGGCTGAAGCTGGCCCGCGCCGCCGGCGTCAAGCAGTACGTGGTGTTCCATCACGACCCCAGCCATTCCGACGCCTTCATGGACGGCATCGCCCGCGACGTGGAGCGGGCGCAGCCGGGCAGCGTGGTGGCGCGCGAAGGCATGGTGCTGCGGCCATGAACCGATCCCCGTGAGGAAGCTGCGGCTGCTGCGCATGGCGCTGGAGACGGCCGGCGGTCTGGCGCGGCGCGGCTGGTTCATCCCCCATCGCTATGCCGCCAGCCTGCCGCCGGCCGGCGGCAGCCCGGCCTACGAACCGCTGCTGCCGCTGTTCGACGCCCGGCGCGAGGCGATCCTTGCCGTGCTCGACCAGATCGAGCAGCTGGCGCCGGCGCTGGAGCAGATCGCCGCCGAACGGGGCACGCCGGCGCCCGGCACGCCCAACCCGCGTTTCGACCAGGGCTGGTTCGCGCCGCTCGACGCCGCCGCCGCCTACGCCATGGTCAGCGCCCGCCGGCCGCGGCAGATCGTCGAGATCGGCTCCGGCCACTCCACCCGCTTCATGGCCCGCGCCCTGCACGATGCCGGCAGCGACGCCTCGATCCTGTCGATCGATCCGGTGCCACGGGCGGCGATCGAGAACCTGGCTCCGCGGGTGCGCTTCGTGCGGCGCACGGTGCAGCAGATCGACACCGCGATCTTCGGCCGGCTGCAGGCGGGCGACGTGCTCTTCATCGACTCCAGCCACATCCTGATGCCCGGCAGCGACTGCGATTTCCTGTTCAACCGCGTCCTGCCGCTGCTGCCGGCCGGGGCGCTGGTGCATATCCACGACATCTTCCTGCCCGACGACTATCCCGCCGACTGGGCTTGGCGCAGCTACAACGAGCAGCAGGGCGTGGCGCCGCTTTTGACCAATGGCTGGAAGCTGCACTTCGCCAGCCACTGGCTGCGCAGCCGCGCGCCGGAGGCGCTGGCGCGCAGCGTCGTCGCCCGCCTGCCGCGCCATCCCCAGGCGATCGACGCCAGCCTGTGGCTGGAGAAGACGCGGTAGAGCGGGTCAGCGCCAGGGATTGCGCGCCAGCCAAGCCGCCTTCGCCTCGCTGTAGCGGTTGAAGCCGATCTCCGGCGCCAAGGTGATGCTGTTGGCGCGCACCGACTGGTTGGCGACGTCGTCGGCGAGCCAGCGCCGGCCGAAATCCTGGACCAGCAGCACCTCGTCCTGCTCGACCGCATCCATCTCCAGTTCGCGCAGCTTGCGGAACTGGGTCGTGTTCATGCCCGGCGGCGACACCAGATCGCCGTTCACCGTGCGAAGCGGCTGCACCAGCGGATTGAGCCGGATCACCGGCCCGTCGGTGATCGGCGCGTCGGGATGCGCCGGCAGGGTTCCGCCCAGCCAGACATGGGCGATGAAGCTGGCGGCATCGGGCGGATCGTCGAGGATGGCGGTGGCGATGGTCTTGATGTCGTTGAGCAGGCCCTGTTCGGGCAGATCCTGCACCAGGATCTCCGCCGCGTTGGGGTAATGCACCTTCAGCGGCAGCACCACCGTGCCGCTGCCGATGCTGAGCACCGAAATGGCGGCAGGCGATACCGGGTTCGGGCGCGACAGAACCTCGACCACCGCCGCCAGGGTCGGGTTGTTGTAACCGCCGACGGCGCCGTCCCAGAAACGGCGATGGCGGTTGGCGGCCGGGTTCAGCCCGCTGTCCCACAGCAGGAAGCGGGCCGGCTTGTCGAAGAAATCGACCGGCGCGTTGGTGGCCGAATGCACCGCCTCGGCCAAGGTCGGGGCCAGCCGCGGCGCGCCGGAACTGGCGGCAGTGAAGCTGGAGGCGCGGCTGCCGATGTCGGAACGCTGGAACACCGCGCGGCGGCGGTCGTAGTCGAAGGTCATCATCAGGAACTGGAACGGCCGGCCGGTGCCGGCGCTGACTTCCGCCCCCAGCCCGGTGATGGCGCGGTTGCCGAACCGGGGCATGCGGGCGGCCAGCCCGTTGATCTTCTCTTCGGCATCGTAGCGCGGCCCCAGCCCGATGATGCGGGTGATCCGCTTCCACCACGGCAGGCGCACGAAGACTTCCCTGCGCGCCTGCTCGTCGAGGAAGAAGGCCTCGATGTCGGCCAGCTTCAGGTTCTCGATCAGCCCGGCCAGCACGATGGTGCCGCCGGAATTGGCGGCGGCATAGTCGAACTGGCGCAGCACGTCGTGGCCGGTGACGGCCTGCGGAAACATGTCGCGCAGCGCCTGGATCTGCAGGATGGCCCAGGAGCCGCCGCCGTCCAGCGACAGGATTCGCATGTTCTCTCCCCCGAATCGATCGGCCGCACGCTACCCTGATGGGATTGAAGCCACAGCCCCTTCCGACGGATAGCTACAGCCGGCCCTCGGCCAGCAGCTTCTCCACCATCCACAGCCGGTCGCAGCCCCAGATCGGCTCGCCGTCGATGATGAAGAAGGGCGAACCGAACACGCCCTTGGCGATGGAGGCGTCGATCGCCGCGTGCAGGCGCTGCTTGACTGTTTCGCTCTGCAGCGCTGTCAGCGTCTCTTGGCGCGCAATCCCCAGCGCGGCGGCCTCCTCGGCCACCGATTCGGGCGCGGAAATGTCCTCGCCGCGCGCGAACAGGCGGGTATAGAGGCGCTGCGCCAGCTGCTTGGCCAGGGCCGGATCGCGCGCGTCCAGCCAGTAGAAGGCGCGGGCCGGCGCCAGCGGGCTGGGCACATCGTCGATCATTTTCAGCGGTACGCCGAAAATCCGCGCCAGGCGGGGAATGTCGTGGCGCATGTAATCGCCCTTCAGCGGCGTATCCAGCAGCGGCTTCAGCCCCATCACCTTCATCACCGTGACGCCCAGCATCATCGGCTGCCAGCGGGTTTCCCGCCCGTAGCGGTCGGCCAGTTCGTCGATCTTGGCGGCGGCGAGGTAGCCGAAGGGCGAAATGAAGTCGAAGTAAAACTCGACCGGGGCTTTTGTTGTCATGCGGCGATGGTAGGACGGTATTCCGCGGTCGCCAAGAAGCGCTTGGCGCGCAACCGGGGATGGCGCGATGATCGCTTGGCGATCCGTTCGCCAACGACACCAGGAGGACACGCCCATGCTGGCTCTCAGCCGCCGCCTGTTTCTATCATTCGCCGCCACCGTTCTTGTCACCCTGTCCGCCCAGGCGCAGCAGAGCGCCAGTCCGCCGCCGCCCAAGGATCCGCCGGTGGTGTTCGTACACGGCAACGGCGATACCGCGGCACTGTGGATCGCGCAGATCTGGCGCTTCGAATCGAATGGCTACGCGCGCGACCAGCTCTTCGCCATCAACCTGAAGCACCCGTCCGCCCGTACCGACGACGCCAAGCCGCAGGAAGGCCGCTCCTCGACCGAGGACGTGATGAAGGAGCTGGCGGCCTATGTCGCGGATGTGAAGAGACAGACCGGCGCCGACAAGGTGGCGCTGGTCGGCAATTCGCGCGGCGCCAACACCATCCGCAACTACGTCAGGAACGGCGGCGGCAAGGAGCACGTCTCGCACGTGGTGCTGGGCGGCGGCGTCAATCACGGCATCCTGAAATCCGACACCGCCATGCTCGGCAGCGAGTTCAACGGCAACAGCGATTTCATCAAGCGGCTCAACGACGGTCCCAGCGAAGTGGTCGACGGCGTGAAATTCATGACCATCCGCTCCGACCGCTACGACAAATACGCCCAGCCCGACGGGCTGTTCATCGGCATGGCAGGTCAGCCGACCGGCATCTCCTACGACGGACCGGAGCTGAAAGGCGCGGTGAACTTCGTGCTCGACGGGCTGGACCACCGCGAGGTCTCCTATGCCCTGTCCTCCTTCGTCGAAACCTACCGCTTCATCACCGGCCGCGTGCCGGCGCGGCTGGAGATCCTGCCGCAGACGGAAGCCGTGCTGAACGGCAATGTCACCGGCATCACCGCCGGCGCCTACGACAATATCGGCGTGGCGGACGCCAAGGTGGAGATATTCGAGGTCGATCCGCGCACCGGTGCGCGGCTGGGTGAAGCCGCGCACAGCAAGACCACCGGGGCGGACGGCGCCTGGGGTCCGTTCGCGGCCAGGTCGGACGCCTATTACGAGTTCGTCGTTGCAGTACCCGGCCAGCCCATCACCCATATCTACCGCTCGCCCTTCCCGCGCGGCTCCAATGTCGTGCATCTGCGCCCCGCCCGCCTGGCCAAGGGCGACGAGGAGGCCGGCAGCGTGATCACCATCACAAGGCCGCGCGGCTATTTCGGCCATGGCCGCGACGTCTTCACCCTCGACGGCAAAACGCCCGGCGGCATCAACGAGGGCGTGCCCGGCGCCTCGACCGGCAAGCTGGTGCTGCCGGCCGGCCCGCCGCGGGCGGTGCCGGTGCGCTTCAACCTGGAATCGTTTGCGGTGCAGAGCTGGCCGGCTTCGGAGAAGCGGCTGGTGCTGGCCGAGTTCACCTACTGACAGGCATTAAGGAGAGCGCGGGCGGTCGGATGCAGCACCGGTTGGTATCCGGCCGCCAGCGCCCGCACCGTCGATAGCGGCGTCAGCACCTCGACCGTCAGCGAGGCTGGAAGCTGGCGGCATGAGTGGTAGCCGCCGGCCGACCATTCCAGCATCTTGCCGCCGGCCAGCAGCAAGGCCGTGCCGGGTTCCAGCGGCAACGCCACCATCGCGCCGTCGGGCAGATCGTCCACCGAGGCGACGAAGCGCTTCTGCCGGCGCGTGCGGCGGTCCAGCCGCTCCTCCTGCATCTGCCCGTCGATCGCGTCCAGGGTCGCCTCGGGCTGCACGTTGCCCGTCCGCCACGCCGTCAGAAAGCGCCGGTAGTCGGCATGGCGGCACTGGCCGCAGGGACGGTGGCCGGCCGCCAGCGAGGTCGGCTCGTCGAGGAAGAAGAGTTCGGTGTAGCGGCCGGGCTGCATCACCGGGCGGTGCCGGTCCCTGAACTGCAGCACGCAGGCGACCCAGCTTCGCGTGGTGTAGAGACGGCGGCCCAGCGCGCCCTCCTCGTCGTGCAGCCGGCCGCGATTGCCCATCAGTGTGCCGCGCGCGGCCACCGCGACGATGTCGTTGAAGGGCGTGACGCGATTGCGCAACGGCATGAAAAAAGCGTCGCAGAAAGTTTCCGCGACGCCTATCCGCTTTTTGCGCGACCCGGGGTCCTAGTTTTTCGGCAGCTCCGCCGCGGGCGGATCGACGATGATCCTGATCTCCTCGTTGCCGCCCAACCGGCTGCCAAAGGCCACGAAACCGATCGCCAGCGCGGCAACCACCAGCGTGCCAACGACAAAATAGCGTCCGCCGCCGGCCTTCCGCGTCACCTCATCTGCCATGAATTTTCCTCCGCCCGGCCGTTGCGGTCACCAGAGGCGAAACGAAAAGCAGTGCGGCGCGGTTCCCTATTCGCGCAGCGCCTGCTTCAGGGCGGCGGCATCGGTCAACGGCAGCGAGCAGCTCTGGCCGCGGCAGACATAGGCCGCCGCCTTGCCCGCGACCTTGCCCTTGCCATAGGCCGGATGCAGCGTCGGCAGCGGCCGGGCGCCGCCGGCATATTGCAGCACCATGTTGGGCTGGCTGACCGACCAGGCGGCATCGGCCAGCGCCTCGGCATCGGCCTCGCCCGGCGCGCCCGCGATCACCACCTGCACGGCGCGGTCGAGGAATTCGCTGGCGTTGAGCAGCGTGGTCAGCGGGAAGAAATTGCGCTGCAGCTCGCCGGCGAAGGCGGCGCGCTGCGCTTCGGCGCGGCGGCGATAGGCGTCGTCGCCGGTCAGCAGGTGCAGGCGCGCCAGATTGGCCAGCATGGTGCCGTTGCCCGACGGCACGGCGTTGTCGCTGGCGTTCTTGGCGCGCAGGATCAGGTCGGCGGCATCGTCGGCGGTGAAGAAATAGCCGCCATTGTCGGCGTCCCAGTAATGCCGGTCGACGGTCGCGGTCCACGCCTTCGCCTGCTCCAGGCAGTCGTCGTCGCCAGTCGCGGCATGCAGCATCAGGGCGGCGCGGATCATGTTGGCGTAGTCGTCCAGGGTGGCGCGGTGCTTCAGCGTGCCCTGCCGCCAGGCATGGCGCAGCCGTCCGTCGGCACCCGTCATGTGCTGGCGCACGAAGGCGAAGGCGTCGCGCGCCAGCTCCAGCCAGTGCTTCTGGCCGAAAGCGCGCCCCGCCCGCGCCAACGCAGCGATCATCAGCCCGTTCCAGTCGGCCAGCACCTTGTCGTCCCAGCCCGGCCAGATGCGATCGTCGCGCACCGCCTTCAGCCGGACCCGCGAAGCCGCCAGCTTCGCCTCGGTCGCGGCATCGACCAGAGCGGGCCGCTTGTTGCGGTTCAGAATGTTCTTATGTTCCCAGTTGCCCTCGGCGCCGACGTCGTAATGGTGCTTGAAAAGGGCGGCGTCCTCGCCCAGCACCGCGTCGATCTCCGCCTCGCTCCAGACGTAGAATTTCCCCTCCTCGCCTTCGGAATCGGCGTCGAACGTGGCGGCGAAACCGCCGCGCGGGTGCTCGCCGCCGCCGGCAATCATCTCGCGTTCGACCCAGGCGACGGTCTCCTCGACGCGCTGGCGATAGAGCGGCGATCCGGTCTCCTGCCACACCAGGGTCAGCAGGTCGACCAACTGGGCGTTGTCGTACAGCATCTTCTCGAAATGCGGCGCCAGCCAGTAGGCGTCGGTCGAGTAGCGGGCGAAGCCGCCGCCCAGATGATCGTAGATACCGCCCTGGCTCATGCGGTCGAGCGTGATCTCGACCGCGTGCTTCAGGTTCTCGTTGCGCCGCCCGCCGCGCAGCCAGGCACGCCACAGTAGCTCGAAGATATAGGCGGAAGGGAATTTCGGCGCGCCGCCGAAGCCGCCATGCACGCGGTCGACCTCGCGCAGCAGCCGCTCGGCGATCTGGTCCTGCGTCTCAAGGGCGATGCCGCCGCCGGCCTGCGGCGAGGACAGCTTGCCCAGCGCCTCTTTCAGGGCGGTCACGTTGCTGTTGACCTTGTCCGGCTCCTCCGCGTGCACCCGCGCCACCGTGCGCAGCACGTCGACGAAAGCCGGCCGGCCATAGCGCTGCTCGCTGGGGAAATAGGTGCCGCCCCAGAACGGCTCACCCTTGGGCGTCAGGAACATGGTCAGCGGCCAGCCGCCCTGCTCGCCCAAGAGCGCCAGCGCCTGCTGGTAGATCTGGTCGATGTCGGGCCGTTCCTCGCGGTCGACCTTGATGTTGACGAACAGCTCGTTCATCACCGCCGCCGTCGCCTCGTCCTCGAAGCTCTCATGCGCCATGACGTGGCACCAGTGGCAGGCGGCATAACCCACCGACAGCAGGATCGGCCGGTTGCTGCGCTGGGCCGCCGCCAGCGCCTCCTCGCCCCACGGCCACCACGCCACCGGATTGTCGGCGTGCTGCAGCAGATAGGGGCTGGTCTCGTCCGCCAGGCGGTTGGCGGGATCGGGGGTGCGGGGCGTGCCGGCCATGGGATGCGCTTTCGTTGCCATAGGAAGACAACCCGCACTCTTCCCGCCCCGTTCCCGCGCCGCAACCCTTTGTTGGCAGGGGCTGGCGGGAGCGATAGGCTGGGCCGCGCCAGCCGCAGCAGCGCCGCCGCATCAGTTGGGAGCCGCCATGAAAATCACCTTCGACATCGACTGCACCCCGGAAGAGGCGCGGGCCTTCTTCGGCCTGCCCGACGTGCGGCCGTTGCAGGAGGCGGTGATGGCGAAGGTGCAGGAGAAGATCATGGCCAATATCCAGGCCATGGACCCGGAGACCATCATGCGGTCGTGGAATTCGGCCTCGATGCAGGGCATGGAGCAGTTGCAGCAGGCGTTCTGGAACAGCCTCGCCAACATGACCGGCAGCGGCCGCAAATAGCGCCACCGTCATGGACAACGAGCACAAGCATTTCTCCGCCGTCGGCAACGATGCCGCCGATGGCGACCCCGCGCTCTACTACCGCGCGCATGTCTTCTGCTGCACCAACCGCCGCCCCGCCGGCCCTCCGCGCGGCTGCTGCGCGGAGCGCGGCGGCGAGGCGCTGCGCGACCACATGAAGGACCAGGCCAAAAAGATGGGCCTGAAGGACGTGCGGGTAAACATGGCCGGCTGCCTCGACCGCTGCGAGCTGGGCCCCTGCATCGTCATCTATCCCGAAGGCGTCTGGTACGCGGTGCGCAGCAAGGAAGACGTCGACGAGGTGCTGACCGTGCACGTCAAGCAGGGCGGCCGCGTGCCGCGGCTGATGTTGCAGCCCGACCAGCGCCCGCCCAAGGGCTGAGCTACCGCCGCGCCCGCCTGTCGGCGGCGGCCGGCGCGGACCGTCGCTCGCCCGCCGCCTGCTGCAGCAACCAGTCGCGGAACAGCGCCAGCGGCGCGTGCTCCGGCGCGTTGGCGGCGATGCTGCGATGGACCAGGTACCAGCCCTCGCCGCGCGCGGCGACGATGTCGAACGGCATCACCAGGCGGCCAGCCGCCAGGTCGTCGGCGACATAGGGCCGATGCGCCAGCGCCACGCCCAGCCCGTCGATCGCCGCCTGCAGGGCGAAGGCGTCGTAGTCGAAGCGCGGCCCGCGCGCCTGCAGCGCCCGCAACCCCGCCGCCTTCAGCCAGATCGACCAGTCGTCGGGCGCGCTGGTGACGCGCAGCAGCGGCAGGCGGGCCAGATCAGCGGGCTTCTTCAGTTGGCCGGCCAGCGCCGGCGCGCAGACCGGGAACAGATCGGCCTCGAACAGCCGCGTCGCCTCCAGTCCGCTCCACTCGCCGCGCCCCAGCCGGATCGCCGCCGACCAGTCGTCGCCGAACGGCGTGGTGTCGTTGGCCAGCCCGCTGGCGGTGACCAGCCGCACCTCGACCGAAGGCTGCGCCGCCTGGAAATGCGACAGGCGGGGAATGAGCCAGCGCATGGCGAAGCTGGGACCGGTGGCCACGGTCAGCGCCTGCGACAGGCTGCGCACGCGCCCCACGGTGCGGGCGATGTCGTCGAACGCGGCGGTGAGGCCGGGCAGCAGGGCCGTGCCGCGTTCGGTCAGGTTCAGCGCATTGGCGTGACGGGTGAACAGCGCGAAACCCAGCCGCGCCTCCAGCGCCTTGACCAGCCGCGACACGGCGGTCTGGGTGACGTTCAGCTCGGCGGCGGCGGCGGCGAAACTGCCCAACCTGCCGGCAGCCTCGAAGGCCCGCAGCCCGTTTAGCGAAGGCAATTTGCGCATGGCAGCCTCACGAATTGTTGGGCTGAGCCTGCCATAAGATCGATTGCCGCGCCACGCCGGTAGGATCATGGTGCGCGCCGGAGACCGCCGCATGACTTCCCTCGCCTTCGCCGCCCTGCTGTTCGCCGCCGTGCTCGGCACCTCGTTCCTGTCGGGGATTTTCGGCATGGCGGGCGGGCTGGTGCTGATGGGCATCCTGCTCGCCGTGCTGCCGGTGGCGTCGGCGATGGCCCTGCACGCCATCACCCAGATGGCGTCCAACGGCTGGCGCGCCGTGCTGTGGCGGCGCTACATCCACTGGCCCTCCTTCGCCGGCACGCTGATCGGCAGCCTGCTGGCGCTGGGCGCTTTCACGCTGATCCAATGGGTGCCCAGCACGGCGACGGCCTATATCGTCCTGGGCCTGGTGCCGTTCGCCCTGCGGCCGCTGCCCGAGCGGCTGGCGCCCAACATCCTGAAGCCGGGCATGCCGGTGCTGTGCGGGCTGATCGTGCAGGGCCTGCAGCTCACCTGCGGCGTCAGCGGGCCGACCCTGGACATTTTCTACGTGCGCTCCGGGCTCGACCGGCGCGCCATCGTCGCCACCAAGGCGGCGACGCAGGTGGTCGGCCATTTCATCAAGCTGGCCTATTTCACCCTGCTGGCGACGGCGGCGATCAAGGTCGAGCTGGAGCTGTGGCTCTACGCCATGGCCATCGTCACGGCCATAACCGGCACCACCCTGGCGCGGCGGGTGCTGGAGGCGATGACCGACAAGGCGTTCATAGTCTGGAGCCAGCGCATCATCATGGTGCTGGGCGCCGTCTATCTCGGCTGGGGCCTGTGGCTGCATCTTTCGGCGAGTTGATCGAAGACCATCTGCGTAACTCGTCCGTTGACGCGCGCTCAGGCAAGGATAGAGAGGTCGACAGCTTCCGGCGATTGCGCTACGCGAAGGCCATGCGCCCGCTTGCCGGCACCATCTTCGCGCTGGCCACGCCGCCCGGCAAAGGCGGCGTCGCTGTGCTGCGCCTGTCGGGCGACAGGGCGGGCGACGCCCTGCAGGCCCTGAGCGGCACCGCACTGCCCGCACCGCGGCGGGCCAGCCTGCGCACGCTCAACGATCCGGCCAGCGGCGAGGTGATCGACCGCGCGCTGGCGCTGTGGTTTCCCGCGCCGGCCAGTTTCACCGGCGAGGACGTGGTCGAGCTGCATGTGCATGGCGGGCGCGCCGTGTCCGCCGCCCTTGCCGAGGCGCTGAGCCGCCTGCCCGGCCTGCGCCCCGCCGAACCGGGCGAGTTCTCCCGCCGCGCCTTCGAGAACGGCAAGCTCGACCTCACCGAAGCCGAAGCGATCGCCGACCTGGTCGCCGCCGAGACCGCCGCCCAGCGGCGCCAGGCGCTGCGCCAGCTCGACGGCGCGCTGGGCGCGCTCTATGAGGACTGGCGCGGCCGGCTGCTGCGCGCGCTGGCGCATCTGGAAGCCGACATCGATTTTCCCGACGAGGACCTGCCGCAGGACACGGCGCAGGCGGTGCGGCCCGCGCTCGCCGCGCTGGCCGGGGAGATCGCAGCGCATCTGGACGATGCCGGGCGCGGCGAACGGCTGCGCGAGGGGGCGCAGATCGCCATTGTCGGGCCGCCGAATGCCGGCAAGTCATCGCTGCTGAACCTGCTGGCGAAACGCGACGTCGCCATCGTCTCGGCCCAGGCCGGCACCACCCGCGACGTGATCGAGGTCCATCTCGATCTCGGCGGCTGGCCGGTGACGCTGGCCGACACCGCCGGCATGCGCGAGACCGGCGACGAGATCGAGCGCGAGGGCGTGCGACGCGCCGAGCAGCGGGCGCGCGGGGCGGATCTGCGGCTGGTGGTGCTGGATGCGGCGGCGGGCGAAACGCCGGCAATGCTGCAAGCGCTGATCGCGCCCGGCGACATCGTGGTGCTGAACAAGATCGACCTGGCACCGCAGACCGTGCGGCCAGACGGAGTGCTGGCGATCTCGGTGCGCACCGGTGCGGGCATCGAGGCATTGCTGGCCCGCCTGCAGCAGCGGGTCGCCGCCCTGCTCGACGGCGGCGGCGTGCCGTTGACCCGCCAACGCCACCGGCTGGCGCTGGAAGAATGCCTGGCGGCGCTGCGGCGGGCGCAGGACGGTCAGGAACTGCCGGAACTGGCGGCGGAGGACGTGCGGCTGGCGGCGCGGGCGCTGGGCCGCATCACCGGCCGGGTCGACGTCGAGGACATGCTCGACATCGTGTTCCGCGAGTTCTGCATCGGCAAATAGAGCAAATCACGTTCTGACGGAATCGCTCTCGATTCCGTCAGAACGTGTGAATTTGCCCCAAGCAT
Source organism: Alphaproteobacteria bacterium (assembly GCA_037190765.1). Lineage (GTDB taxonomy): Bacteria > Pseudomonadota > Alphaproteobacteria > Reyranellales > JAQSWP01 > JAQSWP01. The sequence continues at coordinate 27,418 of JBBCJW010000016.1, forward strand.
CAAGGAATAGATCGGGCTCAGCTCAGATTGAGCGACAGCCGCTTGCGCCCCTGCGTGTCGATCTGGCGGAAATTGCGCCGCTTGTAGCCGTCGCCGCATTGCGTGTCCTTGATGGTGAAGGCCTTTTCGCTGATGCAGACGGGATATTCGCCGCGCCATTCGGAGCGATCGTTGTCCTGGGCGTAGTAGTAATAGTAGCGATAGGGCAGCGGCCCGCTGACCAGGGTCGAGCACTTGCCCGGCTCGATGCCGTACCAGCCTTTCGAGATCACGATCTGCCGGCCGCTGGCGGTTTTCTCGCCGCTGAGCCAGGCGACCGCGACCTGGACCTTGCGCGTGTGCTTGTTGCAGAAGCGCAGATATTCCTCGCGCTCGGCCCGGGACTGGGCTTCCGCCGGCGTGGCGAACGCCCCTGCCGCCAGCGCCACGACCATGGCGCATATCCCCCAACGCTTCACCGCGTCCTCCCCCAAGGAACGAAGTCGATAGCCGGATTCTAGAACAAATCCCGCCTTCAGTGATAGGGATCGGCCGCATCGCGCAGCCCGTCGCCCAGGAACTGGAACGCGAGAATGACCAGGATCACCGGCACCACCGGCAGCATCAGCCACGGATTGACGGCCACGACGTTGATGTCGGTCGCCTCGTTCAGCAGCACGCCCCACGAGGTGATCGGCGGGCGCAGGCCCAGGCCGAGGAAGGACAGCGCGGTTTCCGCCAGGATCATCGACGGGATCGACAGGGTCGCCGAGGCGATCAGGTGCGACATGAAGGAAGGAATGAGATGGCGGCCGATGATGCGCTTGGGCGGCGCGCCCATCAGGTGCGCGGCCAGGGCGAAATCCTCCTCGCGCAGGGCCAGGAGCTTGGAGCGCACCGCGCGCGCCAGGCCCGGCCAGTCGAGCAGCGCCAGGATGATGGTGATGCCGAAATAGATCAGGATCGGCGACCAGCTCACCGGCAAGGCGGCAGAGAGGGCAAGCCACAGCGGCAGATGCGGGAAGGAGCGGATGATCTCGATGATGCGCTGCACGACGCTGTCGATCCAGCCGCCGTAATAACCGGCGATGCCGCCGATCACCAGCCCGAGAATGAAGCTCAGGGTGATGCCGAACAGGCCGACGGTCAGCGAGATGCGCGCCGCATAGACGATGCGCGAGAACATGTCGCGTCCTAGCCGGTCGGTGCCGAGCAGGAAGAAGGTGCCGCCTTCGGCCGGGCAGACGAAGTGGAAGCGGCCTTCGAGCATGCCCCAGAACTGGTATCTGTCGCCCATGCAGAAGAAGCGCAGGGGCTGCACCTTGCTGCGATCCTCGGTGTAGACGCGCTGCAGCGTGTCGGGATCGCGCTCCATCTTCAGCCCGTAGACGAAGGGGCCGACGAAGCTGCCCTCGTGGAACAGGTGCAGGCTCTGCGGCGGGGCGAAAATGTGCGTGATGTGGCGGCTCTGCTGTTCGTAGGGCGCGATCCATTCGCTGACCAGCGTGGTGGCGTACATGAACAGCAGGAAGATGCCGCAGATCACCGCCGGCTTGTGGCGTTTCAGCTTCCACCACATCAGCTTCCACTGGCCGGCCATGTAGTATTTTTCCTGCGCCGGCGTCAGGCGGTCGTCGACGTAGGGATCCCACGGCTCGCGGGTGACGTAATGCGGCAGGCGGTCGTCGTCGGGGCCGGGAGCGGCGGGCTGGCGCGGATCGGTCATGCTACTTCTCCGCCTTGGCGCCCAGCCGGATGCGCGGGTCGAGCGCGGCCAGCAGCAGGTCCGATATCAGCGTGCCGACCACGGTCAGCCCGGCGACGAACAGCAGGAAGGTGCCGGCCAGATAGGTGTCCTGGCTCTTCAGCGCCGCCAGCAGCATCGGGCCGGTGGTCGGCAGCGACAGCACCACCGAGACGATCACCGACCCGGAGATTACTTCCGGCAGGATGTTGCCGATATCGGCGATGAACGGGTTCAGCGCGTGCCGCAGCGGGTACTTCATCAGCAGCCGCATCGGCGGCAGGCCCTTGGCGCGGCCGGTGACGACGTATTGCTTCTGCAATTCGTCGAGCAGGTTGGCGCGCAGGCGGCGGATCATGCCGGCGGTGCCCGAGGTGCCGATCACCACCACCGGGATGATCAGGTGCGACATTACGGACTTTATCTTCTCCCACGACCAGGGCGCGTCGATGTATTGCGGGTCCATCAGGCCGCCGACCGAAATGCCGAACCACACCTTGGCGAGATAGAGCAGCACCAGCGCCAGCAGGAAGTTCGGCGTCGCCAGGCCGATGAAGCCGATGAACGAGGCGGCGTAGTCGCCGAAGCGGTACTGGTGGGTGGCGGCGTAGACGCCGATGACGAAGGAGACGATCCAGATGAAGGCGATGGTGGCGGTTTCCATCACCATGGTGAGCAGGATGCGCTCGCCGATCACGTCGGTCACCGGCAGGTCGTATTCGAAGGAGATGCCGAAATCGCCCTGCAGGATGCCCCAGACCCAGTCGAAGTAGCGCACCATCAGCGGCTGGTCGAGCCCGTATTGCTGGCGCAGCGCCTCGGCCTTGGCCATGGCGTCGCCGCCGCCCTGGGCCAGCAATTCGTCGATCTTGGACGACAGGAAGTCGCCCGGCGGCAGGTGGATGATGAAGAACACCAGCGCGCTGATCACCAGCAGGGTTGGGATCATGATGAACAGGCGCCTGAGCACGTAATGCAGCACGATCGATCCCCTAGCTGCCCGATGCGAGCCAGAAACTGTCCGGCCGGTACATGCCGAAAAAGGCGCCCGGATCCCAGTTGTAGATGCCCTTCTCCGGCACGTTCTTCAGCCGGTTGCTGACCACCACCGGCTGCGGCACGCCGGCGACGAGGCCGATGCTGGTGACCTGCTCGGTGTTGATCTGCAGCATCTCGTGCCACAGCCGCGCCTGTTCCGCCGGATCGAAGCTGCGCTGCCACTGCTGCAGCGCCTCCATCAGCCGCTTGCCCCAGTCGGTGTCGATGGCCTCGCCGTTGCGGCCGCCGGTCTCGAAATACTGGCCCCATTTCGGCCACTGCAGCTGCACCTGGCTGGTCGGCGCCAGCTCGGCGGGGATCGAGCCCGGCTGCGGCACGCCGTTTTCCAGCCCGCTCCACACCGACATCAGCGCATCACCGGAGAACACCCGGTTGCGCAGGATGTCGCGGCTTTGCGGCTTGCTGTAGAGCTTGACGCCGATCTTCTGCCAGGAATCGTGCACCAGCTGCAGCACGTCGGTTTCCTCGGTGTTCTCGCCGGCGGTCTCGACGATGATGGCCAGCGGCCGGCCGTCCGGCAGCAGGCGCACGCCGCGCTCGTCGCGCTTGGTCAGGCCGATCTCGTCCAGCAGCTTGTTGGCCGCGGCGACGTCGAACTGCGCCCATTCCTTCTGGTATTCCGGCCGGAACAGCGGGCTGGCCGGCAGCACCGTGTTGTTGGCCGGGATCGCCAGGCCCAGGAACAGCACCTCGTTGATCTCCTCGCGGTCGATCGCCATGGAGAGCGCGCGGCGGAAACGCACGTCGCGCACCAAGGTGCGCCATACCGGGTCGTTGACGTTGAGGTTGGGGAACAGCGCCATGTGCGAGCCGCGCGCGGTCTGCCACAGCCGCACGTCGAAGCCGTACTGCCTGGAGCCCTTCTTCAGGAAGGTGAAATTGTCGAAGCGCAGGTAGCGGGCCTGCAGGTCGGCCTCGCCCGAACCGGTCTTCAGCGGAATGAGGCTGCCCGAGGCGATGTTCATCACCACGCGGTCGAGATAGGGCAGTTGCACACCGTTGGCGTCGACGCGGTGGTAGAAGGGGTTGCGCACGAACAGGAAGCGCTGGGTCGGCGGGCGCGAGATCGGCACCCAGGGATCGAGCCGCGGCATGTCGCGGTTCTCGTTGCGGTAGAGGTCGTCGAGCTTGTTGTGCAGCCGTGCCCAGTTGCCGGTGCGCTCCCGTTCGATCGCCTGTTCCAGCGCCCTGGGCTCAGCGTACTTGACGTGGAATTTCTTGAGGTAGTGCGCCGGGCGGAAGATCCACATCGGCGAGGCGCCGGCGATCGACGGCAGGAAATTGGCGTTGGGCTCCTTCCACGTGAAACGGATGGTGGTCTCGTCGATGATGTCGATCTGCGGCGGCTCGCCATCCACCAGCATGTCCTGCGGCGGGCCGGACAGGTTGAGTTCGCGGTTGTTGGCGACGTCGTCCCACCAGTAGCGGAAATCCTCGGTGGTGAAGGGCGCGCCGTCGGACCAGCGATGCCCCTTGCGCAGGTGCAGGGTGAAGATGCGGCCTTCCTCGACCTCCAGATTCTCCAGCAGGTCGGGCTTGAGCTGCAGGTTCTCGTCGTAGGCGACCAGGCGCGCATTGCCGTACACCACCATCATGCGCACGTCGCGGGCGGTGGCCATCAGCACGTTGATCTCGCCGCCCTGGCGGGGATTGCCTTCGGCCGGCACCACCAGCGGCGACTGCGGCAGGCGCTGGGCGATGGACGGCAGCTTGCCCGACTGCACGTCGGCGGCCAGGAACGGCGTTTCCTTGTAGTTCTGCGCCGTCGCCAGCGCGGGGAGCGCCAGCAGGGCGACCAGGAACAGGGTAAGCAGGCGGGTCATCGCCGTCCTCCGCTGGCGGCAAGGCGCATCGGTTCGGAATCGGCGGCCGCGCGCACGAAATGGCCGCCGCCCAGGTCGATCCACTGCAGCGGCTCCTCGCCGGCGGTGAAGGGTGCGGGCCAGGCGGTGGGGTCGGACGCCTTGCCTTCCATCAGCGCGCCCAGGTCGAGCCGCGCCTCGGGATCGGGATCGGGCACCGCCGCCAGCAGCGCCTTGGTGTAGGGATGCACCGGGTTGCGGAACAGCATCTCGCCCGGCGCCAGCTCGACCAGTTGGCCCGCGCACATCACCGCGATGCGGTCGGCGATGTAGTCGACCACCGCCAGATTGTGCGAGATGAAGAGATAGGTCAGGCCCAGCCGCTCCTGCAGATCCTTCAGCAGGTTCAGGATCTGCGCCTGGATCGACACGTCGAGCGCCGATACCGGCTCGTCGCAGATCACCATGTCGGGCTTCAGCGCCAGGGCGCGGGCGATGCCGATGCGCTGGCGCTGGCCGCCGGAGAAGGAATGCGGATAGCGGTTCAGGTGCCGCGGGTCGAGGCCGACCAGCTGCATCAGTTCGCGCACCATCTCGCGCCGGTGCTCGCCGTCGCCGACGTTATGGATGATCAGCGGCTCGGCGATGATGTCGAACACCGTCATGCGCGGATTGAGCGAGCTGAACGGGTCCTGGAAGATGAACTGCAGCCGCTTGCGGAATTCGGTCAGGTCGTTGCCCTGCAGCGCCAGCACGTCGACCGGCCTGCCGCGGTCGTTGAAAGTGATGCTACCGGCGTCCGGCGTGATGGCGCGCATCAGGATCTTCGACAGCGTGGTCTTGCCGCAGCCCGATTCGCCCACCAGCCCCAGGCACTCGCCGCGCGCCACGTCGAAGCCGACGTCCTGCACCGCCCTGACCTGCCGCCGCGCGCCGCCGCCGAAGAGCTGCTGCTTCATCGTCTCGGCCTTGCGGATGGCGTAGGTCTTGGCCACGCCACGCACCGACAGCATCGGCGCCTCGTCGGCCTGGCGCGGCCACGGCTCCTTGTCGGCCAGCAGGTGCCCGGTGGTGCTGCGGATCTCGCGGATCGGCATCAGCCTTTCGCCCGGCTTCATATCGAAGCGCGGTATGGCGCGCAGCAGAGCGCGCAGATAGGGATGCTCGGGCTGGCGGAAAATCTCGTCCAGCGGCCCGCTCTCCACCACCTTGCCGCGATACATCACCACCACTTCCTGGGCCATGTTGGCGACCACGCCCAGATCGTGGGTGATCATCAGCACCGCCATGCCCAGCTCGGCCTGCAGGTCCTGGATCAGCTTCAGGATCTGCGCCTGGATGGTGACGTCGAGCGCGGTGGTGGGCTCGTCGGCGATCAGCAGGGCGGGGCGGCACACCAGCGCCATGGCGATCATGGCGCGCTGGCGCAAGCCGCCCGACAGCTCGAAGGGATAGGTGCGCAGCGCCCGCTTGGGATCGGGGAAGCCGACCATGCGCAGCATGTCGGCCACCAGCTCCATCGCTTCCGGCTTCGACACGTCCCGGTGCAGCATCAGCGCCTCGCCGATCTGGTCGCCCACCGTGTGCAGGGCCGAGAGCGAGGTCATCGGCTCCTGGAAGATGATGGAGATGCGGCCGCCGCGGATGGCGCGCATCCTGTCGCTGTTGCGGTCGAGCGCGGCGATGTCGGTGGTGGCGCCGGTCAGCGGATCGTTGAACAGGATCTGCCCACCGGCGATGTGGCCGACCCGCGGCAGGATGCCCATGATGGCCTGGCTGCACACCGACTTGCCCGAACCGGACTCGCCGACGATGGCGACGGTCGAGCCGGGGCGGACGCGGAAGGAGGCGCCGTCCACCGCCCTTATCGTCCCCTCATGGACGCGGAAGTCGATCTTCAGATCGCGAACCTGCAGCAGATCGACCATGTCCCGCCCGCTCAGTTGGTGCCGCCCGCCGCGATCGACGGCGCGCCAATGTTCATCGCGGCGAGATTAGCCTGCGTTGCATCCGACAACTCGATGTTCCGGGCGTTGGCCGCCCGTGCGGCCTGGCGCGTCAGCCGGTCGAATCCCTCAAGCGAGGAATCGAACTTCAGGCGCCGTTTTCCACCCCGCAGCGTGAGCTGCATCCATCCCCCCTGCCGGTCGCGCCGGGTCGTGTAATAGCCAAGCCGCAGCTCGTCGAGCTCGCGCCAGGCAATCTCCCCACCCAGCAAGCCCCGCGCCCGGACCCCTTCCGGACTCAGCACCACCGTCGTCGAGTGGCGGACCAGAGTACGAAATCCGAAGACTGCAAATAAAGCGGTAAGAACGCCCAGAATGGCCAAAGTGACGGGACTGCCGCCGACGAAGAACATCGGCGTGCCGGTCAGCGCCGCCCCGCACAGCGCGCGCAGGTAGTCGCCGAGCAGCGCCTCGCGACGGTATTGCAGCGCCTCGCCGTTCATGGTGCGAAAACGTCCTGCGGCGCCAGCCAGCGCGCGGCCGGATGATTGCTGGTAACCATCAGAACTTCATCGAGAAATTCCCACATGGCGGGATCGTGGGCGGCGTGATGCGTCATCAGTCCGGTGGGCTCCCCCGCAGCCGCCCCCTGCGCATCGTCCAGCCGCAGCGCCAGATGGGCGACGAAGGACGCCACCGCCTGCCGGCGCCCGGCAAAACCGCGCGTGCCATGCCAGTCGATGGGATCGACATGACAGTTCACCTGCAGCAGACCTTGCACGGGCATGACACGCTTCCGCGGACCGAATTGCGACAGCCCTCGATAGCCCAATTCGGGCAGCACCGGCACCAGAAAAGGCGCCAGCCGGTTCCATGGCGGCACCAGCACCGGCAGGGCGCGGGCGGCGAACAGGCTTTCCAGACGCAGCCAGCCGGTCGCCAGCTCGCCGATCACCATCTGCGCCGGCCGCTGCGGCCCCAATTCGATCTTCTTGTCCGGCGCGGTGGCATGGTTCTGGTGCGCATAGCCATGCTGCAATACCCCGACAGCCGCATCGCCCGCGCCCAGGCGCTGCGCCAGCCTGTCATCGGCCAGGGCGGGGACCACCGCCAGCGCCAACGGCACGCCATGGCGCGCCGCCAGGTCCAGCAACCGGTCGAGGGCGGCCGAGGGCGCGGCGGCATCGTCGTCGCGCCACCACAGCGTGGCGGTCCGCCCTGCTGCCGCGAAGCGGTCGAGCACGGCGATCAGGGGCGCGAAATCCTCGCCGGCCATGGTCAGCCGCGCGCCCCGGCGGCCACCAGATCGCCGATGGCGGCAACCGATTTGGCCATGCCGTCGAGATCGACGCTGAGCCTGCCGGCCAGTTCCGGCCCGGCCATGGCGCGATCGACCGCCGCGGCCATGGATTGCGCCGTCATGGTGGTCTCGTCGACGATCTGGATCAGGCCGCGCCGGCCCAGCAGCTCGGCGCGCAAGGTCTGTTCGGTTTCCAGGCCGCCGGCATAGGGCACCACCACCGCGCGGCGGCCGAATTTCAGCGTCTCCATCACCGTGTTGTAGCCGCCCTGGCTGATCGACAGGGTGGCATTGGCCAGCAAGGTGACGAAATCGGCGCGCGCGCGTTCCACGACGACGCCGGCGGGTGCGGCCGCCTGAAGCGCTTCGAAACGGTCCTGCGGCAGGTTGTGGCCGACCAGCAACCGCCAGGTCCTGTCCTTCAGCCCCGTCAATGCCCGCGCCGCCATCGCCGCCTGCAGCAGCGGCTCGCTGACCGCGCCGCCGCCGGCGGAGACCACGACCTCGCCATGGCCGGGCGCCTCGGGGCCGCGCGTCGGCTCCCGCGTCTCGACCACATAGCCGGTATAGACCAGCCGGTCGGCGATGCGCGCGGCGGGCGCGAAAGTGGCGTCGAAGGGAATGAGGTCGCTGTCGCCATGCACCAGCACGGCGTCGTAGTACTGCTCCACCAGTCCCAGCATCTCGTCGATGCGCTCCGGCTTGGGCGACATCACCAGGATGTCGCGCACCGAGCTGGCGATGCGCGGCCGCCACGGCGCCGCCCTGGCCGCCTCGAGCAACGGGATCAGCTCGAAGCGCAGCTGGCGGCGGCCGAAGGGAAACATCTCGGTCAGCACCACGTCGGGACGAAGCCGCTCGAACAGCGCCACCAGCTGCGCTGCCCGCGCCGCCTTGAAAGCGTCGTCGATTTTGGTGCCGCTCTCGTCGACCAGCACCTTGAAGAACTTGTCGACCGCCCGCACCGGCGGCAGCTGCGCCAGCGAGGCCGGCGCGCAATCCAGATGCGGCACGCTTTCGCCGCCCGATACCAGGGTCACGTCATGGCCAGCCAGCGCCAGCGCGCGCGCCAGGGTGGCGGCGCGGCGCAGATGGCCGATGCCCAGCAGATGCTGGCAATAGAAGAGAACCCTGCCCGTCATTCGGCAGTCTCGCCGCGCAGGCTGATATTGATGCGGTCGAGCCGCGGCGTGCCGTCCGGCTCCAGCCGGAAGCAGTGCAGCGAGGACCAGTCGAGCTTCACCGGCTGCTTGCCCAGCATCGGCCAGCCGGTGGCCAGCGCCAGCAGCGCGCGGATGATGCCCTTGTGGCAGACGGCGATGGTGGGCTCGCCCTCCTGCGCCAGCCGCTGCAGCAGGATCTTCAGCCGCTCGATCACCATGCGCGGCGATTCGCCGTTGGGCGGCAGCATGTCCAGGCCGCGATCGGCATTGGCCTGGAACTCGGCCGGATCGCCGCGCGCCGCCAGCTCCTTGATGGTGAAGCCTTCCCAGTCGCCGAAGCTCATCTCGCGCAGCAGCGGCTCGGACACCAGTTCCACCGCGCCCAGCAGCCGCGCCGTCTCCTGGGCGCGCTGCAGCGGGCTGGCGAGAAAGCGCCAGTTGCGGAATTCCTCCGGCAGCTTCCAGGCGGCGACCAGCTCGCGGCCTGCCGCCGACAGCGGAATATCGGCCATGCCCTGCAGCTTCCTCGCCGCATTCCACTCCGTCGGCCCGTGCCGGATGACGGCCAGCAGGGTCATGCCCGCCTCGCCCGGGCCTGTTCCAGCGCCTGGCTCACCACGCCGCGCACCGCGGCAATGTCATGCCGCCGTTTCACCCACGCCATCGCCGCCGCGCCCATCGCCCGCCGCCGCGCCGGCTCGTCCAGCAGCGCCGCCACCGAAGCGGCGAAGGCGTCGGCATCGCCGACCGTGGGCAGCAGCCCGGTGCGGCCCTCGTCGACCACGTTGGGCACGCCGCCGGTGCGGCCGGCGACCACCGGCAGTCCGGCCGCCTGCGCTTCCAGCAGGGTCATGCCCCAGGCCTCCCGGATCGCGGGCCAGACATAGAGATCGCAGGCGGCATAGAGCGCCGGCAGGCGCTGCGGCGATTGCTGGCCAAGGTAGTGCACGCGCCGGCCCAGCGGCTGCAGCGCCTCCTCCACCTCGGCCCGCGCCTCGCCGTCGCCGGCCACCACCAGACGCCAGTCGCGATCCAGCAGCCCCGCCAGCGCCTGGCCCAGCACGCGATAGGAGGCGAGCTTGTCGCCCTGGCGCATCATCGCAACGGCCAGCAGCAGCGGCGTTCTTTTCCCCGCCTTCACGGTCGCGCGCAAAGCCGTCTCGTGTTGTTCGCGCCGCAGCGCCGCCGTCCGGTAGGCGCGCGCCGCCAGAAACGGCGGTACGTCCAGCATCCGGGCGCGGGCGCGCATCAGCGGCCGCACGCAATCGGCATCGACCGGGTTGAGGTTGAGGATCAGGTCGGCCGCCCGGATGTCGGCCGCGACCTGGCGATGGCCCAGATCCCACGGCCCGCCGGCCCGCTTGGGCGCGTAGGAGACCTCGGCCGCGACATAGGGGATGCGCCGGCGGCGGGCGATGCGCGGGCCGATCCAGTCGGGCACCTTGTAATAGACGTGATAGGTGAACCACAGGTCGAAATCGCCGTCGCCCTGCAGCAGGGCGGCGTGCTCGCGTTCGACCTGGGTACGGTGCCGGCGCTGCATGTCCGGCTGCGGCAGACGGCTGGCGTGATCGGGCCGGGAAATGCCGATCACCTCGTGCCCGGCGCCGCGCAGCAGGTCGCGCAGCGCGCGCGCCACGGTGCGATCGCCCGACGGCACCCGATGCCCCGGCGCTTTCAGCGGCGTGTAGTAGGCGATGCGCATGGGCCTGCTATGCCAGATGGCCCAAACGGGCGTAAAGCCTGTCGATGCCGTCGCCGAAGGAGAAGTCCTGCCGCACCCGGTGGCGGCCGGCCGTCCCCAGCCGTTGCCGCAGCGCCGGATCGCGCATCAGCCGCTCCAGCCCGGTCGCCATGGCCGCAATGTCGCCGCTGGCGACCAGCAGCCCGGTGGCGTCCGGCTCGATCAGCTCGGCGATGGCGCCGATCCTGGTGGCGAGGCAGGCCAGGCCCTGGCTCTGCGCCTCCATCAGCACGTTGGGCAGCCCGTCACGATCGCCGTCCTCGGCCACCCGCGCCGTCAGGGCGAAGAGATCGCTGTCGCGATAGGCGGCGAACACGTCCTGCTGCGGGCGGGCGCCGTCGAAGCGGCAGCGCCCGTCGATGCCCAGCTCCTTCGCCAGCGCCACCAGCCGGGGCCGCAGCGGCCCGCCGCCGATCTGGTGCAGCCGCCAGTGCAGGTCCGGCGGCAGTTGCGCCAGGGCACGCAGCAGATCGTCGAAGCCCTTCTTCTCGACGCAGCGGCCGACGGAGAGCAGTCGCACCGGATCGCCGGCATCGCTGCCGTCGCGCGCCGGCCGCAGCGCTTCATCGGGCGGCAGCAGATGCGCGAAATCCAGCCCGTGATAGAGCAGCTCGACGCGCGCCGGATCGGGCGCCAGCGACTGCAGGCGCTTGAACCCGACCTCGGTGCAGGTGACCAGGAAGCGGCAATCGGCCAGCTTCTCGGCGATCTCCCAGTCGGGCGTGGTCCAGATGTCCTTGGCATGGGCCGAGCCGCTCCACGCCAGCCCCCGCATCATCGCCGCATAGCGCGTCACCGAGGCCGGGGTGTGCAGGAAGTGGCAGTGCAGCCATTCCACCTCCGCCGGCAGTTCCGCCGCCAGCACGCAGGCCTGGCCGAAGCGGCGGCCGCG
>JBBCJW010000017.1:0-31959 GCA_037190765.1 Alphaproteobacteria bacterium
GAAGCGGTTGGCCGTGTCAGCCTGGGTGGCGGTGCCGATGTTGTTGGGCGGGCCGAGCTCGTCGAGCACCGAGGTGTCGACCACCACCGCCGGGCCGGGCTGGCCGATGACGGTATAGTGCTGGGCCATAGCGGGAGTGGCGGAGAGTGAAAGCAGGGCCAGCGCCAAGCCCGAGCTGATGCTCAGGCCGGTCGCGCCCAGGATCGTGCCGGGGATTGTGCGCCGAAAAACCATCGTCATCCCGTCCGGGCCGAAAAGGCAGGGGAGTGGCTGAAAGCAAGGACAGAATACAGGAGGGGGGTCGCCAGCAGCAACCCTTTGCCGAAACAAATACTTGCGGGAAAATGCGCAGCCGCCGCCTCCGGCCGCGGCTGCGACTTTTTGCAGCCGCGCCTGCCTCAATCGCGGGCAGCCTGGCGCAGCAGGCGGTCGAGCGGCTGGCCGATATGGGCGTTGGTCGCCAGCACGGTGGCGCTGTCCAGCTTGTGGGCCCGGCCGCCGATCTCGCTCACCATGCCGCCGGCCTCGCGCACCAGCAGCACGCCGGCCGCCACGTCCCAGGGCTTCAGCCCGGCCTCCCAGAAGCCGTCCAGCCGCCCGGCGGCGACGAAGGCCAGGTCGAGCGAGGCCACGCCCAGGCGGCGGATGCCGGCCGCCTCGGCCATCACCGCGCCCATCTCCTTCAGGAACGCGGAATGGTCGCCGCGGCCGCGAAAGGGGATGCCGGTGCCGATCAGGCATTCGCCCAGCCGGCGGCGGCCCGAGACGCGCAGGCGGCGCGACTTGGTGAAGGCGGTGTCGAGAAAGGCGCCGGCTCCCTTCTCGGCCCAGAACAGCTCGTCGCCGATCGGCTCGTAGACCACGCCGGCCACGATCTCGCCGTCGCGCTCCAGCGCGATGGAAAGGGCGAAATGGGGGATGCCGTGCAGGAAGTTGGTGGTGCCGTCCAGCGGATCGACGATGAAGCGATGCCGGCCGTCGCCTTCGATTGCGCTGCCTTCCTCGCCCAGGAAGCCGTAGCCCGGCCGCACCTTCATCAGCTCCTCGCGCAGGAACGCCTCGACCCGCATGTCGGCCTGCGACACGAAGTCGGACGGACTTTTTTCGGAGACCTGCAGGTTCTCGATCTCGCCGAAGTCGCGGCGCAGCGAGCGCGCCGCCTTCATGGCGGCGTTGATCATCACGGTGATGCCGGGCGAGCGGCCGGAGAGCGCGCCGCGATGGCGCGGCGAGGCGTTCTCGCGTTCGCGTCCGGTGGTCGCCGGCGCGCGGCCCACCCGGGCGGTGCGGGGCGGGATTTTGCCGCTGCCGCCGCCGGTGGGGGATCTGCCGCCGCTCAATCTTTTGCCCGCTCGATATAGGTGCCGTCGGCGATGTTGACGACGATGCGGGTACCGGCGCCGATATGCGGCGGCACCATGACGCGCACGCCGTTCTCCAGGATCGCCGGCTTGTAGGAGGAGGAGGCGGTCTGGCCCTTCACCACCGCGTCGGCCTCGGTGATGGTCAGGGTCACCGACGCCGGCAGCTCGACGCCGACCGGCTTGCCCTCGTAGAGCGACACCAGCACTTCCATGCCGTCCTGCAGGAACTTGCCCTGGTCGCCCTCCAGCATGTCCTCCGCCACCACGATCTGCTCGAAGCTTTCCTTGTCCATGAAGGTGTAGCCGTTGGCGTCGTGGAACAGGAAGGTGCACTCGTGCTCGTCGATATGCACCTTCTCGATGGTCTCGGCGGTGCGGAAACGCTCCTGCAGCTTGTTGCCGTCAAGCAGCGCCTTGGCCTCGAGCTGGACGAAGGCGCCGCCCTTGCCGGGATTGATGTGCTGCACCTTGGACGCCACCCACAGCTTGTTCTTGTACTCGATGACGTTGCCGACGCGGATCGTATTAATAGGCACTTTCATGGGAAGCCTTATCGCTGGGTTGGGCGTTCAAAGAGCGGGTCGCGGCGGCGCCGGGCGTCCGGCCGCGAAAGCGCGCGGAAGCTAGCAAACGAACGGGCCTCAGGCAACGACCGATCCCGCCTTGGAAATCAAGGCTCTGGACGGTGCGGTAGGGCTGGCGTAAGGCCTTGCAGCATGGGAGCGGGTAATCGATGAGCGGCGGCGGATCGCCGAAAAAGGGCGCAGCTTACTGGCGGCCCGACCTTCTGGCCGAGCGGCTGCCTTATCTGCGGGCGCGGGGGCGCATCGAGGGCGCGGTGCGCGACTGGTTCGTCGAACGCGGCTTCGTCGAGGTGCAGACGCCCGTACTGCAGGTCTCGCCCGGCATGGAGCCGCATCTGAAGGCCTTCGCCACCAGCCTGGAGACGCCGTCGGGCGAACAGCGGGCGCGCTACCTGCACACCTCGCCCGAATTCGCCATGAAGAAGCTGCTGGCCGGCGGCGTGCCGCGCCCGTTCCAGTTCGCCCGCGCCTTCCGCAACGCCGAGCGCTCTGCCCTGCACCATCCCGAGTTCACCATGCTGGAATGGTATCGCGCGCGCGAATCCTACGACACGATCATGGCCGATTGCGCCAGCCTGCTGCATGTGGCGGCGCTGGCCGCGGGACGCCCGCTGCTGACGTGGAATGGCGAGGCCTGCGATCCGGCCGCCGATGTCGAGATGCTGACCGTGGCGGAAGCCTTCGCCAGATATGCCGGCATCGATCTGCTGGCGACGACGCGACGCGATCCGGCCGATCCCGATCTCGCTGTGCTGGCGCAGGCGGCTACCCCTTTGGGCATCGTTCCGCACGAAGGCGATCGCTGGGAGGATCTGTTCTTCCGCATCATGTTCGAGCGCATCGAGCCGAAGCTGGGCTTCGGCGCGCCGACCTTGCTCTACGAATACCCGGTGTCGATGGCCGCGCTGGCGCGGGTCAAGCCGGGCGATGCGCTGGTGGCGGAACGCTTCGAGCTTTACGTCTGCGGCGTCGAGCTGGCCAACGGCTATGGCGAACTGACCGATGCCGCGATCCAGCGCCGCCGCTTCGCGGCCGACATGGCGCTGAAGGAGAAGCTCTACGGTGAGCGCTATCCGGTGGACGAGGATTTCCTCGCCGCGCTGGAACACGGGCTGCCCGAGTGCAGCGGCGTGGCGCTGGGCTTCGACCGGCTGGCCATGCTGGCCAGCGGCGCTGCCCGCATCGAAGACGTGCTGTGGCTGCCGGTGACGGAGTAGAGCAAATCACGTTCTGACGGGATCGCTCGCGATCCCGTCAGAACGTGTGAATTTACTCTGTAACCAGCAAAGCGGCTCAGAACCCGACGCTGAAGGTCAGTGCGCCGTACTGGTCCATGCCCTTCTGGCCCTTGTACTCCTTGGTGCGCAGCACGTGGGTGTAGGCCAGCCTGGTGCGGCCGATGAAGACGGCGGCGCCGGCCATGAAATCGGCGACGAAGATCTTCTTGTCGACGCTGTGGCTGTCGCGGAAGGTGTTGCCGTCCAGCGCGATGTTGCGCGCCACCGCCGAGCCCTCGACGCCGGCGAAAATATACCAGCCGAACGGATCCTCCAGGTCGAAGGTCTCCGAGCCGGGCAGGGAAGGGCGGATGCGCGGCGGGCCGAAATCGTTGCCCAGATCCTGGCCCAGCCGCACGATGGCGCCGGCGGCGGCGTAGGTATTCACGTTGCCGACCGACACGCCGACCATCGGCACCACGTCGGAGCGCAGCTTGATCGGATCGTCGAACAGCACGGCGCGGCCGATGCGCCACTTGCGCTCGAAAGTCAGGTTGACGCCCGGCTCGTTCTTCAACTGGTTGTCCCAGCCGTAGCTCTTGTCGACGCCGATCAGCTTGTGGAAGTTGTTCTGCACCTGCCGGCCCAGCGCCGCCGGACCCACCACGCCGACATCGAGCTGCCAGGTGTCCTGGCGGATCGCGTCCTGCTGCCGGTCGGGCTTCTCGGCGTCGTAGCGGATGGTCTGCAGCGAGAAACCGAGATAGAGCCAGGCCGCGTAGGGACGTTCGTCCTTCAGCAGGCCGGTCTCTTTCTTGTTCTCCGGCGTGTAGAGCGACTGGCCCAGCGAAATGCCGTAGCGGCGCTTGACCTGGCCCGCCTTGCGGCCGTCGAGGAACGCCAGCAGGTATTCGGGCGTGTCGGTGAAGTCGCGCAGCCATTGCGGCGCGTCGTAGAGATTGGGCGACATCCAGTTCAGCCGCAGGCCGGTCGAATAGTGCCGGTCCTTGTTGAGCGGGCCGCCGAACCAGTCGTTCTCGATCTGGATGGTCAGCACGCCGCCGTCCCAGGCGCCGGCCAGCTCGTCCTGGCGATCCTGCGTCCAAGCTGGATTTGCGCCCACCAGCAATCCGCCGGCCAAGCCAAGCGCCAGGCCAAGCGCCAGGCCGCTGCGCCGCATCGAAAACGCCCTCATGTCGGTTGTTTCCCCAGCCGCATTTTCTCGTCGAACCGCCGGACCGCAAACGCCGCACCTTGTTCATGGTTCCAGACGCCGCCGGAGACGGCAAGGAAATCGGCGCCGGCGGCGATCAGGGGCTGGCAGTTCTCGACCGTGATGCCGCCGATGGCGACGCAGGGCACGGTCATCAGCTCGGACCACCAGGCGATCAGCTCGACATCCGCCCGCGTCTTCGCTTCCTTGGTGGCGGTGGGGAAGAAGGCGCCGAAGGCGACATAGTCGGCGCCGGCCTCGGCCGCTTCCATCGCCAGGTGGCGCGAGTCGTGGCAGGTGACGCCGACGGTGCGGTCCGGCCCCAGCAGCCGGCGCGCCTCGGCATAGGAGGCATCGTCCTGCCCGACATGCACCCCGTCGCAGCCCAGCGCAGCGGCGAGGTCGGGCCGGTCGTTGAGGATGACCGCGACATTGCGGGCGTGGCAGACCGGCAGCAGCGCCTTGACGGCGGCGCGGACCTTCTCGTCATCCGCCGGTTTCAGCCGGATCTGCAGGGCGGCCACCGGCCCGGCCGCCAGTGCGGCGTCGAGCACAGGCGCGAACGCCGCCGGCTCGAAGTCCGGCGGCGTTATCAGGTAGAGCTGGCAGTCGCTCATTCCGGCGCTCCCGCGGCGGGAGGCGGACTCATTCCTTGCCCTGGTAGATCCTGATGATGCCGTCGAGCAGCGCCAGCGCTTCCTCGCGCGGGCGCTGGAAAGTGTTGCGGCCGATGATCGAACCGTTGGCGCCGCCGTCGCGCAGGGCGCGGACTTCCTTGTAGAGGCCCTCGTTGTCCTTGGCTTCGCCGCCGGAGAACACCACGATGCGACGGCCGTTGAAGGCGCTCTGCATGACATGGGCGATGCGCTTGGCCTGGGTCGAAAGATCGACCTTCTGCTTCTCGTACACCGCCTTGGCTTCCGGCTGCCACAGCACATCGGTCGGCGGTTTGACCTTGATGATGTGGGCGCCCAGCAGGGCGGCCATGTGGCAGGCATAGGCGCAGATGTCGAGCGCGGTCTCGCCCGCCTTGTCGAGCTTGCCGCCGCGCGGATAGGACCACATGACAACCGCCAGGCCGACCGACTTGGCTTCCTCGGACAGCTCGCGGATTTCCTCCATCATCGCGAACTGGTCTTCCGAGCCCGGATAGATGGTGAAGCCGATGGCCGAGCAGCCCAGCCGCAGCGCGTCCATGACGCTGCCGGTGACGGCCTGGTCCTTGTTGGTCGAGAGGCTGTTGGCGCTGTTGACCTTCAGGATGGTCGGAATGGCGCCGGCATAGGTGCCCGCGCCGGCTTCGATCATGCCAAGCGGGGCGGCATAGGCATTGAGGCCCGCGTCGATGGCGAGCTGGAAATGGTACTGCGGATCATAGGCGTCCGGATTGGGCGCGAAGGAGCGGGCCGGGCCGTGCTCGAAGCCCTGATCGACCGGCAGGATCACCATCTTGCCGGTGCCGCCCAGCTTGCCGTGCATCAGGATGCGGGCCAGATTGGCCTTGGTGCCGGGATTGTCGCTTTCGTAATTGTCGAGAATGCGTTTGACGGTCTTGCTGATCTTCATTCGGCGCTCCCGGAGTTTGGCGGCCGCGACGGCCTGAGGGCTGGATTCGGGCGGTTGGATAGCGTTTGCCGCGTTTTTTGGCAATCGCAAGTGGCCGTTTTGTGGCGTCAGGTCAGGAGTTTCTGACCTTCTCGGCCAGCCACGCCTTGATCAGGGACTGGTCGATTCGGTGGAAGGCTTCAGGTTGGGGAAACGGGCGCGCGTGGCCTTGCTCCAATCGACGTAATCGCCGGAGTCGACGCTTTCCCAGAAAACCCGCTCCTCCTGCTCGTCGGCAAAAGAAGGCACCGATTTACGTTTCGCCGGCATAGCGTTGCCTTTCCTCGCGATGCATGTCCTTGGCCGAACTCACTAAGCAGCAGTTCATTGAAGTATAATATAAATTCAATTCAAGGGTGTTGACGGTAAAGCCGGCTGGCGCTCTGTGCCGCCATGTTGTCGAGTTTCAGCGCCGCATCGTTCTCACCGGTGAAAATCAACGCCTTCACCCCCGCCCGGATCGCGGCCATGGCATCGCCGGCGCTGTCGCCGCAATCCAGCGCCAGTACGAAATCGACGTCGGGGAACTCGCCGCCCGCCTTCTCCTGCAGCGCCGCCCACCAGCCCGCGCCCAGCCATGAGGAGGCGCCGGGCGGGCTGCAAAGAAAAACGGCGCGACCTTGCGATCGCGCCGCTTGCAGGGCAGCCCGCGTTTCGGCCCAGTCCCGGACCGTCTGCGCGGGCGTGTCGGCCATTATCCTAGCTTGCTCATGACGACGGCGGTGTCCGACATGCGGTTGGAGAAGCCCCACTCGTTGTCGTACCAGGCCAGCACCCGCACCATGCGCTTGCCGACGATCTGGGTCTGGCCGAGATCGAAGGTCGAGGAGGCGGGGTTGTGGTTGAAGTCGCTGGAGACCAGCGGATCGTTGCTGACCGCCAGAATGCCCTTCAGCACGTTGCTCTCGGACGCCTTCTGCATCGCCGCGTTGATTTCCTCGACCGAGGTGTCGCGCTTGGCGGTGAACACCAGGTCGATCATCGACACGTTCGGCGTCGGCACGCGCACGGCGGTGCCGTCGAGCTTGCCGGCCAGTTCCGGCAGCACCAGGCCCAGCGCCTTGGCCGCACCGGTGGAGGTCGGGATGATCGACAGAGCGGCGGCGCGGGCGCGGTGCAGGTCCTTGTGCATGGTGTCCAGGGTCGGCTGGTCGCCGGTATAGGCGTGCACCGTGGTCATGTAGCCGACCTCGATGCCGACCGCATCGTTCAGCACCTTGGCGACCGGCGCCAGGCAGTTGGTGGTGCAGGAGCCGTTGGAGACGACCTGGTGCTCCTTGGCAAGCTTGTCGTGGTTGACGCCATAGACCACGGTCAGATCGGCCTTGTCGGCGGGCGCGGAGACCAGCACGCGCTTGGCGCCGGCGGTCAGGTGGGCCGCGGCCTTGTCGCGGGCGGTGAAGATGCCGGTGCACTCCATGGCGATGTCGACGCCCAGCTCCTTCCACGGCAGCTTGGCGGGATCGCGTTCGGCGGTGACCTTGATCTTGCCGCGGCCGATGTCGATCGCGTCGCTCTCGATCTTCACCTCGCCGGGGAAGCGGCCATGCACGGAGTCGAAGCGCAGCAGGTGGGCGTTGGTCTTCACGTCGCCCAGGTCGTTGATACCGACCACCTCGATGTCCTTGCGGCCCGATTCGTAGATCGCGCGCAGGATGTTGCGACCGATGCGGCCGAAGCCGTTGATGCCAACCCGTACTGCCATATCGTCGTTCTCCAGTCTTTTATGGTTCAGGCCTTGCCGGCCAGTTTCCCTTTCGCCGCCGCGGCGACGGCCTCGGGGGTGATGCCGAAATGCTGGTAGAGGGCGGGGGCGGGGGCGGAGGCGCCGAAGCCCGTCATGCCGATGAAGATACCGTCGGGACCCAGATGGCGTTCCCAGCCGAAGCCGATCGCCGCTTCCACCGCCACCCGCGCCACGCCCGGCGCGCCCAGCACCGACTGCCGGTAGGCCGCGTCCTGGGCCGCGAACAGCTCCCAGCTCGGCAGCGACACCACCGCGGTCGGGATGCCCTCGTTCTGCAGCAGGCTGCGGGCGGCAAGCGCGATGGAGACCTCCGAACCGGTGGCGATGAGGTGGGCCTGCGCCGTGCCGTTGGCTTCCGCCAGCACGTAGCCGCCCCTGGCGCTGAGATTGCCGCCATCGGCATCGTGCCGCACGGTCGGCAGGTTCTGGCGTGACAAGGCGATGACCGAGGGCCGGTCGCGCGCTTCCAGCGCCAGTTGCCAGCACTCGGCGGTCTCGATGGCGTCGGCCGGGCGGAACACCAGCAGGTTGGGAATGGCGCGCAACGCCGCCAGTTGCTCGACCGGCTGGTGCGTCGGGCCGTCCTCGCCCAGGCCGATGGAATCGTGCGTCATGACGTAGATGACGCGCTGGCCCATCAGGGCGGAGAGGCGGATCGAGGGGCGGCAGTAATCGGTGAACACCAGGAAGGTGCCGCCATAGGGAATGACGCCGCCATGCAGCGCCATACCGTTCATCGCCGCCGCCATGGCGTGCTCGCGGATGCCGTAATAGACGTAGCGGCCGGAATAGTCGGCGCTGGTGATCGGCTTCAGCCCGGCGGTCTTGGTGTTGTTCGAGCCGGTCAGGTCGGCCGAGCCGCCGACGGTCTCGACCACCAGCGGGTTGATCGCCTCCAGCGCTTCCTGGCTGGCCTTGCGCGTGGCCCAGCTCGGCTTGTCGGCGCGCACCTTCTGCTTGAAGGCGGCGATGGCGGCGTCCAGCCCCTTGGGCAGTTCGCCGCGGATGCGGCGCACGAACTCGTCGCGCTGCGCCACCGGGGCTTCGGCGAGCTGCTTCTCCCAGGCGGCACGGATCGTCGCGCCGCGGCTGCCGGCATGGCGCCACGCCTTCAGCACCGGCTCGGGAATCTCGAAGACGGCATGCGGCCAGGACAGTTTCTCGCGCGCGCCGGCGATCTCGTCCTTGCCCAGCGGCGAGCCGTGGGTGGCGGCGGTGCCGGCCTTGGTCGGCGCGCCATAGCCGATCACCGTCTTGCAGGCGATCATCGAGGGCTTGTCGGCGACGCGGGCGCGGGCGATGGCGGCCTCGATGGCGGCGGTGTCGTGGCCATCGATCTGCTGCACGTCCCAGCCGGCGGCGCGGAAACGGGCGGCGTGGTCCTCGCTGGTCGACAGCGAGGTCGGTCCGTCGATCGAGATGCCGTTGTCGTCGAACAGCACGATCAGCCGGGACAGGCCGAGATGGCCGGCCAGGGTGATCGCCTCCTGGCCGACGCCTTCCATCAGGCAGCCGTCGCCGGCGACGACGTAGGTGTGGTGATCGACCAGGCTGGGGAACTGCGCCGCCAGGTGCCGCTCCGCCAGCGCCATGCCGACGGCGTTGGCGATGCCCTGGCCCAGCGGCCCGGTGGTGGTCTCGATGCCGGCGGCATGGCCGAATTCGGGATGGCCGGCGGTCTTGGCCCCGAGCTGGCGGAAATTGCGCACCTGCTCCAGGGTCATGTCGGGATAGCCCGTCAGGTGCAGCAGCGCGTAGAGCAGCATCGAGCCGTGGCCGGCCGACAGCACGAAGCGGTCGCGGTCGGCCCAGTCGGGCGCGGTGGGATCGAATTTCAGGAAGCGGGTGAACAGCACCGTGGCGACATCGGCCATGCCCATCGGCATGCCGGGATGGCCTGAATCGGCTTGCTGGACCGCATCCATGGCCAAGGCGCGGATCGCGTTGGCAAGGTCGCGGTCGGAAACGGTGTCGGGATGGCGTGGGGCGTTCATCGGCTCTGCGGGGCTGTTTTATGCGGATTTCCGGCCGGGACAGCCCGGCGGCGCCGCCCCGGGCCGTTGTGCGCGCGCAACATGCCGGCCCGGCTGGCCTGCGTCAATCAGGATAAAGGTTTACCGGCTTCATCCACAGAGGGTCAGTATTGCACCGGAAGGGCCCCGGCTTCTAAGGTGCGGCAGCAGGGCGGACCGTGGAATGGAGAGGCTTGAGGCATGTCGTCGATCGACTCGGTGCATGATCGTATCGAAGGCGCGCTGGCCAAGCTGGAGACGGCGATCGACGACCGGGTGCGCGGCGAGAGCGAGCGGATGAAGAGCCTGGCCTCCGAAGTCACCCGCCTGCGCGCCGAGAATGCCCGCCTGCAGCGTACCTCTGACCAGATCGCCGGACGGCTCGAGGCGGCCATTGCGCGCCTCAAGCAGGTCCTGGACAGCTAGGGGCGGGCTGCCATGGCGCAGGTGAATATCCGCATCAACGGCCGCACCTACGAGATCAATTGCGAGGACGGGCAGGAGCAGCACGTCCAGCGCCTGGCCAACGCGCTGGCCAATACCGTCGGCGACCTGGTCAAGCAGGTCGGCCAGGTCGGCGACGCCCGCCTGCTGGTGATGGCCGGCCTGGTGATCGCCGACGAGATGCTGGACCAGAAGAACGAGCTGGCTGCGGCCAAGGCGCGCATCGAGGCGCTGGAGAAGCAGGGGCTGGAAAAGGACCGCGCCCGCGCCGCCGCCGAGGAGCAGGCGAAAGCCTCGCTGCGCCGCGCCGAAGCCTTCAGCAACCGACTGGACGGCATTGCCCGCCGGCTCTCGACGCCCTAAGTATTGTCTTGGAGCGGTTCCTGCCTGGTGCGTGAGGCCGCTAAACCCTGGGGCCAATGCTCACCTCTAGGGAGCTGTCCCTGCCGGAGCCCTGGTTTCGGTACATGGCGCCCACCTGCTGTTGCAGGCCACAGAGGTTGTGCTCGAGCCTACGGCCAAGGCGGTGCCGCTCCACCCCGCCCGCAATCCCCCTGAGCCCGGACCGGATCGTTGAGCGACGACATCATTGCCGCCAAGCGGGCACTGCGCCGCACCATGACCGCAAAGCGCGACGCCATCGACCTGGCCGAGCGCGCCAATGCCGCCACCGCGCTCGCTGCCCAGGTGATGATGCGGCTGGCCTTTCCGGTCGATGCCTGCATCGCCGGCTATTTTCCCTTCCGCAGCGAGTTCGACGTGCTGCCGCTGCTGCGCGTGCTGCACCGGACCGGCCGGGCGCTGGCGCTGCCGGTGGTGATCGGGCGCGGCCAGAAGCTGCTGTTCCGCCGCTATCGCCCGGGCGATCCGATGGCGATGAGCGAGATCGGCATTCCCGAACCGGCGGCGACGGCCGAACCGGTGGCGCCGACGCATCTGCTGATACCGCTGCTGGCCTTCGACGATCTTGGGTATCGCCTGGGCTATGGCGGGGGCTACTATGACCGCACGCTCGCAGCGTTGCGCGAGGCAGGGCACCGGCCGGCCACGATCGGCATCGGCTTCGAGGTCCAGCGTGTCGCCGCGGTGCCGCGCGCGCTGGGCGACCAGAGTCTGGAACTGATCGCGACCGAGCGCGGCTTTCATGGCCCGCTGGCCGGGAAAATGTGAGGAGAGATCGTGAAGCTGTTGTTCTGCGGCGATGTGGTGGGCAAGGCCGGGCGCGATGCGGTGACCAAGTATGTGCCGGCGCTGCGCGCCGAACTGGGGCTGGATTTCGTGGTGGTCAACGGCGAGAACGCCGCCGCCGGCTTCGGCATCACCGGCAAGCTGTGCGAGGAGCTGTACGCCGCCGGCGTCGACTGCATCACCTCGGGCAACCACACCTGGGACCAGCGCGAGACGCTGCTCTATATCGACACCGATCCGCGCCTGCTGCGGCCGGTCAACTTTCCCGCCGGCACGCCCGGCGTCGGCATCGGCCGCTACGAGGTGCCGGGCGGCCGCAGCATCCTGGTGCTGAACGTGATGTGCCGGCTGTTCATGGACGCCATCGACTGCCCGTTCCAGGCGGCCGAGAAATTCCTGGCCGAGAACCGGCTGAAGCAGCAGGCCGACGCCATCCTGATCGACGTGCACGGCGAGGCGACCAGCGAGAAACAGTCGCTGGGCCATTTCGCCGACGGCCGGGCCTCGATGGTGGTGGGCAGCCACAGCCACGTGCCGACCGCCGACGGCTGGATCCTGCCCGGCGGCACCGCCTACCAGACCGATGCCGGCATGTGCGGCGACTACGATTCGGTGATCGGCATGAAGAAGGAGGCGCCGATCCTGCGCTTCCTGCGCAAGACGCCGGGCGACCGGCTGGCGCCGGCCGAAGGCGAGGGCACGCTGTGCGGCATCTATGTCGAGACCGACGACGCCACCGGCCTGGCGCGCCACATCGAGCCGGTGCGGCTGGGCGGCAGGCTGGCGCAGACGCGGCCGTGGGCGCGCGCGAAAGCGGCCGTGGCGGAATAGCCATGCCGCGCCGCAAGCCGGAATTCGATCTGCGGCTGCGCGTCTATGTCGGCGACGACGTCGCCATGGGGCCGGGCAAGGCCAGCCTGCTCGAAGCCATCGCCGCCACCGGCTCCATTTCTTCCGCCGCGCGTTCGCTCGACATGTCCTATCGCCGCGCCTGGATGCTGATCGAGACCATGAACCGCTGTTTCAAGACGCCGCTGGTGGTGACCAGGACCGGCGGCAGGCGTGGCGGCGGCGCGGAAGTCACCGGGCTGGGGCTGGAAGCGGTGCGCCATTTCCGCGCCATGCAGAAAGCCGCCGACAAGGCCATCGCCGCTCCCGGCGCCAAGCTCGCCAAACTGCTGCGCTGAGCCGACAGGCGCCTTGCCCGCGCGGCAGTATGCCGACTAGAGCAAATCACGTTCTGACGGAATCGCGCGCGATCCCATCAGAACGTGTGAATTTGCTCTAAATATTAAGGAATAGAGCGGATTCACACGATTGGATGGAAGCGCTTGCGCTTCCATCCAATCGTGATCCGCTCTAGGGTTGTATTCCGTCATATATAACGGAGTAGGAGGCGATGCGGTTTCTCGCGCTGCTGCTGGCGTTATGCGTCGTGCTGCCGGCGCGGGCGGAAGACCCGCGCGGTTGCGACAAGTTCACGCTGTCGCCTGCCGTGCCGCCGACCGAGCGGCTGGCGCTGCAGCCATTCAAGGACGCCAGGCTGACCTTGCCGCCGGAACGCGTGCCCAAGGACGCCGCATCTTTCGCCGGCGCGCGGATCGTGCCGGTGCCGGCAGCCGGGCTCTACCAGGTCTCGCTGTCCGACTATGCCTGGATCGACGTGGTGCAGGACGGCCGTTACGTGAAGTCCGGCCAGTTCAGCGGCGCGCTGGATTGCCCGGGACTGCGCAAGATCGTGCGCTTCGAACTCAAGCCCGGCACCGCCGTCATCCAGTTGAGCGGCGTGGCGGCCGACAGCATCGCGGTGGGTTTCGCGGCCGTCTCTCCCTAATCGCATTGCGTCCCGGCCGATCCGTGGCGATAATGGCCGGGGTTATATTCCACCATATATAACGGAGGAGACGATGCGGTTCCTCGCATTCGTGATGCTTGCGGTAAGCTTGGCGCTGGGCAGTCCGGCGCAGGCGCAGGAAGTCAGGATCGGCGCGGCGGCCAGCCTGACCAACGTGCTGGAGACTTTGGGCAAGGCCTGGGGCGAGGACGGCGGCGGCAAGATCGTCGGTAACTACGCCGCGTCCTCCGCGCTGGCGCGCCAGATCGAGCAGGGCGCGCCGATCGACGTGTTCCTCTCCGCCGATCTGGAGTGGATGGACTATCTCGAGCAGAAGGGCCTGATCGAGACCGCCACCCGCGACAACATCGCCGCCAACACGCTGGTGCTGATCGCGCCGGCCGACAAGGCGCAGACGGTGGTGCTGTCGAAGGACACCGACCTGAAGGCGAAGCTGGGCGGCGGCCGCCTGGCGGTGGCCGATCCGGGCGCGGTGCCGGCCGGCAAATACGCCAAGGAGGCGCTGACCGCGCTGGGCCTGTGGAGCCAGGTGGAATCCAGCCTCGCCCCGGCGGAGAACGTGCGCGCCACGCTGGCGCTGGTGGCGCGCGGCGAGGTGCCGCTGGGCATCGTCTACGGCACCGACGCCAAGGTCGAGCCCAAGGTGAAGGTGGTGGCGGTGTTCCCCGCCGACAGCCACAAGCCGATCGTCTATCCCGCCGCCATCGTCAAGGGCAAGACCAGCCCGGCCGCGACCTCGTTCCTGCAGTTCCTGCAGACCGACAAGGCGCGCGCCATCCTGCGCGAGGCGGGCTTCACCACCGGCGGATGAGCCTGTCGCCCGAAGAAGTCGGCATCGTCCTGCTGAGTCTGAAGGTCGCCTTCTGGAGCATGGTGCTGACCCTGCCGGTGGCGATCGCGCTGGCCTGGGTGCTCTCGCGCAAGACCTTCTGGGGCAAGACGCTGCTCGACGGCGTCGTGCACCTGCCGCTGGTGCTGCCGCCGGTGGTGGTGGGCTACGCCCTGCTGCTGCTGTTCGGCCGCAACGGGCCGATCGGGCGGCTGCTCGATTCGCTGTTCGGCGTCACCATCGCGTTTGCCTGGGAAGGGGCGGCGGTGGCGGCCGCCGTCATGGGCCTGCCGCTGGCGGTGCGCGCGGTGCGGCTGTCCTTCGACGCCGTCGACCGCAAGCTGGAGCAGGCCGCCCGCACCCTGGGCAGCACGCGCTGGCAGGGCTTCGTGTCGATCACCCTGCCGCTGGCGCTGCCCGGCATCGTCGCCGGGCTGGTGCTGTCCTTCGCCCGCGGCCTGGGCGAGTTCGGCGCCACCATCACCTTCGTCTCCAACATCCCGGGCGAAACCCGCACCCTGCCGCTGGCCGTGCATTCCTACCTGCAGGTGCCGGGCAGCGAGGAACCGGCGGTGCGCCTGGCGATCCTGTCGGTGATCATCTCGCTGGGAGCCCTGCTGCTGGCGGAATGGCTGAACCGCAGCCTGGCGCGGCGGCTGGGCATCACCCCGTGATCATGCTCGCCGCCCGCCTGCAGCGCGGCGACTTCGCGCTCGACGTCGACGTCGAACTGCCCGGCAGCGGCGTGACGGCGCTGTTCGGCGCCTCGGGCGCGGGCAAGTCGACCATCATCGACATCGTCGCCGGCCTGGCGCGGCCGCAGCAGGGCCGGGTGGTGGTCAACGACGTGGTCTATTTCGACGCCGGCGCCGGCATCGACCTGCCGCCCGAGCGCCGCCGCGTCGGCTACGTGTTCCAGGACGCCCGCCTGTTCCCGCATATCGACGTCGCGGCGAACCTGCAATACGGCCAGAAGCGGCGCGCCGAGGCCGACCGCATCGCCAGCCTCGAGGAAGTGGTGGAACTGCTGGGCATCGCCCATCTGCTGCGGCGCCGGCCCGCCACCCTCTCGGGCGGCGAGAAGCAGCGCGTCGCCATCGGCCGCGCCCTGCTGTCGGGTCCGCGCCTGCTGCTGCTGGACGAGCCGCTGGCTTCGCTCGATGCAGCGCGCAAGGCCGAGATCCTGCCCTACCTGCAGCGCCTGCGCGCCCATTTCGCGCTGCCCATGTTCTATGTCAGCCATGTCTGGACCGAGGTCGAGACCCTGGCCGACCATGTCGTGCGCCTGGCGGCGGGTCGGGTGGTGGCGCAGGGCGCGCCCGGCGACGCCGGCCTGCCGCCGGTGACGCCCCCGCCGGCGGAAGACTGAGCAACTGAGCAAAAGAAAACGCCCGGCAGCCGTCAAGCCGCCGGGCGCCGGAACGGATGCTCGTCTATGTCAACGGCGGGATGCGCAGCACCCAGCCCGGCATGATCAGGTCGGGGTTCTTCACCGGCGGCGAGTTGGCCTTGACGATCTCGGTATACTTGGCGCCCTTGCCCTTGCCGTAATGGGCCTCGGCGATCGCCCACAGCGTGTCGCCTTTCTTGACCGTGTACATGACCGCTTCCGGCGCCGGCTGCTCGACCGTCAGCCGGTTGTCGACCTGCGCGATGCCGGCGATGTTGCCGATCGCCAGCGCGATCTTCTCCGCCTCCTCCGTGGTCTTGACCTTGCCTGAGACGACGGCCTTGTCGCCTTCGACCGCGATCTCCAGCCCGTCGACCGTGAAGCCGTGGCTGGCCACCGTCTTCTTGAGGTCGTCGGGCGTCGCCGCCTTGGCGTCCTTGATCCCAAGCAGCGCGGCGCCGGCCTCCTTGATGAAGTTCAGCAGTCCCATTGCGTTTCTCCTTCGGTGATGCGGGGAGGCATTGGCCGGTCCCGGTTCAGGTCGACTTCGACTTGTTGAGGGACTGGCGGATCAGGCCGACGATCGCGGTCACGATGGCGCCGCTGGCGCCGCCGCCCACGACCTGGGTCAGGATGGCGCCGATGTCGAGGCCGCCGGCCGCCGCGGTTCCGCCACCGGCCAGCAGGGCGGTGATGATCTGTCCGCCGATGCCGCCGCCGACCGCTCCGGCGATGGTGTTGCCGAGCGTGCCGAGGTCGATCTTGGGCGACGCCTTGCCGACGGCATTGCCGCCGACGGCGCCGGAAATGACCTGGATGATGATGTTGATCAGCGCTTCACTCATGATGTTCACCTCTGTGCATCGTCTGATGACGTGTGGCCGGCATTGGCTGGAGCGAGGCGGGCTTGGCCGGGCCTTCGGCAGGGCTGGCGCAATCGAACGTGCAGCCCCGTACCTGAACACCCTCCGCGATCGGGGAAATCGAAGTCAAGAAATCCGGCGGTCAGGGTGTGGATGAAAACAGTCAGGTAGCCGGGCGCTGGCGGATTTTTCCTTCGGTTTTGAAACGCGACGGAAAATTGCAGCGGCGCTGGCTGAAAGACCGCCTTTTGTGGCCAGTGGCCAAAAGACCCCGAGATATGGTATGGATTTCGCTTACTCCTGCCGCTATACCGGGCGCCCCCAAGCTGCTGGAAACGGGCCGATTTTCGCATGGCTGGTCATTCGCAATTCAAGAACATCATGCACCGCAAGGGCGCCCAGGACGCCAGGCGGGGCAAGGTCTTCACCAAGCTGATCCGCGAGCTGACGACGGCCGCCCGCATCGGGCTGCCTGACCCGGCGGCCAATCCCCGCCTGCGCGCCGCCGTCATCGCCGCGCGCGACGCCAACATGCCCAAGGACACGATCGAGCGCGCCATCAAGCGCGGCGCCGGCGGCGAGGACGGGGCCAACTACGAGGAGGTGCGCTACGAGGGCTACGGGCCGGGCGGCGTGGCGCTGATCGTCGAGGCGCTGACCGACAACCGCAACCGCACCGCCTCCGAAGTGCGCTCCGCCTTCGCCAAGCACGGCGGGGCGCTGGGCGAGACCAACTCGGTGTCGTTCATGTTCGAGCGCATCGGCCTGATCGTCTATCCCGCCGCCGCCGGCAGCGCCGATACGGTGTTCGAGCAGGGGCTGGAGGCGGGCGCCGCCGACGTGCAGAGCAATGAGGAGACGCACGAGATCGCCTGCGCCGTCGAGGACTTCAACACGGTGCGCGAGGCGCTGGAGAAGAGCCTGGGCGCGCCGCAGAGCGCCAGGCTGGTATGGCGGCCGACCACCACCGCGCCGGTCGAGCAGGCGCAGGCCGAGGCGCTGTTCAAGCTGATCGAGCAGCTCGAGGACAGCGACGACGTGCAGGCCGTGACCGCCAATTTCGAGATCTCCGACGCCGTCCTGGCGCGGCTGACGGCCTGAGCCATGCGGCTGCTCGGTCTCGATCCCGGCCTGCGCATCACCGGATGGGGCGTGATCGACTCCGAGGGCAACCGCCTGCGCCACGTGGCGCACGGCACCGTCGCCTCCGACGCCTCCCTGTCGCTGGCCGAGCGGCTGGACCAGCTCTTCGTCGGCATCTCCGCCGTGATCGAGGCGCAGCGGCCCGAGCATGCGGCGGTGGAGGAGACCTTCGTCAACAAGAACGCTACCTCGACCCTGAAGCTGGGCTATGCCCGCGGCGTGGTGCTGCTGGCGCCGGCGCGGCTGGGGGTGAAGGTGCACGAATACGGCGCCAACCAGGTGAAGAAGGCGGTGGTCGGGGTCGGCCATGCCGACAAGAACCAGGTGGCGATGATGGTCCGCCGCCTGCTGCCCGGCGCCACGGCGACCGCCGACGCCGCCGATGCGCTGGCGGTGGCGATCTGCCTGGCGCATTTCCTGGGCAGCGAGCGGGCATGGAGCCGGGGAGCCGCGATCGCGGCGGCCTTGCGATGATCGCCCTGCTGCGCGGCCTGCTGGAAAGTGCGGACGAGGACAGTGCCGTCATCGACGTCAACGGCGTCGGCTATCTGGTCTTCGCCTCCGCCCGCACCTTGCGCGCCCTGCCGCAACCGGGCCAGAGCGTGCGCCTGCATATCGAGACGCATGTGCGCGAGGACCATATCCATCTCTACGCCTTCGCCGAAGAGAACGAGCGCGACTGGTTCCGCCTGCTGCTGACGGTGCAGGGCGTGGGCGCCAGGGTGGCGCTGTCGATTCTCTCCGCGCTGGCGCCGCACGACATCGCCACCGCCATCGCCGCCCAGGACCGCACCGCCCTGTCGCGGGCGCAAGGGGTAGGGCCGAAGCTGGCCGCTCGCCTGCTGACCGAGCTGAAGGACAAGGCGTCCGCCATCGCCATTCCCGGCGCGGCGCTCAGAGCGAAGGCCGGTGCCGACTCGCAGCCGGCCGGCATCAATGAGGATGCGGTCTCCGCCCTGGTCAATCTGGGCTACAAGCGCGCCGAGGCCTTTGGCGCGGTGGCGCGTGCGGCGCAGCGGCTGGGCGGCGGCTCCAATGTCGAGGCGCTGATCCGCGCCGGGCTGAAGGAGCTCAGCGCATGAGCGACAAGCGCCCGCCCGCGCCCGAGCGCATGGTGGCGCCGGCGCGCGCCGCCGACGATGGCGCGGAGTCCTCGCTGCGGCCGCTGACCCTGGGCGATTTCGTCGGCCAGCAGCAGGTGCGCGAGAATCTGCGCATCTTCATCGATGCCGCGCGCGCTCGCGGCGAGGCGCTGGACCATGTGCTGTTCCACGGGCCGCCCGGTCTGGGCAAGACGACCCTGGCGCAAATCGTGGCGCGCGAGCTGGGGGCGGGGTTCCGCGCCACCTCCGGGCCGGTGATCCAGAAGGCGGGCGATCTGGCGGCGCTGCTGACCAACCTGGAGGCGCGCGACGTTCTGTTCATCGACGAGATCCATCGCCTCAATCCGGCGATCGAGGAAATCCTCTATCCGGCGATGGAGGATTTCCAGCTCGACATCATGATCGGCGAGGGGCCGGCGGCGCGCTCCATCCGCATCGACCTGCCGCCCTTCACCCTGGTCGGTGCCACCACGCGCTCGGGCCTGATGACGACGCCGTTGCGCGAACGTTTCGGCATTCCCCTGCGCATGAATTTCTACACGCCGGCCGAACTCGAACTCATCGTGCGCCGCGCCGCGGGCGTGCTGCACATGGAGATGAGCGACGACGGCGCGGCGGAGATCGCGCGCCGCTCGCGCGGCACGCCGCGGGTGGCCAACCGCCTGCTGCGCCGGGTGCGCGACTTCGCCACCGTCGGCGGCGCCCGGCAGGTCGACGCCAAGGTCGCCGATGCCGGGCTGCAGCGGCTGGAGGTCGACCGGTCCGGCCTCGACGCGATGGACCGGCGCTATCTCTTCTGCATCGCCGAGAAATACGGCGGCGGCCCGGTCGGCATCGAGACGCTGTCGGCGGCCCTGTCCGAGCAGCGCGACGTGCTGGAGGACGTGATCGAGCCCTATCTGATGCAGCAGGGCTTCGTGCTGCGCACGCCGCGCGGACGCATGCTGGCGGAGCTGGGCTATCGCCATATCGGCCTGCCCATCCCGCGCGGCGCGCAGGCCCAGTTCGACCTGCTGCGCTCGGAAGACGCCGATGACCGGTGATGCATTCCTGCAACGCCCGTCGGAAATCGCCCGCGCGCCTTCGGGCGTCATCGCGGACGGCCGCCATCTTTACGCCTTGCGCGTCTTCTACGAGGACACCGATGCGGCGGGCATCGTCTATTACGCCAACTACCTGCGCTTCATCGAACGGGCGCGCACCGAGATGATGCGCCTGCTGGGCTACGAGCACTCCGCCCTGCGCGAGGCGACCGGCGTGAACTGGACGGTCCGCCGTTGCGAAATCGACTATTTGCGGCCGGCGCGGCTGGACGACTGGCTGATCGTCGACAGCACCATCCTGGCACTGGGTGGCGCTTCGCTCGACATCGGACAGACGGTGCGCAAGGCCGACGACATTCTCGTCGCCGCCCGATTGAAGCTGGCCTGCATGCGTCCGGATGGACGGCCGGCGCGCCTGCCGGGCGGTCTGCGCGAGAGCCTTTCCAGGGTCGCTGCCGCCCCTATACCGCCACAATCAACGCGCAAAAGCCAAGCGCAGTAGGAGTTCTTTCGACCATGGATCCGACCGTTACCGCGCAGAACCTTCCGGGGTCCGTGCCGCCCGTGGACATGTCGATCGTCGGCATGTTCATGCAGGCCGACTGGATCGTGAAGATCGTCATCATCGTGCTGATCCTGGCCTCGTTCTGGTCGTGGGCCATCATCTTCGACAAGCTGATCCGTCTGCGCAGCCTGCGCGCCAAGGCCAACCAGTTCGAGGAGACGTTCTGGTCCGGCATCTCGCTGGAGGATCTCTACGACCGCATCGGCGCGCGGCCCGACGATCCGATGTCGACCGTGTTCTCCGGCGCCATGCGCGAATGGCGCCGCACCGTGTCCAAGGGCATCGCGCTGACCGGTGCGGCCCGCGCCGGCTTGCAGCAGCGCATCGAGCAGGTGATGGGCGTCACCGTCTCGCGTGAGATGGAGTCGCTGGAGAAGCGCATGATCTTCCTCGCCTCGGTCGGCTCGACCGCGCCCTTCATCGGCCTGTTCGGCACGGTGTGGGGCATCATGAATTCTTTCCAGTCGATCGCCGTCAGCAAGAACACCTCGCTGGCCGTGGTGGCGCCGGGCATCGCCGAGGCGCTGTTCGCCACCGCGCTCGGTCTGGTCGCCGCCGTGCCGGCGGTGATCGCCTACAACAAGCTGTCGACCGAAATCTCCCGCTATGCGCAGCGGCTGGAAGGCTTCGCCGCCGAGTTCATGACCATCCTCTCGCGCCAGCTCGAGGAGCCGCGCTGATGGGCGCGACGCTCAACGGCGGCAACGGCGCGCGCAACGGCAAGGGCCGCTTCAGCCGCGGCCGCCGCTACGTGCCGATGTCGGAGATCAACGTCACGCCCTTCGTCGACGTGATGCTGGTGCTGCTCATCATCTTCATGGTCGCCGCCCCGCTGCTGAATGTCGGCGTGCCGGTCGACCTGCCCAAGACCGAGGCCAGTCCGATCACTGGCCAGGACGAGCCGCTGGTGGTCAGCGTCGATGCAAGGGGCGACATATTCCTGCAGGAGAGCAAGGTGGCGCAGGACGAATTGTTGCCGCGTTTGCGCGCCATTTCTGCCAACAAGCCGGATCAGCGTATTTTCGTGCGCGGCGACCAGGCGATCGCCTACGGCCGCGTCATGGAGGTGATGGGCATGATCAACGGGGCGGGCTTCACCCGGGTGGCCCTGGTCGCCGAGCAGCCGGCGGCCCCGGCCCGGTCCGGCGCGCCCGCCACGCCCGCGGCGCCGGCCGGCGGCCAGCAGCGGCGCTAGTGAACGGACGACCAATCGGGTGACCATGAGTCCAGGCAGCATCCTTTCCGGCATCTTCCACATCGCGCTGGCGATCGTGGTGGTGCTCGGGCTGCCCAATTTCGCCAAGAAGCTGCCGGAACCGGAGGAACCCTCTACCGTTGAGGTCGTGACCCTGGCGCCGAAGGCGACGGCACCGGAACTGCCCAAGCCGCCCGTGCCCAAGCCGCCGGAGCCGCCCAAGGAGCAGGCCCAGCCCGAGCCGACGCCGCCGGCAGCCGCCGCGCCGCCGAAGGTGGCGGAGGCCAAGCCCGAGCCGAAGCCCGAACCCAAGCCGGAGCCGCCCAAGGAGCAGGCCAAACCTGAGCCGAAGGCGGAAACCAAGCCCGAGCCCATTCCGGAGAAGAAGGCCGAAGTGAAGCCGGAACCGCAGGAACAGCCCCGGAAGGAAGAGCCGAAGAAAGAGGAGCCGAAGAAGGTCGAGGCCAAGAAGGAACCGCCCAAGAAAGAGCCCGACCGGTTCGACGCCATCCTCAAGAACCTGGCCCGGCAGCCAGCGCCGCAGCGGCCCGAGACGCGGCCGGTGCAGCAGGCGGCGGCGCCGCAGCCTCGCCAGACGGCGCCCAATCTTTCCGACCAGCTCGCCCGCGGCGAGCTCGACGCGGTGCGCGAGCGGGTGCGGCCGTGCTGGAACTTCCCCGCCGGCGCGCCCAATCCCGAGCGGCTGGCGGTCGATATCGAGGTCTCGATGAACCCCAACGGCACGGTGCGCGAGGCCACCATCGTCGACCGCTCGCGGCTCAACGATCCGTTCTATCGCGCCGCGGCCGAGGCGGCGCTGCGCGCCGCCCTCAATCCCGCCTGCCAGCCTTTCCCCCTGCCGCCCGAGAAATACAATACGTGGCGCACATTCACTTTCGGTTTCGATCCCCGCGATCTGTGAGGAAAACGATGAAGACTGCGATCACTTCGGCCCGGCCGAATTGGATGGCGTATGCCGCATTTATGCTGGTGCTGGCCGGCATGCTGGCGCTGGCGCCGGCCGCCCGGGCCCAGCTCCGCATCGACATCACGCGGCCCAATCCCGAACCGGTGCCGATCGCCATCGCCGACTTCATCGGCGAGCAGGCGGAAGCCAACCGGGTCGGCGCCGACATCGCGCAGGTGATCTCGGCCAATCTCGAGCGCTCGGGCCTGTTCCGCCCGCTCGACCGCGCCTCCTTCATCGAGCGCATCGCCAACATCAACGTGCCGCCGCGCTTCGCCGACTGGCGCGTCATCAACGCCCAGGCGCTGGTGACCGGCGCCGCGCAGTTGCAGCCTGACGGACGCCTGCGCGTCGAGTTCCGCCTGTGGGACGTGACGGTGGGGCAGCAGATGACCGGCCTGGCCTATTTCACCCAGCCGCAGAACTGGCGCCGCATCGCCCACATCATCTCCGACGCCATCTACAAGCGCATGACCGGCGAGGACGGCTATTTCGACACCCGCATCGTCTACGTCGCCGAGAGCGGTCCCGTCACCCAGCGCGTCAAGCGGCTGGCGATCATGGACCAGGACGGCTTCAACCACCGCTACCTGACCGACGGCCGCAACCTCGTGCTGACGCCGCGCTTCTCGCCCACCCTGCAGGAGATCACCTATCTCTCCTACGGTGGCGACCAGCCGCGGGTCTACATCTACAACGTCGACACCGGCCGCCAGGAGGTGCTGGGCGAGTTCCCCGGCATGACCTTCGCGCCGCGCTTCTCGCCCGACGGCAACCGCGTGGCGATGAGCCTGGCCGCCGACGGCAACTCCGAGATCTACACCATGGACGTGCGCACCAAGCGGGTGCAGCGCCTGACCAACCATCCCGCCATCGACACCTCGCCCAGCTTCTCGCCCGACGGCTCGCGCATCGTGTTCAACTCCGACCGCGGCGGCCAGCAGCAGCTCTACGTGATGAACGCCGACGGCAGCGACGTGCGCCGCATCAGCCAGGGCCTGGGCCGCTACGCCAGGCCGGTGTGGTCGCCGCGCGGCGACCTGATCGCCTTCACCAAGATCTTCCAGGGCCGGTTCTACATCGGCGTCATGCGCTCGGACGGCACCGGCGAACGGCTGCTGACCGAGAGCTTCCTGGACGAAGGTCCGACCTGGGCCCCGAACGGACGCGTGCTGATGTTCTTCCGCCAGTCGCCGCAGGGTGCGGGCGGTCGCGGCGGCGGCGCGCGGCTGTACAGCGTCGACCTGACCGGGTCGAACGAGCGCCAGATCGTGACGCCGACCGATGCGTCGGACCCGGCCTGGTCGCCGCTGATCCCGCAGTAAGGGATCGGTTGCGTGGCTGCTTTTGAGTGGTATAGTCCGCGCGCTTTGCCGGGGGCGCGCAGACCGTCGCCTAACGCACTGGAAGAGTTGGATAAATTCGGCCAGCGCATGCGTAAAACTTCGGCGGTATGCAACTCGGATTACAAGGAGAAATGAAGATGATGCGCGTTAAGATTCTCGGTGCGCTGGCAGCGCTGCTGCTGGTCGCCGCCTGCGAGACCACCCCGCCGCCGCAGCAGCAGACCGGCACCGGTGGCGTGCAGACGGCGGCGGTGACGCCGGGCAGTCAGGCGGACTTCGAGCGTAACGTCGGCGATCGCGTGTTCTTCGATTACGACAGCTTCCAACTCTCGCCGGAAGCGCGCCAGACGCTGTCCCGCCAGGCTGACTGGCTGAAGCGCCACGGCAACTGGCGCATCACCGTCGAAGGCCATGCCGACGAGCGCGGCACGCGCGAGTACAACCTGGCCCTGGGCGAGCGTCGCGCCTCTTCGGTGCGCGCCTTCCTGGTGTCGCAGGGCATCCCGGCCAACCGCCTGGCCACCATCAGCTACGGCAAGGAACGTCCGGCGGTGGCCGGGTCGACCGAGCAGGCCTATGCCCAGAACCGTCGCGGCGTGACGGTACTGTCGAACTAGACCGGTCCTTCCGGCCTGAAAACGGGCGTCGGACAACCGCTCGCGCAAGCGAACGACCTGTCCGACGCCTTATTTTTGGCCGGATTTTTCAGGTATACAGGCGTTCAGAGATTTTCTGCCGGGGCCGGATCGCGCAGGCGCGATCGCCATGGGGCGGCCCGATCGCATGAGGACTTGAGCATGGTTTACGCTTCGCTTCGCCCTGGCAGCCGGCGACTGGGCCTTGCGGCCGCCGCCGTCATCGGCGCGACGCTTGCCTCGGCGTCGGTTTCCGTCGTCCGGGCGCAGACCCTGGAAGACCGCATGGTCAGGCTGGAGCGCGAGATGCAGAACATCGAGCGCAAGGTCTACACCAACGACATGCCGCTGGCCTATGCCGGCCGCAACGGCACCCAGGTCGCGCAGGCCGGCAACTATGCGGCCGAGGACCGCATGAACGGGCTGGAGCGGCAGATCACGATGCTGACCGGCCAGGTCGAGGATCTCGACATCAAGCTGCGCCAGCTCACCGCGCGGCTGGACAAGCTCACCACCGATCTCGAATTCCGCATCAGCCAGCTCGAAGGCGGCCAGGGCGGCGCTATGGCTGGCGGTCCGCCGCCGGGCGCCTCGCCGCAGAATGCGCCGATGCAGGTCGGCCAGTCGCCGCAGATGTCGTCCACCGCGCCGCCGGCCCAGCCGCTGCCGCCGCAGGCCGGCGTGCTGCGCCCGCCGCAGCCGGGCCAGGGCTACACGCCCTCGATGCCGGCGCCGCCGGGCCAGCAGCAGGCCGCCGCGCCGGCCGGCGGCACGGTCGAGCAGCAATACGAAAGCGCGCAGCAGATGCTGCGCACCGGCCAGTACGCCAGCGCCGAGCAGGTGCTGCGCAACATCGTCGCCCGCAATCCGCGCCACCAGCTCGCCTCCAGCGCGCAGTACTGGCTGGGCGAGACCTTCTACGTGCGGCAGGACTACCAGAACGCCGCCGTCGCCTTCGCCGACGGCTACAAGAACTATCCCCGGGGCAACAAGGCGCCCGACACGCTCCTGAAGCTGGGCATGTCGCTGTCGGCGATGAAGAAGGACCAGGACGCCTGCGCCGTCTACGAGCGGCTGCAGAAGGAGTATCCCACCGCGCCCGAGATCGTCCGCCGCCGCGCCACCGAAGAGCGGCGCAAGAGCAGGTGCGCCTAGCAACCGTTCCCGCCGCCGCCGGCCCTGCCGTTACCGCGGCGGCGGCCGCATTGCCGGTCGATGCCGCCGAGTTCGCCGGCGCGATGGCGGCGTTGGGTCCGTTCGAGGCCCGTCCCGGTCTTGCCGTCGCCGTTTCCGGCGGGCGCGACAGCTTGGCGCTGGCGCTGCTGGCGCAGCAATGGGTCGCCGCCCGCGGCGGCGTGCTGACGGCGCTGATCGTCGATCACGGCCTGCGTCCGGAATCGGCCGGGGAAGCGGACCACGTCGCCGCCCTGCTGTGCGGTCGCGGTATCGCCGCCGACATCCTGCCCTGGACCGGCCCCCGGCCCGCCACCGGCGTCAGCGCCGCCGCCCGCGCCGCCCGCTATCGTCTGTTGGAAGAACGTTGCCACGCGCTGGGCATCCTGCATCTGCTGCTGGCGCACCAGCGCGGCGATCAGGCCGAGACCGTGCTGCTGCGCTTGGCCGATGCCTCCGGCCCCGAGGGGCTGGCCGGCATGGCAGGCATCGTCGAGCGGCCGCATCTGCGCCTGCTGCGGCCGTTGTTGGGCATCGAGCGCGAGCGGCTGGCGGCGACGGTATTGCAGGCCGGGCTGCGTTGGGTCGACGATCCCAGCAACGCGCGCCCCGACTATTCCCGCATCGCCATCCGCCAGAGCCTGGAGGCGAGGGGCAGGCAGATGCTGGCCGACATCGCCGCCGGGCACGGCGCCGTCCGGCGGGCGCTGGAGGCGCGGCTGGCGTCGCTGCTTGTTGAGCTGATCAGCGTCGATCCGCGCGGCTTTGCCTGGCTCGACCGGGTCGGTTTCGCCGCCATCCCTGAAGCGCTGGCGCGTCGCTTGCTGGGCCGGCTGTGCGCTACCTTCGGCGGGCGGGTCTATCCGGCGCGCGGCAGCGGCCTGGCGCGGGCGGTCGATGAACTGGCGCGCGGACGCAGCACGGTGGCGGGCGGCTGCCGCTTCGTGGTCGGCCGGAACCGCATCCTGGTCTGCCGCGAGGCGGGGGCGGTGGCGCCGCAATCGGGCCTTGCCGAGGGCCATATGCTTTGGGATAGGCGCTACCGTCTGACGGTGCCTGCGGGGCTCGACGCCGCGCACGCCATCGCCGTTCTGGGCGCCGCCGGACGGCGGAAAGCCCTGCAAAACGAGATCGTTGCCTTGCGCGACCTGCCGGTGGCGGTGGCCGAGGCGCTGCCGGCGCTGTGGCGCGGATCGACCCTGGCGGCGGTATTTCTGCCCCAATCGGCCGGAAAAGTCGCAGGAAGGGATGATGGACGGGGCGCGGCACGGCCTGCTACCGTCACCTCTTGCCTTTCTTGCCTTGAGGCGGCGTTTGCGCCGGCCCTGGCGCTGGCGGGTCCGGCCTGGCCGCTTGTTTTGCCGTTGGACGCGCCTATGTATCTGGATCGACAGACGTTTTCTTTGCGAGGCCGGTCGTGAATATCTTTGGACGCAATCTTGCCCTGTGGGTGGTGATCGGCCTGCTGCTGCTGGCGCTGTTCCAGATGTTCAACACGTCTGGCAATCGCAGCGGCAGCACCACCATCGACTATTCCGACTTCATGACCGCGGTGGATCGCGGCCAGATCGCCAATGTGACGATCCAGAGCTCGGCCCGGGGCGCGCAGATCACCGGCAACTACGCCGACGGCACGTCGGGCGCGGGTTCCTCCTTCGTCACCTATGCGCCGGACGATCCGAACCTCTACACCACGCTGCGCGCCAAGGTGCCGAAGATCAAGGTGGCGCAGCCCGAGGAAGGGGTGAACCCGCTGGTCGGGATGATCCTGAACTGGCTGCCGC
Source organism: Alphaproteobacteria bacterium (assembly GCA_037190765.1). Classification (GTDB taxonomy): domain Bacteria; phylum Pseudomonadota; class Alphaproteobacteria; order Reyranellales; family JAQSWP01; genus JAQSWP01. Next base: position 27,266 of record JBBCJW010000017.1, read on the forward strand.
TGCTGGTGCTGATCGGCGTCTATATCTTCTTCATGCGCCAGATGCAGGGCGGCGGCCGCGGCGCCATGGGCTTCGGCAAGAGCAAGGCGCGCCTGCTGACCGAGAAGGTCGGCCGCGTCACCTTCGACGACGTCGCCGGCATCGACGAGGCCAAGGGCGAACTGGAGGAGATCGTCGATTTCCTCAAGGACCCGCAGAAGTTCCAGCGCCTGGGCGGCAAGATTCCCAAGGGCTGTCTGCTGGTCGGCCCGCCGGGCACCGGCAAGACCCTGCTGGCGCGCGCCATCGCCGGCGAGGCCAACGTGCCGTTCTTCACCATCTCCGGCTCCGACTTCGTCGAGATGTTCGTCGGCGTGGGCGCGTCGCGCGTGCGCGACATGTTCGAGCAGGCCAAGAAGAACGCGCCCTGCATCATCTTCATCGACGAAATCGACGCCGTCGGCCGCCATCGCGGTGCCGGCCTGGGCGGCGGCAACGACGAGCGCGAGCAGACGCTGAACCAGCTGCTGGTCGAGATGGACGGGTTCGAGGCCAACGAGGGCGTGATCCTGATCGCCGCCACCAACCGGCCCGACGTGCTCGATCCCGCATTGCTGCGTCCCGGCCGCTTCGACCGCCAGGTCGTGGTGCCCAACCCGGACGTCTCGGGCCGCGAGAAGATCCTCAAGGTCCACATGCGCAAGGTGCCGCTGGCGCCCGACGTCGATCCGCGCATCGTCGCGCGCGGCACGCCCGGCTTCTCCGGCGCTGATCTGGCCAACCTGGTCAACGAGGCCGCCCTGCGCGCCGCCCGCGCCGGCAAGCGGCTGGTGACCATGGCCGATTTCGAGCACGCCAAGGACAAGGTCATGATGGGGGCGGAGCGCCGTTCCATGGTGATGACCGACGAGGAGAAGGCGCTGACCGCCTATCACGAGGCCGGCCATGCGCTGATCATGCTGCATGCCAAGGGCCACGACCCGCTGCACAAGGTGACGATCATCCCGCGCGGCCGCGCCCTGGGCGTCACCATGTGGCTGCCCGAGCGCGACAAGTATTCGATGAGCCGCACCGAGATCGAAGCCAAGCTGGCCTCGATGTTCGGCGGCCGCGTGGCGGAGGAGCTGGTGTTCGGCGCCGAGAACATCACCACCGGCGCTTCGGACGACATCCGCCAGGCGACCAATCTCGCCCGCCGCATGGTCACCGAGTTCGGCTATTCCGACAAGCTGGGGCCGTTGCGCTACAGCGAGAACGAGGAAGAGGTGTTCCTCGGCCACTCCGTGACGCAGCGCAAGAACCTGTCCGACGCCACCGCGCATTTGATCGACCAGGAGATCCGCCGCTTCGTCGAGCAGGGCGAGGCCACCGCGCGCAAGATCCTGACCGAGAACATCGACGACCTGCATGTCGTCGCCAAGGCGCTGCTGGAATACGAGACGCTGTCGGGCGACGAGGTGCGCGGCCTGCTGCGCGGCGAGCCGATCCGCCGCTCCGACACCGACGCGCCCAGCAATCCGCGCAAGCGCTCCTCGGTGCCGCCCTCGGGTGCGCAGCCCAAGTCGCCGCCCGGCGGCTTCTCGCCGGAGCCCGCGCCGGGCACGTAACATCGAAAGGCCCCGCTGGACGGGGCCTTTCCTTTCACGACGACGCCTATGTCTCTTGCCTTCGCCGGACTGACCCTGGATCGCCCGCACCTGATGGGGATCCTCAACGTCACGCCCGATTCCTTCTTCGACGGCGGCCGCCATGCCGATCCGGTCGCGGTCGGGCTGCGGCTGGTCGAGGAGGGCGCCTCGATCGTCGATGTCGGCGGCGAGAGCACGCGGCCGGGCGCCGCGCCGGTCGATCCCGAGGAGGAGCAGCGTCGCGTGCTGCCCGTGGTGCGGGCGCTGGCGGGGCAGGGCGTGCTGATCTCGATCGACACCCGCAATGCTTCCACCATGCGCGCCGCCATCGACGTCGGCGCGCGCATCGTCAACGACGTCTCCGGCCTGACCCACGATGCCGAGGCGCTGCGCGTGATCGCCGATTCGGATGCCGCCGTCATCCTGATGCACATGCGCGGCACGCCGCAGGACATGCAGTCCCTGACGCAGTACGACGACGTGGTTGGGGAAGTGGCGGCGTGGCTGGAACGGCGGGCCGCCGCGTGCGAGGCCGCCGGCATCGCCCGCCAGCGCATCGCCATCGACCCTGGCATCGGCTTCGCCAAGACCCATGCCCAGAACGTCGAGCTGTTGGGCGGCATCGGCCGCCTTGTCGCCATCGGCCGGCCGGTGCTGATCGGCGCCTCGCGCAAGGGCTTCCTGAAATCGCTGGGCGGCGGCGACACGCCGGACGAGCGCCTGCAGGCGTCGCTGGCCGTCGCGGTCGATGCCATGCGCCAGGGCGCGCACATGCTGCGCGTGCATGACGTGGCCGACACGGTGCGGGCGCTGGCAGTCGCCTCGACCGCGCGATAGCTGTATGGTGCCGGCCATGACACGCAAGCTATTCGGCACCGACGGGGTGCGCGGCCGGGCCAATCTGGAGCCGATGACGGCGGAGACGGCGCTGCGGCTGGGCATGGCGGCGGGGCTGGTGTTCGACCGCGGCGTCCATCGCCACCAGGTGGTGATCGGCAAGGATACGCGCCTGTCGGGCTACCTGCTGGAGCCGGCGCTGACCGCGGGTTTCCTCGCCATCGGCATGGACGTGGTGCTGCTGGGGCCGGTGCCGACGCCGGCGGTCTCGATGCTGGCGCGCTCGCTGCGCGCCGATCTGGGTGTGATGATTTCCGCCTCGCACAACCCCTATCAGGACAACGGCATCAAGCTCTTTGGCCCCGACGGCTACAAGCTCTCCGACGAGACCGAGGCGGAGATCGAGGCGCTGATGGCGTCCGATCTGGCGCCGCGCCGCGCCGCGCCCGACATGCTGGGCCGCGCCCGCCGGCTGGACGACGCGCTGGGCCGTTATGCCGAGTTCGTCAAGACCGGCTTCCCGCGCGGCCGCCGGCTCGACGGGCTGAAGATCGTGGTCGATGGCGCCAATGGCGCGGCCTACAAGGTGGCGCCGGCGGTGCTGTGGGAACTGGGGGCGGAGATCGTGCCGATCGGCGTCGCGCCCGACGGCTTCAACATCAACCGCGACTGCGGTTCGACCCATCCGCAGGCGCTGGCGAAAGAGGTCGTGGCGCACAAGGCCGATGTCGGCATCGCGCTGGACGGCGACGCCGACCGGCTGGTGATGGTGGACGAGACGGGCGAGATCATCGACGGCGACCAGCTCATGGGCGTGATCGCCGAGTGCTGGCGGCGCGACGGGCGGCTGCGCGGCGAGTGCCTGGTCACCACCGTGATGTCCAACCTGGGGCTGGAGCGTTTCCTGCAGGCGCGCGGCATTGCCATGGTGCGCACCCAGGTCGGCGACCGCTACGTGCTGGAGCGCATGCGCCAGGGCGACTGCAACCTGGGCGGCGAGCAGTCGGGCCACATCATCATGTCTGACTTCGCCACCACCGGCGACGGGCTGATGGCCGCCCTGCAGGCGCTTGCGGTGCTGGTGCAGGACGGACGCCGCGCCTCCGAGGTGTTCCGCGTCTTCGAGCCGGTGCCGCAGATCCTGAAGAACGTGCGCCTGGCCGACATCGCCCGCGCCGCCGCGACCCTGGAAAGCGCCAGCGTCCTGCAGGCGATCGCCGCCGGCGAGAGCGCGCTGAACGGCAAGGGCAGGCTGCTGATCCGCCGTTCCGGCACCGAGCCGCTGATCCGCGTCATGGCCGAGGGCGACGACGCCGCCATCGTGCAGCGCGTGGTCGACGACATCGCCGGCGCCGTCGCGGCGCAGGCGGGCTGAGATGAAGGGCAGGGTCCTGATCGTCGCCGGCTCCGATTCCGGCGGCGGCGCCGGCATCCAGGCCGACATCAAGGCGGTGACGGCGCTGAACGCCTATGCCGCCACCGCCATCACCGCGCTCACCGCGCAGAACACGCTGGGCGTATTCGGCATCCATGCCGTGCCGATCGACTTCATCCGCCAGCAAATCGAACTGGTGCTGGACGACATCGGCGCCGATGCCATCAAGACCGGCATGCTGCACAGCGCGGCGGTGATCGAGACCGTGGCCGATGCGCTGAAGCGCAAGGCGCCGGGCGTTCCCGTGGTGGTCGATCCGGTGATGGTGGCCAAGGGCGGCGCCTCGCTGCTCGATCCCGCCGCCACCGGCGCGCTGCGCCAGCACCTGCTGCCGCTGGCCGCCCTGATCACGCCGAACGCGCCGGAAGCGGCCGAGCTGTTGGGCGCGCCGGTCGATTCGCTGGCCGCCCTGGAGCGGGCGGCGCCGGCGCTGGCCAGGCTGGGACCGAAGGCGGTGCTGGTGAAGGGCGGCCATGTCGCCGGCGACATGGTGCGCGACGTGCTGTGGAGCGAGGGTGAACTGGAAGTGTTCGATTCCCCGCGCATCGCCTCGACCAGCACCCACGGCACGGGCTGCACGCTAGCGTCGTCGATCGCGGCTGGTTTGGCGCAGGGTCTATCGATGCGCGACGCAGTGGTTCGCGCGCGCGCCTATGTGCAGGAAGCGATCCGCGCCGCGCCGGGTTTCGGCAAAGGCCACGGGCCGCTGAACCACGCCCATACAGTGAAGGTGTAGCGGTCCTTTCTAGAGCAAATCACGTTCTGACGGAATCGCGTGCGATTCCGTCAGAACGTGATTTGCTCTAGCTCTTCAT
>JBBCJW010000018.1:0-47382 GCA_037190765.1 Alphaproteobacteria bacterium
CGGCGGCGGCGCCCGGTTCGAGGTGCGCGGCCCCGATGCCGGCCGCGACCGGCTGCGCCTGGGGCTGGGCCTCTCCTTCGCCGCCAGCGACGCCCTGACCATCCGCGCAAGCTATGACGGCATGCTCGCCCGCCGCCAGCACAGCCATGGCGGCTCTCTGGGCATCAGCTTCAGGTTCTGAGGCCGGCGGAATGACCATGAAAGGAACAGTGACGACGATGGGCAACCGCCGCACCACGACAGGAAGACTGCAATCCCTCTCGGCCGGCGCCTCGGTGCTGGCGCTGCTGCTGGCGGCGGGCGGCATCATGGCGGTGGCGACGATGCCCGCTCTCGCGGCCTGCGACGCGACCGCGCCGACCACGGGCCAGACCGTCACCTGCGACACGGACCCGCCCAATCCCGAGACCGACGGCATCGTCATCGCGGCAGGCACCGGCGATGTGAAGATCATCATCCTGCCCGGCGCCATCCTTGAAACATCCGGCGGACCGGCACTCACCATCGGCGCCAGCAACGGCGCCAGTAGCCTCTTCATCAGCCACGACCAACTGTTCGACAATCAGGGCATCATCCGCACCATCGGCAACAACGCGCCTGCGATTCTGGTGGCGCCCGATCCCGCCCCCGACTTCGGCAACTCCACAGCGGTTCTTACCAGCGTGCACTTCGGCATGGTCGAGACGAGCGGCAATGACAGCCCCGGTCTCGTCTACGGTGAATTCGGAGGCGGGGACGGGACCGACGGCACCTTCGTCGCAAGCGATATCACCGCGACGATCGCCACGGCGGGGGACCGCTCACCTGGCCTGATTAACGGCGGCATCGGCGCGGGACAGATAGATAGCGATGGCTTCATCGGCATGGCGGGCCACACGTACTTTGTCACAACGCAGGGTCACGATTCGCCCGGCGTGATCTTCAACGCGCTAGGTGACGCGGGCGCCACCCAGGAGGCGGTGTTCATCGACATGCAGTTCACTGCAGATACGGTCGGCGACCGCTCGCCCGGGGTGATCTTCGGCGCGACCCGGACCGATACGCCCAGCGCGCTGATTTCCAACTTTCATGCGGTGGATATGGGAGCATTTGTCACCACGCAGGGGGACGACTCCATCGGCTTCTTTTTCGGGCCGGGCGCACGGCCCTCGGGGGACTTTACTGTTTCCGCGATCGGAATTCATGGCGACATCGTTACCGCCGGCGACAATTCACATGGCGTGATCGTCACCGAGGGCCTGAGCAACGCCCGGCCGGGCCAGAATGTCCAGATCACCCTCGCATTCAACGGCCCTCTATCCGCTACGACCAGCGGCGATAATTCGCACGGCATCATCCTTGGCGACGGGCTGGGCACAAACCGAACCGATATGAACTTCGTAAGCTCACTGCGGATTGGCAATGGTTGGTCCGCCACGACCTCCGGCGACAATTCGCACGCGCTGGTAATCTCGGAGCATACGACGCTGACGCTCGATGAAGCCAATCTCGACGCGCTCACCGCCAACGGCACCGTGGTCAACGGCACCATCGACAGCTTCGATGGCTTCGTCGCCACCGGCGCGGGCGGCCGCGCGGTGATGAACCACGGCATGATCTACGGCACCTTCACCGTGGGCGACGGCGTGGTCGGCAACCTGGCCAATAACGGCCTGATCGAGAGCGCCGCCGGGGCCGGCGGCGTGGCGGTGCAGTTCACCGGCGCCACCAACGACATCTTCGAACTGCAGACCCAGGGCGTCGTCATCGGCTCGGTCGAGGCCGGCGCCGGCACCGACACCTTCGTTCTGGGCGGCAGCGGCGCGGCCAGCTTCGACGTGGCCCTGATCGGCAGCCAGTACAACGGCTTCGAGCAATTCGCCAAGACCGGCGACTCGGTGTGGACCCTGACCGGGACCAACACCATCGCCGCCTCCTTCGCGCTGGACCAGGGCACGCTGGTGCAAAACGCCATGCTGGCCAACCTCGCCATGACCGTCGGTTCCGGCGGCACCCTGGCCGGCACCGGCACGCTGGGCGCGGTTACGGTGGGCGACGGCGGCACGCTGGCGCCGGGCAACTCCATCGGCACCATCAACGTCGCCACCCTGACCCTGCTGCCGGGCGCGACCTACGAGGTCGAGATCAACGGCGGCGGCAACGTCGCCGGCGTCAACAACGATCTGGTGGTGGTGGCCGGCGCGGCTACCGTCAATGCCGGCGCCATCCTGCACGTCACCCCCGAGAACGGCACCGACGACGGCGCCACCTATGCCGCCAGCACCACCTACACCATCATCCAGGCCGGCACGCTGACCGTCGACGCCCTGCCGGTTGTCACCGACGACTTCGCCTTCCTCGACTTCACCGCCAGCTACGACCTCGCTTTGGGCGAGTTCTATATCACCAGCGGGGCTGCGGCGGCTTCCTTCTGCCTGCCCGGCGCCAGCTTCAACCAGTGTTCGACCGGCGAAGCGGTGCGCGCACTGGGGCCCGGCAACCCGGTCTACGACGCCGTGCTCGGCCTCAGCCCCGGCGACGCAAGCCGCGCCTTCAACCTGGCCTCGGGCGAGATCCATGCCTCCGGCCAGCACGTCACCGGCCAGGCCTTCGCCCTGTTCTCCCGCACCCTGCGCCAGCAGGCGGCGGCGGTGTCGGGAACCGGCGGCCAGACCGGCGCCTTCGCCGCCGCCCTGGGCGGGCGCGGCCAAGTCGACGGCGACGGCAATGCCGCCAGCCTCGACTGGTGGACGGCGGGCATGGCCGCCGGCTACCAGATCGAGCTGGGCTCCGGCGCGGCGGTGGCCGGCATCGCGGTCGGCTATCTGCGCAGCGGCGGCCGGGTCGACGGGCGGCGCTCCGCGCTCGACGCCGACGGCTTCCATGCCGGCGTCTATGGCGGCTGGAGCGAGGGACCGTTCTCGCTGGCCGGCTCGCTGGCCTATGCCGCCCATTCGCTCGCCACCACCCGCCGCATCGCGGTCGGCGGCCTGCGCGAGACGGCGCGGGCGGACTACTGGAGCCACAGCGTCGGCTTCTCCGGCCAGGCCGCCTACGGCTTCGAACTGGGCGCCGGCACCACGATCTCGCCGCTGCTGACGGTCGATGCCGGCTGGTCCGGCCATGGCGGCTTCCGCGAGCGTGGTGCTGGCGCGCTGAACCTGCGCGGCCGCTCGGAGGGCTGGGCCCGGTTCGATACCGGCATCGGCCTGGCCCTCTCGCATGTGGTGGCGACCGGGTCCGGCAGGCTGGCGCTCGACGGGCGGGTGCTGTGGGAGCACGCCTTCGCCGACGTGGTGCCGGACCAGGACATGGCGTTCGCCGGCGGCGGCAGCCGGTTCGAGGTGCGCGGCCCCGACGCCGGCCGCGACCGGCTGCGGCTGGGGCTGGGCCTCTCCTTCGCCGCCAGCGACGCCCTGACCATCCGCGCCAGCTACGACGGCATGCTCGCCCGCCGCCAGCAGGGGCACGGCGGCTCTCTGGGGATCAGCTTCAGGTTCTGAGGCTAATAAAGGGGGGAAGCAATGTAGCCGCGTCGCCCGCTGCAACAGCCAGAAACTGCTGCCGGCGCTGCAACGGGCGATGGGACGACAGGAACCAGTCATCGCCCCGATCTTGCAATATTGCATGTGATATCGCATACTTGATCCATGCGGCTGGTACTCGATACCGACACGATGGTTGCCGCCATCCGCAGCGGGCAGGGCGCTTCGCGCCGCCTGCTGGTGGCAGCGCTCGAGACGCGGTTCGCGCTGCTGGTGTCTGTACCGCTGATGATCGAGTACGAAGCGGTGATGGGGCGTTCCGAGCATCTCAGAGCCGCTGGCCTTCGCGCCGACGAAGTCGAGGAGCTGCTAGATGCGATCGCCAGTGTCGCGGTGCCGGTGCGACTGGCCTATCTGTGGCGTCCGGCAGCACGCGATCCAGCCGATGATATGGTTCTGGAAACCGCGGTGAACGGCCAGGCCGACGCGATAGTGACTTTCAACCTGCGCGACCTGAAAAAGGCGGCGATGCGGTTCGGCATCGAGGCGCTGTCACCGGGACAGGCGGCACTGCGATGGGAGTAGAAAGATGAGGAAGAGCAATTTCGCCCTGCGCCTTCAGCCTTCGCTGCTGGAGGAAGCGCGCAAGCTTGCCGACAGCGAAGGTGTGGCGCTGAACCAGCTCATCAACGTGGCGGTGGCCGAGAAACTCTCCGCCCTGCGCACCGAGGCCTATTTCGCCGAACGCGCCGCTCGCGGCAACCCCAAGCGGGCGCTGAAGATTCTCAAGCGCGCCGGCAAGGGCAAGCCGCCGATCAAGGGCGACGAACTGGCGGAGAAGTAAACGCCTTTTCGTTCCATTCGGCCTGTCGGGGGTTCACATCCCTCACCCGGCATCATCCCATCATCGACCGTGATCCGCTCCAGTCAGACGCTTTCCTTCCGCACCACGCAGAACGTGTTCCCGTCCGGGTCCGCCAGCACCACGTAATCCGCGCCGTCGGGATAGCGCCATTCGACGCGCCGCGCGCCCAGCGCCAGCAGCCGTTCGACTTCCGCGCCCTGATCGCTGGCATAGAGATCGAGATGATGGCGCTGGTGGTCCCGCGCCTCGGACGACACCAGCGAGATCGCCAGCTGCGGCCCCGCGCCCGCCCGCGGCACCAGGATCGCCCAGTCTTCCGACGGCTGGCGCAGCGGCCTGTAGTCCAGCGCCGCGCACCAGAAGGCGATCGCCCGCTTCACATCGCGCACGCCCCACACGATCGAGCCGATCCGCAGCATGGCGTCGCCTCCCTGATCTTTCTCTCTCACGTCCCCTTCAGCTTCTGCGCCGGATCGAACTGCGCCTCCAGCCGGTTGGCGTGGCGGTGCAGCAGCCGCCATTCGCCGTCCTCGCGCACGAAGACATGCGTCACCCGGTTCGACCAGCCGGTCCGGCCTTCGACGCCGGCCACGCGCTGGTTGGTAAAGGTCTCGATCTGCGTCACGTAGAACATGTCGCCCATCACGCGCCGCGAGATCGTCTGGTGCGCGACCGTGCCGCCCTGGAACTGCTGGCCCGCCCAGTCCCAGCGCCGCGACACCGCCTCCCAGCCCTTCTCGTAGCCACCCCAGCCATAGAAGCTTGTGGCGTCGGGCGAATGCGAGTAGAGGGCGCGGATCGCCGCGGTATCGCCATTGGCGACCCTGGCCATCGCCGCCAGCAGCCGCGCCAGCGCGGCATCGACGGAGGCTTCGAGATCGGCATCGCTCACTTTTGCGTTCTCCTGCAAGGCGGTCACCGGCTTTTACCGGAGCGCCGCCGCCACGGTCCAGCGCGCCGTCCAGCGCGCCGACCAGCGCGTCAACCGGCGGCCGGCCACGGTATATGGACCGACTCCTTGTTGAGTGTTGCTCGCAACCGCACGTGGGCGGCATTTCTCCCGCACCGCACAGTTTTCGTTCAGCCCTCGCACCACCTTGCCGCAAATCCCGCCAGCACCCGCCCCGGTGGCGTTTGTCTGGGCAGAATCTCCTGTCCGGCTGCGCAACCGGGATTGCCCACCGCCCCGTTTCCTGCGTAGCATCAAGGCACTGTCCGCGTGCCTGCCGGCGTTCGGGCCGGCAATAACGCGGCAAAAGGCGATCAACGCTAACGCTGCTGAAAACAGAGGGATGCTTCACCATGGAAGAACGTGACTTGCGCAAAATGGTCGGCGAGGTGAAAGCCGGCCGGCTCTCCCGACGCGGCTTCATCACCCGCCTGGTGGCCCTGGGCCTGACCGCCCCGGTCGCGGCCCAGATCCTGATGCATTCGGGCGTCGCCATGGCGCAGTTCAAGTCCGAGTACAACGCCACCAAGCGCGGCGGCGGCGGCGCGCTGAAGGTGCTGTGGTGGCAGGGCGCCACCCTGCTGAACCCGCATTTCGCCGTCGGCACCAAGGACCAGGAAGGCTGCCGCATCTTCTACGAGCCGCTGGCGGCGTGGGATCCGGATGGCGTGCTGATGCCGGTGCTGGCCGCCGAAGTGCCCAGCTTCGACAATGGCGGGCTGGCGCGCGACGGCACCAGCGTCACCTGGAAGCTGAAGCAGGGCGTCACCTGGCACGACGGCAAGCCCTTCACCGCCGACGACGTGCTGTTCACCTGGGAATACGCCTCCGACCCGGCCACCGCGGCCACCACCTCCGGCTCCTACAAGGACGTCAAGGTCGAGAAGGTCGACAGCCACACCGTCAAGGTCACCTTCCCCAAACCGACGCCGTACTGGGCCGACGCCTTCGTCGGCACCGTCGGCATGATCATTCCCAAGCACCTGTTCGGCGACTTCACCGGCGCCAAGTCGCGCGAGGCGCCGACCAACCTGAAGCCGGTCGGCACCGGCCCCTACAAGTTCGCCGATTTCAAGCCCGGCGACATGGTCCGCGGCGAGATCAACATGAACTACCACGAGGCCAACAAGCCGTTCTTCGACACCATCGAGATGAAGGGCGGCGGCGACGCGGTGTCGGCGGCGCGCGCCGTGCTGCAGACCGGCGAGTACGATTTCGCCTGGAACCTGCAGGTCGAGGACGAGATCCTCAAGCGGCTGGAGGCCGGCGGCAAGGGCACGGTCGCCATCACCGCCGGCGGCAACATCGAGTTCATCCAGCTCAACCACACCGATCCGTGGACCGAGGTCGACGGCGAGCGCGCCAGCCTGAAGACCACGCATCCGCTGCTGACCGATCCGGCGGTGCGCAAGGCGCTGGGCATGCTGGTCGACCGCAAGTCGGTCGAGGACCACATCTACGGCCGCACCGGGCTTGCCACCGCCAACTTCCTCAACGCGCCGGAGCGCTTCCGCTCCAAGACGATGACTTACGAGTTCAACGTCGACAAGGCGATCGCCGCACTGGACGCCGGCGGCTGGAAGCCCGGCCCCGACGGCATCCGCGCCAAGGACGGCAAGAAGCTGAAGATGGTGTTCCAGACCTCGATCAACGCGCCGCGCCAGAAGACGCAGCAGATCATCAAGCAGGCCTGCCAGCGCGCCGGCATCGACCTGGAACTGAAGTCGGTGACGGCCTCGGTGTTCTTCTCCTCCGACGTCGCCAACCCCGACACCTACACCAAGTTCTTCTGCGACCTGCAGATGTACACCACCACCATGCCGCAGCCCGACCCGGAGCGGTTCATGAACCAGTACACCTCGTGGGAAATGGCGACGGCGGCCAACAAGTGGCAGGGCCGCAACGCCTGCCGCTGGAAGAACGACGAGTACGACGCCGCCTACAAGGCGGCGCAGAGCGAGCTCGACCCGGTCAAGCGCGCCGCCCTGTTCGTCAGGATGAACGACCTGGTATGCGGCGACACCGCCATCATCCCGGTCGTGCATCGCCCGCGCGCCTCGGCCACGGCGAAGAACCTCTACGCGCCGCTGTCGGGCTGGGACAACGACCTGTGGAACCTGAAGGACTGGTACCGCAAGGCCTGATGCCGCGCTGACCGCCGCCGGCGCGCCGTTTCCCGCTGGGGAGGCGGCGCGCCGCCGGGCATTGCCGTCCTGTCGTTGTCGCAACCTGTCCGTGGATCGGGGGCCGCTGCCGCGTGGGCCAGTATCTGCTCCGGCGACTGCTGATCGCCATTCCCAGCCTGCTGGGAATCTCCGTCATCCTGTTCGTGGTGCTGGCGCTGGCGCCGGGCGATCCGTTCGAGGAACTCGCCACCAATCCCAACATCCCGGCCGAGGTGCGCGAGAATTTGCGCCGCTCGCTGGGGCTCGACGATCCGATCTGGACCCGCTACGTGCACTGGCTGCTGGCCATGCTGCGGGGCGACTGGGGCTTCTCCTTCGCCTCCCGCGTCAATGTCGACGAGCTGATCATGCAGCGGGTCGGCGTCACCCTGGTGGTGATCGGCTCCTCGCAGGTGCTGGCGCTGGCCATCGCCCTGCCGGTCGGCATCTACGCCGCCACCCGCCCCTACTCGATCTTCGACCAGATCGCCAACACGCTGGCTTTCATCGGCTTCTCGCTGCCGACCTTCTTCACCGGCCTGCTGCTGATCCTGCTGTTCTCCATCCATCTCGACTGGCTGCCCTTCGTCTACAACGCCGATATCAGCGCCACCGGCTGGCGCTTCTACTGGGAGCATGTCAGGCAGGCGATCATGCCGGTGCTGGTGCTGGGCCTGTTCCAGGGCGCCTCGTGGACCCGCTACGTGCGCTCCGCGGTGCTCGACATGATAAGGCTGGAATACGTGACGACGGCCCGCGCCAAGGGGCTGGGCGAGGGCAAGGTCATCATCAAGCACGTGGTGCGCAACGCCATGATCCCGGTGGTGACCCTGGTGGCGCTGCAGATGCCGGCCATTTTCGGCGGCGCCATCGTCACCGAACAGATTTTCCGCATTCCCGGCATCGGCTCGCTGCTGATCGCCGCCGTGCTGGCCAACGACACGCCCGTCATCATGGCCGTCACCTTCGTCTTCGCCTGTCTCGTCATCTTCTTCAACCTGCTCGCGGATCTGATCTATGGCTGGCTCGACCCTCGCATCTCCTACCGCTAGGGCGCCCGCCCGGCCGCGCAAGCCGGTCTCGCCCTGGCGCGAGACCTGGCGCCGCTTCCGCCGCCACAAGCTGGCGCTGGGCAGCCTGTTCGTGCTCGCCTTCCTGATCCTGGCCGTCGCCTTCGGCCCGATGGTGTGGGCGGTGCCGATCAACGAGATCGACTTCACCGCCCGCCTGCAGTCGCCCTCCTGGCGCCACCCGCTGGGCACCGACGATCTGGGCCAGGACCTCTTGGCGCGCATGCTCTATGGCGGGCGCATCTCCATCGCCGTCGGGCTGGCGGCCATGGTGGTGGCGATCGTGGTCGGCATCGTCATCGGCGCCATCGCCGGCATCTCGCGCGGCTGGGTCGATGCCGCCCTGATGTGGGTCACCGACCTGTTCCTGTCGCTGCCGCAGCTGCCGCTACTGGTGCTGGTGATCTACCTGTTCCGCGACACGCTGAAGGAGATCGCCGGGCCCGAGTTCGGCGTCTTCGTCCTGATCGTCATCGTCATCGGCGGCTTCCGCTGGATGCCGGTGGCGCGCCTGGTGCGAGCCCAGTTCTTCTCCCTGCGCGAGAAGGAATTCGTCGAGGCCGCCAGGGCGCTGGGCGCCTCGACCTCGCGCCAGGTGGTGCGCCACATATTGCCCAACTCGCTGGGGCCGGTGATCGTCGCCGCCACCATCGACGTCGCCGCCGCCATCATCGCCGAATCGACCTTGTCCTTCCTCGGGCTGGGCTTCCCGCCCGATATCCCGACCTGGGGCCGCATCCTGTTCGACGCCAAGGACTATCTCGACATCGCCGCCCACTGGGCGCTGTTCCCCGGCCTGGCCATCTTCCTGGCGGTGCTGACCATCAACTATATCGGCGACGGGCTGCGCGACGCACTCGATCCGCGCAAGGTGCTGTAGATGGATTCGCACGCCCTGCCCGCCAACGCCCCCGGTTCGGCCAGCGCCGAGCCACTGCTCGACATTCGCGGCCTGAAGACGCATTTCCGCACCGACGACGGCATGATCCACGCCGTGGACGGCGTCGACATCCGCATCCATCGCGGCGAGACCGTCGGCGTGGTGGGCGAATCGGGCTGCGGCAAGACCGTTACCGCCATGTCGGTGCTGAAGCTGATCGCCATGCCGCCGGGCGAGATCGTCGCCGGCCGGATCCTGTGGCGCGGGCGGGATCTGGTGCCGATGCCGGCCGAGGAGATGCGCAAGATCCGCTCCAAGGAAATCGCCATCGTGTTCCAGGAGCCGATGACCTCGCTCAACCCGGTCTACTCGATCGGCGAGCAGATCGCCGAGGTGGTGCGCCTGCACGAGGGGCTGGACCGCAAGGCCGCCATCGCCCGCACCGTCGAGATGCTGAAGCTGGTCAACATCCCCAACGCCGAGAAGCGGGTCGACGACTACCCGCACCAGTTCTCCGGCGGCATGCGCCAGCGCGTCATGATCGCCATGGCGCTGTCGTGCAATCCCAAGCTGCTGATCGCCGACGAGCCGACCACAGCGCTCGACGTCACCATCCAGGCGCAGATCCTCGACTTGCTGGCCGACCTGAAGGCGAAGTTCGGCATGGCGGTGATGCTGATCACCCACGCCATGGGCGTGGTGGCCGAGACCTGCCAGCGGGTCGTCGTCATGTATGCCGGCAAGGTGGTGGAGGAGGCGCCGGTCGGCCCCCTGTTCGCCCAGCCGCTGCATCCCTAGACGCAAGGCCTGATCCGCTCCATCCCGCGCATCGACACCGCCGCCATCCACAAGCAGCGGCTGGAGACCATCGCCGGCACCGTGCCCTTCCTGCTGGAGCCGCCCGAAGGCTGCCGCTTCGCCCCGCGCTGCAAGTTCGCGCGCGAGGAATGCACCTTGGCCACCCCGCCTCTGCGCGAAATCAGCCCCGGCCACAAAGTGGCCTGCGTGCTCTACTGATGCGCGCCCGTTCCCCCATTCCCAGCGGCCGCGCGATGCGCGACGCCATCCCTCGAAGGACACCCTCATCCGCCCTTCGGGCACCTTCTCCCGCACGCGGGCGAAGGGCGCTGCTTGCGGCGTCTCGTCTGCTACCAGCGCAGTGGAACTCTCTCTCCCACACCCTTCTCCCGCTTGCGGGAGAAGGTGGGCGAAGCCCGGATGAGGGTGTTGCCTGCCGCGGCCGGAACGACCAGAGCGTGCGTATTACTCCAATTAGTCATGTCGAGCGCAGCCAGACATCTTCCCCTGTTCGCCGCCGCCAAACCGGCGATTGCCGCTCCAAGGTCCGCCAAGCGAGGTTTCCCCGCTCCGCCCGGCATGACATGACAGCAATCAGCCGCTTCGCGCCAACGAGTGCCGCATGACCACAGCCGACCAGCCACTCCTCTCCGTCCGCAACCTCGTCAAGAACTTCTCGGTCAAGGGCGGGATTTTCGGCCGCGAGGTCGATCGCGTGCATGCCGTCAACCATGTCAGCTTCGACCTGGAAGCGGGCGAGACCCTGGGCGTGGTGGGCGAATCGGGCTGCGGCAAGTCGACCACCGGCCGCTGCATATTGCGGCTGATCGAGCCCAGCTCGGGCGAGGTCTGGTTCCAGGGCCAGAACGTCACCGCCATGAACAAGGCGCAGCTGCAGGCGGTGCGGCGCGACATGCAGATCATCTTCCAGGACCCGTATGCCTCGCTCAATCCGCGCATGACGGTGGGCGCCATCATCGGCGAGGCGCTGACCATCCACAACCTGGCCGCCACGCCCAAGGAATACGAGGCGCGCGTGGTGCAGCTGCTGGAAACCGTCGGGTTGAACCCCGACCACATGCGCCGCTACCCGCACGAATTCTCCGGCGGCCAGCGCCAGCGCATCGGCATCGCCCGCGCGCTGGCGGTGTCGCCCAAGCTGATCGTCTGCGACGAGCCGGTGTCGGCGCTGGACGTGTCGATCCAGGCCCAGGTCATCAACCTCTTGGAAGACCTGCAGCAGGAATTCGGCCTCACCTACATCTTCATCGCCCACGACCTCTCCGTGGTCGAGCACATCTCCGACCGGGTGGCGGTGATGTATCTGGGCCGCGTGGTCGAGCTGGCGCGCTCGAACGAGCTCTACACCAGCCCGCTGCACCCCTATACCGAGGCGCTGCTGTCGGCGGTGCCGATTCCCGATCCCACCATCAAGCGCCAGCGCATCCGCCTCACCGGCGACGTGCCCAGCCCGATCCGCCCGCCCCCCGGCTGCCACTTCCACACCCGCTGCCCGATCCGCCAGCTGCCGCTGTGCAGCACCGAATCGCCCGAGCTGGAAGAAAAACGCCCCGGCCACTGGGCGGCGTGCCATTTGCGGTGAGCGGGCCTTCGTCGCTCGATCGCGTGCCGTCCGAAAGGAGAAAACGCGACGGCATGCCCGGCCGGCTCTTCGTCATCCCCTTCCTGATCTGCATCCCGCTTTCGCGTTCGGCGGCATCTACCTGGTCTTCTGGCTGGTCGGCTGAGACCGGCGAAGACGCCGCCCCTCACCCGGCCTCTCCCCGCACGCGGGGAGAGGAGTATGAGATGCGGTGCCTGTCACACCCCTCCCGGCGACAACGGGGAGAAGGCACTTTGCGAATTCGTTATTCTTATATTGCCTCTTCCCGTGCAACGGGGAGAGGCAGGAGCCCATCGCATCGGCGATGGAAAGAGCCTACCCCCGACTTGATCGGGGGCGAGGGGTAGGGCCGGGAGGAAACGCCAACCGTAAGGCCAACGCTTAAGCACGCTACCTCCTCACGCACTCGAAGCGGCTGGTGCCGACGCCTATACCCGCTTCCGGTCCATGAAGCCGCGCAGGTCGACGTCGATGCCGCGCAACCTGCCGGCGCCCGCCAGCGCGGTAACGCCGGGACCGATCAGGTACTGGCGCTCGATCGCGCCGCTGGTGAAGCGAAGCTGGCCGACATCGCCGATGCGCTCGAACGTCGGGCTGACGCGGGGTTCGTTCAGACTGCCCGGGCGGGGCTCGACAAACAGGCGGAAATATTCCTCACCGGGGCGCGGGCGAACGCTGACGGAATTCAGCGCGCCGCCCAGCCGCTCCCAGATCTCGATGGAATCGACGCCGCCATCCTCCTGCAGGTCGAAGATCGTGTCCCCGGCTGTGAACCCCCTGGGATAGTCGCGTAACAGTCCCATCTGCTTCAGCACCAGAATGCGGCCTGCGACGCGCGTGATCGATGGAATCAACGGTCCTTCGGGCCCAACCGGCTCGAACCGGCATTTCATGAGAAAATTCGCGGCCATAACGCCCCCGGAGCGAATCGCGTGCCACACAACGGTTCTCGCGCCGGACCACCCGTATCGGCCGAACCGTGCCCACGCCAGGCCACCCTCTTCCGAGCTACGATGTTGGCGCCGGCTGCGCGATGCGGACGACCCGCCATCCCTTCTCCCGTTCCGCCACCGACGGATCGCAGGCGGTCCGCCCATTGCCGCGTGTCCGCCCCACGCCAGTTCAGCGCCGGCCCGGCACCATGTCGCTGTCCTGCCGCAGCGGCAGCGGATAGGAGCTGCGCGGCGGGTTGACCACGATGTCGCTGCCCTGGCGCAGCGGCAAGGGGTAGCCGTGTTGCCGCGGGTTGACGATGATGTCGCTGTCCTGCCGCAGGGGCAGCGGATAGGTGTTGCCGTAGAAATAGCCCGAACCGCTACCATTGCCGCCCTGGCTCCAGCAGAAACCACTGCCGGCGCCGGCCTTGCAGGCCGCCATCGCCTCCCCGCCCGCCAGCGCCAGCAGCCCTGCCGCCGCTACACCGGCAACGATCCCGCCTGCCATCCGCCTGATCCTGCGCATCCCGCCCCTCCGTCGCGATCCGTCGCGGCCCTCATACTGCCATGAGTTGAGAAACTGTCCACCAACTCCCGCGTGCATTCGCCGCCGCCGCCATGCTTCTCCGCCGCCCGCATCACCGAAAACCCCCACGCGCCGCGGAGTCGGAACATTGGCGCCGGAGCATTGCCGCCGTCAGAGTGCCGTCACATCCCCGCAATATCGCGGCAAAGCCTGCGTCCTGCCCGCGTTCCTGCCCGCGCCCTTCTACGAATGGCGGGGAACCAAAGGGTTCCCTTCGGTGTTCACGGCTTTATAGTTCCCCATGGTCGAGAACCATCCCGCCTTCGCTGCGCTCGCAGCCTCGCTCCAGGACCGCCGCGCGCTGGCGCAGCGCTATGCCGGCGTGCGGGCGCAGAGCCTGCGCTTGATCGCCGGGCTGGAGCCGGAGGACATGGTGGTCCAGTCCATGCCCGACGTGTCGCCGACCAAGTGGCACCTGGCGCATACCAGCTGGTTCTTCGAGACCTTCCTGCTGGAACCGTTCGCCGGCCGCTACCGGCCGTTCGACGCCACCTACCGCTACCTCTTCAATTCCTATTACGAGGCGGTCGGGCCGCGCCATCCGCGGCCGGCGCGCGGCCTGCTCTCGCGCCCCACCGCGCGCGAGATCCTGAAGTACCGCGCCCATGTCGACGAGGCCATGGCGATCCTGATCGCCGCCGCCGACGAGGCTACCCTGGCGCGGATCGCGCCGCTGCTGGCGCTGGGCCTCAACCACGAACAGCAGCATCAGGAGCTGATCGTCACCGACATCAAGCACGTGCTGGCCGGCCAGCACGTCATGCCCGCCATAAGGCCGCCGCACCGGCCGGCGCCCTCCGGCGTGGCGGCGATGGATTTCCTCGACTTCGCCGGCGGGCTGGTGGAGATCGGCCACGATGTGGCACACCGGGATGGGGCGCGGCCGGGCTTCGCCTTCGACAACGAGAGCCCGCGCCACCGCGTCTTCGTCGCCCCGTTCCGGCTGGCCTCGCGCCCGGTGAGCTGCGGCGAATACGCCGCCTTCATCGCCGATGGCGGCTACCGGCGGGCCGAGTTCTGGCTGTCCGACGGCTGGGCGGCGGTCAACGAGCGCGGCTGGCAGGCGCCGCTCTACTGGCGGCGCGAGGGCAAGGACTGGACCATCCGCACCCTTTCGGGCGAGCGGCGGCTGGACGAGCGCGAGCCGGTGGCGCATCTGTCCTGCTACGAGGCCGACGCCTATGCCTCCTGGGCCGGCAAGCGCCTGCCGACCGAGGCGGAATGGGAAGTCGCGGCCGCCACCGTTGCCGCGCCCGTCGCTTCCCACGGCGCTTCCCCCGTTGCTCCCCCCGGCGCCTCGCCGGCGGACGGCAATTTCCTCGACAGCGACCGGCTGCACCCGCAGGCCGATCCCGGCCATCACGCGCCGGGCCTGCGCCAGATGTTCGGCGACGTGTGGGAATGGACCCGCTCGGCCTATCTGCCCTATCCCGGGTTCCGGTCGGCCGAAGGCGCGATCGGCGAATACAACGGCAAGTTCATGTCGGGCCAGATGGTGCTGCGCGGCGGTTCCTGCGCCACCCCGGCCGACCATATCCGATCCACCTACCGCAACTTCTTCCCGCCCGACGCGCGCTGGCAGTTCTCCGGCCTGCGCCTCGCCCAAGATGGCGAGGCAGGCGATGCCGGGGCGGAAGACGCCTGAGAGGATTTCCGCCATGCCGCTCGACCATCGCCTGCAGCCCAATCCCTACGCCAACGCCAGCGCCCTGGTCGATCTGGCGCCGGAGCAGGAATCGTTCCGCGACGCCGCCCTGCACGGGCTGGCGCAGGAGCGCAAGGCGATCCCGCCCAAGTTCCTCTACGATGCGCGCGGGGCGGAGCTGTTCGAGCGCATCTGCGAGCAGCCGGAATACTATCCCACCCGCACCGAGATGGGCCTGCTGCAGGCCAAGGCGGGCGAGATGGCGCGCCTGATCGGCCCGCACGCGCATGTGGTGGAATACGGCTCCGGCGCCGGCGAGAAGATCGAGCAGCTGCTGGCGGCGCTGGAAAGGCCTGAGGCCTATGTCGCCGTCGACGTGGCGCGCGAGCAGCTCATGGAAGCCACCGCCCGGCTGGCGACCAGCCATCCCGGCCTGCAGGTCACCGGCATCTGCGCCGACTACACCGCCAGGCTGCCGCTGCCCGAGGCGCCCAACGGGCGGCGGGTCGGCTTCTTCCCCGGCTCGACCATCGGCAATTTCACGCCCGAGGACGCCACCGCCTTCCTGCGCGCGGCGGCGCACAGCCTGCAGGGCGGCGGCCTGCTGGTCGGCGTCGACCGCAAGAAGGACAAGGCGATCCTCGATGCCGCCTACAACGACGTCGCCGGCGTCACCGAAGCCTTCATCCTCAACCTGCTGCGGCGCATGAACCGCGAGCTGGGCGCCGATTTCGACCTCGACCGCTTCCGCTACGTCGGCTTCTACAACGAGGAAAGGGGCCGCATCGAGATCTACATCGAATCGCTGGCCGCCCAGACCGTCACCGTCGCCGGCCACCGCTTCGGCTTCGCCAAGGGCGAGCGCCTGCATGCGGAATATTCCTACAAATACGACATCGAGGATTTCCAGGCGCTGGCCAAGTCCGCCGGCTTCCTGCCGCTCTCCTGGTGGACCGACGAGAACGAGCTGTTCTCCATCCACTACCTGTCGGCCCCGGCCATCAACTAGGCCGGCAACGCAAACGCCACTCCCTGCAGCGCGCGCCATCCCTTGCAGCGCGATGCCACCCATAAATCCTCACCCTGAGCCCACAATCCTCATCCTGAATCCATAGCCCTCACCTTGAGTCTGTAATCGTCATCCTGACTACATAATCCTCACCCTGAGCCCGTCGAAGGGTGAGGAGACACAGGCGATGTGCCTACAGCCCATCCTTCGACAGGCTCAGGATGAGGACATTGAAGTTGCGACATTGAAGATGAGGACATTGAAGTTGCAAGATTGAAGTTGCGACATTGAGGTCGCGCTTCCTTTTTCTCGTGGACCGGCGCCGACGAACTGCTTCTCCATCCACTATCTTGCCAGCCCCGGCAGTCAACCGAGAACACGCCTTGTTTCCCTCTCCCCGTGTCAACGGGGAGAGGGAGGGGCCCATCGCGTCAGCGATGGGAGGGTGAGGGGCATCCGCAGCAGAGCTATCGCGGCCACACCGGCCGTTCGCGCCGCCGCCGGAGCATCAGCGGCACCAGCGCGCACAGCAGCGCGAAGGCGGCCATCGCCAGCGCATAGCGCCAGTAGGTCCAGGTGATGACCATCGCCGTCGCCCAGGAGGAGAACACGCCGAAGGAGAAGATCTGGTTGAACACCAGGCAGAACAGCCGCCACGCCGCGAACCGCGCCAGCCAGATCGCCATGAAGGTGTAGACGTAGACGAACACCGTGATGAAGTAGAGCATCACGTTGCCATCGCTCAGCGGGTTGAGCTGGTCCACGAGCCGGGAAGCGAAATCCATGCACGAATGATACCGGCAGCCCGCAACCCGCGCCACCGTTCCCGCCCTGCTCCGTCACCGCCCCGACCCGGCCGCCCGAATCCCGCCGGCGCGATCGCCATACGCGACACCGCCCGGAACGCCCGCCCCGCCCGGCCGTTCGCTGGACGGAGGATCCCTTGACCTCATCCCGCACGATTCCAGCCCCTGTGCCCGCGCCCCGCAAAGGCCAGGCGTCGGAGAAACTCGACCGCGCCGAGTTCGGCCGCCGCTTCCGCCAGATCTTCCTCGACCCGCGTTTCGAGCCCGAGCGCGACGCCGTCGCGCGGCTGGAGGCGATCGCGTGGCGCAATTTCCAGGACGGCCGCAAGGCGCCGCGCACCGTCAAGGCCGGCACGGTGGCGCCCGGTTTCGCCGACCCCGACTACGAGCTGTCGCTGGACTGGATCGAGGCCCGCGACCGGCTGCTTGCCGCCCAGCGCCGCCACGACGATGCCGCCGCGCCGACCCGCATCCTCATCGTCTGCGGCTCGCCGCGCAACGACGGCACCTGCCCGGGCGAGATGTCGAAAACCTTCCGGCTGGCGCAGGCGGTGCGCCAGCAGATCGCCGCCGACGGCGCGGTACCCGACCTGCTCGACCTGTCGCTCATCACCAGCGAATACGGCCGCGCCATCCATCCCTGCAAGGGCTGCGTCTCGACGGCGATGCCACTGTGCCACTGGCCGTGCTCGTGCTATCCCAACCACGCCCAGCACCAGATTCACGACTGGATGAACGACATCTACGCGCAATGGGTCGAGGCGCACGGCGTCGTCATCCTCACCCCCGTGCACTGGTACCAGTCGCCCAGCGCGCTGAAGCTGATGATCGACCGGCTGGTCTGCGCCGACGGCGGCAATCCCGATCCGACATCGACCGGCGGCAAGGATGCGGAGAAGGCCAAGGCGCTGGAGGCGGACTGGGACTATCCCAAGCACCTGGCCGGGCGCGCCTACGGGCTGTTCGTGCATGGCGACGTGGTCGGGGCCGAGCATGTGCGCCGCTCGCTGTCGGAATGGCTCGACTGGATGGGCCTGATCCGCTCCGGCCCGCAATCGCAGCTCGACCGCTATATCGGCTACTTCAAGCCCTACGCCACCAGCCATGACGAGCTCGACGCCGACGACAAGCTCTTCGCCGAAGTGCGCAACATCGCCCGCGCCGTGCTCGCCGCCGCCACCCGCATCCGCCACGGCGGCCTGGTGCCGCCCGACGACGGGCTGGAACCGGTGCGGATGAAGTAGCCGCCGTCCCGCCCTCGCCTGCGTCCTCATCCCGCCTTCGTCCTCGTCCCGCCTGCGTCCTCGTCCTCGCCTTCGTCCTTATCCCGAGCCCGTCGAAGGACGGGCTTCACAGGCGATGCCGCAAGCCTTCCCTTCGCGACGACGCCCCTCACCCAGCCTCTCCCCGCAGGCGGGGAGAGGAGTATGAGATGCGGTGCCCGTCACACCTCTCCTCGTGAAACGTGAGAACGGGGAGAGGATGCGCTTTACGAATGCGTTGCTCTCATATCGCCTCTCCCCGTGAAACGGGGAGAGGGAGGGGCCCATTGCGCAGCAATGGGAGGGTGAGGGGCAGGGTTCGGCCCGGTCAGACTCCTGACAGAACTGTCCAGACAGATCCCTGACGACCAATGGCAAGGGCAAGCGCCATACGCCGACGCCCGACGCCGCGATCTACAACCGCTCCCCCGGCAGCCGGCTGGCCTGCCGCACCCAGTCGGCAAGCTGCGCCTCGAACGCCTCGCCCTCATGGATGTCGAGATAGCGCACCTCGGGGTGCTTGCTCTTGCCCGGCGGCACCGGCGTCAGCGAGGTGCCGCGGAAGAACGTCACCTTCACATAGCGGGTGAAGACGTGGAAGGAGAGGAACCAGCCCTCCGCCTCGCCGGGATTGCCGTAGAACGGCGAGTTCCACTTCACCGCCTTGCGCACGCCCGGCACCACCCGCGCCACGACATCGTCGATGCGCCGTCCGACATCGCGCTTCCAGCCCGGCATGGCGGCGATGTAGTCGCGCACCGGCCCCGCGCCATAGCCCTTGGCGATCTGCGGATTGCCGCCGGTGAGCAGCACCGGCTTGCCGCCGGAGCGGGTCGCCTTCTTCGCCGTCGCCGACTTCCTCGCCGCCATCGCCTGTTCTCCGTACGCGCACAATCATCGAAGCGAAGGGACGACGCCCCTCACCCCCGATCGAGTCGGGGCAGGCTCTTCCCATCGCTGACGCGATGGGCCCTTCTTCTCCCCGTTGTCACGGGGAGAGGCAATCAGAATCCGGTGCATTCGTAAATCCGTCCCCGTGACAACGGGGAGAGGAGCAAAAGCACGGGCCTCTCGATTCCCTCTCCCCGCTAGCGGGGAGAGGGTCAGGGCGAGGGGCGGGTCCGGTACGAGCCCCTACTCCACCAGTGCGGCATACACCATGTCGCGCAGCAGGGTGCGGTAGTGCAGGCGCTGCTTGGGCGACTGCATCATGAACACCACGAACATCTCCTGCTTCGGATCGACCCAGAAATAGGTGCCGCCCGCGCCGCCCCAGTAATAGTCGCCGACGCTGCCCGAATAGGGCACCACCCCGTCGGCCAGCCGCACCGCGAAGCCCAGGCCGAAGCCGTAGCCGGGACCGGGCAGATAGAGCGGGCCGGGCCTGATCAGCGAGCCCATGTGGTCGGCGGTCATGAAGCGCACGGTCTGCGGCGAGAGGTAGCGCTTGCCGTCGAGGCTGCCGCCGTTGAGCAGCATCTGCAGGAAGCGGGCGTAGTCGGCGGCCGTGCCGACCATGCCGCCGCCGCCCGACAGCCATTTGGTGGACACGCGCGGATCGAAGAACTCGACGCCGCCGCCCAGGCTGCGGTCGTTGGCGAAGGGCTCGACCACGCGCTTGTGGTCCTCGGCGCCGGCGACGTGGAAGGCGGTGTCCTTCATGCCCAGCGGCTCGGTCAGCATCTCCTTCAGGGCGGCATCCAGCTTCTTGCCGGTGACCACCTCGACCACCGCGCCCAGCACGTCGGTCGAATGCGAATAGTCCCAGATCGTGCCCGGCTCGTAATGCAGCGGCAGCTTCGCCAGCCGCGCCACGTGCTCGGCGTTGTCGAACTCGCCCTCGAAGATGGTGGCGTAGCTCTTCTTCACCAGCGAATTGCCGAAGAAGCCGTAGGTGATGCCCGAGGTATGCCGCAGCAGGTCCTGGATGGTCATCGCCCGCCTGGCCGGCGCGGTCTCCAGCACCGGATTGCCGTCGGCGCCCGGCTTCTCGGTGCCGACTTGCACCTCCTTGAAGGCCGGCAGGTATTTCGCCACCGGATCGGAGAGCTGCAGCCGGCCCTGCTCGACCAGCATCATGGTCGCCACCGAGGTCAGCGGCTTGGTCATGGAATAGATGCGGAAGATGGCGTCCTTCGCCATCGCCGCCTTGGTCTGCGGATCGAGCGCGCCCACCGCCTCGAAATACGCCACCTTGCCCTGGCGCTGGATCAGCAGCACGGCACCCGGCAGCGTGCCCTTGGCCACGTCGGCCTGCAAAGTCTCGGTGATGCGCGCCAGCCGGTCGGGCGCGAATCCCGCCTGCTCCGCTGTACCGCCCTGCGCCGATCCCTGCGCCAGCGCGGGCGCGCTCGCGAACGCCAGCGACGCCAGCAGCGCCGCACTTGCCAGTCTGTTGGCCAGCATCGATATCCTCCCGGTTGGTTTTTCTTGCCGCCAAGCTTGCGATTGCGGCGCGGGTTTTGCAACCGGCGCGTGGGTTCCTACCGCGCTGCACCCGTATAGACGCACCGCAGCTATCGGGAACCCTCACCCCCGTGCGCGTGTTTCGTCTCAGGGTCCGTCCGGCGGCGGTCCCCGTTTTGTGGGAGGGAACCGATGCGAGGACATGCAGCTTCCAGCCTGCTCGCCATGGCGCTGGCGACAGGCGCACTGGCGACAGGCGCGCTGGTGATGGGCGTGACGGGGGGCGAGACGCGGGCTCAGACGCAGGACACCACCGTGCCGCCCGCCACCAACCAGACGCCCGGCCTGCAGGCGCCGCCGGAGACGCGGCCGGGCGAGCCAGCGCGGGCGCGCAATCCGGGCGGCATTCCCGGCGGGCCTGCAACCCCGGTCGATGCCGTCAACATCGCCACCGCCGTGCACAGCGACGACCTGATCGGCGCCACCGTCCGCAACGACCGCAACCAGACCGTCGGCACGATCAACGCGCTGCTGATCTCGCCCGACGGCAAGGTGGCCGGCGTGGTGCTGGATGTCGGCGGCTTCCTCGGCGTCGGCGGCCGGCAGGTGGTGGTGGCGATGGACGACCTGTCGATGGCCGGCAAGGACGTGCGCCTCAACCACGGCAGCAAGGAAACCCTGCAGACCCTGCCGCCCTACCAGCGCCGCGGCAGCAGCACGAAGTAGCGCGGCTTTTCCTTCGACGGCGGGACCGCCGCGCGACGCTTCTTATCTGTAGCCGCTTCTCACCTGTAGCCGCCCCTCACCCTGCCCTCTCCCCGCACGCGGGGAGAGGGTCAAAGAGGCGGCCTCATGTTCCCTCGCCCCGTGACAACGGGGAGAGGGAGGGGCCCATCACGAAGTGATGGGAGGGTGAGGGGCTCTTTCGTGAGTGAGTCGCGCGAACGGCGTTAGGGAAGCGCAAGCGCTTCTCCAGTCACGATCCGTTCCGCCCCGCCCCCAGCATCGACAGCGACAGCGCCGCGTAGCG
Organism: Alphaproteobacteria bacterium; assembly: GCA_037190765.1. Lineage (GTDB taxonomy): Bacteria > Pseudomonadota > Alphaproteobacteria > Reyranellales > JAQSWP01 > JAQSWP01. The sequence continues at coordinate 21,495 of JBBCJW010000018.1, forward strand.
GTCGGCGATGTCCTCCGAGGTCGCCGGTCCGCCCGGCCGGTACCAGCTCGCCACCGCCGTGCACATGGTCATCAGCGCCAGCCCGGCCTCGCGCGGATGCGGGCAATCGAACGCGCCCTGCCGCAGCCCGGCGGCGATGGCGTCGTTGAACATGGCGCTCACCTTGTCGCGCAGGGCGATGACATGCGTCAGGTCCTCCGCCTCCAGGCTGCGGAGTTCGGAATTGCCGACGAAGGCCTCCTCGCGCCGTTCGGTGTGGAAGCGCACATAGGCGCGCACCAGGGCGGCCAGCAGGGTCGCCGCATCGTCATCCCTGCCGTGCGCCACCGCCCGCGCCTGCTGCAGCACTGCGATCAGGTCTTCCGTCACCCGCGTCATGATGGCCCGCAGCAGGGCGGCCTTGGACGGGAAGTGATAGTAGATGGCCGCGATCGAGGTGCCGGCGCGGCCGGCGATGTCGCGCATGGAGGTGCCGTGGAAGCCCTGCTCGACGAAGCAGGACAGCGCCACCTGCAGCACCGCCTCCTGGCTGTCGGACGCCTCGGCGCGCGCGGTGTCGAGGCGCGCGCCGGGCGGTTTGGCCGCTGCGCCCACGCCCTACTCCGCCGCCTGGCGCTGGGGGCTGCGCACGCCGGTGCCGTGGCGCAGCAGCAGGCCGGGATAGCGGCCGGTCTGCTGGTCGTCCTCGATCGTCACCTCGCCGTTGATCAGCACGTAGCGATAGCCCCGGGCGCGCTGGATGCGCCGCCATTCGCCGCCGGGCAGGTCGTGCACGATCTCCTCGCCCAGCACGGCGAGATTGTCGAAATCGTACACGATGATGTCGGCCGGCGCGCCCTTGGCCAGCACGCCGCGCCCGGTGAAGCCCGCCACCTGCGCCGGCAGGGCGGAGAGCCGCCAATGCGCCTCCTCCAGGCTGATCATGTTGTGCTGGCGCACCACCTTGCACAGCGTCTCGGTGGGATAGCGGCCGGCGGTCAGGAACTTGGTGTGGGCGCCGCCGTCCGACACGCCGAACAGCACGTAGGGGTCGGCCACGATCTCGCGCAGATAGTCGATGTTGCCGTTGGGCGGCGCGGCGAAGAACTCGGTCTTCAGATCCTCCTCCACCGCCATGTCCAGCATCACGTCGACCGGATGCTTGCCCATCTTCTGCCCCGCCAGCGCCAAGGTGTGGTCCAGCCACTGCTTGTTCTTCTCAAGCTGCGGGCCGACGATGACGATGCCCGGCAGCGGGCCGGTCGCGGTGATGGGAAGCTGCTCGCGCAGCGCGGCGCGGCGGGCGGGATCGCCCAGCTTGACCTTGCGCTCTTCCAAGGTACCGGTGGTGGCGTCCAGCCACGGGGCTGAATCGTCGAACAGGTTCCAGTTCTCGAAGGTGAAGGTGAAGCCGGCATCGGTGGTCAGGCCCTGGCCGACGACGCGGATGCCCCGCTCGCGGCAGGATTTCAGCCACGACAGCACGCGGCGATGGATCTCCGGCCGCGCGTCGAAGGCCTGCACCACGTTCATGATGATGGGCCTTCCGGCGATCTCGGCCATCTCCTCGTAGAAGCGCTGGTCGGCGGCGTTGTCGCCCGACACCAGCAGCATCTGCATGAAGCCCTCGTTGCGCCGGCGCAGCACCTTGGCGAATTCGCGGCAGGTGTCGTCGTGCATCACGTCGGTCGGCATCGGCGTGCCGTCGAAATCGCGCTGCACTGCGGCGGGACCGGACGGCAGCATGCGCTGCGCCGACCAGCCGCAGGCGCCGGCGTCCATCGCCTCGTTCAGCAGCCGGCACATCTCGGCATGCTCGGCGTCGGTCGGCTTCTTGCCCGCCTTGGCCGCCTCGAAGCCCATGACCCAGATCAGCAGCGGGCCGATCGGCATGTAGGGCAGGATGTTCATCGCCTTGGGCGCGCGATCGACGCTGTCGAGGAACTCGGGGAAGGTCACCCAGTCCCACGGCATGCCCGCCTGCATCGAGGCCAGCGGAATGGCCTCGACCCGCGTCATCGACAGCATGGAGCGCTCGCGCATCTCCGGCTTCACCGGCGCGAAGCCGAAGCCGCAATTGCCGATCACCACCGAGGTGATGCCGTGCCACGAGGAGAGCGTGCAGTACGGGTCCCAGAACAGCTGCGCATCGTAATGCGTGTGCAGGTCGATGAAGCCCGGCGCCACGATCAGCCCGCTGGCGTCGATCACCTCCGGTGCGTCGGCGGCGTCGAGATGCCCGATCTCGGCGATGACCCCGTTGCGGATGCCGATATCGGCCTTGAAGCGCGGCAGGCGCTGGCCGTCGATGACCGTGCCGTTCTTGATGATCCTGTCGAAACGCATTGGAACGCCCCTCCCGAAGAGATATTCACTGAACGAACGTTCAGTCAGGGGCGGAAAAATGTCAAAGGAAATAAATTATCCTTTTAGATCAAATCCTTGCTATTTCACAGGACGAAATGGACAACCTGTGCAGGGGATAAACCACAGAGACACAGAGGCACAGAGGCACAAAGGATGATCCGGAATGGCGGCGACGATGTTTCGTCGCCTGCTCGTTCGTCGCGTTGCCGGAGCGGATAGTCTTACGACGGCATCGCCCGCGATGCCGTCAAATCATCCGATCGCATGACGCTCCGCACCGCAAGACAGGACACGATCCCCTCCGTGTCTCTGTGCCTCTGTGGTGAATCCGACGTCTATCCCCGCTTGCGCTTCGCCGCTTTCTTGCGCGAGGTCTTCTTCGCCTTCTCCGCCTCGTAGCGCTTCTCCATCTCCGCCGCCACCTTGGCTTCGGACAGCAGCCGGTTGCCGGCCAGCCATACTTCCGTCACCCGTCCCGACGCATTGCGCACGCGGCGCACGTTCTCGCCATGGCTGGCATAGCCGCCGGCCAGCGCGATCACGCCGGTGTCGCGGTCGGTCGGCTTGATCTCGGTCGCGTCCATGAACGGATTGAACAGCGCCGGCGTAGCGGCGACCACCTTGTCGCCCATCGGCACCAGGTCGGTGCAGCCCCACAGGCTCCACCAGCGCCCGGCCCAGGATTTCGCCACGCCCTTGGGGGCGCCGTTCTTGGCGACGGCGGCGAGGATGTTGACGATGCCGTCGAACCAGAAATGCGACAACCCGTCGGCGGCGTTGGTCAGCACCGACAGCGACAGCTCGCGCCCCAGCAGCGCGGCCGAGCGGGTGATGAAGCCCTGGAAGCCGCCCGAATGCCCGGCATGGTCCCAGCCCGCCGTGGCGCCGCTGATCGTGCCCAGCCCGTAATAGCGCTCCAGGCTGGAATGCGGATCGCGCCACTGCCGGCGCACCATCTCGCGCCGGCTCTCGGCCGACAGAAAGCTCTTCTTCGCCGCCGGATCGATCTGGGCATAGAAGCGCGCCAGATCGGCCGCCGTGCTGATAAAGCCGGTGGCGGAGGCCAGCGCCTCGGTCGAGTTGCGCCCGGGAATGGCGACGCGCCGCCCCAGCGGCAACCGCCCGCTATGCCCGGCCGCCAGCGTCGCGCCGCGCGGCAGCGGCATGTCGGGCACGGTCTCTTCCAGCCCAGCCGGCGCGATGACGTTGCGCGCGATCCATTTGTTGTATTTCTCGCCGGTGATCACCTCGATCGCCAGCCCCAGCAGCCCGAAGCCGTGATTGGAGTACTTGAAGCGGGCCGAGGTCTGCAGCACCGGCTTCACCGCCAGCGCCTCCTTCAGTTCCTGCGCATTGACGAACGGGCGGCGATCGACCCACTGGCCCGAATCGGTGCCGTCCCTGATGATGCCAGCGCTGTGCGAGAGAAGCTGCGCGATGGTGGCGCGCGCCACTTCGCCGTGCAGCCCCTCGACATATTCGCCGGCGCGATCGTCCAGCTTGACCTTGCCCGCCTCGCGCAGCTTGAGGATGCCGGCGGCGGTGAAACTCTTGGAATGGGAGGCGACGCGGAAGCGGTGCCGGGGCGTCAGCTCCGTCCCGGCGACGGCGTTGGCGAAGCCGTAGGCGCGCTCGAAGACGATCCTGCCCTTGTGCGCAATGGCGACCGCGCAGCCCGGTTGCTGGCTGTTGCGCATCTGGATGTCGAGATACTGCGGCACATAGTCGAGTGCGGCCCGCAACGCCCTGCTGTCCATGCTTTCCCCCTTGCGTCGGACTCCCGAACGTCCATCCCTGTCGTGCTGCCGATGATCCTCGTCATGCTGCCCATGATCCTCATCCTGAGCCCGTCGAAGGATGAGGAGAAGCAGGCGATGTCCGTGGAGCCCATCCTTCGACAAGCTCAGGATGATGAGGACTTCAGAGTCGCATCGCGCCAATCACCGCGGCATGTATTGCGCCCGCCATTCGGCCTGGCCTTCCTGGTCGTCCACTTCCATGGTTTCGAGGAAACGCGACACCATCATGTAGAAGCCGATCGACAACACCAGCTCGACGATCTGTTCGCGGTCGAGGAAATCGGCCACGGCGTCGAAGGTCGCGTCCGAGGCCTTCACGTTGCGCACCACCTCGTCGGTGAAGCGCAGCACCGCCTTCTCCTGCGCATCGAACGCGGGCGCGTCGGCGCCGATATGGACGGCCCGCAGCTTTTCCTCGCTGAGCCCGACGTCGCGGCCGATGCGCTCGTGCTGGTAGACCTCGTAGGAAGCCTTCGACAGCCAGCCGACGCGCAATATCGCCAGCTCGCGCAAGGTGGGCGACAGCTTACCGCGCTCCAGAAGCGCATTGCCCATCTTCAGGAAACCGCGCGCCGCCGGCTCGGCATTGGCCACCATGCGGAACACGTTCAGCGGCGGCTGCAGCCCGTCCATAATCCTGTTCAGCTTCTCGGAGACCTTGTTGCGGTCGTAATACTCCACACGCGCCATCGTTTCCTCGCTTGCTTCAATGGGCAGCGAGAGTGGCAAGCGGCGGCGGCGGGGTCAATCGGCGGGCGGCGGGCGGTTTGCGGCCCCTCACCCTGCCTTCTCCCCGTTGCACGGGGAGAGGGTTAAAGAGGCGCGACGCCCTCATCACACCTCTCCCCGTGCAACGGGGAGAGGGCGGCGCCCATCGCGTCAGCGATGGGAGGGGCAATCCGAGCTAATCGCGGACTGGCGGGAGGACTTCAGCCCCGCCGCCCCATCACCGCCCGCTTGGCCTTCAGCCGCAGCCAGGGATTGAGCAGCCGCCCGAGCGGGCCGGTCAGCACGATCGGCCCGTCGATCACCGCCAGGCAGATGCAGTCCGCGCCCGCTTCCGCCTGCGGCGCGTGCTCCGGCTCGGCCGCCAGGCACACGTCGCCCGGCGCGTAGCGCGCGCCGCGGTCGGTGAAGGCGCCGGCCAGCACCAGCGTGTATTCCAGCCCGCTGTGGCGATGGCGCGCCATGGCGCGGCCGCCGGGGATGCGCAGCAGGCTGGCCTGGTGCGCGCCCTCGCCCAGCGCCAGCGGCATTTCCTGCACCCCGCCGCCGGCCTTGCGCCAGCGCGCGCCGGCATCGACGTAGCCGCGCAGCGGCAAGGGCAGCAGCTCCGCCAGCGCATGCGGCTCGCGCGGCGGCGCCGCCGTCTCCTCCTGCCCCAGCCGCGCCAGCAGGCGTTCGAAGGCGCCGTCCGACATCGCCACCGGCGCTACCCGCTCCAGCAGCGCTCCGCCCACGTCCTCGAAGCGCGCCACCTGGGCGGCGCATTGCGGGCACAGCGCGACGTGGCTGGCCACCACCAGGGCGGGGCCTTCCTCGAGGCTGCCGGCGGCGTAGTCGAGCAGCATGTCCAGCGGCAGGTGATGCGCGATCACGACTCCACCCCCTGCAGCGCGATGCGCAACCGTCCCAGCGCCAGGCGGATGCGCGACTTCACCGTGCCCAGCGGCAGGCCCAGTTCGGCGGCGATGTCGCTGTGCGTCCGATCCTCGAAGAACGCCTTCTCCAGCACCAGCCGCTGCTCGTCCGGCAGCGCCTGCAGCAGCGCCCGCAGCGTCTGCTGCGACTGCACCGCATCCAGCAGGCTGTCCGGCGGCATGGGCGCATCCGGCGGCAGCGCCAGCAGATAATCGTCGGCCTCCAGCGCCGGCCGCCCATTACGGCGCAGCGCGTCGATGCGCTTGTTGCGGGCGATGGTGTAGATCCAGGTCGTGGCCGAGGCGCGGCGGCGATCGAAGGTGGCGGCCTTGCGCCACAGCGCCGCCATCGCCTCCTGCACGATCTCCTCCGCCGCTTCCGGCGCCGCCCCGCCGCGCAGGCAGAAGGATTTCAGCCGCGGCGCGAAGTGGCGGAACAGCTCGTGGAAGGCGGCGCGGTCGCGGCGCCGGGCAATGGCCTCGATCAGATCGCCAAACCGATCCTCCTGGGCCGCCTTCTCGATCGTTTTCTCCACCGATCCCGCTCCGCGCGCCGACGCCGTCCCGGCCATGGCGGCGGGCGCGGCAGGAGCGAGCCTAAAGTTCTGGCGGGGAGGTGTCATCTGCATCCAGCGGAGGCCAATCGTCACCCCTTCTACGGCGGGCGCGGCAGGACGGATCAGCATGGCGAGACCTCCGGCGGCAGCGGACCGGGACGCCCGGAACCGGACGAACCGGGCCCGCCGGCTGGATCGGGCGGGCCCGCGCTGGCCTGCACATCGCCTCACATCGGCGGCAGGATCACCTTGTCGATGACATGGATGACGCCGTTGTCGGCAGCCACGTCGGCCTGCACGACGTTCGCGTCATTGACCATGACGCCCGCGCCGCCGGTGACGGCGATGCTGGCGCCCTGCACCGTCGCCACCTCCTGCCGGCCCGGCTTGACGTCGGCGGCCATCACCCTGCCCGGCACGACGTGATAGGTCAGCACCGCCTGCAGCTTCGCCTTGTTCTGCGGCTTCAGCAGGTCCTCGACCGTGCCCGGCGGCAGCTTGGCAAAGGCTTCGTCGGTGGGCGCGAAGACGGTGAACGGGCCCGGCCCCTTCAGCGTCTCGACCAGGCCCGCCGCCTGCACGGCGGCGACCAGGGTCTTGAACGAGCCGGCGGCGACGGCGGTGTCGACGATATCGGCGGCGCGCGCCATGGTGGCGCCCATCGCCAGCGGCAGCGCCAGGGCGCAACCCAGCAAGGCGGACTTGAAGCTTCGCATCGTTTCTCTCCTCGATGATGTCGTGCAGCGTCGTCTGTCTCGACGCGCCCTCGATACGGGAGACGGATGCGGGCGGATGGGATTTTTATTTTCACGCGCGCGGTGATCCGCACGCCAGCGCGCCCCGAAACTTCGCGCGCGGCCGGGGAGCGGATCAGCGCCGCAGCGGCATCTTCCCGTCGCCGACGTCGTAGAACAGCCCGGCCATGATCGCCAGGCCCTCGCGCACCAGCGGCGCCAGCATGTGCTCGTTGGGCGCGTGCTGGGAGCAGGAGCCGTAGGAATGCGGCACCCAGATGGTCGGCATGCCCAGCACGTCGGTGAAGGCGTCGTTGGGCAGCGAGCCGCCCAGGTTGGGCAGCACGTTGGGCACGGCGGCGACGGAGCGGCCGACCGAGTCGCGGGCCCATTGCATCAGCGGCGAGTCCGGGTCCAGCCGGGTGGCGTTCATCACCACCTTGTCCGCCATGTGCAGCTCGACCATGGAGAAGCCGTGGCGGTCGAGATGGCGGCGCAGGGCGGGCACGATGTCGCCGGGATCGGTGCCGACCACGAAGCGGAGCTGGCAGGTGGCCTTGGCGGTGGGCGGGATGGCGTTCACCGGGTTGTCGGGATTGCCGATCTTCAGCGCCAGGATCTCGAAACTGTTCCAGCCGAAGACGCGCTCGGCCGGCGTCAGTTCGGGCTCGCCCCAGTTCACGTCGATCTCCGGCGCGCCCTCGCCGCCGTCGATCTCGGCATCGGCCAACGCGGCCCGCACCGCAGGCGACAGCGAGCCGGGCCGCCATTCGGGCACCTTGATGGCGCCGCGGCGGTCGACGATGCAGGCGATGGCGTGCGCCAGCAATATGCCGGGACTGGACAGCAGCCCGCCCCAGTTGCCCGAATGATGCCCGCCCTCGCGCAGCTTCAGCGACAGCTCGAAATTCAGCACCCCGCGCGTGCCGGTCACCAGGGTCGGCCGTTTCGGCGTCAGGCGCGGCCCGTCCGAGGCCAGCAGCAGGTCGGCCTGCAGCGCCGCCTTGTGCGCGGCGCAGAACTCGTGCAGCCCGGGCGAGCCGGTCTCCTCGCCGGTCTCGATCAGGATGACGGAATTGAAGCCCAGCCGGCCGCGCGCGGCGATCACCGCTTCGAGGGCGGCGAGGTTGATGGTGTGCTGGCCCTTGTTGTCGGCGGTGCCGCGCCCGTAGAGCTTCTCGCCGCGCACCGTGATCTTCCACGGCGACAGGCCCTCGTGCCATTGCTCCTCCAGCCCGCGCACCACGTCGCCATGGCCGTAGGTCAGGACGGTCGGCAGGGTGTCGCCCTCGATGCGGCGGCCGATCAGGAACGGGCCGAATTGCGGCACCGGGTTGGGATGGATCGAGACGGTGTAGCCCAGCTTCTCCAGCGACGGCGCGATCTCGTCCCGCAGATAGGCCGACAGATGCCCGGCATAGGCGGGATCCTGGCTGACGGTGCGGAAGCCGACGCGCCGGTCGAGGTCGTCGAGGAAGCGGCCGTCGTCGAAATAGCGCGTGGCGTTGTCGATGGCCTGCTGGCGGAAGCTGCCCATGGGAACCCTTTCCGGACCGGATCGCGCCCAGCATAGGCCGGATCGGCCAAACCGGCGATCTCCAGTTCTGGCGATGTCCGGCCTTGCCGTTCCCCATTCCGCCGCTCAACCGCGGACTGACCGCGCCGGCGACGGATTTTACCGGCCCGTGCCTTTGTCCGCTTAACCCTTCGCCGCCCGCAGCGGATTGGCCGGCCCCAGCGCCATGCGGTTCATGTCCTCTTCCTTGAGCACGATCCACAGGATCTTGGCCCGGGCGCAGACATTGCCCTCGGCATCGATCACCGCCGTGCCCGAGGTCAGCTTGCGTCCCTCGGCCGCGATCGGCCAGGCCAGCACCGTGGCGGTCTGGCCCGGCTTCAGCCGCCGGTCCACCGTGCCCCACATGCGCCCGGTCAGCACCACTCGCTCGTCGTCCTCGCGCAGCACCGCGGTGGCGCCGGGACAGTCCAGCGCGCCCCACAGATACTCGTCCGGCACGTAACCGTCGGCTTCCGCCAGGCGCGGATCGACGGTCCAGCGCGCCGCGGCGATGCCCGGCCCGCCATCGTCCCGGCACAGCCCGGCCCAGACCTGCAGCCCGTCGCCCGGCTGGCGGCTGCGGCCGCAGACGAAGCAGCCATGGAAATCGGACTCCGCATCCGAACCGCCGACCGCGACGGCGCGCTCGATCTCTGCCCGCGGCGGCAGCGGCGGCACCTCAAGCTCGAATTCGGTCGGCCGCACCGAGGCCAGCAGCGTGTCGCCGTCGCGCAGCTCGATCGCCTCGCCCGTCCTCACCAGCTCGAGCGGCGTGTCTAGGGGCGGCGGAGCGCGCAGCGTGATCTCCGCCGTGCCTCCCACCAGTGCGGCCAGCCGTCCCGCGACATAGCCGCCATTGCCCGAATCCTTCGGCCCGTTGAACCGACGCGCGATCGTCATCGTCGACCGCTCAAGCGTATTGCCGTCCATTACCACTCCCGTACCCGCGATCCGCACCTCTGGGCCAGTCCGCGCTTGCTCTCCACGCGCCACGACAGACCCCGTCGGAGTCCGTCGCGGCTGACACGTTCCGTGGCGGAAGCCTGCCACAGCCCGCCCGGGCTGCAAACCGCATCGTCACCGGCGGTTCGACAGGCGATCCTGGAGCAAACCAGGGTTTGCTCTACGCATTAAGGAAATAGAGCGGATTCACATGATTCGAGGGAAGTGCAAACGCTTCCCTCGAATCATGATCCGCTCTACCCCTTGCTCGCCGCCTGCGAAGCGGCGCGGATCGCCGACAGGGTGGTGCGCGGGTTGATCGCCTCCGGGTCGAGCCGGATTTCGATCACCGACGGCGTCGTCGCCTGTAGTGCCGCTTCGAAGGCGGGAGCGAAGTCCTCCGTCTGCTCGACCAGCCAGCCGGCCGCGCCATAGGACTTCGCCCAGGCGACGAAATCGGGATTGCGCAGTTCGGTGCCGACCATGCGCGCGGGATACTCGCGCTCCTGGTGCATGCGGATGGTGCCGTACATGCCGTTGTTCACCACCACCAGCACGATGTTGGCTCCCGCCTGGCAGGCGGTGCCGAATTCCTGCATCGTCATCTGCAGGCAGCCGTCGCCGGCGAAGCACAGCACGATCCGCTCCGGATGCACGATCTTGGCCGCCACCGCGGCGGGCAGCCCGTAACCCATCGAACCCGAGGTCGGCGCCAGTTGCGTGCGCCAGCCGCGATAGCGGTAGAAGCGATGCACCCAGGCGGTGTAGTTGCCCGCCCCGTTGCAGATCACGGCATCGTCGGGCAGGCGCTGCACCAGCCAGTCGACGATCGCGCCCATCTGCACGCTGCCGGGATTGCGCGTCGGCCTGACCCAGTCGAGATAATCGGCCCGCGCGCCTTCGCGCCATGCCTTGAAGCGGTCTCCCGCCGCCGACAGATCGGCCAGGGCGGCGGCCATGCCGGCCATGCCCGAGACGATGCCCAGGGTCGGCCGGTAGACCCGCCCCAGTTCCTCGGCGCCGGGATGGACATGCACCAGCTTCATCTGCGGCTCGGGAATGGCGATCAGCGTGTAGCCCGACGTCGTCATCTCGCCCAGCCGCGCGCCCAGCACGATCAGCAGGTCGCTGTCCTTCACCCGCTGCGCCAGCTTGGGGTTGATGCCGATGCCGACATCGCCGGCGTAGCTGGCATGGGTGTTGTCGAAAATATCCTGGGTGCGGAACGAGGCCGCCACCGGCACGCCGCTGCGCTCGGCGAAGCGCTGCAGATCTTCCCGCGCCGCCGGCGTCCAGCCCGAACCGCCGACCACGACCAGCGGCCGCTGCGCGCCATCCAACAGCGCCGCCAGTTCCTGCATCTGCCCCGTTCCCGGTGCCGCCTGCCGCGGCGCATAGGGCTGCGCGTCTTCGGTCTGCACCAGCTGGGTCAGCATGTCCTCCGGCAGCGCCAGCACCACCGGCCCCTGCCGGCCCGAGGTGGCGGTGTGGAAGGCGCGCGAGACGAACTCGGGCAGGCGCGCGGGGTCCTCGACCTCGGCCACCCATTTCGCCATCTGCCCGTACATGCGCCGGTAGTCGATCTCCTGGAACGCCTCGCGCTCGCTCTGCTCGCGCGCCACCTGGCCGACGAACAGGATCAGCGGCGTGGAATCCTGGAACGCCACATGCACGCCGGCACTGGCGTTGGTGGCGCCCGGCCCGCGCGTCACCATGCAGATGCCCGGCCGGCCGGTCAGCTTGCCGTAGGCGTCGGCCATCATCGCCGCCCCGCCCTCCTGGCGGCAGATCACGAAGCGGATCGAGTTGGCGTCGTGCAGCGCGTCCAGCACGGCGAGATAGGACTCGCCGGGTATGCCGAACACCGTATCGACGCCATGGATCTTGAGCTGATCGACCAGGATTTGCCCGCCGGTGCGGGCGCGCAACGCCGCCATGTTTTCCAGTCCCACAGAAGTCTTCCCGCCGGACCATGGCATGGCGCGCGCAGCGGGAACAGGGTACGCGCTGATCCGTTGCGGGGCGGCGACCGAACAAGGAGAAAAGGACAATGGCCCTGCGCCGCGCCCGCCGCGACCTGCCCATGCTGGGCGTTTTCCTGCTGGCCGTGATCGCCGTTTCGGTAGCGGGCGGGCTGATCACCTCGTCCTCGATTCCCGGCTGGTACGAAACCTTGAACAAACCCTCCTGGACGCCGCCCAACTGGGCGTTCGGCCCGGCCTGGACCTTGCTCTACTTCATGATGGCGCTGGCGGCGTGGCTGGTGTGGCGGCAGCGCGAGCGGGTGCCGGTCCGCGCCGCGCTGATCGCATGGTGGGTCCAGCTCGGGCTGAACTTCCTGTGGACGGTGCTGTTCTTCGGCCTGCGCCAGCCACTGCCCGCCCTGGTCGAGATCGTGCTGCTGCTGGCGGCGATCGCCGTCGCCATCGCGCTGTTCCACCGCGTGCGAAAGCTCGCGGCCGCGCTGCTGTTGCCCTACATCGCCTGGGTCGGCTTCGCCCTGTCGCTGAATGCGGGGATCGTGGCGCTGAACTGAAACCAGCCCGACTGAAATGGGCGGGCGGCGCTATTGCTCGGCGCTGGCGTTCGCCATCGACATGTCGTCGGCGACGGCATCGAAAATCTCCGCCAGGAAATCGCCGCTCAGCATCAGCCCGCCTATGGCGGACAGCGCGACCAGGGCGGTCATGAGGCTGTACTCGATCGCGGTGGCACCGGAGTCGTTGCGCAGCAAGGCCAGGATCGAGAATCTGTTCATGCGGAATCTTTGCCAAAGTCACCTGAGTACCGATACTCAGACCAACGTATGGGCTTAGCCGGACGGACTATCCCGGACCGGTCCAGCCACCCCTACGAACGGTTAGGAGGGGCCGGAAAGCCCGCCCTCGTGGCATCTTTGCCGCAGTGGCGCTGCAACCGGGACGCCGGACGGGCACCCGCTGCCCGACGCAGGCGGCGACGCAAACGCCGCCGCCCGTGCCCGATCGGCTCTACGGCTCCAGCACCCACAGGGTGCGGTTGCGCCGCAGCGTCGACTGCAGGAAGAAGCGCAGGTCGCCGACCATGCGCCCCAGCTCGCCCTTCAGGCTGTGGAAGCCCGGCCGCTGCTGCAGGGCGGCCACGTCCAGCACCCGCAGATCCTCCAGCGAGCGGGCATGCTCGATGAAGGTGGCGGCATGGTCCAGCCGCGCCAGCAAGGTCATGAGCTGCCGCCGCGTGAAGCGGTTCTGGCCGCGCCGGCCGAAGCCGGGATGCGCCGCCTGCAACTGCCGCGCGAACGGCGCCAGCGCCTGCCGCCGCACGAAAATCGAGTCGGGACCGGTGCCGAACCGCATGCCCTGGCCGGCGGTCCAGTAACCGGAGACCGGTTTCTCGCCGGTCGGATCGGCGGGCTTGCCGGAATGGAATTCGAGAATGTCGGGTGCGGTGACCTGGCCGCGCGACGTGTACACCTTGTAGAACGGCTGAAACCTGTCCATGCCTCCTCCTGCCTTGAAAAACGGCGTCCTGGTCAGGGAGGTATGGAATTTCAGTCGGTCAGGTCATGGCGCGGCGTGGAGCCTTCTGCTGGTCGGGCGGCGGACGGAAGTGCCCGCGCCGGACGAACCGCAAGATAATACGTCCGCCGCCGGTTTCAATCCGGCCGACGAAGAAAATTCTTCCGCCCGGTCCTGCCGCTCCCTGAACGCCCGCGACGGACAGGCGGCGGTTGTGGCCCTGCCCCGGCGCGCGCCATAATCCCTGCGACCGGTTCCGATGGCGGCGGGGCGATGAGCGGCTCCTCTTTCCTGCTGTGGCTGCTGCCGGGCATCGCGCTGACGATGCCGTTCTGGCTGCCGTCCCTGACGCGCGGCCGTTTCGGCCGGCCGCTGCTGGCGGCCGCCAGCACATCATCGGGCCCGCCTTGGGACGCCCCACCCGGCCCTTTCCGCGATGGCGCGCCGCCCGGACCACCCCCGGCATCGCCGCCACCGCCACCGCCCGAACAGCGCCCCGCCAGCTACATTGTGCGCCACTGGCGCGGCGAATTGAGCCTGCCGGTGAGCTATTTCGTCAACGGCCTCGGCGTCAGCCTGGGATTCGTCGTGCTGTCGCAGATCGTCGCGCCGGCCCTGGAGCCGCATTTCGATCCCTGGCCGGCGCTGGCCTTCACCGCCTGCGTCTGGCTGCTGGCGATCGCCGTCACCGTGTGGCAGGCGGTCGGCATCTGGCGCGCCGCCGGCAACCACATCGACCGCACCGGCCGCGCCTTCTGGGCCGGCGTGGCGCGGGTGCTGGTGGTGATCGGCGTCGCCTCGGCGGTGGCGCGCGCCGGCACGGTCGGCGGGCCGGTGCTGCGCGAGCATGTGCGCATCGCGCTGGGCGACACGGCGATGGGCGGCTTCGAGCTGCACACGCTCGACGGCGGGCGCGAGATCGAGTTCGCCGGCGCCATCGTCCATGGCGCCACCGCCGCCCTGGAGGATACGTTGCGCCGCACGCCGCAGGCGCGCGTGGTGCGCCTGCACAGCCAGGGCGGCCGCATCGGCGAGGGCCGCCGCCTGCAGCAGGCGATCCGCCGCGCCGGCCTCGACACCTATGTCGCCACGCGCTGCCTCTCGGCCTGCACCATCGCCTTTCTCGGCGGCCGCAACCGCTATATCCACGACAAGGCGCGAATCGGCTTCCATCCCGGCCGCCTGCAGGGCATCGACGATGCCGAGATGCGCGAGGAGAACCAGCGCCTGGTCGAGGACTTCGTGCGCCTGGGCGTCGACCGCAGCTTCGCCACCCGGGCCTGGCTCGGCCCGTCGGCCGAGCTGTGGTATCCCGCGGCCGCCGAACTGGTCCGCTCCCGCTTCGCCACCGCCATCGCCGCCGGCCAGTTCGCGCTGCCGGTGATGCAGGTGGACCGCCAGCACGTGGTCGATCTCCTGCGCGAGACGCCGCTCTACCGCGCCGTCGCCGAGCACGAGCCGGAACTGTTCGCCCGGCTGGTGGAGCTCAACCAAGACGCCATGCGCGGCGGCATGCGCGAGCAGGAGCTGATGGCGCGCATGCAGGCGCTGGTCGGCCCGCTGATGGGCAAGCACCTGCCGCACGCCTCCGACGAGACGCTGGTGCTCTATGGCCGCACCTTCCTCGCCGAGATGAAGCTGGTGACGGCGAAGGGCGGCGCGCTGGCCTGCCATGCCCATGCCACGGGCGAGGCGACGACGGCGCCGTTCGACTTCGAGCCGCATCTCACCACCGCGCAACGGCAGACCTATCTGCGCCTGCGCGAGCTGGCGATCACCACCGGTGCGGCGAAGGCGGGCACGCGGCTGCCGCCGGCCGAGATCAGCCTGTTGCTGGACCAGTTGTGGCAGCGCCTGCTGCGGCGCCATCCGCCGACGCTGATCGACGAGGTCAGGGCGCTGCAGGCCGGCACCGGCGAGAAGACGCGCACCTGCGCGGTGCTGGAGATCTTCTATGGCGGCATCCTGGAAATGCCGCCGCGCTCGGCCGCCGGGCTGCTGCGCTACGTGATGTGGGAATGAGAAAGCGGCTAGAGCAAATCACGTTCTGTCGGAATCGCTCACGATTCCGACAGAACGTGTGAATTTGCTCTAAATATTGACGAATAGAGCAAATTCACACGGTTGGACGGAAGCGCATGCGCTTCCGTCCAACCGTGATCCGCTCTAGGGCGGGGAAACGGACGGCGCACGCCCGCCAGTGCCGTCCTGGCGCGCGTCGGGTTCGGACAATCGCAGGCGCGCCATCGGCGCCCAAGTTTGCTCCCCCGTTGGAGCAGAGAGCGCAACATCGACCGGGAAAAATGGTGGGCCCGGTGGGGATCGAACCCACGACCATTCGATTAAAAGTCGAATGCTCTACCGCTGAGCTACAGGCCCGCCGGGAGCGGAGCGAAAGCCCCGGCGCTTCGGCGCCTTCCTATAGGATGCGACGCCGCCAGGGTCAACCGCGGCGATGCCGCGTTGCGGTGCGCGGCCGAGGCGGATCGGGATCGGACGGAAGCGCTTGCGCCGCCGCCCGATTCGGCGACTCCGCTCCACCCGGAAACATGCGGCAGATCGACGGTTTGACCGCAGCGCCGGTGATCGCGTCGCAGCGCGATTTGTTCCAGCGCGGCCGGTTCGCGCCGCGACGCCGTGCCGGGACAGGCGTTTGGAACGGATTTACGTGTTCAGTCGGAATCGCGCGCGATGCCGTCAGAACGTGATTGCTAGTTGGTGCGTTCCCCGCCCAGCGCCTTGAACTTGTCGCTCAGCCGCTTGTGCACGCGCGGCGAGACGAAATGCGAGACGTCGCCGCCCAGCCGGCCGATGTCCTTGACCAGCGAGGAGGCGATGAACTGGTGCCGCTCGGAGGCCATCAGGAACACGGTCTCGATCTCCGGCGCCAGCTTGGCGTTCATGCTCGCCATCTGGATCTCGTACTCGAAGTCCGACACCGCGCGCAGGCCGCGGAAGATGACGTTGCCCTTCATGGCGCGGGCGAAATCGACCAGCAGGCCCTGGAACGGCTCGACCGAGACGCGGCTGCCCAGATCGTCGGGCATGGCGGCGATGTCCTCGCGCAGGATTTCGACCCGCTCCTCGACGGTGAACAGCGGCCCCTTGCCGATATTGATCGCCGGCCCGACCACCAGCTGGTCGACCAGCCGCGCCGCCCGGCGGATGATCTCCGAATGCCCGTTGGTGATCGGATCGAAGGTGCCGGGGTAGACCCCGATACGATGCTGCGCCATTTGCTTCCCCCCGACGGAAAACTGCCGTGAACGGCTATTTACTGCGGCGCAACATTAGCGGCGGCCGGGGCTATTTGCCACCGCTTTCGCCACCTTCCCCGACCTCTTCCTCCGCCCCGATTCTGGTAACGGAAACAACGCGTTCGCCCTCGCCGACGGTGAAAAGTTTCACCCCGCGGGTGGTGCGGCCCGCCATGCGGACATCGCCGATGGCGAAGCGGATGAGCTGGCCGCCATCGGTCACCAGCATCACCTGGTCGCTTTCCCTGACCGGGAAGGCGGCCGCCACCTTGGCGTCACCGCGGCCCAGGTCCATCAGGTCGATGCCTTTGCCGCCGCGGGCGGTGATGCGGTAGTCGTAGGCGGAGGTGCGCTTGCCGAAGCCGGAGGAGGCCACGGTCAGCACCACCTCCTCGCGCTCGGCCATCTCGGCGAAGCGCTCCGGCGACAGCGGCATCTCGGCCGCCGCTTCCTCTTCGCCCGCACCCGCTTCCTCCTCGCCCAGCTCCTGCTGCCGCATCAGCCGGCGCTGACGCAGATAGGCGTCGCGCTCCTCGGTCGACACGCGTTCGGCGTTCAGCAGCGACATGGAGATCACCTCGTCGCCCTCGGCCAGGCGGATGCCGCGCACGCCGGTCGAGGAGCGGCTGGCGAAGACGCGCACGTCGGCCACCGGGAAGCGGATCGCCTTGCCGTCGCGGGTCGCCAGCAGCACGTCCTGCTCGTCCGAGCATACCTGCACGGCGATCAGCCGGTCGCCCTCGTCCTCGCCCTCGAACTTCATGGCGATCTTGCCGTTGGCGTTGACGTTGACGAAGTCGGAGAGCTGGTTGCGGCGCACGTTGCCGCGCTGCGTCGCCAGCATCACCGACAGGGTGGCCCAGGCGCTCTCGTCTTCCGGCAGCGGCATCAGGGTGGTGATGGTCTCGCCCTCGGCCAGCGGCAGCAGGTTGACCAGCGCCTTGCCGCGCGCCTGCGGCGTGCCCAGCGGCAGGCGGTAGACCTTCATCTTGTAGACCATGCCGCGGCTGGAGAAGAACAGCACCGGCGTGTGGGTGTTGACCACGAACAGGTTCTCGACGAAATCCTCCTCGTGCGTCGCCATGCCCGAACGGCCCTTGCCGCCGCGCCGCTGGGCGCGATAGGCGGAGACCGGCACGCGCTTGATGTAGCCGGCATGGGTGACGGTGACCACCATGTCCTCGCGCTGGATCAGGTCCTCGATATCGGCTTCGAACTCGTTGTCCTGGATCTCGGTGCGGCGCGGGGTGGCGAATTGGGTCTTGATGTCGACCAGCTCCGCGCGCATCAGCGCATAGAGCCTGTCGCGCGAGTCCAGCAGCGCCAGGTATTCCTGGATCTGGTCGGTGACTTCCTTCAATTCGTCGCTGATCTTGGTGCGTTCCAGCCCGGTCAGCCGCTGCAGGGTCAGCGCCAGGATGGCGCGCGCCTGCGCCTCGGACAGCCGGTAGGTGGCGTCGGCGCCGATGCGGTCGGGCTCGTCGACCAGCAGCAGCAGCGGCATCAGATCGCCGATCGGCCAGTCGCGCGCCATCAGCTCTTCGCGCGCCGTGGCCGGATCGGGCGCCTTGCGGATCAGCGCGATCACCGGATCGATATTGGCCACGGCGATGGCCAGCCCGACCAGGATGTGGGCGCGGTCGCGCGCCTTGGCCAGCTCGAACTTGGTGCGCTTGGTGATGACCTCCTCGCGGAAGCGGATGAAGGCTTCCAGCATCTGCTTCAGGGTCATCATCTGCGGCCGGCCGCCGTTCAGCGCCAGCGCGTTGACGCCGAAGCTGGTCTGCAGCGGGGTGAACTTGTAGAGCTGGTTCAGCACGATCTCGGCCATGGCGTCGCGCTTCAGCTCGATCACCACCCGCACCCCGTCGCGGTCGCTCTCGTCGCGCAGCTCGGAAATGCCCTCGACCCGCTTTTCGCGCACCACCTCGGCGATGCGCTCCAGCATGCGGGCCTTGTTCTCCTGGAACGGGATCTCGGTGACGATGATGGCCTCGCGGCCGCGGATCTCCTCGAACTTGGTGCGGGCGCGGATCACGATCGAGCCGCGGCCCAGCTCCTGCGCCGAGCGGATGCCGTTGCGGCCCAGGATGATGGCGCCGGTCGGGAAGTCCGGGCCGGGCACGATCTCCTGCAATTGCTGCGAGGTAGCGGCGGGGTTGTCGATCAACGCGCAGGTGGCGTCGATGATCTCGCCCAGATTGTGCGGCGGGATGTTGGTCGCCATGCCGACGGCGATGCCGCCGGCGCCGTTGACCAGCAGGTTGGGGAAGCGGGCCGGCAGCACGGTGGGCTCGGTGCCGCTGTCGTCGTAGCTGGGCTGGAAGTCGACGGTTTCCTTGTCGATGTCCTCCAGCAGCGTCTCCGCCACCCGCGCCAGGCGGGCTTCGGTGTAGCGCATCGCCGCCGGCGGATCGCCGTCCATCGAGCCGAAATTGCCCTGACCGGAGATCAGCGGCAGGCGCATGGAGAAATCCTGCGCCATGCGCACCATGGCGTCGTAGATGGCGCTGTCGCCGTGCGGGTGGTATTTGCCCATCACGTCGCCGACGATACGGGCCGACTTGCGGAACGGCTTGGTGGAGTCGTAGCCCGACTCCTTCATCGAGTAGAGGATGCGCCGGTGCACCGGCTTCAGCCCGTCGCGCACGTCCGGCAGGGCGCGGGCCACGATCACGCTCATGGCGTAATCCAGGTAGGACCGCCGCATCTCCTCTTCGATGGTGACCGGCGTTATGTCCTGCGGTGATCCGGGCGGCGGAACCTCGTCGACGGGCGTCTCTGTGCTCAAGATTTCTGCTTTGCAAAAGGCCGCCGCAACGGGCCGCGGCAGGCGGGAAAATCGACCGGTTCAGAGTAGCAAAACCGGGCCGCCAAGACCACAGGTTTTCCGCCCCGCGGCCCTGTCATAACCATATGTTTTTCAAAGGATTTTCGGCGCTTTCCAAGGCTCGCTTTACGCGCCCGCGAAATACCCCCGGAAAGCGCCTCGCAACCGGCCCGCAAACCGCAATCCGGGATTGAAAATCAGCGCTTCTCAGCCGCCCGCCGCGGCCCGTTGCGCGCGCTTTACGCGGGGTCCTGGCGCAGCGTTTCCACCGCCCGCCGCAGCGCGTCCAGCTCGTAGGGCTTCTCCAGGCACATCACGTCGGCGGGGATGGCGCCCTCCTGCAGCAGCACCTTGCGCGAGCGGCCGGTCAGCACCGCCACTTTCACGTCCGGCCGCAGCTTGCGCACCTGGGCGATCAGTTCCGAACCGCCCATTCCGGGCAGGCCCAGATCGGTCAGCATGACGTCGATCTGCGGCCGCGCCTGCAGCTCCTTCAGCGCCGCATCGCCGTCGCCGACCTCGACCACGCTCAGCCCGCAATCGATCAGGAACTCGACCGCGCTCATGCGCACCAGCGCATCGTCCTCGACGAACAGCACCGCCCGCGGCTCCGCCGCCGGCTGCGCCTGCGCCTGCGCCTGCGGTTGCGGCTGGAGCTGCGGCTGCGACGGCACCGCCTGCAGCGACGGCGGCAGCGTGCCCGCGAGCTGCGGGCGGCGGACCTGGTCCAGCGCGGTGCGCAGCTTGCGCGCCAGCTCCTCGCGCCGGTAGGGCTTGGAGATCAGCAGCACGTCCTCGTCCAGCCGCCCGTCATGGATGATGGCGTTCTCGGTGTAGCCGGAGGTGTAGAGCACGGCCAGGCCGGGCAGGCGCGCCTGCGCCTGGCGCACCAGGTCGCGGGTCTTGATCGGCCCGGGCATCACCACGTCGGTGAACAGGATGTCGATGGCCGCGCCGCTGGCGATGATGGCCAGCGCGGCCTCGGCATTGGCCGCCTGCAGCACGCGGTAGCCCAGGTCGCCCAGCACGTCGATGGCGCCGTTGCGCACCGCCTCGTCGTCCTCCACCACCAGCACCGTCTCGCGGCCGAACTGGATCGGCGCCAGCGTCGCCGCCTCCAGCGTCTCCTCCGGCTGGCGCGTGCGCGGCAGGTAGATCTTCACCGTCGTGCCGTGGCCGGGCTCGGAATAGAGCTTCACGTGCCCGCCCAGCTGCTTGACGTAGCCATAGACCTGGCTCAGCCCCAGCCCGGTGCCCTGGCCCTCCGGCTTGGTCGAAAAGAACGGCTCGAAGGCGCGCGCCGCCACCTCCGTCGACATGCCGGTGCCGGTGTCGGACACCGCCAGCATCACGTACTGGCCGGCGCTCACCTCGGCGTGCTGGGCGGCATAGGCCTCGTCGAGGAAGGCGTTGGCGACCTCGATGGTCAGCTTGCCGCCCTCGTCCATGGCGTCGCGCGCGTTGATCGCCAGGTTGAGGATGGCGTTCTCCATCTGGCCCGGATCGGCCACCGCGTTCCATAGCCCGCCGGCGATGATGGTCTCGACCTGGATCGCCTCGCCCAGCGAGCGGCGCACCAGCTCGGTCATGTCGGTCACCAGCCGGCCGAGATTGGTCGGGCGCGGCTCCAGCGGCTGGCGGCGGGCGAAGGCCAGCAGCTGGCGCGTCAGCCGCGCGCCGCGCTCGGTGCCGGCCATCGCCAGGTCCAGCCGCTGCGGGTTGCGCGGATCCTCGGGCGCGGCCCGCACCAGGTCGATGTTGGAGGCGACGATCTGCAGCAGGTTGTTGAAGTCGTGCGCCACCCCGCCGGTGAGCTGGCCGATCGCTTCCATCTTCTGCGTCTGGCGGAACATGACTTCCGCCTGCACCCGCTGGGTGATGTCGATGCAGGAGACGACGAAGCCGCCATCGGGCGTGGCGGAGCGGTAGATCTCGTATTCGTGGCCGTCGAGGCGGAACATCGCCGGGCCGGCCGGCAGCGCGCCGCCCTCCGGCGCCGCCGCCAGCACGTTGCTGCCGCGCTGCTGCTCGACCTTGCGGAACTCCTCGACCGCGGCGCCGGAGCGCGCCAGCTCCGAGGGGAAGCCGAGCTTGGCGAAGAAGCGGCTGTTGAAGGCGGCCAGTTTGCCCCTGGCGTCGAAATGGGCGATGCCGTGGCGGATGTTGTCCAGCGTGTTCTGCAGGATCTGGCTCTGGCGCGAGAGCTGCGCCTCGGCCCGCTGCAGGCGCCAGTTGTTGGCGAACAGCAGCAGCGTGCCGATCACCAGCGCCATCAGGGCGATGAAGGAGCCGCCCAGCGCGGTGTAGAGGGTGAAGCGGTCGTTCTGCCGGTTGGCGCTCTGGCCCTGGTCGAGCAGCCGGCGCTGCACCTCGACGAATTCGCCCAGCTGGCGGCGCGCCTCGTCCATCAGCTGCTTGCCGCGGCCGACGCCCAGCCCCTGCAGGATGCGCTCGCGCTCGCCCTGCGCCACCTGGTCGAGCGCGGTTTTCAGCACCGCCATGCGCTCCTCGACCACCGGCCGCATCCGCGCAACCCGTTCCGCCTGGTCCGCCGCGCCGGCGGCCAGCGCCGTCAGCCGCTGCAGCCGTCCGGGCAGCGTGTTTACCGCCTGGTTGTAGGGCTCCAGATAGGTCGGGTTGGTGGTGATGAGATAGCCGCGGAAGCCGGTCTCCGCATCCTGCAGGTCGAGCAGCAGCATATGCGCCGTCTCGATCGCCTCCTGGGTGTGCACCATGCGCGCATAGGCGCGATCGCCCGCCTCGCTGAAATAGAGGGTGAGATAGGTGGCCAGCGCCACCAGCCCGACGACCGGCACCAGAACCAGAAGCAGCAGGCGACCGACGAAGCTCATGGGTCTATCCGGAACTCCCCCGGGGACCGCCCGCAGTGCCGGCAAAAAATCCCCAAGGCACAATAATTGCGAAGCGGTCACAGGTAAATCGCCCCGGGTCGGAAATCGCCGGCGATTCACGACGCGGCAACGAAAAACGGGCAACGAAAAACGGGCGCGGCATCGAGGCGGCGCCCGTCATCGCAAATGTAGAAAAAACGGCTTCGGCGCCGGCCTGGAACCACCGGCCTGGAACGGCCAGCCCGCAATGACTGGCCCGCGACGACTGGCCCGGAACGACTGGCCCGGAACGACGGCTCAGAACGGAATGTCGTCGTCCATGTCGCCACTGCGCATCGGCGGCTGCGCGCCGCCACGGCCGGAGCCCCCACCGCCACCGCCACCGCCGAAGTCGTCGCCACCACCGCCGAAATCGTCGCCGCCGCCACCGCCGCCACGCCCGTCAAGCATGGTCATGGTGCCGCCGAAACGCGGCAGCACTACCTCGGTAGTGTATTTCTCGACGCCGGTCTGGTCGGTCCATTTGCGCGTCTGCAACTGGCCCTCGACATAGATCTTGGCGCCCTTGCGCAGGTATTTCTGCGCCACCTCGGCCAGCTTCTCGTTGAAGATCACCACACGATGCCATTCGGTACGCTCGCGCCGCTCGCCCGAGGCCTTGTCGCGCCAGTTCTCCGAGGTCGCCACCGAGAGGTTCACGATCAGCCCGCCCTGCTGGGTGTGCCGCACCTCCGGATCGCGGCCCAGATTGCCGACCAGAATGACCTTGTTGACGCTGCCCGCCATGTCGCTGTCCCCTGTCCTGTCCAGTGCTTATGGCCGGCAACCTAGCTTCCGCCCGCCGCCTTCGCCACTATCGCCTTATCCCCAACCGGCCGCGAATCGCGGAACGGCGGCAACCCGCAGCCGGCAAAGCCGGATTTGCGGCGGCCGGCCGTTTCGGACACCGGCGAAATGCCCACAATGACGGCAATCTGCCCGCAGTCTCTGCGCTGGAAAATCCGCCGCCGCACCCCATAATATGCTCGCGTCACGGCCGGTCCTTGCGACCGGCCGGCGCTTTTCGGCGGTCCGCGACCGGCGGCCGTCCCGCTACGGTAACAGACGGCGCATGGACTCCATCAGCATACGCGGCGCGCGCGAACACAATCTGAAGAACGTCGACGTGGAGATCCCGCGCCAGAAGCTGGTGGTCATCACCGGCCTGTCCGGCTCGGGCAAGTCCTCGCTGGCCTTCGACACCATCTACGCCGAGGGCCAGCGCCGCTACGTCGAGAGCCTGTCGGCCTATGCGCGCCAGTTCCTCGAGCTGATGCAGAAGCCGGACGTCGATTCCATCGAGGGCCTGTCGCCCGCCATCTCGATCGAGCAGAAAACCACCTCGCGCAATCCACGCTCCACCGTCGGCACGGTAACGGAGATCTACGACTCTCTGCGCCTGCTCTATGCCCGCATCGGCGTGCCCTATTCGCCCGCCACCGGACTGCCGATCGAAAGCCAGACCGTGTCCCAGATGGTCGACCGGCTGAACGAGATGAAGCCGGGCACCCGCCTCTATTTGATGGCGCCCATCGTGCGCGGCCGCAAGGGCGAGTACCGCAAGGAGCTGGCCGAGCTGCAGAAGCGCGGCTTCCAGCGGGTCAAGGTCGACGGCAAGCTGTACGAGATCGACCAGGCGCCGGCGCTGGACAAGAAGTTCAAGCACGACATCGACGTCGTGGTCGACCGCATCGTGCTGAAGCCCGATCTGGGCAATCGCCTCGCCGACTCGCTGGAGACCGCGCTGGAACTGGCCGACGGCATCGCCGTCGCCGAGAACGCCGACACGGGCGAGCGCACCATCTTCTCCGCCCGCTTCGCCTGCCCGGTCTCCGGCTTCACCATCGAGGAGATCGAGCCGCGGCTGTTCTCCTTCAACAGCCCGCAGGGCGCCTGCCCGACCTGCGACGGGCTGGGCAGCAAGATGTTCTTCGATCCGGACCTGGTGGTGCCCGACCCGCGCCTGTCGCTGAGCGAGGGCGCCATCGCGCCCTGGGCCGATTCCTCCTCGCAGTATTACAGCCAGGGGCTGGAGAGCCTGGCGCGCCACTTCAAGGTCAGGATGAGCACGCCGTGGAAGGATCTGCCGGCCAAGGTGCGCACCGCCATCTTGCAGGGCACCGGCGAGGAGCCCGTCGTCATGAAATACGACGACGGCCTGCGCCAGTACCAGACCACCAAGCCGTTCGAGGGCGTGATCCCCAACATGGACCGCCGCTTCCGCGAGACCGATTCGTCCTGGGTGCGCGAGGAGCTGGAGCGGTTCCAGAACGTCACCGACTGCGAATCCTGCCACGGCGCGCGGCTGAAACCGGAGGCGCTGGCGGTCAAGGTCGGCATGCGCAACATCTCCGAAGTCACCGCGCTGTCGATCTCCGAAGCGGTCGAATGGTTCGGCGCCCTCGACCGCAAACTCACCGCCAAGCAGCGGGAGATCGCCGCCCGCATCCTCAAGGAGATCAATGAGCGGCTGGGCTTCCTGAACAATGTCGGTCTCGACTATCTCACGCTCGACCGCTCCTCCGGCACCTTGTCGGGCGGCGAGAGCCAGCGCATCCGGCTGGCCTCGCAGATCGGCTCCGGCCTGACCGGCGTGCTCTACGTGCTGGACGAGCCCTCGATCGGCCTGCACCAGCGCGACAACGATCGGCTGCTGGCGACCCTGCGCCGGCTGCGCGACATCGGCAACACGGTGATCGTGGTCGAGCACGACGAGGACGCCATCCGCGCCGCCGACCATCTCATCGACATGGGACCGGGCGCCGGCGCCCATGGCGGCCGCATCGTGGCCCAGGGCACGCCGGCGCAGGTGATGGCCCGGCCCGAGAGCCTGACCGGCCAGTACCTCTCCGGCCTGCGCCAGATCCCCGTCCCCGCCATCCGCCGCACGCCGCAGAAGGGCCGCGAGATTGCGGTCAAGGGCGCGCGCGCCAACAACCTGCAGAAGGTCAACGCCAGCATTCCGCTCGGCACCTTCACCTGCGTCACCGGCGTCTCCGGCTCGGGCAAGTCGACCTTGATCATCGAGACGCTGTACAAGGCGCTGGCGAAAAAGCTGAACGGCGCGCGCGAGCAGCCGGGCGAGCACGACGCCATACTGGGGCTGGAGAATCTCGACAAGGTCATCGACATCGACCAGTCGCCGATCGGCCGCACGCCGCGCTCCAACCCGGCCACCTATACCGGCGCCTTCACCCCGATCCGCGACTGGTTCGCCCAACTGCCCGAATCGGTCGAGCGCGGCTACAAGCCCGGCCGCTTCTCCTTCAACGTCAAGGGCGGCCGCTGCGAGGCCTGCCAGGGCGACGGCGTCATCAAGATCGAGATGCACTTCCTGCCCGACGTCTACGTGCAGTGCGACGTGTGCAAGGGCCGCCGCTACAACCGCGAGACCTTGGAAGTGCAGTTCCGCGGCAAGTCGATCGCCGACGTGCTGGAAATGACCGTCGACGAGGGCGCCGAGTTCTTCAAGGCCGTACCCGCCGTGCGCGACAAGCTGGTGACGCTACAACAGGTCGGTCTTGGATATATCCATGTCGGCCAGCAGGCCACGACGCTGTCGGGCGGCGAGGCGCAGCGGGTGAAGCTGGCCAAGGAATTGTCGCGCCGGGCCACCGGCCGCACGCTCTACATCCTCGACGAGCCGACCACCGGCCTGCATTTCGACGACGTGCGCAAGCTTTTGGAAGTGCTGCACCGGCTGGTCGAGACCGGCAACACGGTGCTGGTGATCGAGCACAATCTGGAAGTCATCAAGACCGCCGACTGGGTGGTCGATCTGGGGCCGGGCGGCGGCTCGGGCGGCGGCCGCATCGTCGCCGCCGGCACGCCCGAGGA
>JBBCJW010000019.1:0-123765 GCA_037190765.1 Alphaproteobacteria bacterium
CGCCGCCCCGCTGCGCCGGCGGCGCGGGCTGCCGGCCGGCCTGCCAGTCGCGCCAGGCCTTGTAGGCCAGCCCGCCCAGCACCGCGACGCCGCCGGCCTTCAGGGCCGTGCCGGCCAGCTTGCGCCCGCCCTTGCCGCCCAGCAGCAGGCCGGCCAGACCGCCGACCATCGCCCCGCCGCCAAATCCGCCCAGATGCTTGCCCAGCCCACCCAGCGCCTGATCGAAGCCACCCGCCGCCTGATTGCCCCCTGGCGGCTGGCCTGCGATGGTGCCGCTGCCGGGCTGGCCGCCGCCCAGGAACTGGTCAAGCAGGCGTTTGGCATCGAGCATGGCGGCGTCTCCCGGTGATCATTTCGAGGCCCGGCAGATAGGGTGCGGGCAGTGCGGCGGCAACCGGCTGGCGCGAACAATCCGGCGTGCAGCGAATAAACGACCGCAATTGCACAATCCGGCAGCGAAATCCGCTGAACGAAACCAATCTGGCCGGCCTGCGTTTTGCCGCAATGCAGCGATTTGGATGATGCGCGTGAGGTATGCGTTTTTACTCCCAAACTGTTTCATCTGCGGCATGGCGGGTGCTTGCCGGGGGTGGAACAGGCAGGTAATTTGCGCCCATTCCATGGCCTGAAAAAACGGTTGTTCATTCACTCTTGTGTCTTCCGGGAGAAACGACGTGACCCATACGGGACTTGGCGCCAACGCCAAAGCGCTGGAAAAAATCGGTCTCAAGAACAGCGCCAGCGTCTACTGGAACCTGCCGGTCTCGACCCTGTACGAAGAGTCGATCCGTCGCCGCGAAGGCCAGATCGTGAAGGGCGGCCCGCTGGCTGTGCTGACCGGCGTGCATACCGGCCGCTCGCCCAACGACAAGTTCTTCGTCGACGAGCCTTCCAGCCGCGACTTCATCGACTGGGGCAAGACCAACAAGCCGATCGCGCCGGAGAAGTTCGAGCGCCTGCTGACCCGCATGCTGGCCTATGCGCAGCGCCGCGACCTGTTCGTGCGCGACTGCTTCGCCGCCGCCGATCCCGCCTACCGCATCGGCGTGCGCGTCATCACCGAGACCGCCTGGCACAGCCTGTTCGCGCGCAACATGTTCCTGCGGCCGACGGCACAGGAACTGCAAGGCTTCCAGCCCGACTTCACCATCCTGCAACTGCCCGGCTTCCAGGCCGATCCGGAAGTCGACGGCACCAACTCCGACTGTGCCATCGTCTGCGACTTCTCGCGCAAGCTGGTCGTCATCTGCGGCACCTGGTACGCGGGCGAGATCAAGAAGTCGGTCTTCACCATCCTGAACTACCTGCTGCCCGGTGCCGGCGTGCTGCCGATGCACTGCTCGGCCAATATCGGCGCCAAAGGCGACGTGGCGATCTTCTTCGGTCTGTCCGGCACCGGCAAGACGACCTTGTCGGCCGACGCCTCGCGCACGCTGATCGGCGATGACGAGCATGGCTGGAGCAACAACGGCGTCTTCAACTTCGAGGGCGGCTGCTACGCCAAGGTGATCCGCCTGTCGGCCGAGGCCGAGCCGGAGATCTACGCCACCACCAGCCGCTTCGGCACCGTGCTGGAGAACGTGGTGGTCGATCCGCTGACCGGGCTGCTCGATCTCGACAGCGCCAAACACACCGAGAACACCCGCGCCTGCTATCCGCTCGACTTCATTCCCAACACCTCCGAATCGGGCATGGGAGGCCAGCCGGAGAACATCATCATGCTCACCGCCGATGCGTTCGGCGTGCTGCCGCCGATCTCGCGGCTGTCGCCGGAGCAGGCGATGTACCACTTCCTGTCGGGCTACACCGCCCGCGTCGCCGGCACCGAAAAGGGCGTCGGCAACGAGCCGCAGGCGACGTTCTCCACCTGCTTCGGCGCGCCCTTCATGCCGCGCCATCCGACGGTCTACGCCAAGCTGCTGGGCGAGCGCATGGCCCGGCACAACACCAAGTGTTGGCTGGTCAACACCGGCTGGTCCGGCGGCGTCTACGGCGTCGGCCAGCGCATGAAGATCGCCCATACCCGCGCCATGGTGCGGGCCGCGCTCGACGGCCGCCTGGCCTCGGTGGCGGCGACGCCGGACCCGAATTTCGGCGTGCTGGTGCCGCAGTCCTGCCCGGACGTGCCGGCCAGCGTGCTGAACCCGAAGGCGACCTGGAGCGACAAGGGCGCCTACGATGCCGCCGCGCGCGACGTGGCGCAGCGCTTCCATGCCAATTTCAAGCAGTTCGAATCGCATGTCGACGAGGGCGTGAAGAAGGCGGCGATCCGCGCCGCGGCCTGATCGGACGATTGCGGCAACGAAAAACCCGCCGGTCCCGGCGGGTTTTTTGTTTTCTGGTGGCGGTCTGGCGGGCGGGTGCCGCTGTTACGATGTCGCTGGCGCTGGCGTCGGCGCGGCCGCCGGTGGCGGCGAAGACGGGGCCGGTTGCGGCGCAAGCTGCTCGATCATGCCGCGCGCGATCTCGCGCTCGCCCATGATCACCACGTTGGCGCCGAGATTGGTCAGGTGCTCGACCTCGGCGTCGGAATGGGCACGGGCGATGATCTGCAGCCCGGGATTGGCCTGGCGCGCCTGGTTGATGGTCTGCCCCGCCTCGAAGGCGTTGGGGATGGCGACGATCAGGCGCCGGGCGGCGGTGATGTTGGCGGCGATCAGGATCTCGCCCCTGGCGGCGTTGCCGACGATCACCGGCGTTCCCAGTTCGCGCAGCTGGGCCACCGTCTTGTCGCCGTCCTCGATCACGACAAAAGGCTTGTCCATGCGCCGCAGGGCCGCCCCCACCAGGCTGCCGACGCGGCCATAGCCGATCAGGATCGTGTGGTCGGTCAGGCCGATCGGCTGCAGCACCTCATCGTCTTCGGCTTTCGGCGCCGGCTCCGGCGCGGGATGCAGGGGGTCTACGGCGGCCGGGGCGGGCTTGATGGGTATCTTGCCCATCCGCTTCTCCAGCCGCGGTTTCAGCCAGTCGATCCCCGCGAACAGCACCGGATTCATCAGGATCGACAGGATGGCGCCGGCCAGGATCAGGTCGCGCGCCTCGTCCGGCAGCAGGTCGAGCTTGACCCCCAGGTCGGCCAGAATGAAGGAGAACTCGCCGATCTGCGCCAGGCTGGCGGAAATCGTCAGCGCCGTCGCGACCGGATGGCGGAACAGGATGACGATGAAGAAGGCGGCGACCGACTTGCCGATCAGGATGATGAACAGGGTCGCCAGGATAGGCAGCGGCTCGCGCAGCAGGCTCATCGGATCGAACAGCATGCCGACCGAGACGAAGAACAGCACCGCGAAGGCGTCGCGCAGCGGCAGCGATTCCTCGGCCGCCCGGTGCGACAGCTCGCTCTCGCTCATGATCATGCCGGCGAAGAAGGCGCCCAGCGCCAGCGAGACGCCGAACAGCTTGGCGGCGCCGAAGGCGACGCCCAGCGCGATCGCCAGCACCGACAGCCGGAACAGCTCGCGCGATCCGGTATGGGCGATGACGTGCAGGATCCACGGCACCACCCGCCGGCCGACCACCAGCATCAGGGCGACGAAGGCCACCACCTTGGCCATGGTCAGTCCCAGCACGCCCCACAGGCCCAGCCCGAAGCGGGTGGCCAGCGGATCGGAGAAGGCGGCCGCGTTGGCGCCGCCCTCGGCCCCTTTCAGCAGGCCGGCCAGAGCCGGCAGCAGCACCAGCGCCAGGACCATCGCCAGGTCCTCGACGATCAGCCAGCCGACGGCGATGCGGCCGCGTTCGGTCTCGATCAGCCGCCGCTCCTGCATGGCCCGCAGCAGCACCACGGTCGAGGCGACCGACAGCGCCAGGCCGAACACCAGGCCGGCCGGGGTATCCCAGCCGAGCAGATAGGCCAGCCCCAGCCCCAGAACCGTGGCGACGCCGATCTGGACCACCGCGCCGGGCACGGCGATGGCCTTGACCGACAGCAGATCCTTCATCGAGAAATGCAGGCCGACGCCGAACATGAGCAGGATGACGCCCAGTTCGGCCAGTTCGGTCGCCAGGGCCTGGTCGGCGACGAAGCCCGGCGTATGCGGTCCGACCAGCACGCCGGCCAGCAGATAGCCCACCAGTGGCGGCACCCTGAGCCGGTTGGCGATCGCTCCAAAGATGAAGGCCAGACCCAGGCCGACCACGATAGTGGCGATAAGCGGCGTATCGTGCGGCATGCGGGCTGAATGCTCCCCTGGCGTCCGTGCTGGGCAAACCTGAAATTGCAACGCGCAGGAACCACGCGCCGTTTCTGATTATGGGTATTGCACTGCTGGATGCCAACCTTTCCGGCGCGATTTTCGGAATTTATCTGCGTGCGATCGCATCGGAAAGCGCTTGGCCCGCGCCAACGGACCATCGCGGTCGGACGCGAAGACACCAGGCATGAAAACAGCGAGCACCGTGACCGAACGCGGTCGACAGGCGGATTCGATCCGGGCCGTGCCGAACCGTTAATTTTCTCCTGCGGATGGACCGACCGGGCTCGAACCGGCGATACCGCCGGC
Organism: Alphaproteobacteria bacterium; assembly: GCA_037190765.1. GTDB lineage: Bacteria > Pseudomonadota > Alphaproteobacteria > Reyranellales > JAQSWP01 > JAQSWP01. Next base: position 4,506 of record JBBCJW010000019.1, read on the forward strand.
CGGCGATTTGTTCTAGGTTGGCGCAAGGCAATCCCCGTTCCCATGGCCCAGCTCCTCCCCGATTCCAGCCCCAAGGCCATCCCCGTCGCCCCCTCCGAAGCCCATGGCGAGGCGGCGGGGCACCGGCGGCGTTTCACCATTTCCATCGGCGTCGTCCTGACCGCCTCCTTCGTGGCGCTTACCGCGCTTTCCGGGCTGGCGGTGGTGCTGGCGCTGATGGGCAGCCTGCGCACCACCACCGGCCTGCTGCGCGAGCGCAGCGAGCAGGTGGTGCGCAACGTCGAACTGCGCCTGCGCGACCACCTGGAGCCGGTGCGGGCCCAGGCGGTGTTCCTGGCCGACGCCATCGTCGATGGCCGGCTTGATCCCGCCGACGGCCCGGCGCTGGACATCTGGCTTTCGGCGGCCCTGGCCGGCACGCCGCAAGTGGCGGCCATCAGCTACGGCTCGCCCGCGCTGCAGGGCGTCCGCGCCCAGCGCGACGCGGCCGGTAGGACGGCGATCGTGCGCATGGACCTGCGCCGGGTGCCCAATGCGGAAGGGATTTTCCGCCAGCTCCAGGCGGCCCGCGCTCCCTACTGGGGTGAACTGCTGTGGAGCCCCGAACTGCGCCAGCCGCTGGTCAATCTGCGGGTGCCGGTGCGACGCGACGGCGAGTTCCTGGGGGCGGTCGTGTCGCTGGTGTCGATGGGCCAGCTCTCGCGCGTGGTGCAGGAGCTGTCGCCCAGCGGCGGCAACACCTTCGTGCTCTACGACCGCGATTTCGTGCTGGCGCATCCGCGCCTGGTCGATCCCGACAACCTGCTGCTGCTGCCCGGCCAGGTGCTGCCGCGGCTGGAGCAGGTGGGGGATCGGGTTCTGACCGGCATGTGGACCATCCAGAGCGAGCAGACGCGGCGCATCTTCGGGGCCGGCGGCGAGAACGCCCATATCGCCCGTATCGAGGGTGAGGACTACGTCTTCGTCTATCACGAGATCGCCGGCCTGTCGGACAAGCCGCTGACCGTGGGCGCCTATTTCCCCGCGCAGCAGATTTATGCCGAGACCGAATCGCTGCGCAATGGCGCCATCGGCGCGGCCGTGGCGCTGGTGGTGGCGCTGGTCATCGGCGTCCTGCTCGGCCGCGCCATCACCCGGCCGATCGTGCGCCTGGCCACCGCCGCCGACGAGATCCGCGACTTCCGGTTCGAGAGCCCGCCGCTGCCCGCCAGCACCTTGCGCGAAATCCAGCACGCCAATGTCGCGGTCAACGCCTCGCGCGCCGCCCTGCACTGGTTCTCCACCTTCGTGCCGCGCAAGCTGGTGACGCGGCTGCTGGCGGAGGGCGAGACGACGCTGAAGTCGAAGCGGCGCGACGTGACGGTGATGTTCACCGATATCGTCGGCTTCACCCTGGAGGCGGAGGACCTGCCGGAGGACGAGACCGCTTCCTTCCTGAACGAACACTTCGCGCTGCTGGCGACCCATATCGAGGAAGAGGGCGGGGTCATCGACAAGTTCATCGGCGATGCCATCATGGCCACCTGGGGCGCCATCAAGCGCATGCCCGACCATGCCGATTGCGCCGTGGCGGCGGCCCTGGCGATCGCGCAGGCCCTGCACGAGGACAATCGCCGCCGCGTTGCCGCCGGCCGCAAGCCGGTGCGCCTGCGCATCGGCTTGCACTCCGGCCCGGTGGTGGTGGGCAATATCGGCGCGCCCGGCCGCATCAACTACACCGTGGTCGGTGACACGGTGAACACCGCCCAGCGCATGGAGCAGCTCGGCAAGCAGTACATGGATGAAGGCGAGGAGATCGTGGTGCTGATCAGCGGCGATACGGTCAGGGCGCTGGTCGATCCGGCGAAGCTGGCCCCTGTGCTGGAAGCGCCGGCCGAGATGCACGAGGTGCGCGGCCGCATCGAGCAGATCGAGGTCCACAAGCTGGTGCTGCCGGCTTTCGACTGAGCAGTCGAGGAAGCGTGACTGGTCCTGGAGCGGATTCACACGCTTTGTCGGGATCGCCGATTCCGACAAAGCGTGATTTGCCCTAGGATTGCCGCCATGAACAGACCTGTCGTTCTCCTGCACGGCTCCCCCGGAGCGCCCAATGCCTGGAAGGGCGTGATCAAGGCGCTCGGCGAGGGTGTGACAACCCTCACGCCGGGCCTGCCCGATCACAACCAGCCGGTCCAGCCGCAGCGACGCGAGACGGCGGAGATGGCGGCCTCGATCGTCGAGGGCCTGGGACCGCAGCCGCAGGGCATTGTGCTGGCGGGCCACTCCTATGGCGGCAACGTCGCCTTGCAGATCGCATTGTCTGGCAGGATTGAGGTCGCGGCGCTGGTGCTGGTCGAGCCGGTGGCGTTGGCGACGTTGCCGGTGCTGGGCGAGGAGCCGGCCTATCGCGCGGCCAAGGCGCTGTTCGACACCTATGTCGCCCGGGCCAATGCCGGCGAACCGGGCGCGGTCGGCATCATGATCGATTTCTGGTTTGGCCCGGAAGCATTCGGGCGCATGCCGGCGGCGGTGCAGGATTTCCTGCGCAGCCAGACCAAGGTCAATGTGCGCGACGTGGAGGCCACCTTCCGCGAGCGGCATACGCGCGAGAAGCTGGCGGCGCTGGCGATGCCGATGGTCGTGGCCTATGGCACCAGGAGCCCGGCGGTCGCGAAGCTGGTGGCGCAGCGCCTGGCGGCAACGGTGAAGAACGGCACAGCGGTGCCGCTCGAGGGCGCCGATCACGGCATGCTCGCCACCCACGCGCCGCAGATCGCGGCGCTGATCGTGGACCGCCTTTAGGACAAACCACAGAGGCACAGAGACACAGAGGAAAATCGTCTCTGTGCTTCTGCGGTTGATCGGAGATTCTACTCCGCCGCCTGCGGCTGCGGCGCGACGGCGATCAGGCGCTGGCGGCCGGGGAAGAACAGGGCGGCCACACCGGAGGCGGCGGCGAACAGGGCCAGCACGATGAAGACCTCGCGGAAGCCGCCGTTCTGCCCGTGCAGCCAGGCGATCAGCGGGATCGCCGTGGCCGAGGCGCCGAACGACATGATGTAGCGCAGCGCATAGGCGCGGGCCCGCCACTCCGCCGGCGCGTAGCGCGCCACCATGGCGTCGTTGATCGGGATCTGGCCGAACACGGCGAACATCACGGCGAAAGACAGGAACAGCAGGTTCCAGTCGGTGGCCCAGCCCAGCACGGCCAGCAGCGGCGCCTGGGACAGGGCGACTGGCAGGAAGACGCTGCGCAGGCTGAAACGGTCGATCAGGTTGCCGACGATGAGCTGGGCGATGGCGGCCAGCACGTAGACGCCAGCCACCAGCACGCCGATGCCCAGGGTCGAACCGGTCAGCGCGCCCAGGTTTTCCTCGAATACCTTGGGCATGGATTGGGTCGTGGCGGTGAAGATCAGGCCGCCGGCGATGGTGGTGGTGGCGAGGATGAAGAAGATGCGCCGGCCCAGCGCGCGATCGACCGGGATGGCGGCGATCGGCTTGCGGCCGCCGACCTTCACTTCGTGCGGCACCAGCCGCCAGAACAGCACCCCCAGCCCGATCGACAGCAGGCCGGGCACGATGAAGGCGGCGCGCCAGTCCAGCAGCCAGGTCAGCGCGCCGGTGATGAGGGCGGCGAAGGCGATGCCGAAATTGCCGTAGAGGCCGTTGACGCCCAGGGTACGGCCGACATTGGAGCTGTCCATCGCCAGCATGGCCAGGCCGACCGGGTGGTAGATGGCGGCGAACAGGCCCACCAGCGTCAGGCCGATGGCCAGTTCGAGCGGCGAGGAGGTCAGTCCGGTCAGCATCAGCGAGATGCCGATGCCGAAGAAGAACACCAGCATCATGCCGCGCCGGCTCCAGCGGTCGCCCAGCCAGCCGGCCGGCAGCGAGAAGGCGCCGAAGGCGATGGTGCTGCCCAGCCCGTAGAGCAGCAGCGCGTTCCAGTCCATGCCGAAGACGCGCGCCAGTTCCAGGATCGCCACCGGGAAGATCGTGGTCGCCAGATGGTCCAGCCAGTGGCCCAGATTGAGCAGCCGGTTCAAGGTCGAGGGCTTGACGTCGGCGATGGGCGCGGCAGCGGCTTGAACGGTCATGGTTTCCTCCGCCCCTTTCCTAGCAGGACGGCTTCTGGCAGGCTTGCCACGAAATGCCAAAGACTATCGCAAACCGGCCAGAAGCCTCCGGCGCCGTCCGCCGCCCCGCCTCGCATCCTGGCGAGAAGCGCGGCGTTCCCGCCGTCACCGCGCTGGCCACCGACTACCGCGACGGCGACAGCACGGGCTGGCACAGCCACTATCGGGCGCAGCTTGCCTTCGCCGTTTCCGGCGTCATGCATGTCGACACCGAGCAGGGCGCCTTCGTGGTGCCGCCGCAGCGGGCGCTGTGGCTGCCGGCCGGGATGCGCCACTCGATCGCCATGCACGGCCGGGTCGGCATGCGCACCATCTATGTCGCGCCCGGCACCGCCCGCTTGCTGCCATCGATGTGCCGGGTGGTGGCGGTGACGCCGCTGCTGCGCGAACTGGTGCTGGAAGCGGTGCGCCTGCCCGATATCTACGGTCCCAACAGCCGCGCCGCCCGCCTCACGGCGCTGCTGCTGGACGAATTGCGGGCGCTGCCGATCCTGCCGCTGCACCTGCCGCTGCCGGAGGAGCCGCGCCTGCGCCGCGTCTGCAACGCCATCCTGGAGAATCCCGCCCTCGACCTGACGCTGGAAGACTTGGCGCGGTCGGCTTCCACCAGCCCGCGCAGCCTGGCGCGGCTGTTCCGGCGCGACACCGGCATGAGCTTCGGCCAGTGGCGCCAGCAGGCCCGCCTGCTGGCCGCGCTGCGCCTGCTGGCCTCGGGCGAGAAGGTGACGTCGGTGGCAATGGACCTGGGCTACGACAGCGCGTCGGCCTTCACCTCGATGTTCCGCAAGGCGCTGGGCGTGCCGCCGAGCCGGTATTTCGGGGAAAGCTGATACGGCCGCGTGTTCCTGCGGGCTCCGGTCTCACGTCATCCTTACCATGACGTGCCGCCGATAGCCGGGCCTGTCGTGCAGGCTGGCGTACCAGCGGGCCAGATGCGGCAGCTCGGGCCGATCCAGCGGCAGGGAAAACCAGCGATAGATCAGGCAGCCGGCGGGCACGTCGCCCATGGTGAAACGCTCGCCGGCGACAAAGGCGTTGGTGGCGAGATGGGCGTCGAGAACGGGCAGGACGGCGCAGGCGCGTTCGAACGCCTGGCGCATGACGGTATGATTGCGCTGCTCCGGTGGGATGCGCACATGGCCCCAGAACAGGTCGCGAATGGGGTCGCTCAGCACGGAGAGCTGCCAATCCATCCAGCGTTCGGCACCGGCGCGTTCCACCGGATCGGCGGGCCAGAGCCCGTCGGCGCCGTAACGGGCGGCGAGATAGCGCACGATGGTGTTGGATTCCCACAGCGTGACGTCGCCGTCCTGCAAGGTCGGCACCAGCTTGTTGGGGTTGAGCGCGAGATATTCCGGTGTCGCGGTGCCGCCGAAGGCGCCGCCCACCTCGATGCTCTCGTAGGGCAGGCCGCAAAGTTCGGCCGTCCACAGCACTTTCTGCACGTTGATCGAGTTGCGGCGGCCCCAGATTTTCAGCATGACGCTAGTCCGTGCTCCTGCAGATTTGCCGGAACGGCTTCTGCTGCCGCCCCTCCAGCGTAAATGTCACCGGCCCTTCCAGCACCCAGTCCTTGCCCTGACGCTTCAGCGTCGGGCCGTTCGGGAAGGGCGCGTTGCCGTCATTGACGACGAAGGACAGCGAATCGGCGTTCGTCCATTGCGGCCGGCCGGCGCCATTGTCGTTATCGGCGATGACGACCTCGCAAGTCGCCTCGACGACCACGCGGTCGGGTCGGATGGCGTAGAGCGTCAGCTCGGTGATACCGTTGAGCTGGTCGTAGCGATAGGCGGCGAAGCGCCTGCCGTCGGGCGACGGCACGGGCCGGTCCAGCATCCGGCTGACGCGGCCGGTGGCAAGCGAGATCGCCAGGTAGGCATAGTCCTCGTAGAGGCTTTCCTCGACCAGCGCGAAGCCGAGCTGCGGCAGCAGGTCGAGGAAGACATAGGAGGTGAAGTTCTCGCCGCAGGGAAAGTCGAACAAGCGGATGGTGCGCTCCTGCGCCAGCCCGATCTGCAGCTCGCTGCCGATACGCGGATTGCCCTTGCGCGCCACCTTTCCGGCGTGGGCGGCGATGGCTTTGGCCTCGGCGGCATGCCGGTCCGCCAGATCGATACAGCTATTGGATGCCGGATCGGGCGGTGGCGGGCGCAGTGCGGGCAGAATATCGGGATCGCCGTTGGTGGTGATGCTGATGGTCTCGGCGCGCTCGACGATGACCGGCATGAAGCTGTCGTCGGCCGGGGCGCCTTGCGCATAGGCCGCCGCAGCCGTGCCCAGCGCCAGCGCAGTCGCGGCCAGCGAGACCATCTCCCGCATCGTCTCCTCCGTCAGTGCGCCTCGGCCCAGCTCTGGCCGTGGCCGGTCTCGACCACCAGCGGGATCGACAGCGTGGCGACGCTTTCCATCACCTGCTTGATGGCGTCGGCCGCCTGCTTCAGTTCGGCCTGCGGCACCTCGAACAGCAACTCGTCGTGCACCTGCAGCAGCATCCTGGTTTTCAGTCCCACCCGCGCCAGCGCGGACGGCAGGCGGATCATCGCCTTCTTGATGATGTCGGCGGCGCCGCCCTGCAGCGGGGCGTTGATGGCGGCGCGTTCGGAGAAGGAGCGGCGGGCGGGGTTCTTGTCGTTGATGCCGTTGAGGAAGATCTTGCGGCCGAACGGCGTCTGTACGAAGCCGTTGGCGCGGCAGTAGCTCTTGGTCCGCTCCATGTAGTCGCGGATGCCGGGATAGCGCTCGAAATAGGTCTTGATGTAGTCGCCGGCCTCCCTTTGGGGGATGCCGAGCTGGGCGGCCAGGCCGAAGGCGGAGATGCCGTAGATGATGCCGAAATTGATCGCCTTGGCGCGCCGCCGCACCATCGGGTCCATGCCCTTCACGGGGATGCCGAACACCTGGCTGGCGGTGATGGCGTGGATGTCCTGGCCGTCGCGGAAGGCCTGCTTCAGTGTCTCGATGTCGGCGACATGCGCTAGCAGCCGCAGTTCGATCTGGGAATAATCAGCCGACAGCAGCGTGTGGCCCGGCTCGGCGACGAAGGCCTTGCGGATCTTGCGGCCTTCCTCGGTGCGGACCGGAATGTTCTGCAGATTGGGATCGGTCGAGGCCAGCCGCCCGGTGGCCGCCCCCGTCATCTGGTAGGAGGTGTGCACGCGCCGGTCATTGGCGTCGATCTGCTGCAGCAGTGCGTCGGTATAGGTGCTCTTCAGCTTGGCGAGCTGGCGCCAGTCGAGCACGCGGCGGGGCAATTCGTGCTGCGTTGACAGCTCCTCCAGCACGTCGGCGCTGGTGGTGTAGGCGCCGGTCTTGGACGATTTCTGCCCGCCCGGCAGTTTCAGCTCGTCGAACAGCACCTCGCCGAGCTGCTTGGGCGAGCCGATGTTGAAGGGATGGCCGACCAGCGCGTGGATCTGCTTCTCCAGCTCGACCAGGCGTTCGGCGAAATCGGCCGACAGCCGCTTCAGCTCGGTCTCGTCGACCTTGATACCGGCCTGTTCCATGTCCGCCAGCACCTGGATCAGCGGCCGCTCGTAGCGTTCGTACATTGTGGCCATGCTTTCGCCGACCAGCCGCGGCTTGAACAGCCGCCACAGGCGATAGGTGACTTCCGCGTCCTCGGCCGAATAGGGCAGCGCCTTCTCCAGCGGCACCTGGTCGAAGGTGACGCGGTTGCGGCCGGTGCCGGTGACCTGGTCGTAGGTGATCGGCTTGTGGCCGAGGAAAAGCTCGGACAGCTCGTCCATGCCGTGGCCGTGCTTGCCGCCTTCCAGCACGAAGGACAGCAGCATGGTGTCGTCCACCGGCGCCATGTCGATGCCGTGCCGGCGCAGCACCTTCAGATCGTATTTCACGTTCTGGCCGATCTTCAGCACCGCGTCGTTCTCCAGCACCGGCTTGAGGACGGCGACGACCTTCTCCAGCGGCAGCTGGTTGGGCAGCAGCGCACCGGCGCCGGCGCCGTCGAAATCCAGCGTGCCCTGCGCGCCGGGCTTGCGGTGGCCGATCGGGACGTAGCAGGCGCGCCCGTCGGGCAAGGCCAGCGACACGCCGATCAAATTGGCTTTCAGCTCATCCAGCGAATCGGTCTCGGTGTCGACCGTGACCATGCCGACGCGCATGGCCTCCGCCATCCAGCTTTCCAGCACGACGGCGTCGGTGACCAGCTCGTAGGGCGTCTGGCCGATAGGCGGCAGCTCGTCCCGAATCTCTTCGTAATGCTGCGTTCTCTTCGCCGGCGCGCCAAGGTCTCGGGCGGGCGCGGCATCGCCGTTCTTCGCCTTCTCGGCATTGAAGGCGGCCACGCGCGCCTGGCGCTGCGTTTCGGTCTCGATTCCGTCCGACAGGTCGGGCACCGGCGTGCCCGGCGGCGCGTCGCCGAAGCGTTCGCGGGCGCGCGGCAGGATGCGCCTGAAGCCCTGGAACTCCAGCCACGGGATCAGCACGTTGGGATCGGGGTCGGTCTTGTCCAGCGTGTCGGCGTGCTGCGGTACCGGCACGTTGTGATCGAGCTGCACCAGCTTCCTGGAAATGCGCGCCAGCTCGGCATTGGCCTCCAGCGCCTCGCGCCGCTTGGGCTGCTTGATCTTGGCCGTGCTGGCCAGCAGGGTTTCCAGATCGCCGTATTCGCCGATGAGCTGGGCCGCCGTCTTGATGCCGATGCCGGGCACGCCGGGCACGTTGTCGGTCGAATCGCCGGCCAGCGCCTGCACGTCCACCACCTTTTCCGGCGGCACGCCGAACTTCTCCAGCACCTCGGCTTCGCCGATCGGCCGGTTCTTGATCGGGTCGAGCATCTGCACGCCCTCGCGCACCAACTGCATCAGGTCCTTGTCGGAGGAGACGATGATGACCTGTGCCCCCATGGCGCGGGCCTGGTCGGCATAGGTGGCGATGAGGTCGTCCGCCTCGTAGCCGGGCAGCTCGATGCAGGGCACGTTGAAGGCGCGCACCGCCTCGCGGATCAGGGCGAATTGCGGCACCAGCTCCTCCGGCGGCTCGGGCCGGTGCGCCTTGTACTGGTCGTAGATCTGGTTGCGGAAGGTTTCGCGTCCGGCATCGAAGATCACCGCCAGATGGTCGGTGGCGGCATCCTCGATCAGCTTCATCAGCATGGTCGAGAAGCCGAACACGGCATTGACCGGCGTGCCGTCGGCCCGTGTCATCGGCGGCAGGGCGTGGAAGGCGCGGAAAATATAGCCCGAACCGTCGACCAGATAGAGGTTGCGCAGGTTGCCCAGCTTGGGGCCCGTCTGCGGCTCGGCCTTGGCGGGTGTCCCGGCGTCGGGCTTGGCGGCGGATTTGGTGGCTTTGGCGTTCATGCCGGCGAGTTTACACCGGCCCGTGCGAGCCCTGCCAGCAAGGGCCTGAGGGCGTTTCTAATGCGCGTGGGCGTGCGCGCCGGCTTTCAGCACGTAGTGCCGGTCGCAATAGGGGCAGTCGACGAAGCCTTCGCTGCCCAGGTTCAGCCACACGCGCGGATGGCCCAGCGCCCCGCCGCCGCCGTCGCAGGCCACTTTTGTGGTCTCGACTTCGATGGTTTCCGGCGGGGGAGGAGCGGCCATGTCAAATGCCTATCGGCTGAGGGGATTCTTGGCGCGGATCATAGCGGCGGATGCGCCCAGATCAAGACTGCCGGCGAAATGCCGGCGGCCTTGTTTTTGGCGCAGGGCTGGGCCAGCTTGGCCGCCATGAACAGCATGTCGGTCAAAAAGAGCAGCGTGACGGGCGCCCTGCCGGCGCTGGCCGTCGAGGTCAGGGGCCTGACCAAGATCTACAAGAGCCGCGGCGGCGCAACCGCTCGCCCGGCGCTGGACAAGGTGGACCTCGAGATACCGCGCGGCTCGATCTTCGGATTGCTGGGCCCCAACGGCGCCGGCAAGTCGACCCTGATCAACATCCTGGCCGGGCTGGTGGTCAAGACCGCCGGCACGGCGCGCATCTGGGACATCGACATCGACCGGCAGCCGCGCAACGCGCGGGCTGCCATCGGCATCGTGCCGCAGGAACTGAACCTCGATCCCTTCTTCACGCCGCGCCAGGCGCTCGACCTGCAGGCCGGCCTCTACGGCGTGCCGCCGGGCCGACGGCGGACCATGGAAATCCTCAAGGCGGTGCGGCTGGAGGACAAGGCCGACGCCTATGCCCGCACCCTGTCGGGCGGCATGCGCCGGCGATTGCTGGTGGCCAAGGCGCTGGTGCACAACCCGCCGGTGCTGGTGCTGGACGAGCCGACCGCCGGCGTCGACATCGAACTGCGCCAGCAGCTGTGGGCCTATGTGCGCCAGCTCAATGCCGCCGGCACCACCGTGCTGCTGACCACGCACTACCTGGAGGAGGCGCAGGAGCTGTGCGACCGCATCGCCATCATCCATCGCGGCCAGGTGATGGCGGACGACACCACCGAGGCGCTGCTGGCGCGGCTGGACAGCAAGAAGGTGATCCTGCACCTGGCGCGCCCGCTTGACGTGCTGCCGGCGATCTTCTGCCAGTGGCATGCCGAGCTGACCAGTCCCAACCGGATCGAGGTCGGCTACCGGCCCAGTATCACCAACGTGCTGCAGATCGTCGCTGCCGCCCAGGCCACGGGGCTGCAGATCGCCGACCTGTCGACCGAGGAAAGCGATCTGGAGGACGCTTTCGTCGCCCTGACGCAGGACAAGTGATGCGGGGACGATGAGACCGTTCCTCGCGGCGCTGCTGCTGGGGCTGCTGGCCGCCTGCGCGCCGGTCGTCGCGCCGCCCGGCGCGCCCAGCGCCGTGCCCGCGCTGCAGGACGAGGCGGTCATTGCCGCCGACGGCTACCGCCTGCCCTTGCGGCGCTGGCTGCCGGAGGGCGAGCCGCGGATCGTGGTGCTGGGCCTGCACGGGTTCGGCGACTATTCGAAGGCGTTCGAGAAGGCGGCCCTGATCTGGCGGGAGCAGGGCGTCGCCACCTATGCCTACGACCAGCGGGGCTTTGGTGCCACCCAGACGGCGCGACGCTGGGCCGGCGTCGAGGCGATGATCGACGATCTGGCGCTGGCGCAGACCCTGCTGCGCCGCCGCCATCCGACCGCGAAATTCGTGCTGATGGGCGAGAGCATGGGATCAGCACTGGTGATGGCTGCGCTGGCGCAAGGGCGCGTGCCAGATCCCGACGCCACGGTGCTGCTGGGGCCGGCGGCACGCGGGCGCGAGACATTGGGCATGCTGGGCCGCAACGGGCTGTGGCTGATCGCCCACGCGATCCCGTGGTGGCCGGTGTCGACGGTGGGCATGAACTACAGCCCGTCCGACAATATCGAGATGCTGCGCGAGCTGTCGCGCGATCCGCTGGTGATCAAGTCGCCGCGCGTCGATCTGGTCTGGGGGCTGGTGAACGCCATGGATGCCGCCCTCGACGCGGCGCCGAAGCTGAAGGGCCCGATGCTGATTGCCTATGGCGCGCGCGAACGGGTGGTGCCGCCCGACATCATGCGCAACCTCGCCAGGCGCTTCCCCGCCGATCCCGCGATCCGCTTCGCCGTCTACGACGAGGGCTATCACCTGCTGCTGCGCGACCTGCAGGCCGGCAGGGTGCAGGACGACGTGCTGGCCTGGATGCTGGACCCGTCGGCGCCGCTGCCATCGGGCGCCGACAGGCGGGCAGCCTCCTTCTTCGCCGGGAAAGACTGAAGATGCGCAGCGCCTACCTGGCGGCGGAAGGTTTCGAGGACCAGCTTCGCGTCGAGCTGGGCGAACGCTTCGTCGCCGCACATGGCCGGCTGCTGATTTGCGACGGTGCGGCGACGCCGGCCGCCTGGGCGGCCAATATCTGGCACCGGCCGCAGGAAATCGCCATCGCTTCCATCTCCGATGCGGCGGGCAAGCTGCGCGCCATCCAGCGCAACTGGGCGCTCTACGCGCCGGCGCATTTTCGCCGCGCCCGCCTGATCGCGGAGAAACTGCCGCATGTCTCGGCCAGACCCGTGGTCTTTGCGCAGCCCGCGCCCTCGGCGCCGCTGGGGTCGTGGACCTTGCTGGCGCCGGACCTGATGCTGGCCGCCGCCGAGTGCTCCAGCCCGTTTCCCAATGGCGAGGTCAGCTTCATCGAGGACAAGGAAGGCCCGCCTAATCGCGCCTATCTGAAACTGTGGGAGGCGCTGACCCGGTTGCGCCGCCATCCGCAGCCGGGCGAGACCTGCCTCGACCTGGGCGCCAGCCCGGGCGGCTGGAGCTGGGTGCTGGCGAAACTGGGCGCGCGGGTGATTGCCGTCGACAAGGCGCCGCTGGAGCCGCGCATCGCCGCCATGCCCAATATCGAGTGGCGGCAGGACAGTGCCTTCGCGCTTGAGCCGGCCGCGTTCGGGCCGGTGGATTGGCTGTGCTGCGACGTCATCTGCTATCCGGCGCGGCTGCTGAAGCTGGTGCAGCGCTGGCTGGCGCAGGGCCAGGCGCGCAATTTCGTCTGCACCCTGAAGTTCCAGGGCGCGACCGATCACGACACCGCCCGCGCCTTCGCCGCCATTCCCGGATCGCAGATCATCCATCTGCACCACAACAAGCACGAACTGACCTGGTGCCTGCTGCGGTGAGGAAGGACGGCGCATGCCGCCCTTCGGCAAGACAAGGCCTCAGCGCAGGATCGAAATGAAGATCAGCGCCATGCCGACATAGCCGGCCAGGAACGCCAGCGTGCGCAGATAGGGGATGCCGGCGATGTAGATGGCCGCATGCGCCACGCGGCCCCAGAAGAAGAGCTGCGCGCCCAACAGGGTCAGCGGGCCGAGTTTGCCCAGCCCGTGCGCCGCCAGCACCAGCGCGGCGAAGGGGACCAGATTCTCCAGCATGTTCATGTGCGCCCGCTTGGCGCGGCCGATCCAGCCCGTCGGTTCGGGCAGGCCTTCGCGATTGCCCGCCATGGTCGGCAGGCCAAGCTCCAGCGTCAACGCGCTGGCATAGGGCAGCACCAGAACCAGACAAAGCGCTGCGCTCCAGGCGAGCAAGCCAAGTTCGGAACCCATTGTCGTTTCTCCCCGGTTGACCGGTGTCAGGCACCGTCCGGCGATTCTGCCACGCGCCGGCGGCTTCCCGCCGATCACATTTGTCTGGCGGCTGTGGATGGTCTGTCGCACTGCGGCAAGGCGAGCGGGAATGGCGGCGGGAACGATTGACGCCGGATGGCGCGCCCGGGACACTGCGGCAGGGGAGAAAACGCATGCACGAGAGAAGTAGCGAAAGGATCGGCTTTGTCGGGCTGGGCGCCATGGGCCGGCCGATGGCGCTGAACCTGTTGCGCAAGGGCCACGACGTCACCGTGTTCGACCTGCACCCGGAGGCGATGCGGCCGCTGGTCGAGGCCGGCGCGCAGGCCGCCACCTTGGCTGAGCTGGCGCGCGATTGCGATGTCGTTTTCACCATGCTGCCCAACTCGCCGGACGTGGAGCAGGTGGTGCTGGGGCCCGGCGGCATCGCCGAGCATGCCCGCCGCGACACGCTGATCGTCGACATGAGCACCATCGACCCGGCAGCGACCGACCGTCTGGCCGCCGCCCTGCGCGATCGCGGCCTGGGCTTCGTCGATGCGCCGGTCGGCCGCACCGTGACGCAGGCGGAGAAAGGCGAGAGCCTGTTCATGGTCGGCGCCCATGACAACGATCTGGGCCGGGTGCGGCCGGCGCTGGAGGCGATGGGCACCACCATCCACCATTGCGGCCGGCCCGGCACCGGCATCCGCACCAAGCTGGTGAACAATTTCCTCGCCATCGCTACCTGCCAGCTTTCGGCCGAAGCGCTGGCATTGGCGCAGGCCTTCGGGCTGGACCCGAAGACCACGCTCGACGTCGTCAACGGCACCACCGCCACCAACGGGCACCTCAAGATCATGTGGCCGATCAAGGTGCTGGCGGGCGACACCGGCCCCGGCTTCCGCATCGCGCTGGCGCACAAGGACCTGGCGCTGGCCATGGCGGCGGCGTCCGATCTTGGCGTGCCCGCCTTCATGGGTGCTGCGGCGCGCGAGGCGCTGTCGCTGGCAAAGAAGAGTGGCGACTATGGCGGCCGCGATTTCTCCGCCCTGCTCGATCTCGCCTGCGAGCAGGCCGGCGTGGCCAAAGTCCGCCTGCCGTGAGCGCGCCCGGCTGGCCCGACGATCTGTTCGCCGCCCTGAAGCGCTGGAATGTCGGGCTGGTGGCGCATGTGCCGGATGCCGGCCACCAGCGGCTGATCGAGCTTTGCGAGGCCGATAACGGCATGCGCGTGGCGCCGCTGGCGACGGAGGAGGACGGGGTGGCGCTGCTGGCCGGCGGGTCGCTGGGCGGATTGCGCGGGGCGCTGCTGATGCAGTCCTCCGGCGTCGGCAACTGCATCAACATGCTAGGCCTGCCGCGCATCTGCCGCCTGCCGCTGCTGATGCTGGTGACCATGCGTGGCGAATGGGGCGAGTTCAATCCGTGGCAGGTGTCGATGGGACAGGCGGCGGAAGAGACGATGAAGGCGGTGGGCGTGATCGTGCAGCGGGCCGACCGGGCCGAGGACGTGGCGCCCGCCGTCGACGCGGCGGCGCGGCTGGCGTTCGAGGGGCCGAACGCGGTCGCCCTGCTGCTGGGCCAGCGCCTGATCGGCGCCAAAAGCTTCGCGAAGTAGCGGCTACTTGCGCCCGTTCCGGGCCGCCTTGATCTCGAGAAAGAAATCGTAGACCACCATGGCGATCACGGCGACGGCGATGATGATCAGCGGGATCGACAGGATCTTGCCCAGCATCACCCCCAGGAAGGTCGCCAGGATGGCGATGCCGATCAGGCCCGGAATGAGAAGGTTGGTCATCGCTTCCTCCCCTTGGCGGCGCTCTTCCTGCCGCGCGGATTGAGATGCTGCACCAGCCAGCGCGCCGTCCGCAACAGGCGCGCATCGTTGCCGCGCTTGCCGACGAGCTGCACGCCGATCGGCAGCTCGTTGCTGCCCTGCAGCAGCGGCAAGGTCACCGCCGGCATGCCGAGATAGGTCCAGATGGTGCAGAAGACCGGATTGCCGGTCGCCTGCAGCCCGAGCGGCGCCTCGCCGGTCGCCGCCGGCGTCAGGATGGCGTCGAACTCGTCCAGCACCGATTCCAGCGCGTCGGCCGTCGGCGCCGCCAGGTCCAGCGCCCGCCGGTAGTCGACCGCCAGGCGCGTCCGTCCCTGGTCCAGCAGTCCCAGCAGCGGCGCTGAAAGCTGTTCCCGCGCGCGCGTCAGTTCGGGCCGCAGGTTCTCCGCCATCTCCACCTGCATGATGGTGGCGTGCAATTCGTGGATCGGCCGGGTGGAGGCGGTCAGGTCGACTTCCTGCGCGGCCTCGCCCAACCGTTCCAGCAGGGCCGCGAAGCCGTCCCTGGTGTCCGGTTCGGCCTGCTCCCACACCGCGGTGCGCACCAAGGCGAAGCGCGGCGGCAGTGGCGGCTCCTGGCGCGCGATCTCGGCCAGCGGGGGCGTGGCGATCATCCGCGTATCGGGATCGCCCTCGTCGTGGCCGGCCATGCATTGCGCCAGCAGGGCCGCGTCCTCGATGGTGCGGGCGAAGACGCCGACATGATCCAGGGCGCGGCTCAGCAGCAGCCCGCCGCTGCGCGGGATCAGCCCGTGCGTCGGCTTGAAGCCGACCACGCCGCAGAACGAGGCCGGGCGGATCACCGAACCGTTGGTCTGGCTGCCGATGGCGCCCGGCACCATCGCCGCCGCCACGGCGGCGGCCGAGCCGCTCGACGATCCGCCGGGCGTGCGCTGCGGATCGTGCGGGTTGCGCGTCTTGCCGGGATGGAAATAGGCGAATTCGGTGGTGACCGTCTTGCCCATGACCACCGCACCGGCCGCGCGCAGGCGGGCGACGCAGGCGGCGTCCTGCCGGGGCGTGCGGCCGGCATGGATCGGCGAGCCGAGTTCGGTCGGCAGGTCGGCGGTGTCGAATATGTCCTTGATGCCGACCGGCACCCCGTGCAGCGGCGCCAGCGGCTTGCCGTGACGGCGCCAGTCGTCGGCGCGCTCGGCCTGGCGCAGCACATGGGCGGGATCGAGATGGGCCCAGGCCTGCACGTCCGGGTCGACGGCCGCGATGCGGTCGAGACAGGCCTGCGCCAGCTCGACCGCGCTCGTCCTGCCTTCCCTTACTTCCAGCGCCGCCTGGGCCAGCGACAGTTCATGCAAAGCCATCGTCAGTTGCTGTAAAGGTATCGCGGCAGCCACAGGGCCAGATCGGGGAAAACATAGACCAGCGCCATGGTCATGAACACCATGAAGACGAAGGGCAGCGATCCCTTGAAGATATCGGACAGTTTCACGTGTGGTGGCGCCACGCCTTTCAGGTAGAAGGCCGCCATCGCCACCGGCGGGGTGTTGAAGGCGGTCTGGGTGTTCAGCGCCACCAGGATGCCGAAGAAGATCGGATCGATGTGGAAGTTGTCGAGCAGCGGCAGGAAGATCGGCACGAAGATCACGATGATCTCGGTCCATTCCAGCGGCCAGCCGAGCAGGAAGATCAGTGCTTGCGTCAGCAGCAGGAACATCACCGGCGACAGGTCCAGGCCGATGAAGAAATCCTCGATCAGCTTCTGCCCGCCCAGCAGCGCGAACACCGACGAGAAGGTCCAGGAGCCGATGAACAGCCAGCACACCATGGCCGCCGCGCGCGCCGTCAGATAGACCGATTCCTTCAGCATCTGGAAATTGAACGCCCTGTAGACGATGGCGAGCACGATCGAGGCGAAGGCGCCGGCCGCCGCCGCTTCCGAGGGCGTGGCCAGGCCGAACAGGATGGCGCCCAGCACCGAGACGATCAGCACCGCCAGCGGCAGGAACGAGGTGGCCAGCGCCTTGGCGACCTCCCAGAAGGGAACGTCGGTTTCCTCCGGCGGCAGCTTGGGGCACAGCGCCGGATTGAGCATGGCGCGGATGATGACGTAGATGATGTAGAGGAAGGCCAGCAGCAGGCCGGGGATGAAAGCGGCGGCGTAGAGCTTGACGGCGGACACGCCGGCGGTCGCCGCGTAGACGATCAGCAGCACGCTGGGCGGGATCAGGATGCCGAGGCAGCCGCCGGCGCAGACCACGCCGGCCGACAGCCGCACGTCGTAGCCTGCCCGCAGCATGGCCGGAAAGGCCAGCAGCCCCATCAGCGTCACCACCGCGCCGACGATGCCGGTGGCGGTGGCGAACATGGCGCAGGTCGCCAGCGTCGCCACCGCCAGCGAACCCGGCACGTTCTTCATCGAGATCTGCAGGGAATAGAACAATCGGTCGAGAATGCTGGCGCGTTCGATCAGATAGCCCATGAACAGGAATAGCGGCACCGCCACCAGCGTGTCGCTGGAGGCGACCTCGAAGCTCTTCTGCACCAGCAGGGTGAAGACGCGGTTCTCGAAAACGGCCTGGCCGGGCTCGTAGTAGGCATAGAAGCCGAAGCCGACGCCCATCGCGATCAGGGAGAAGGCGATGGGAAAACCCAGCATGATGATGAAGAGGAACAGCCCCAGCATCAGCATGCCGACTGCGGGATCGCTCATTGACCGGCTCCTTTCCCGCCTGCATGCATCTGTGGGTCGTCGCGATGCAGTTCCTGCTCGCGTATGATGATGCTTTCGGTCTCCTCCACGTCGTGCATCCGCTGCGGCCATTGCCCGGTGCGGATGCAGATCAGGCAGCGGATGATCTCGGCGATGCCCTGCAGCAGCAGGAAGACGCCGGTGACCGGGATCAGGACCTTCAGCGGATAGATCGGGATGCCGGCCGGGCTGAAGATGCTGACTTCCTTGAACGCCACCGAGCGCTCGGCATAGGTCCAGCCGGAATAGATCAGCGCCGACACGCCGGGCAGGAAGAAGATGATGTAGAGGATCAGGTCCATCACCGCCTGGGTGCGCGGCCGCCAGAAGCGGTAGAACACGTCGGCCCGCACATGGCCGTTGCGCACCAGCGCATAGGCGCCGGCCATCAGGAACAGCGCGCCGTAGCTGATGTAGCTGATGTCGAAGGCCCAGGTGGTGGGGGCGCGGAAGAGGTAGCGCACCAGCACCTCGTAGGTAATGGAAAGCGTCAGGACCACGATCATCCAGGCGAAGGCCTTGCCGACCCAGGTGCTGATCGAATCGATGAAATAGAGGAACTTGGTCATGGGCTCGTTCGCAGGCTGGTTTGGGCCGGCCGGGCCGGAACAATCATGCGGCAAAGCGAGGGCGGCGTGGTTCGCACGCCGCCCTCCGGTTCATTCCCCGTGTCCCCCGGCTCAGCCCTTGAGCACGCCCGGGAAATGATGCTCGAAGGCGCCCCGGTAGTCGGTGGCGTTGTTGATGCCGTAGTAGACGACGCGCCGCGCCCACTCCTTCTGCGAATCCATCACCTTCTTCATGAAGGCATCCTTCGCGAGCTCGGTAATCAGCCCGTCCCAGGCCTTGATCTGGGCCTCGAACACGTCCTTGGGCGTGCGGATGACGTTGACCCGCTCCTTGTCGACCAGCTCCTGCAGGTCCTTCGAGTAGTAGTCCATCGCCTTCCATTCGTTGGCCGACGACACCGCCTCGGCGCAGGTCTGCAGGATCGCCTGCTGTTCCTTGGCCAGGCCATTGAACTTGGAGCGGTTGAACATGATCTCGAAGTACTCGGTGGCCTGGTGATGGCTGCCCATCAGATAGTTCTTGGCCACGTCCTGGGCGCCGAAGCGGCGGTCCGAGGTCGGATTGTTGAACTCGAAGGCATCGATCACGCCGCGCTCCATCGCCGGCACGATCTCGCCGCCCGGCAGCTGCGCCACCGCCAGCCCCATCGCCTGCATCAGGTCGGCGGCGAGGCCGACGGTGCGGTACTTCAGCCCGCGCATGTCGGCCATCGAGTTGACCGGGCGCTTGAACCAGCCCAGCGGCTGGGTCGGCATCGGCATGGCGAAGAAGCTCTTGACGTTGATCTTCATGATCTGCGTCTGCAGCTCCTCGAACAGTTCCTTGCCGCCGCCATTGTGGATCCAGCCCAGGCCCTCGTTGGCGTTGAAGCCGAACACCGGGCCGGTGCCGAACAGCGAGGCCGCCTTGTGCTTGCCGTACCAGTAGACGGTGACGGTGTGGGCCGCGTCGATCTGGCCGCCATGCACGCCGTCCAGCACCTGGAACGGATGCACTACCGCGCCGCCGACCAGGTAGTCGATCTTCAGGCGGCCGCCGCCCAGATCGTTGACGCGCTTGACGTAGTCTTCGGCGAACTCGTTGAACACGTCCTTGGCGCCCCACGAACCCTGCATCCTCAGGGTCACGGTCTGCGCCCGCGATACGCTGGGCATGGCAAGGGTCGCCACGCCGGCGCCGGCGGCGAGGCCGGCGACACCGAGGAAACGACGACGACTGGCATTGGCGCCAGATTTGCTGCTGCGCTTGTCTGCTTTCGTCATGGGCTTGATCCTCCCGTGGATCGTTTGGTTTCCGGCACCTTCGAGGGTGTCCAGGCGTCTGGCTTGCTGCCGACGGTTGCGCGAACTATTGCATTGGCCTGCATGGCTCGCAACGTGCGGACTCGTTCGGGATGCTCTTTTAGGTCGCATTACGCAAAGCAGCATGACCGCGGCATGGCCAGGTTACCGGGAAGAAACGGATTCCAGCATCGGTCTAAACGTCGGCAGCAACGGAGTCCGTGCTGTCGAACGACCGAAGATTTTCGCGATTACCTATGAGTGAAAAAATCCACCTTATTGCGATGCGAAAGAGAGCCGATTCGCCGGAACGGATCGCGCCGGGTCCCTTGTCGGCTCGTTTCGGGCTAAGCTAAAGCCATGACAGCAGACGGATTCGACATTCGGCGCCGGCCCCTGGTCGGCGCACTCCTCGACGGTTCGCCCGACATGGTGGTGGTCGCCGGTCTGGGATCGGCGGCCTGGGACATCACCGCCGCCGGCGATCGCGACCTGAACTTTCCCCTGTGGGGCGCCATGGGTGGTGCGGTGTCGGTCGGGCTTGGTATTGCGCTGGCGCAGCCGCAGCGCCGCGTCGCGGTCGTCACCGGCGACGGCGAGATGCTGATGGGGCTGACGGCGCTGACCACGATCGCGGCGATGGCACCGGACAATCTGGCGATACTGGTGCTCGACAACGAGACCTATGGCGAGACGGGCGGGCAGCGGACCAATACGGCGCGGGGAACCGACCTTGCCGCCATGGCCGAAGCGGCCGGCATCGCGCAAAGCTGGACCGTCCGGCGGCAGGACGAGGTGCCGGCGGCGCTCGACCGCCTGCGCGCAGGGAAGGGCCCGCTGTTCTGTGTCGCCAAGATCCGGTTCGAGCAATTGCCGCTGACGCTGCCGCCGAAGGATGGGGTCGTTCTGCGCGAACGCTTCCGGAAGGCGCTGGGCGTGGCTGCCGATTAGAGCGGATCACGATTGGACGGAAGCGCATCGCTTCCGTGAACGTGATTTGCTCTAGGCATCGTCGGACGACGCCAATCGCTCCGTGCCGACGGCGTTGCGCAGCGTGACGACGGGCGGTTTGGGCCGCTCGTCGACGGTGAGCTGGAACACGTCGGGGCGGGCATAGTGTCCGACCACGTCGAAATCGTACTTGCCGCGGGCGATCTGGCCGCGATCGAGTTCGGCCGTGAGAATCGTTTCGCCGTCGTAGTGGGGGCCGGCCAGCAGCGCGCCGAACGGATCGACGATACAGGAGCCGCCGCGCGAGATCACGGTCGCCGGATCGTCGCCCAGGGTGCAGGGGAAGTCGGCCGGGAAATCGGAGCGGCGCGAGAACTGGTTGCACGAGAGCACGAAGCAGCGGCCCTCGACGGCGATGTGCTGCATGGAGGGGATCCAGCTGTCCCGCCCGTCCGCCGTCGGCGCGCACCAGATCTCGATGCCCTTGGCATACATCGCCGTGCGCAGCAGCGGCATGTAGTTCTCCCAGCAGATCACCGAGCCCAGCCGGCCATGCGGCGTATCGTAGACCGGCAGGGTCGAGCCGTCGCCGAAGCCCCAGATCAGCCGCTCGGCCGCAGTCGGCATCAGCTTGCGGTGCTTGCCGAGGAAAGCGCCGTCGGGGGCGAAATGCAGGACGGTGCAGTAGAGCGTGCCGCGATCGCGTTCGATGACGCCGATGACCAGATGGATCGCATTCTCGCGCGCCACGCGCGAAAGGAAGTCGACGCCGGGACCCGGCACGTCGACCGCGCTCTGCCAGTACAGCCGGTATTCCTCGCGCCCGGCATCGGAGCGGGTGCCGACCACGGCGCCGAAATTCGAGCCCTTGGGATAGCCGGACAGGAAGGCCTCGGGAAAAACCACGATTTTCGCTCCGCGCCGGGCGGCATCGGCGGCGAGATCGCGGGTCTTGTGCAGGCAGCGATCGAGGTCGAAGGCAACGGAAGCGGCCTGGACGACGGCGACGGTGCTGGTGGTGGCGGTGGTGGCGGCGACGGACATGATCGGTTCCCCGAAGCTGGTTCGGAACCCACTATAGCAGCGGCTCGACGGCGGCGGCGAAACGGGAAAAATCCCGTTCGTCCAAAGGGTTGGGCGAATGGGCGCGGCGTTTGCGAAAACCGTCCGTTTGGCTTATTGTCCGCGCCGTCAGCCGGCCCATCCATCCGGCCGCCGCGCCGGACCCGTAGCTCAGCTGGATAGAGCGCTGCCCTCCGAAGGCAGAGGTCGTGAGTTCGAATCTCGCCGGGTCCGCCAGTAACTTCCGATATCGGGGAGAAAATTTGCCACCACGACGAAAGTGGCGAAACAGCTCGAGTTTTCCGACGCTTACAGGCCCACGGCTTCTGGAAGCGATACCAGAGAATGGAAATTGAGCGATGAACTGGCGGATATACGGTCTATTTATCCGCCGCAGATGCACTAGGTCCCACCTTTGATCTTCAGCGATGCGGCCATTCTCTTTTCCAGACGGTCCTTGCGCTTCTGCCAGTCGGGCATGATGCGGTTGAGCAGTTCAAGAAACGCCGGCCCATGATGGGGCACCTGAATATGGCAAAGCTCATGCGTAATTACGTAATCAATTGCATCCATTGGAGCTTCAATCAGACGCCGGTTTAATAGCAGGCGATGATTGGGCGACATTGATCCCCAACGTTGTTGCATCTGCCGGACGATCAACCCTTTCGGGCGAAAGTTTACTGGGTTCGGGAACCGCTTTAGGTTCACTTCCAGGCGCTGGAGAAACCTCTCGTGGGCGCGCTCCCGATACCAGGCTTCGACAAGCTCACGCGTGGCCCCAACCTTGCCGGGTCTATGCGTTTGGACGACGATGAACCCACGGACAAGCTTCACCGTCGCCTGGACGTGAGGCACCACCTTCAGCCGATACTGGCGTCCGAGATAAAGATGTGTCTCGCCTGCCACGTACTGGCGATCCGGGGTGCGTGGAAGGAACTGGATGAAATATCGCTGTTGGCGCCGAATCCAGGCGGCGCGCGTGCGCACTTTCGCCTTGATCGTCGTTAGTGGAGCATCCTGCGGAGCAGCAACGACAATGGAAGCGTCCGGCTCGACAGCAATTTCCAGCGTCGTTCGTTCACGGCGCACGATAGTGAAATCGATCTTGTGTTCACCGTACTGAACGTTGTGCCGTGCGGTCGTCATCCTGGAAACCGCGCCCGCGCAAGGTCCATGATCTTGAGCTCAAGATCGTCCATCATCTCGACCGGCAATTCGATGCCGCGTTCGTCACGAAGGACGTCGAAGAAAAAATCATCGATGGCGTTGCGCATCTTGTTCTGAGCGATGTCGTTGGACCAGACGTCGACGATGTGATGAGCCTTAATGATTTCGATGATCGTGAGCGCGATGGACGCAACCTCATTCGCCTCGACCGGTTTGCCGTCATTGGTTACGAGCGCGTTTTCAAGGATCCCGAAAAACGCCTGCCCATCGTCGTTGCCCTTTATTGTATCCGGAACCTCGCGACCCCGGTCCTTGTTCGCGACCTTGCTTGCCAGATCAACTACGTTCTTGAGGTAATCGCGCTCGGAAATCCGTTTGGCCCTATAGTCACGGATTGTCTCCTCCAGCAGCTCCGAAAAGCTGCGGTAGAAAGTCGGGTCCTCGTCCATCTTTTCCGTGATGGTCCGCCGCGTCGCGCTGGCGATCCGGTCCGCTCTTGATGCCTCGGAAACGCCCGTTTCCTCCACGACGGCTTTCAGTGCATCCGGGTCGTTGATGTTGACCATCTCGATGATCGTCTCGGCCGGCATGGCAACGACATGGTCGTCCAGCAGCTTCTGGATCTTTGGCTCGAACTCCTTGACGTCGACGGTCTCCTGGTAGCGCAGCTGAACCGAGCGCCGCAGTTCAGAAAATTGCTTCCAGTCGCGCTTCATCGCGTCGATCTTCGCGTCATCGAAGACGTCGAACAGCTTGTCCGACGACAGTGAGACATGGAGGCAACGGCTGAAACTCCTCAGTCGCTCATAGAATTCCTGCCGGATCGCCTCGTCGGCCAGGAACTGTTCAAACTGCTCCATGTCTTTCTTGTTCCTGACCGGCTTGAACAGGTCCCAGAGTTGATCGTGCAGCTGGGGCAGCTTCCGGATTTCCTCGCGCACGTCATGGACCGTGTCGGCCAGGTCAACATCGTCAAAGCCCTTAAAGGCGCTGTAGGCCGTCAGCGCCGTGTCTAGTTCTCCGAGCAGCCCCTCATAGTCGATGATGAAGCCGAATTGCTTTTCCGTTGTGTCGTCTTCGTAGAGCCGATTAACGCGGGCAATCGCCTGCAGCAAGTTGTGTTCTCGCAGTGACTTGCAGATATAAAGAACCCTGTTGCGTGGCGCGTCGAAGCCGGTCAGCAGCTTCGAGACCACGATGAGGATTTCCGGATTGCCGGAGCCCTTGAAGGCTTCGATGATTTGCCGGGTGTATTCGTCCTCAGTCTTGTAGCGGGCCATCATCTGCGTCCAGAACCCACGCACGAGGTCCTTCGATTCCTTGTCAACCTCCTCGTTGCCTTCGTTGTCATCGGGGGGAGAGATGACGATTTCGCTGCTAACGTGCCCGATCTCGTCGAGCACCTCCTTGAAGCGGACGGCTGCTGCCTTGGACGGCGCCACAAGCTGTGCCTTGAAGGCAGTGCCCTGCCAGTACTGGCGGAAGTGTTCCGAGATGTCGAAGGCTTTCGCCCGGATGGCCTGGCCGGTCTTGGACAATGCGTCCATACGGGAGTACTTGCGCTTCAGATCGGCTTTCTGGCTGTCCGTGAGGCCTTCGCTGATCTTTTCGAACCACTTGTCGATCACGCCGCCATTGACCTGCTGCTCGACGAGGCGCCCTTCATAGAGAAGTGGAACAACCGCTCCATCGGCGACGGCTTCGTCAATGGCGTATTTGTGGATCAGGCCACCGAAGGTCGACAGCGTGTTCTTCTCCTTCCTCAGAAGCGGCGTTCCGGTGAAGCCCAGATAGCAGGCCTTCGGCAGCAGCCGGCGCATCCGCGTGGCGAACTGGCTGTGGCCGCCATACCGGCCGGTCTGCGAGCGATGGCTTTCATCGACCAGGACGAAGACATTGGCGTCCTCGTCGACATCATCGGCGGCTTTGGTTGCCGTATCGAACTTGTTGATGATGGTCGTCACGAGCGGCGTCCGGTTGCGGATCAGCTCGATCAGATGAGCCCCGCTGGTTGCCCGGACAGGTTCCAGCTCGCAGGACTTGAACGTGTCCTTGATCTGTTTGTCGAGGTCGTCACGGTCGGTGACGATCAGAATGCGCGGATTGGGAATGGCCTTATCGAGCGCGAGGGACCGACCCAGCATCACCATGGTCAGCGACTTGCCAGACCCTTGAGTGTGCCAGATCACGCCACCCTTGCGGCGGCCGTCCAGATTGAACTGGCGGACGCGTTCGACAGCCTTGCGGATCCCGAAGAACTGCTGGTGGCGCGCAACCTTGCGTGCGCCGCCATCGAACACGGTAAATCGACGGATCAGGTCCAGCAGCCGTTCGGGCCGACACAGCGCGTGAATGGCGCGGTCCTGCGCCGTGATCGCGCGCGGTCCTTCGGCCGCCATCGCCTCGAAATGGGCCCGCGCGAAGGCGAAATCGCCCGAGAAGACCGCGTCGGCTTCAGCCGCCGTGAGCGCCCGATTGGCCAGCGGATCAATGATCTCGTCGCGGTCTTCCTCGTCTCGCCATGTCTGCCAGAACTGTCGCGGCGTGCCCAGGGTGGCGTAGCGCGCCTCGACACGGTTCATCACCATGAGAAGCTGCGCGAAGTGGAACAGCTGTGGGATGTTGTCCTCGTTCTGATACCCGATCAGCTGGCTGCCGGCCTTCTTGAGGCTCTCGGTGGGGCGCTTGTTCTCGACGACCACGAATGGGATGCCGTTCACATAGGCGACAATATCGCATCGCTTGGTCTGTGTGCTGGCCGTGCGCTCGACGGAGAGTTCAGCGGTGATGTGATAGACGTTGTTCGACGGGGCCTCCCAATCCATGTAGCGGAATGAATAGGATTTGGAATCCCCCTGGATCGTTTTTGTAATGGTCGTGCCAAGGACGAGGGTGTCGTAGATATCCTGGTTGGTGCCGCGCAGGCCCTTTTGCCGGTCGGGCGTGGGCTTCAGCCGACGGATTGCTTCATACGCATCTTCAAGGTCGAAGGGATATTCCCGCCCCCGATGGGTAAAGCTGTTGATCTTGAGAAGCTGGTCGGCGAGGACGTCGTCAAGCACCACGTTGCGCAGACGGCCACCGCGCAGACGCACGGCCTCGGCCTGGGATAGCGGCGTGAACCCCAGCGCCACCAACAGCTGAAGAGCGGGGATCTGAGACTGATGTTTCTCGGCGGCGTCGAAGGTCATTTCCCCTCCACCACGCATTTGACGAACCGCTCTATTTGCTTGCCGGACTGCACGCGCGTCAGGCCGGTTGCGCAAAACTTCGTGAAGCGGGTTTCGCGCTGTGTAGCCTTGACCTTCTTGAACGCGATCACGTCGTACCGGTCGCCCATCCGCTTGTTGTGCTCAAACCGGAATTCATGCGCTGCGGTATGACCAATGAACGAGCCTGATGGCTCTATCGTCCAATAGCCGCTATAGTTCAGCTTCTCCATATCGCGGCGCATCTCCAGCGCCGAGGCGTAGCGTTCGCTGACATTCGGGCTGATCGCCTTGAGGATGATGCGCCTGAGGCGTGTAGGCACGTAGGGTGGGAAATCCAAGGCCGTGACAAGCTTCGCGTCGCAGATCGCCTGATAGTACAGCTGTTCGCCCATCTTCGTGAATTTGTCCCGCAGCGAGCCGAGCCCTACGAGCATCCTGAATAGCGTCATCCCCGTTTGAAAAACGTCGGTCTGCGCGGTGATGCCGTTATTGTTGACGACCTCGGGCGCGGTGTGAATCTTGTAGCTGTTCGGTGGTGGCACGGGCGATCCGTCGGCCGAAATCCCGACAATGCCATAGTCCGTCAGCACCCCCTGCGACTGCGGCCCGATCAGCACGTTCTCAGGCTTCACGTCGTTGTGGAAGAAATTCTGCCCATGGAGATACTCGAGCCCGCGGAGGATGTCCGTGCCGATGCGAATGACCTCGGGCAGCGGCAGGAACCCGGACGGATTGGCGAGCTTGGTGATCGCGCCGTCCGGCATGAAGTCCATCGCGATGATGACGAGATCGGACCCACCGAGGCTCACCACATCGGCCTGGTGCACCCGCACGAGGTTGCTGTGCGTCAGGCTGTGGCCGATATGCGCTTCGCGCAGCCGCTCATGCACAGGCACGCCCGGCTTCAGGATCTTGATGGCGTAGTCGTGAGCTACGGCATTATCGTTGGCGAGCCAGACTTCTCCGAAGCTGCCGAAGCCGATCCGCCGCTGGAGCTTGTACTTGTAGACCTGCATCCCCGGCAGCAGCGTTGCGATCGGAACGGTGGCGCTCATGGGTTTCGCGCTCCGCTCCAGGCCGCGACCACCGCGTCGGCCATCTTCGTATCCCAGTATTTCGATGTTTTGCCCACACGCGCTTCAGCGTGATCCTTCACGTCTCCGCTGTTGGTGCCGAGCGACGTGTAAATCTTGGTTTCGACCGGGATCTGGTGCTGCGCGCAGTACAGCAGCAACATGGCCTCGGCGTAAGCGCTTTCGCGCTTGGCCTTGCTGTCCGACTGCGTGTACTCGTTGGTTTTGATGACTGCGCGCGTGATGCCGGTATTGTCCCGGAAGACGCGCTCGATCTCCCGGTAGAGCCACGTCATCTTTTCAGACGGCGTTGATACGCTCGCCGGATAGGCGAGGCGGCTTTCGCCGTTCGCGTTGTCCAGCGTGAACCCGCCGCCATTGTTCTGCACGATGGCGTAACGCGGATGAGAAGGGTCAGAACGGAACCCGAGCACCTTCATTCGGTAGCCTCCTTGCCGCTATCGACCTTCACGCGCCATTCGCCCGTCAGCAATTTCTGCATCAAGCCGCGTTTCTGGCGGGTGAGGGCTTCGATTTCGGTGTTGAGGGCGTCGAGGTCGGTCTGCGCCGTTCGCAACACCTCTGCGATGGCCTTCTGCTCTGCTAGCGACGGGAGCGGGAACGGCAGTTTCGAGAACTCGCTCCAGCGCAGACTGCCGCGCCTGTCGACAGAAGCGCTGGTGCTAACTTCGAAGATGTGCCGATAGAGCCCGGTCTTGAGCACGGCAAATGCGTAGTCCGCATCCACCTTCTCGGGGGTGAAGCGGAACACCGTATAGATGGGGCTGACGACGCCTACGTCCGTCAGGTTCTGAAGGCCGATGGAGCCTTCCTCGACATGGTTGCTGGGAAAGCCGAAGTCGCCGCGCCAGATTTTCTTGTAGCCTGACAGATCGGCGCTGAAGACCTGCTTCTTGAAGTATTCAAGCGACAGGACGAACCCGTCGTACTTTGAGCACGACAGCACTTCATGCTGCTCTGCGTCGCCATTCCGTTCGGAAATCTCGCGCGCCAGCTTGCCGATGGGTTTGATGACCCAGGTTGCGGGAAGCGTGAACCACCGATGCGCGGCCACTTCGTCCGTGGTGCGGAAGCGATCGAGTTGGTGCGTTCCGAAGACCAGAGAGTGGGTCAACGCGCGATGCCGACGCAGCTTCGCCGCCCGCAGCGCCTCCAGCTTCTCGATGGCCTCGTCCCATGTCCGCAGGATTTCTGAGATCTTGCGCTGTTCGGGGAGTGTTGGAAGCCAAAGGCGAAACCCTTGGATATCTCTAAAGATGAGTCCTGGCTGTGCGCCAACCTGGGTGACTGCCGCAATCTGTTTTCGTCCTGACCGAGATTGAAGGAAAGAAAGGATTATTTCAGCCTTTGCTTTCTTTGGATCGATCGCAAGGCGAGCATTCGTCTGGCTTATGTTCGCACCCTCCAGGAAATCAGGCACGATCGCAGCAGTTCCGACGTCCCCTTTAATGGTGATAACAAGATCACCTCTCTTGAGACGGGCGCGTGAAAACGGTCGCTCAACTTCTGGAGAGACACGCCGATACTCTTCCAGCGGACGCCATCCAGAAGAGAAATCTCCACCGCGAACGAGTGGGATACCGTCCGGGTCATGTTCACCGGGCTGAACCACACCATAGGTAATTGGACGCTTGCGATCGATAAGTTCGCCGAGTGTCGTTTCGCACCAACCTTCAAGCATCGTCGCCCCCCTTCTTCCGGCCTTTCTTCGCCGCTTTCTCCATCTCCTCCAACTGGGCGATATCGGCTTCATCCGCCGCCAGCGCCTCGGCGGCGCGGCGGTTAGCGTTGAACATCTCGAACCGCTCGATGGCCAGCTTCTGGGCCACGTCCATCCGCAGCCGCCCGGCATGGGTCAGTACGTCGCGCTCGTTGAAGGCCAGGAAGGCGTCGAGCTTGTCAGACCATTCGGCCATGGTAACCGGCCGGCGGCGCCGCGCCTGGTCCTCGGCGTAGTCGAGGTACATCACGACGATGCGGTTGAGTTCCTCGACCTCCTCGGCTTTCAGATAGTTCTTGGCGGTGCCGACATCGCCCTTGCGCACGACCGAGCCTTTCCAGCTGGTCAGGCCCATGTTGGGGGCGCTCGGATCGCTGCGGTTCTCGATCAGCTCAGCGGCCGTCTTGCCCGTGACCGCCCAGAGCATCTTGTTCTGCACCTTCTTGAAGAAGGCCTGCGCCTGCTCGGATGTCTTGTCGTAATCGATGGCGGTCGTGTAGAGGTCGCGGACCTTCTGGTAGAAGCGCTTCTCCGAGGCGCGGATGTCCCGGATGCGGGCAAGCCACTCGTCGAAATAGTCCCATTGCTCGGCCTGTTTCAGCCGGGTATCGTCCATGGCGAAGCCCTTCACCAGGTATTCGCGCAGGACGGTGGTGGCCCAACGGCGGAACTGCGTGCCGCGCGCCGAACGGACCCGGTAGCCGACCGACAGGATGACATCGAGGTTGTAGGCATCGACCTCGCGTTCGACCTGCCTTGAGCCCTCGGTTTGAACTATCCGGAATTTCCGGATAGTTGCCCCCGGATCACACTCACCCTCGGCGAAAACGTTGCGGATGTGTTCGTTCACGGTGCGCACGTCCTTGTCGAACAGCTCCGCGATCTCCCGCTGGCTCAGCCAAACGGTGCCATCCACGGCCCGCAGACCGATGGTCGCGGCTCCGTCCTCGGTGCTGTAAAGGATCAGTTCGCCCTCAGACATCGACGCCCAGCTCCTTCAGGTAACCGGCCATTTTCCCACGCACCTCGGCCAGCTCAGCCTCGATCGTGTTGATCTGCTTCTGCAGGGCGGCCACGTCGACTTCCTCCTCCGGCTCGAAGGTGTCGACGTAGCGGGGGATGTTGAGGTTGAAGTCGTTTTCGACGATCTCTTCCGGGCTGGCACGGTGCGAGTATTTCTCGATCTCCGACCGCGCAGTATAGGTTTCCAGAACCTTGTTGATATGCGCCTCGTCCATCAGGTTCTGGGTCTTGCCCGGCGTGAACTCCTTGCTGGCGTCGATGAACAGGACGTCGCGGCGGTCCTCGTTGTTGCCGCCCTGTTCGCGGGAGCGGTCGAAGACCAGAATGGCGACCGGGATCCCCGTGGTCGTGAAAAGGTTGGCGGGCAGGCCCACCACCGCGTCGAGCAGGTTCTCCTCGATCAGCGCCTGCCGGATCCGCCCTTCGGCCCCGCCGCGGAACAGCACGCCATGCGGAACGATGACGGCCACCCGGCCGCTCTGGCGCCTGGCGATCTCGATCATGTGGGTGATGAAGCCGTAATCGCCCTTGGACTTCGGCGGGATGCCGCGCCAGTAGCGCTTGAACTGGTCGGTGTCCGCGTTTTCGGCGCCCCACTTGTCGAGGCTGAACGGGGGATTGGCCACCACCACGTCGAACTTCATCAGGTGGTCACCCTCGACCAGCGCGGGGCTGTTGAGCGTATCGCACCATTCGATCCGCGCGGCGTCCTTGGCGTGGAGGAACATGTTCATCCGCGCCAGCGCCCAGGTCGCGCCGTTCACTTCCTGGCCGTAGAGGGCGAAATTCTCGGACCCGACCTCCTCGGCCGCCCGGATCAGCAGCGATCCGGACCCGCAGGCCGGATCACAGATCGTATCGCCTGGCTTTGGGGCCGCCAGCTTCGCCAGCAGGCGGGAGACAGCGGAGGGCGTGTAGAACTCGCCGGCCTTCTTCCCTGCATCCGAGGCAAAGCGTGAGATCAGATAGATGTAGCACTCGCCGATGATGTCCTCGGTCACCCGGCTCGGACGCAGGTCGAGCGCGGGCTTGGCGAAGTCCTCCAGCAAATTCTTGAGCCGCCTGTTGCGATCCTTTACGCGCCCGAGATTGGCCTCGGAGTTGAAGTCGATGTTGCGGAACACGCCTTCGAGCTTAGTGCGGTTGGCATCCTCGATCCGCTCCAGCGCGATGTTGATCCGCTCGCCGATGTTGGGCTCGTTCCGCGCTTCATAAAGGTCGTAGAAGCTGGTGCCTTCGGGGAGTACGAAACGCTCGCGCTCAAGCCTGCGGCGGAGCCGGGCTTCATCCCCTCCATATTGCTTGCGATAGGCTTCGAGGTGATCGTTCCAGTGGTCGGAAATGTACTTCAGGAACAGCATCACGAGGATGTAATCCTTGTATTGGCCGGCATCGACGACACCCCGGAAAGTGTCGCAAGCGGCCCAGGCCGTCTGATTGACCTGTTGCTGGGTCAGTTGGTCGGTCATTTGGACGTCCTTTCCTGCCTCGTCTTAGGGTGCTTCCTGCTCGCTCGCTCGACGAGGATCAGGGTCATCATCTTTCTTCGTGTCTCGGCGGCAGTTTGGGACAGTTCCCGCTCCCGCTCGGCCAGCGCATCGACCGCGACGATCATCCTCTGGGTTGCAAGGTCGGGAATATCGAGTTCGAGGTTATCGAGGCTGGAGCGAGGGATCATCCGCATGTTGGTTCCGCGCGCCGCGCCGTCGAAATGGCGCTGCGCCGGCGGCTGGTTGATTGCCCAAGCCAGATACTCGGGCGTCACGACATCACGGTTCGGTCGCAGCACCATCAAAGGGAGCACTGCAAGGGCGGACTCCTGCAGACGATCGTCCAGGGCGGACGCCGTGTTGCGCTCACCCCGCGAGCGAAACACCACGTCACCGGCGCGCACGAAATATCGATCTGCCACGTCTTCCAGCTGGACGCGCGTCAGGCGCCTTGGATCGACGAGGCCGTCGGGGGAAATGTCCCGCAACTGGATCGCGAGCACGCCCCCGACGGCCGTCGGATCTAGTCTGCCGCGGGCGGTATAACCGGTGTGGATGGTGCAGAAGTCAGTAAGGCGCATAGAAAACTCTGTAGCTTCCGTTACAGAGAATAGCTACCACAATACCGATTGTCAAATCCGAATTATTCTGTAGGACATTATACAGCAAAAATAATTTACTGCCAAGCCAGAGGCGGGGAAATTATCATCAACCCTGTCAGTGTGACGTCGGTCGGCTGCAGTCCTTCCAAGATCTGTTCTGTCAGCTCTGGCGGCAAGAACGCCAATTGAAGAATGCTTCGCGCGTATCTCGCTTCGCTGCCAACCACTTTCGTCATTCCAATGACCGATTGATGCTCGCCACTTTCCAGCATCGCTCGCCAGTGATGCGCGCGAGCAAGGGCTTTGATCAGTACTTTGTTGGGCTTGGGATTGGTTGTCTTTTCTTTTGTGGGAGTTATGTAGCTTGTGTTGCCACGCCGGCCCAGATGAACGGGAACGACGATCTCCCTCGGTGCTGAAGCTTTCTTGCCTCGTGGCGTATTAACCGCGACCATTACCCGGTCCGAATGGACTGTGACGCGCTCCACGGCCTGATGCCAGGGACGGCTATCCAGCCGAGATGCGACGTCGGCCTCCCCCAGAATTGCCGTCACCCGTGCCTTAACCAGCTGGTCGAGATCATTGGCCGGAACGCGTCCAATGGTTCCGGCCTTGTCGTGTTCCCCTGTTAGCAGTGGCTGACTGACATAGTAATTGTACCGCTGCCCATTGGCCTTGCGGGCGAAGGCGGGGCTCATGCGGTTGCCTCGGTCGTCGTAAACCAGCCCCGTCAGGTTGGCTTCGTAGTGTGTAGCCTTCACCTTGATCCGATCATTCCGGTTGCCTGCCAGCCTGGCCTGCACCAGCTCCCAGAGCTCGGCAGGTACAATCTCCTGGTGCTGGCCCTCGAACGACCTGCCCTTGAACGCAATGCGACCAATGTAGAGCTCGTTCTTCAGCAGCCGGTAGAGGATCAGCCGATCGAAGTACCCGCCGCCGCGCGACTGCCCGTGTCTGGGCGTCCAGACTTTGGTCCGGACGCCACGCAGCTTCAGGTCTTCGACCAGCGCATTGACCGAGCCCAACTCCAGGTAGCGCTGGAATATGGCGCGGACCGTTTCGGCTTCCGCTTCGTTGATGACCAGTTTCCGGTCCTGCAGGTCATAGCCCAGCGGCGCCATGCCGCCCATCCACATTCCCCTGGCCTTGGAGGCGGCGATCTTGTCGCGAATGCGCTCTGAGGTGACCTCGCGCTCGAACTGGGCGAAGGAAAGCAGCACGTTCAGGGTCAGTCGACCCATGGATGAGGTGGTGTTGAACTGCTGAGTGACGGAGACGAAAGAGGCGCCCTGGCGGTCCAGGATCTCGACGATGCGGGCGAAGTCGGACAGGGAGCGGGTCAGCCGGTCGACCTTGTAGACGACGATGATGTCGATCTTCCCATCTTTTACATCCTGCAGCAGACGAGCCAGCGCCGGCCGCTCCATCGATCCGCCTGAGAAGCCACCGTCGTCGTAAGCGGCCTTGATCAGCCTCCAGCCCTCATGCGCTTGGCTCTTAATGTACGCCTCGCAGGCCTCACGCTGGGCGTGCAGGGAGTTGAACGCCTGCTCCAGCCCCTCTTCAGTCGATTTGCGTGTGTAGATGGCACAGCGGCGCAGGGTCATCGGCCGGGCTTCCTGAGGCCGAAGAACAGAGGCCCGGACCAGCGGGTGCCGGTGATCAGCCGGGCGATCTCCGACAGGGTGGTGAAGCGCTGCCCGGCGTACTGGAAACCATCGTCCAGCACCTTCACCCGGTACTCCGTCCCCTTCCAGCGCCGGGTCAGAGTTGTCCCTGGCTTAAGGTCGAGGATGGGGGAGGGCGTGTAGGCGGGATCTCGCTCGAAGCGCTCGTGCAGTTGCTTCAGCTGACGAACGGTCTCTGGACTGAGACCGCCATAAGCCCTGGCCTGGACTTCCCATGCCAGCATGTAGCGCAGAAACTCCACGCTCTGCAGCCGTGTCGGCCGGCCCCGCCGCTCAAGCCACAGGGCCTGCAATTCCTTGAGCCCGAGGCCGGCGATGCGCCGTACCTCGGCTTCGACTTCGGGGCGATGCTCAACGGACAATGCGGTACACCCGGCCGCGGCCCTCGCTGGCTTCCGAGGCGATGGTGAACCCGTGTTTCTTCTTCAACGCGCCGGAGATAGCGCCGCGGATGGAATGAACCTGCCAGCCGGTGGCTTTGACCGCCTCCGCGATGCTGACGCCGTTCTTGCGGCCCAGCAGGGACGTCAGCTTGGCCAGGGCGGTCCCCGCCTTGGGCGAGGCCGGCCGCCGGTCGGCCCTCTGACCCTCGCCCGGCGGCTCCGCGCCGATGGCGGCCCAGCCGGCCGGCGCCAGCACCAGGGCGTAACGCTGCCCGTCCGCCTCCCGCCAGACCTGGTCGTCCGGCCCGGCCTCGACCTCCTGCAGCAGCTTGCGCTTGAGCAGGGCCTTCAGCACCGCGGCGGCGGCGCTCTTGGCCACCTTGCCGCCCTGCTGGGCGGCATTGGACAGAACGATCAGCTGTGTGTCGGTCAGTTTTGCCATGATCTCCTCCGATAGGCAGCCAACCCGGCTGCACCACCGCAAGCCCCGCCGGCAGGACACCGGTCGGGGCGGAGGATCTAGCAACAGCAACGCTTGCCGTGGCGGAGAAGTCCAGTCCCTAATGCGCCGGCTTGTCGGTCAGGATCATGACCACCTCGGCGATAGCGACCAGATCGCGGGCAATCTCGCGCAGCTGGCGGGCCAGCTGGTACCGGCGCCCGCCAGCTTGCCCGGCGATAGCCAGTTCATGCGCATCCTCCAGCCTGGCGGTCAGCATCACGAACAGCTGCGCCAGCAACTCCTGTCGGTCATCCTGCATGTCGTCCTCCGACACGCACCAATGCTTGCTAGTGGCAGGAAGTCCACTGCAATACGGGCCTAATAAAAATGGGCCGCAACGTGCGCTGCGGCCCTGGTCTGTGGTCAATGCGGCTTCTGCTGGTTCGCTTTTTCCGTTCCTCCCTTCGTCGCCTTACGTTCTGCTCCTATTCTTCGATCGACTTGGCCACATCCGGCACCACCAGCACCCGCGGCAACTCCTGCTTGGGCGGATCGACCAGCACCTCGGATTGTTTCGCCAACTTCACCAAGATGCCTATGCGGGGCCGGACATGACGAGCGTGAGAACTGCATCCGTAAGACCATCGGGCGCCGACGCCGTTGCTGGTCTTGTGAAGCGATCAGGACAACGCAGAGCGCTGGTTCATTCCGAGCGGTATAGGCCTGCGCTGCCCGTACATCGACAAGGTCTATGCGGCACTGAAAGTACTAGTTCGCGAGGGTCCGGAATATGGAACGTCCGCGCATGCTGAAAGCCGTCATAAGAAGCGTTCGAGAGGACAAATCAAAAAGGTGCTTGCACGCTAATAGATTTGCTCACACGGCTGGCAACGCATTATTTCCACTTCAACGGATTGGAAGAGTAAGCCCAGGTCAGCGCAGAGAAATTGCCGATGGACAGCACCACTTGATTTGCCCGTATTTCATTGCGGCCCCATATGCAATTTCAACTTTTCACGGATATGAAAAGGCACTCGGGCGAGCTTGCCTGATCGAAAGTGACAAAAGCCCATAGTAATATTTGTGAAAAGGACAGCTAAAGGGGGCATCACATGACTAAGATTTCACGGCGCACATTCATTGCCGGCTCCACGGCACTCTCGGGCTTGGCCGGACTTCCTGTTATCGGCAGTGCGCAGCCCGCTCCAATCAAGATTGGCTTGATTCATCCGATGACAGGCTTCGTGTCGTACAACGGCCAGCAGTGCCGTTTGGGAGCCTTGCTGGCTATCGACGACGTGAACAAGCAGGGTGGAATTAAGTCGATGGGTGGAGCAATGATCGACCCGTTGCAAGGCGACAGCCAGTCCAAAGTCGAGGTCGGCGTCAGCGAAGCCGAAAAGATGAGCGAGCAAGGCATTGCAGCGTATGTGGGCTGTTTCCAGAGTCCTGTCGGAATCGCCGCCAGCCAGGTTGCGGCGAAGAATGGCATTCCGTTTCTGGTCGACGTTGGCGTGTCGGATCTTCTCATGACGCGGGGCCTGACGAACATCTTCCGTCTTTGCCCGGGCTTTGGCATTATCGTCGATGACGGCATTGCCTCGCTCGACGCACTAAACAAGGCCGCCAACAGCGTTGCGAAGACCGCCGTAGTCGTCCATGAGTCGGGCGAAATGGGCACCGGCGCGACCAGGTTGATCGCCGGAAAGCTGCCCTCGATCGGTATTCAGGTTAAAGAGGTCATCGCCCACGACAATCCGACGCGCAATTTCGATAATATCGCCCTGCGCATCCGGTCTGCCAATCCGGACCTTATCATGATGTGCAACTACCAGAACGAGTACATGCTTCTGGCGCGAACGCTGCATCAGCAGAAGGTCAACGGTGCGCTGCTGTCGATTCTGGGCGGCGGTTTCAACTACAAGTTCGTCAAGGACATGCCGGACGTTTCGCAGTACGTGATCGACGTCAATCACAGCTACAATCCTCGTAGCGAAAAGGCCAGGCAACTCAAGAAGCGGGTCGAGAGTAGCGGCGGTCAATTCACGCTCGAAGTGTATCTGTCCTATTCGACGATCATGCTTCTGGCAGATTCCCTGGAACGCGCTGCGTCGGTCGACAAGGAAAAACTTACCCAGGCAATAGCGTCGTCGACTTTCAAGCCAGAGATCATGCCCTATGGTCCTACGAAGTTCGTGAACGGCCAGAATCAGGGTGGCCGGGCGGCAATGGTCCAGGCGCAGAATGGCGAGATCGAAGTCATTGCGCCGGAAGAATTCGCGTCGGCAAAGGCAGTGTTTCCCCGGCCGAGGTTCTAGTCGAGTGTCCGATCTCGGGGTTGTTTTTGCGGCTGTGCTGAACGGCCTGCTGTCCGGCGGCGTCTATGTGCTGGTCGCCGTCGGACTCACGCTTATCTATGGTGTGCTGCATATCATCAATTTTGCGCATGGCAGCCTGTTGATGGTCGCCATGTATGCGGTGTTCTGGCTATGGCGACTGCTTGGTATCGACCCCTATGTCGCGCTCCCTCTGGTCGTTGTCGCAAGCTTCCTGTTCGGCCGGCTTCTTTATAGTTATGTGATCGGGCGATTCAGCAGCGGGCGCGATGAGAACATCCTTCTGATTACGCTTGGCCTGTCGATCGTGTTCGACAATGCCGCATTGCTGTTCTTCGGCGGCGACACGCAGACGATCGACGTGCCCTATTCGGGCATGTTCGTCGAAGTGGGCGCGGCCATGTTGCCGCTGTCCAAGATAATCGCGTTTCTGGCGTCGCTGGCGCTCTGCGGTGCGCTTGGGCTGTTGATGTCGAGATCTGATACAGGGAAGGCGATTCGTGCAGTGGCGAAGGAGCGCCAGGGAGCACGGCTGGTCGGGATCGACGTCGAGAAGATTTTCGCAATCTCCTATGGCATCGGGATTGCGTGCCTGGGGGCCGCTGCCTGTCTCCTGTTGCCGTCGTACTATGTTACGCCCTCGTCGGGACACGCCTTCGTGCTCGTTGCATTCACCATCGTGGTACTGGGTGGTACAGGCAGTTTCATCGGCGCGGCGGTGGGCGGGCTGATTATCGGCGTCACCGAGTCGTTGGGCGGGCTCTTTCTGGGGGAGCAGCTGGGGCAGATCGGAATCTCGATGATCTTCATCCTGATCCTGCTGCTGAGGCCAACAGGCCTGTTCGGGAGTAGAGCATGAGTCGTTCAATCCTGCTTTGCGCGGTGGCATTCGTCGCTGCCGTGGCTCTGCCTCTCGTGGCGCCAAGCTATTTCATAAACCTGGGGATCCTGATCCTTTTCACGGCCTATATCGGCCAGTCGTGGAACATTTCTGGAGGCTTTGCTGGCCTGAATTCGTTCGGCCACGTCGTATTCTTCGGAACCGGCGCCTACACTTCAGCGATACTGCAGGTGTCCTACGGCTGGAATCCCTGGCTGGCCTGGCCGATGGCCGCGGCCATGGGCGGTATCGTGGGATGCGTGGTCGGCGTGCTGTCGTTCCGTGCGGGGTTGCGCGGCTCCTATTTCGCGCTCGTTACGCTGGCTTTCGCGGAGGTGTTTCGCATTCTCTCCAATTCCGTGTCGTTCACGAACGGCGGTCTTGGGCTTTTGATCAAGGCGCGTCCGGACCCGCTCAACCTGCAGTTCAGAGAGCCCATCTGGTTCTACTATATTGCGCTGGCCATGTGCCTGTTTTCGCTTTTGATCGCGTGGAACCTCACTCGCTGCCGCTTTGGCGCGCGTCTCGTGGCGATCCGGGAGAACGAGGACGCGGCACGCGCGCTGGGAATCAACGTGTTTCGGGAAAAAGTGAAAGTGCTGTCGCTCTCCGGTGCGCTTGGCGCCGCTGGCGGATCCTTCTACATGCAGAAATATCTCTACATCGACCCGTGGATCGCCTTCGGCGTCGACAAATCCGTCGAAATGTTGCTTGTGAGCATGGTGGGAGGCGCGGGAACCATTCTGGGCCCGCTGATCGGTTCGTTCACTCTCATGACCATAAACGAGTTGACCCGCGGGCTCGCCAGTACCTTGCCCGCCCTCAAGAACGTCCAGCCCTTGAGCCTGGTGGTGTATGGCATCATGCTGATAATCATCGTTGCCCGCCTGCCCAATGGCCTGGCGGGCCTGATCAGAGCGCGTCGTGCTTCTTGAGGTTCATAGGCTCTCCAAGACGTTCGGCGGCCTCAAGGCCGTCGACGATGCGTCGCTCTGCGTCGGACAGGGGGAAATTGTCGGCCTGATTGGACCGAACGGCGCCGGCAAGACGACATTGTTTGCCGCGATCGCGGGGTTTTACGAAGCGGACAGCGGGCAGGTTCTGTTTGATGGCCAGGATTTGACCCATCTCGAGCCGCACCTGATCTCTCTGGCCGGCATGGTTCGGACCTTCCAGATCACGCAGCCATTCGCCGGCATCAGCGTTCGTCAGAACATCATGGTTGGCGCCTATCTGCGCACCGGCAACCGCCGGCAAGCGATGTCCGAGGCCGAGCGGGTCGCGGCGATGGTGGGAATGGAGAAGCTTCTCGACCGGCGTGGCGCCGATCTTACGGTTGCTGGCCGCAAGCGCCTCGAACTTGCCCGCGCCCTTGCGACGGGTCCGCGCCTGTTGCTGCTCGACGAGGTTATGGCGGGACTCAATCCCACCGAGATCGACGAGATCGTGGACGTGATCAAGCACATACGTGCGTCCGGTATCACCATACTGCTGATCGAGCACGTGATGCAGGCGGTAACCTCTCTGGCCGAGCGACTCTATGTTCTAAATCAGGGACGGATCATCTGCGAGGGAACGCCGGCATCCGTTGCAAGCGATCCAGCGGTGATCGAGGCTTATCTGGGACATGGAGCGGCAAAGGTGCTCGGTGCTTGAAATAAGCCAACTAAGTGCAGGCTACGGGGCGATTCAAGTACTCCGTGGTGTCGATCTCGTCGTGGAGAAAGGGGAGATTGTCGCCCTGCTCGGCAGTAACGGCGCCGGCAAGTCGACGCTCAACAATAACGTCTCGGGACTTTCCCGACCCTTCGGTGGGCGTATCTTCTTCGAGGGCGTCAATATCACCGGCGTCCATCCGAAGCGCATTGTCGAGGCCGGGTTAGTGCAGGTTCCTGAAGGGCGGCGGGTGTTTCCCAATCTCACCGTAAGGGACAATCTGGAACTGGGAAGCTATCGACGGGGCAGGAAGGCCCGCAGCCGCAACCTGGAGCGGGTCCTGGAGATTTTCCCGCGCCTGCATGAACGCCTAGCCCAGCTGGCGGGGACGCTTTCTGGTGGCGAGCAGCAGATGCTGGCCATCGGCCGCGGACTGATGGCCGAGCCGCGGCTGTTGATTCTGGACGAGCCTTCACTGGGCCTGTCACCCCTGCTGGTCGAGGAAATGTTCCAGCTGGTGGGACGGTTGAACCAGGAAGGCCTTGCCATTCTGCTTGTCGAACAGAATGTCGTGCAATCGCTGGCCTTGTCTCACCGGGCATATGTGCTGGAGAACGGATCGATCGCGATTTCCGGTAAGGCGAGCGAACTCGCGCGAGATCCCGCCCTTCGCAAGAGCTATCTGGGACAGTGAAAAACGCCGTCCTTAGCGGACACTTTCCTTTGCACTTCAGCTGCAAGCGGGACTCGCAGCGCGTTTTCTGTTTCGCGATTGGAGATTGCCGGAAAATCGAAGGAATAGCATAGTTAACCGCCATTTCTTGGGCCGAGCAGCTTTGGAGGAAGGCTGTGACCGTCAAGTCGGTGCGTCGTGTACTCGAGGTATTCGAGATCTTTGCCGAAGTTCAGCGTGGTCTCATGCTCAAGGAGATCATGGAGCGGCTCCACTATCCCGCTTCCAGCGCCGCCGGAATTCTCAAGAGCATGGTGGCCCTGGGATTTCTCGACTACGATCGCGAAACGCGCATATACATGCCGACTATGCGGATGCCGGAAGTTGTCAGTTGGATAGAGCCGGCGCGCTTCCTGAATACCGGCATCGTGTCGCTGATGAGAAGTCTCCACGAATCGACGGCCGAGTCGATCTGCCTGGGGGCGCAAAGCGATCTTTACGCACAATACATCCACGTCATCCACTCGTCCTTGCCCGCGTCCGAGAACGATCCCCCCAAGACGACGCGTTCCCTGGCCCGCTGCGGCCTGGGCTGGCTTCTCCTGAGTGCCAAGTCGGACGACGAAATCGAACATCTCGTAAGGCGCATGAACTATAAGGTCGGCGATCGGGAAAAGCGCATCCATCTTCCGACACTGATGCGGCGGGTCAAACAGATCCGCGACGACGGTTACGTGTTTTCCCAGCACACCGTTGTCGCCGGCGGCGGAATGATCGGCATTCTGCTGCCGCGCACCATCAGCCTGTCGGCGCGCCGGCTTGCCGTCAGCGTCCATGGCCCGGTGGAGCGGCTGGACCAGAAAAAGGAAGCGATTCTGTCGATATTCCAGTCGGCCTTGGCGGTCGACGGTTCGAGAACCGTTCTGCGACGGTTGTAGAAAAGCGACGGTTCAAACGAACTTTCGAATGCAATGCGCAGTCGAACGGAAGGTATGTCTGCCTTTCTGGTGGTCGCCTCCGGCTCTGGTCGGCGCATTGCGCGCGCTTCCATCATGCGACGTTCGCATGCCCTTTTTCACAGATGCGAAAACGGAAAGCGGCGTCTCAATTCGGTGGTCGGCACAAGGTGATTGGCTACAATCCGACGACAAACGCAATAAACATGAATGAGCATGGAGTTTCCGGTCGGCGATCGTGCTTGTTCGAGGGCGGTTGCGATCCGGATTTCATAGCGGCCGGCGCTAAAGCCGCAGTCCGCTAATGGGAGTGAGAAAGTCATCGGATGAGCAAGTCGAGAGTCTCTTCAGATCAGTCGCGGTTGACGTTCGATATTGGAGGCACATTCACGGATTTTGTGCTTGAGCACGGATCCAGCGGCGAGCGGCACTTCTGGAAAGTGCTTTCGACCCCGAAGGATCTCTCCGTGGCGGTAATGGAAGGTGTCGGGCACTTGCTCGAGCAAGCAGCCTTGCCGCCGCAGGACGTGAACTCCATCCTGCATGCGACGACCATTGCGACAAACGCCATCCTCGAACGAAAAGGCGCGAAGACCGCGCTGGTGACTACCAAGGGCTTTCGCGACATCATCCTGATCGGACGGCAGAAACGCTACGACACCGACGATTTGCGGCTGGTACGGCCGGTTCCTCTGGTGCGGCGGCGGGACATCTTCGAGCTGGACGAGCGGATGACGTATGCGGGCGAGGTGCTGCGGGCACCCAGTCCGGAGTCGATCACCGAAGTCGTTTCCGCCATTCGTGCGGGCGGCTACGAGGCGGTGGCGATCAGTTTGCTTCATGCCTATGCCAATCCGACGCATGAGGAGATGCTGGCCGAAGCGCTAGGTAAACTGGATACGCCGCCCAGCGTCAGCCTGTCGAGCGGCGTGTCGCCGAAGTTTCGCGAATACGAGCGCACCAGCACCACCGTTGCCAATGCCTATATACAACCGATCGTGACGCGCTACGTGACGCGCCTGGCCGAAACGCTCGGTGAACGCAATCTCCAGCCGACCTTGATGATCATGCAGTCGAACGGCGGGCTGGTGTCCCCCAATCTCGCTTGCGAAACGCCGATCAAGATCGTGGAATCCGGACCGGCGGCCGGCGTGCTCATGTGCAAGGCCGTCGGCCAGCAGGAGAACATCGACAATCTGCTGACGTTCGACATGGGCGGGACGACCGCGAAGCTCGGCGCGATCGACAATGGCGAACCTGCCACGCTGCCGACCTTCGAAGTCGATCAGATTCGGTACACCAAAGGCAGCGGACTGCCGCTGAACATTTCCGCTATCGAGATGCTCGAGATCGGCGCTGGGGGC
This sequence comes from Alphaproteobacteria bacterium, assembly GCA_037190765.1. Lineage (GTDB taxonomy): Bacteria > Pseudomonadota > Alphaproteobacteria > Reyranellales > JAQSWP01 > JAQSWP01. The sequence goes on from JBBCJW010000019.1 coordinate 46,704, forward strand.
GGCAGCATTGCCCAACTTAGTCTCGGCACCATTGTCGTGGGCCCTGCGAGCGCCGGATCCGAGCCCGGTCCTGTTTGCTACGGCCGCGGCGGTACCTTGCCGACCGTTACGGACGCCAACGCAGTTCTGGGATATCTCAATCCGGCCTATTTCAACGGCGGGCGCATGGGGCTGGACGTCGAATCTGCGGCTGCAAGCATCGACCGGGTGATCGGCGCGCCGACCGGCCTTTCCCTGGCCGAGGCAGCGTGGAGCATTCACCGCATGGCGACTGCCAACATGGAGAGAGCCCTGCGGATCATGTCGGTCGAGCGTGGGCGCGATCCCCGCCATTACACGCTTGTCGGCTTCGGCGGGGCAGGGCCGCTGCATGCGGCGCGGCTTGCCCGCCAGGTCGGGGTCCCCAAGGTGATCATTCCCTTTGGCGCCGGACTGGGCTCCGCCATCGGCCTGCTGCAAGCGACGCCGAAGGTTGACCATTCCATCACGAGGCTTACGCAGCTCGCGCCTGGAATCGGCGCCGTCGTTAGGCGGACTGTGCAGGAACTCGGTTCGTGGGCGCATGCCGCGATTGCGCGCATGGGTGGATGCGATGCAAATGCCGCCACGCTGAAGTTCGGAGCCACGGCGCGGTACGTCGGACAAGGACATGAAGTGCCGGTCGACCTTCCCGAATTTGGCGGAGACGAGGAAGGATTTCTCGCGGAGTTCTCGGTGAGGTTCGGGCGTGCCTACAAGGCGCTGTACGGTTTCGAGGATCAGGGACGTCCTCTCGAGATCATCGATTGGTCGATAACGGCCTCGGTTCCGGTTCCAAATCGAGATAAGGCGAACGCAGCGTCGCTCTCCCGCGCCACGCGTCGGTCGACGCCCGGCAAGCGAAGCGCATACTTCCCCGAGCTGGGAGGGTACGTCGATTGTGCCATTTACGATCGATACAGCCTGGGAGGTGAGGATGAGATTTCCGGTCCGGCGATCATCGAGGAACCGGAATCGACGATCGTACTCCTCCCCGGAGACGTCGCGAGGATCAGCGCAGAAGGCAATCTCGTCATCAAGATTGGACTCAAGGAGCTGTCATGAGCGCAATTGGGCAGGTCGCGGCCGTTACCACTCGCCGCCAGGGCGCAACGGTGAACGCGCTGGACCTTTCGATTATCTGGAGCACCCTGGTATCGGTTTGCGAGGAGATGGGCTCGACCTTGCGGTCCACGGCCTTCTCGGAGGCGGTTCGCGAAGCCGACGACTTTTCCACGGGTTTGTTCGACAGGCAGGGCCGCCTGATCGCGCAAGGGAATTTCACGCCCGGCCATCTCGGCTCGATGCCTTACGTCGTGAAGCATGTGGAAGACTATTACCCGCGTGGAACCCTGGGCGATGGCGACTGCGTCATCCTGAATGATGCCTGGATGGGGTCCGGGCATTTTCCCGACATCTATATGGTAAGCCCGGTGCACGTCGATGGGCGCTTCGTGGGCTACGCCGTCAACATCGCGCATCACGTCGATGTTGGTGGCGCGGCGCCGGGCAGCCAGAAAGTCGAACTGACCGAGGCGTTCCAGGAAGGTATCCGCATTCTTCCGGTCCGCGCCGTCGTCGGCGGACGGTGGAATCCCGAGGCGCTGCGAATCGTGCTGGCCAACGTTCGGCTGCCGGATATCGTGAAGGGCGACCTGGAAGCGCAGCGGAACGCAAACCATTCCGGGGCTAAGCACCTCAGAGAACTGGTCGCCACTTACGGCATCGAGACGTTCGATGCGGCGGTGAACGAGATTCTCGATCGTTCGGAGCAGCGGACGAGAGAAGCGATTCGAGCGATGCCGGAAGGCACTTTCGCGTTCGAAGACTATCTCGAGACCGGCATAGAGGGAAGTCCGATGGTAAAAGTGTCGGTAGAGGTTACCATAAAGGACGGTGAGATTACCGCCGACTTCTCGAAAAGCGATGACCAAGTGCCAGTGGCGATCAACTCGTATATCAACTATACGAGGGCGCATGGGGTCTTCGCGATCCACATGTTCACCGATGCTCGGATGCCACACAATGAGGGAAGGCTGCGGCCGCTCAAGGTAATCGCGCGCGAAGGCAGTTTCTTCAATCCCAAGTTTCCCGCTCCCAGCGGCGCGCGCGCGGTGATTCCAATGCGCACTTTCGAGGTGATTAACGGCGCCCTGTCGAAATGCCTGCCCAAGAGGGCGATCGCAGCGTTCTCGCACATGTCGAACGCGATCGTCAGCGGCATCAATCCCCGCGATGGCAGCCGCTTCATCTATTACGATCTGACCTTTGCCGGCTATGGCGGCCGCGACGGCGCCGATGGCGTCGAAGGAATGTCGCCGGTGATCAATTGCGCCACGATTCCGGTCGAGGTGCATGAGGCGATAAATCCCGTGCTCATTCACTGCCTCCAGGCAATACCGGATTCGGGCGGGCGGGGGCAGTATCGTGGCGGCTGCGGTTTGCGGAAGGATATCGAGATCCTCGGCGACGATTGCATGGTCACGTTGCTCGGGGATCGCCACATGGTGGCACCCTACGGACTCATGGGCGGGGAGCCTGGGACGCTGGCGCGCACGATTATCAATCCCGACGGCGAAGCGCTCGAGCTGGGGGGAAAGGAGACGCGCCCGCTGAAAAAAGGCGATGTGCTCAGCTTTCGGTTGGCGGGTGGCGGCGGATACGGAAATCCGGCCGACCGCGATCCGCGCGCGATAGAAGCGGATATCGCGGATGGTTACACGACCGCGCGGACGACATAGAGCGACACGACGTTTGCGACGTCCGCAATCAGGCAATCGCGGATTGGACGAAGCGCGCCGGTTCGCCGCTCGAGGCCGGTCAGCAGGGGTATGAAACTCGATCGTCGCCGAATGGCCCGTTTCGCCGCTTGAAAGAGAAACTTGTACATGCAGCATGATTCGACACGGGCTCCCCTTGCTGGCGTGAAGGTCATCGATCTCGGCCAGGTCTACCAGGGACCATATGCGACTTATCTGATGGCTCGCGCCGGCGCCGATGTGATCAAGATCGAGCCGCTGGATGGCGAGCCGGTAAGGCGCCGGGCAGCCATCAGCCGGGGTTCTGCCGTGCCGTTCGCGATGCTGAATGGAAACAAGCGCGGCGTGGCGCTCAATCTGAAGTCGCCACGCGGCAAGGAAATCCTGATCGGTCTGGCGTCGCGCGCAGATGTCCTCTTGGAGAATTTTGCGCCAGGCGCGATGGATCGGCTGGGGATCGGCTGGAAAACGCTGAATGCGCGCAACGGCAGGCTGATCTATGCATCCGGATCTGGATACGGTCTTTCCGGGCCGGATTCCGCCAATCTGGCGATGGATCTTACCGTGCAGGCCGCTTCAGGCGTGATGAGTGTCACGGGATTTCCCGACGGCGACCCGGTGAAAGCAGGGCCTGCGATCGCCGATTTCCTGAGCGGCATTCATCTTTATGCCGGCGTCATCACGGCGTTGTATGAGCGCACCATCACTGGGCGCGGACGTCTCGTCGAAGTCGCGATGCAGGAAGCGATTTATCCCGCCTTGGCATCGAATCTGGGCATGCTGTACGACAACGAGATGATTCCGCCACGCACCGGCAACCGCCATGGCGGATTGTCCATGGCGCCCTACAATGTATACCCGGCTTCGGACGGCCATTTTGCGGTGATCGTGGTCAATGAGCCGCATTGGTTTCGCCTCCTGAAGGCAATGGGACGCTCTGACCTGGAAAACGATCCCAGATTCAACTCGGCGCCCAGCCGAGTGGAGAACATGGACCAGGTCGACGGCATCATCGCAAATTGGGGAAGGACCCGTACCCGCGACCGGGCGTTGGCCGAGCTTCGGGAGCACGGTGTGCCGGCGGCGCCCGTGCGCGATCTCATCGAAGTCACCAATGACGAGCACATGCACATGCGGGGCATGCTCACCTGGTTCGATCATTCGCAATATGGCCGTATCGCCATTCCCGACAGTCCAATCCGTTTGCACGGCGCCCAGACACCGCCGCTGATCCAATCGCCGGCATTGGGTGAACATACCGCGAGCGTCCTCATGGATGAACTGGGCCTGACTGCGGCGGAGATCGAGAGCTTGCGGGGGGAGGGAGTTTTGGGCCGTGCGACCGGAATCGTGGCTGACGCGTAAGGTCATATACGGATACGGAAATGCCGTTTTCCATCGGCGAGAAACCGTCGCGATCGGCGGGCAGGCATAGTTCGTCTGCGAACGATCGCAAACGCCTCTGGGCGTTCCCTTCCCTGACTGGCCGGAGCTAGCAATAGCTCCGGCTTTTTTAACAATCCCTTCAGTGGGCGATACTTTCCCAAACGTTCCGGCTTCCGATAAGAGCATGGGGAGCAGATGGGAGCGTTGCGCTTGCGTTCTCTCGCTCCATTCAGATGAGCAAGTCGCTGAGTATGGCTTTTTGCTGCTGGCTCAACGAAACGGCTTTTCGTGTCTTTGCATCCACGTAGACATGGGTAAAGTGACATACGGCGGCGGGCAGATCACTGCCTCGCCGGAAAACCGCCAGTTCATAGCGAAGTGAACTGCTACCGATACGGCCGAGGCGAATCCCAATGTCGATTGTCTCCGGAAAGCCGATTGGGGCCAGAAATTCGCATCCGCTTGCAATGCAAAGGCCGATCGAAGTCTGTCCCGGTGCTTGAAGAATCCCTCGCTCTATCGCCATGGTCGTGAGAGCGGTATCGAACCAGCTGTAGTAAGTGGCGTTATTGACGTGACCGTATGCATCGCAGTCGGCCCAACGGCTCGCCAATTGGGTCCACCATCCGAAATGATCCCGTCGCTCCTCTTTTGCCGCTCGTCCATTCTTCATTACCAGATCGCTCCTCGAAATTATTGAACTTGTCGCTGCCGGGATATGAAGCGCTTCAAGTTATGCTTTGTCGGCACCATTGTAACTGCTACTATAAAAATATGAAGCGCTTCAAGTTTCGATAAGAAGATGCCGGAGAGCGTGGAGGCGGTTGTCGTCGGAGCGGGCGTGGTCGGCTTGGCGATCACGCGTGAGCTGGCCGTGGCTGGGTTTGGCGTGCTTCTGGTCGATGGTGAAACGCAGTTCGGGAGCTGGACAAGCAGCCGCAACAGCGAGGTCATCCACGCGGGAATCTATTATCCGCCGCTCTCCAACAAAGCGCGCCTGTGCGTTGAGGGCCGTCGGCTGCTTTACGACTATTGTGGCTGTCATGCCGTGCCGTATCGGCAGCTGGGCAAGCTGATTTTCGCGCGCAATACGGCGCAGATTGCGATCCTCGAAACGATCAAGGCTACGGGCGAGGCCGCCGGTGTGGACGATCTGCGCCTTCTGTCCGCAACCGAGGTCGGGACACTGGAGGCCGAACTCGACTGCGCTGCGGCGTTGTACTCGCCCTCGACCGGCATTGTGGATTCCCATGCCCTGATGCTGGCATTGCTTGGCGAGGCAGAGGCCAATGGCGCCATGTTCTCCCCCAGAGCCCGAATCGCCAGTGTCCGGGCTGTGGGTGGAAACTGGCTGCTTTACATGACGGGCGAGCGGGAGCCTGTGGTTTCGACACGCATCCTGGTTAATTCAGCGGGGCTGGGAGCGCAATGTCTGGCGGCGAATATTGAAGGGCTGGCTCCGCATCATATACCGCCATTGCATCTGGCACGGGGGAGTTACTTTACCTATGCCGGTTCGCTGCCGTTCGCGCATCTGATCTATCCGGTGCCTGAGCCGGGCGGGCTGGGGCTGCACCTCACGCTGGACATGGGCGGGCAGGCCAGGTTCGGGCCGGATGTCGAATGGATAGAGGCGGTTGACTATCGCGTCGATCCGGGACGCAAGCCGGCATTCGTCGCGGCTGCTCGTGCCATCTGGCCGCAGCTGAACGCAGAGCAGCTGCATCCGGGCTATGCCGGCATCAGGCCCAAAATATCGCCTCCCGGTCAACCGGCCGGGGATTTCGTCATCTCGTTGCCGTCGCATCACGGTTGCGAGGGGCTGGTGAACTTGTTCGGCATCGAGTCGCCCGGACTGACCGCCTCTCTTGCCATTGCAAAGCAAGTGCTGGGAGGGCTGCTATGAGCGAAGTCGAAACTTTCGACTACATTATCGTAGGGGCCGGGAGCGCCGGCTGCGTTCTGGCCAATCGTCTCAGTGCCGATCCTGCCATTCGTGTCCTGCTCCTCGAAGCCGGACCTGAAGATCGCAATCCCTGGATCCGTGTGCCGCTCGGCTACGGCAAACTCTTCAACCATCCGATTCTCAACTGGGGTTATCAGACAATACCCGAGCCGGGAATGTGCGGTCGTCGCATCTCCCAGCCCCGTGGCCGCGTGTTGGGCGGATCCTCTTCGATCAACGGCCTCCTGTATGTGCGCGGGCAGCGCGAGGACTTCGACGCCTGGCGGGATGCGGGATTCGCCGGTTGGGGTTTCGACGATCTGTTGCCATACTTCATTCGCGCCGAGGATCAGCAACGTGGCGCCGATGCCTATCACGGCATTGGCGGCCCGCTTTCCGTTTCCGACCCGACCGAGCCTCATCCTTTGTGCGATGCATTCATCGCGGCCGCTATGGAGGCGGGCCATCCCGCCAATCGGGATTTCAACGGCGAGAGCCAGGCTGGCGCCGGCTACTACCAGGCGACTGCGCGCAACGGACGCCGTGTCAGCGCCGCGTTCGCCTATCTGAGACCCGTGCGCGCCCGGCGCAATCTCGTAGTCCGCACCGGCGTTCTGGCGGAGCGGGTCTTGTGGCAGGGCAGGCGCGCCTGCGGAGTCGCCTGGCGTCGGAAGGGACAATGCGAAACGGCCCTCGCGCGTCGCGAGGTGATCCTGAGCGCGGGAGCGATCAATACGCCTCAATTGTTGCAGCTTTCCGGGATCGGAGCGGGCCAGCTGTTGCGCCAGCTCGGCGTGACGGTCGTGCACGATCTGCCGGCCGTCGGCGAGAATTTCCAGGATCATGTGCAGGCGCGTCTGGTCTATCGCGCGACCACACCTTGCACGCTCAACGACGACCTGCGCTCGCCGCTGCGTACACTGCGGCTGGGGTTGCGTTACCTGCTTTGGAACAAGGGAGGACTGACGGTTTCCGCAGGGTATGCCGGTGGCTTCTTTCGCAGCGAGGAAAATGGACGGCCTGACATTCAGGTGCATTTCATCATATTCAGCACCGACCGAATGGGACAAAAGCTGCACGAGTTTTCCGGCTTCACCGCGTCGATATGTCCGTTGCGTCCGAAGAGCAGAGGATACGTTCGCACGATCTCTCCCGACCCCGCCGCGCCGCCGGAAATCTTCGCTAATTTCCTCTCCAACGCGGCAGATTGCCGGACCATGGTCTCGGGCACGAAGCTGGTGCGCAACATCATGGCGCAGCCTGCCATATCCTCGCTGGTCGTCTGTGAGGAGATGCCGGGCCGGGCAGCCGCATCGGACGAAGCACTACTCAACTATGCCCGTTCGACCGGCGGTTCCCTTTATCACGCTAGCTGCACCGCCGCACTGGGCGCTGTCGTAGATACCGCGCTCCGGGTCAAAGGCGTCGACGGGCTACGCGTCGTAGATGCGTCAATTATGCCCGCGGTGATATCGGGAAACACAAATGCTGCGGTGATTGCCATCGCGGAAAAAGGGGCAGATCTGATTCTGGGCAAAGCATGCTGAATGTAGCGCAAGGCTATTGTGAGTTGAGCCTGTGGATAGATGGCCGCCCGATAAGGACGAGTGTCGGGAGGCGGAGTGAGCCAGTATACGATCCCGCAACGGGCCAAATGCTGGCCGAGCTTCCCCACGCAACTTCGCATGACCTCGATCATGCTGTTGACGCCGCCGCCAGGGCGTTCGAAGTCTGGCGGTCGGTATCGCCACTCGAGCGAAGCCATATTCTGCGACGCGCCGCCAGTCTGATTCGCGAGCGTATCGAGGCGATTGCAAGGATCATGACCCTTGAGCAAGGCAAGCCGCTAGAAGAATCAAGATCGGAACTGGTCCATTCAATCGAACTCTTCGAATGGTATGCGGAGGAAGGGCGGCGTGCCTATGGCCGCGTCGTTCCCGCCCGTACCCCGACGTTGCAACATCTGGTGCTTGCCGAACCTGTAGGACCGTGCGTCGCCTTTACGCCATGGAACTTCCCCGCTCTTACGCCAGCTCGAAAGCTGGCGGGCGCTTTGGCATCAGGGTGCAGCGTTATCCTAAAGGCATCCGAAGAAACTCCCGGCTGCGCGGTGGAGATCGTGCGTGCTTTGCATGATGCCGGCCTGCCTGCCGGAACTGCGCAGCTCGTGTTCGGAATCCCTTCGGAAGTCTCGACGCATCTGATAGCCGCTCCGCAGATTCGCAAGGTTAGCTTCACCGGATCGACCGCCGTTGGGGTTCATCTTATGAAACTCGCCGCCGAAGGCGTCAAGCGCGTCACGATGGAGTTGGGGGGCAACGCACCTGTCCTGATATTTGACGATGCTGATTACGACACCACGATAGCCCTGCTGTCCGCAGGTAAGGTCAGGAATGCCGGACAAGTATGTATCAGCCCGTCCCGGTTTTTCGTCCATGAAAGCTTGTGCGACCGTTTCGCTATGGACATGGCCCGGCGCTTTGCCGCCATGAAGATTGGCAACGGTCTGCAGAGCGGGATCGACATGGGGCCGCTTGCGAATGCCCGCCGCGTCGAAGCGATGGAGCGATTCGTGGCCGATGCCGAGGCGGCGGGTGCCGAAGTGCTTTGCGGTGGAAAGCGAATCGGCAAGGCGGGGGATTTCTTCGCGCCGACGGTGGTCGCTGGTTTGACCGACGATGCGCCGCTGTTTGCAACGGAGTGCTTCGGGCCGATCGCGCCGATAACCTCGTTCCGCAGCGACGAGGAAGCCCTTGCCCGTGCAAACACGGTCGAGGCGGGCCTGGCCGGCTATTGCTTCACCCGCAGCATTTCCCGCGCCTACGCGGCGAGCCGGCAACTGAAAACCGGAATGGTGGGCATCAACTCGCTTTCGGTCTCGACGCCGGAAACGCCCTTCGGTGGTGTCAAAATGAGCGGGTTCGGTTCGGAGGGCGGCGTCGAAGGGCTGCAGGCCTATCTTGAAACCAAGCTGGTGACTGTCGGATGACCGGGCGGAGCGGCAGGTCCGGTGCTTCCTCGCACGATCAGTGGTGTCGGCAGCGTAATCGACCGTGGCGGCGCCTGCCCCTGAAGCATGGCGATGATCGACTGTCCTGTCTTCACCGCGAGGTCGGCGATCGGCACGTGGATCGACGTAAGGGCCGGGCTCAGCAAAGAGACCATCTCGATATCGTCGAAGCCGGTGATCGAGATTTGGCCAGGTACGGCTATTCCTGCGAGCTGCGCCTCGTGCAGCACGCCTGCCGCCACTGGATCGGTGCCGCAGACGATTGCCGTGATACGGCGACGAAGTGGATCGAGCTGCCTGAAGCCCTCCCTGCCCCCGGCGATAGTCAGCGGCACTGTAACGACGTCAACGAGCTCGATCCCTTTCTTCGCCGCGGCGTCACGGACGCCTTTCAGGCGCCAACGTGCGCGTTCGTTGTATTTAGGATCGCCGCCGATCACTGCGATGCGTCGGTGTTTCAGCGCGGCGAGATGCTTTATCACTTGGGCCATTGCCGAATGGTTCGCAATGCGAAGGGCCCCGAACGCCGGCGCGTCTTCGCTCGACCAGGAAAACAGATAGGGCAATGCGCGCTTGTCGAGCATTCGGATAGTACGCGCGCTCTGATCGCAGCCGATCAGGATAAGAGCGTCGACGCTGCGGCGTATGAGCCGCTCGATGAGTTGACTTTCCCGGAACCTGTCGTACTCGTGCGCCAATGTCAGCAGCTGATAGTCGCTGTCGCCCAATACTTTCTGCAGTTCATGCACGAAAAGCGCCATTGCCGGGTTGCTGATCGTCGGGAGGACGACACCAACCATTCTAGTCGAGCGACTGGCGAGCGCGCGGCCGGCATCGCTGGGAATGTATCCCAGTTTCGCTACCGCATTCTGCACGGCGGCCAGGGTCTTTGGCCGGACCGCGTCAGGAGCGGACAGCGCTTTGGATGCAGCGCCGAGCGAAACGCCGGCAGCCATGGCGACATCGAGAAGCCGTGGCCGTCGAACGGGCCGCCTGGCCCTAACTGCAGCTTTCGTCATGACTTGCTCTTGTTCCGGTCAGCTAGGGCGTCGCTACATATGGGATGAACTCTATCCAAATCCGGTCAACCGAGATTGCAGGAATATAGGTCGAACAGATTAGGACATAACGGCCACGAAGGCGACGGCTCACGGGTTGTTCGGACACTGTTGAAACGCGACGCCGGATTAGAACCGCATATCTGTCCTTGGGGATTATCTGAATATGACTGATCGACAGCCTCGGGTGAGGCCACCTGCATCTCTCTTCGACCTTTCCGGTAAAGTGGCGATCGTGACGGGAGGAAATAGGGGATTGGGTTTCGGGATGGCTGAGGGGCTGGCCGCTGCAGGTGCCTCGATCGTGATTGCCGCGCGGCGGCGCGATGCCGCTGAAAAGGCTCTGGATGCATTGGTAAAGCTCGGTGCGCAGGTGATGTTTGTCGAGACGGATGTTTCGCAGAAAGCCTCGTGCGATGCGCTGGCGGTTCGGGTGATGCGCGAATGGGGTCGCATCGACATCCTCGTTGCCAACGCAGGCGTTGGCAGTGGACGTCGTCCGGAGAAACTGAGCGAACGGGAATGGTCAGAGGTTCTAGCTGTTAACCTTGGGGGCGTGTTCTTCGCCGCTCAGGCCGTGTACTCCCATATGAAAGCGGCAGGCGGCGGCAAAATCGTCACGATCGGTTCGATGTATTCTGTGTTCGGGGCGGCTGGGTCGGCGGCCTACGGTGCTAGCAAGGGAGGTGTTGTTCAGCTTACGAAGTCTCTGGCGGCTGCCTGGGCTAGGGACAATATCCAGGTCAATGCCATTCTACCGGGTTGGTTCGAAACAGACATGGTTGCGCCTGCGCGCGACAATGCAGCATTCAATGCTGGAATTATCGGTCGGACACCTGCCGGACGATGGGGACAGCCGCGTGACTTGGCGGGCGCAGCTGTCTTTCTGAGCTCTTCCGCTTCCGATTTTGTTACCGGTGCGTTAATTGCCGTGGATGGCGGGTACTCAATAGCCGGGTGACATTGGGGCCGTAGGTCCTTCTAAGGCGACTTCTAAGTAAGGCTTTGCGATAGGGCAATTGATTCGCCTAGTTCCGTAACGCAAGAATTACGCTGGTTTTCTTGATGATTCCCTGCATGTGATATTCACCGGTCGCATCAATGCCGGTGTTCTCACGTGGAGCATTGCCTGATAGGCATGGCGCAGACGCCCAGTTCTCGGACCACTGGTCTGTCCGGTGGTGCCCAGTTCATGGGCATCCTCCAGCCTGGCGGTCAGCATCACGAACAGCTGCGCCAGCAACTCCTGTCGGTCGTCCTGCATGTCGTCCTTCGACACGCGCCAAGGCTTGCTAGCGACAGGAAGTCCACTCGAATGTCGGACGAGAATTGACGATCTGGCGGTGAGCTGCGTTCAGGGCAGCTCTACTTGGTGCGGAAGAACTCGGCAGGATCGACTTTCAATCCCTTGGCCAGCTTGCCCAGCACCAGCACGGTGGGATTGCGGACGCCCCGTTCCACGCCACTGACATAGGTCCGGTGCAGGCCGCAATCGAAGGCGAGCTCCTCCTGCGACTTACCCCGCGCCTCGCGCAGCCGCTTCAGATTGAGCCCCACCCGCCGCCGTAGATCCATGCCTAAGTGATGCGGGCTTGTTGCTTATTGATCTACAGACTATGAGTCTCATTTCGCTGGACTTCGAGTGCCGGTGGAGCGTCTATTGGGGGACTATGACTAGTGATGGAAGTCATTGAATCTATGCAGAAAATCACTGCGCCGCTAGCTCGGCACATACGATTGGGATCGGAAAGTCGATGGGCTGGGATAGCGATCGAACAGGGGGAACTCCACCTTTGGTACGATTCAATCCCGCACGATCTTTGTCAGCACAGAGAGTGGGATGAGATAAACGCCCTCTTCAGGGCACAGGGTCGAACCCTTCAAAGCGCCAGTGATGCCACGCGCGAACTTCGCGACTTCTACTCCATGGGTCCCGATTGCCTCTGGATCACATTCTGGGACAAGAGACTGTGGTGGGCCTTCTCGGAGCCCGACGTTATCTGGCTTGGGCCGGCCAACGACAGGCGCGGCAGCCGGATGCGTAAGACCATCGGACCTTGGCGGTGCACCGATATTCTAAACCGGACCTTGCTCTTTGATGGGCTGAGTACGCGTTTGACGCAGGTCAGAGGTTATCCAAGGACGCTCTGCGACGTTATAGAGAAAGACTACCTGCTGCGCCGCATAAACGCGGAAGATGAACCGCTGGCTAAAGAGGCGGCCGAGTTTCGTACAGCCATGTTGGATTTGACGGCGCGGATGATCGCTCGCCTGCATTGGGCAGAATTTGAGACGATGGTCGATCTGATCTTTGCGCGCTCAGGCTGGCAGCGCATATCCAGGCTCGGGGGAACACAGAAGGATGTCGACCTTGTACTGCAACAACCGGCTACGGGAGAAATGGCCTGGGTTCAGGTCAAATCAAAAGCTCGCCAGGCCGTGCTTGACGATTACATCAACCGCTTTCGGGAGAATGGCGGCCAAGGCCGGCTGTTCTTCGTCTGCCGCAGTCCGCGCGGCAGGATGACGGTCTCCGATCCCGATATCCATCTGTGGACCGGCGATACGCTGGCAGCGGCCGCCACGAAGGCAGGGCTGTTCGAGTGGCTGGTCGATCGGTGCGGGTAAGAGATTATTCCATTATCCGCTTCCAATCGGCCTATGTTTCGGAAGGTGAACGTCGGCCAAGGGCCATGTTCGGTATCGTTGACACCGGACATTCACGCCTTGCCTGTCCGTAGCGGGGCTTTGTCGTAAAATCAGTCGCTTGGCGGGCACGGGCAGGGTGTCGCCGGTCTGGCACGGAATTTTCAACAGGGCTTTCCGCAATGGAAAGCCGCGGTTGATGCTTCTTGGTCTTACAGTTTTCGCCTTTGCCAGCGCCGGCCTTGCCTGGATCGCCGGCCGGCGTTCGTCCGTCGTCGTCGCGGCAGCGCCGTTGCTGCTGTTTGCCGCCTTCTGCGGCTTCCTGCCCGAGATCGCGACCGGGGAGATTGTCGTCCAGAGCCATCGCTGGATTCCCGGTCTCGGCGTCGACGCCGCGTTCCGGCTCGACGGGCTGTCGCTGGTCTTCGCGCTGCTGATCACCGGCATCGGCGCCATCGTCTTCCTCTATGCCTCGTCCTACCTGCGCGGGGTGGAGCGGCTGGGCCGCTTCTACGTCGTGCTGACGCTGTTCATGGCATCGATGCTGGGCGCGGTGCTGGCGGACGACCTGGTGATGCTGGTCGTGTTCTGGGAACTGACCAGCCTGACCTCGTTCCTGCTGATCGGCTATTCGCCCGAGCAGGCGGTTGCGCGTCGTTCCGCGCAACAGGGACTGCTGGTCACCGTGGCGGGCGGGCTTGCATTGCTGGCCGGCGTCATTCTCCTGGGATCGGCGGCGGGCACGTTCTCGATCACCCAGATCCTCGAGCGCGGCGACATCATTGTCGCCCATCCGACGGCGCCTGCCATCATGGTGCTGGTCGCCATCGGCGCCTTCGCCAAGTCGGCGCAGGTGCCGCTGCATTCGTGGCTGGCCAACGCCATGGTGGCGCCGACGCCGGTCTCCGCCTTCCTGCATTCGGCGACCATGGTGAAGCTGGGCGTCTACCTGCTGGCGCGGCTCGATCCGGTGTTCGGCGGCCAGGATTTGTGGGTCGGCATGCTGACCACGTTCGGTGCGGCGACCATGCTGGCCGGCGCGGTGTTGGCGCTGCGCGAAACCGACCTGAAGCGCGTGCTGGCCTATTCGACCATCGTGTCGCTGGGTACGCTGACCATGCTGATCGGCGCGCCGGGCGATCTGGCGGCGGTGGCGGTCGTCACCTTCCTGATCGTGCATGCGCTCTACAAGGCCTGCCTGTTCCTGGTCGCCGGCGCGATCGATCACGCGACCGGCACGCGCGACAGTTCCGCTCTCGGCGGGCTGCGGCGTTCGATGCCGGTCACCGCGGCGGTCGCCGTCATGGGCGGCCTGTCGATGGCCGGCCTACCGCCCTTCATCGGCTTCGCCGCCAAGGAGCTGGTGTACGAGACCGGGCTGGCCGGTTCCGCCTCATGGGGACTGATCGCGGTGGCGCTGTTCGCCAATGCGGTCATGGTGGTGGTGGCCAGCATCGTGGCCGTGCGCTGCTTTGCCGGCGCGCCGACCCCGACGCCGCATAAGCCGCATGATCCCGGCCCGGCCATGATCGCCGGTCCCGGGCTGCTGGCCCTGCTGGGGCTGCTGTTCGGCCTGGCGCCGTCGCTGGTCGGCGGCAGCCTGATCGTGCCGGCGGCCGGCGCGATTGCCGGCGCGCCAGTCGAATACACGCTGGCGCTATGGCACGGGCTGACGCCGATGCTGGCGCTCAGCATGCTGACCCTGGCGCTGGGCGTGGCCGCCTTCCTGCGCTGGGACGGGCTGCGCACGCGGCTCGCCGCCATCCGGCAGATCGACCTGTGGGGGCCGGACGCCGCCTACGACCGCCTGATGGCGGGACTGCAGAGGCTGGCGCGTTGGCAGACCGACCTGATCCAGATCGGCAGCCTGCGCCTTTATCTCGGGCGCGTCTTCGGGATCATCGCCGTGGCGGCGCTCGCTACGCTGGGGTTGCGCGGCGGTTTCGAGATGCCGGCTCTTCCCGCCCGATTCATGCCCGAGCTGGTGCTGGCGGCGATCCTGGTCGCCGCCGCCCTGGCCGTCGCCGTCGCTCCCGGCTTCGTATCGGGCATCGTGGCTGCCGGCATGGTCGGCTTCGCCGTCGCACTGGTGTTCCTGTTCCAAGGGGCGCCCGACCTGGCCTTCACGCAGTTCTCGGTCGAGGCGCTGGCGATCGTGATCTTCCTGGCGATCGTCGGCCGCATGCCGTTCCGCGAGCTTGACCATCGCACGCGGCCGCAGCGGCGGCGCGACGCGGTGCTGGCGGTGATGGTCGGGCTGGCATCGACCTTGGTGCTGTTGTCGGTGCTGGCGCGGCCCTTCGACGGCCGGCTGTCCGACTACTTCCGCGCCGCCAGCGTGCCCGAGGCGTATGGGCGCAACATCGTCAACGTCATCATCGTCGATTTCCGCGCCCTGGACACGTTGGGCGAAATCACCGTGCTGGCGCTGGCGGCGATCGCCGCGGCGGCCGTCGTGATGGGCGTGCGGCGGGTGAAAGGCGGGCCGTCATGAATTCGCTCATTCTCCTGGCCACCAGCCGGTTGATCCTGCCGGCGGCGCTGATCTTCTCGCTCTATGTGCTGCTGCGCGGCCATAACGAGCCCGGCGGCGGTTTCATCGGCGGGCTGATCGCCGCTGCCGGCATTGCCGTGCACGCCCTGCCGCGCGGCCGCACCGCCATGCTGAGGATGTTGCGCCTGTCGCCCAAGGCGATTGCCGGCGCCGGACTGGTGGCGGCGCTGGTCTCCGGCCTGCCGGCGCTGCTGCTGGACGAGCCGTTCCTGACCCACCAGTGGACCTTCATCGGCGAGTTCGGCCTGGGCACCACGCTGGTGTTCGACATCGGCGTCTACCTCGCCGTGGTCGGCGCGGTGCTGACCTTCCTTGCCTGCTATCTGGAGGATTGAGGTGGAGCCCGTCTTCGCTTTGGCCTTCGGCTGCATGATCGCCGTCGCCGCCTATCTGATCCTCTCGCGCAACATGTTGCGGATCGTCCTGGGCCTGCTGGTGCTGAGCAATGCTGCCAACCTGTGCATCTTCATCGCCGGCCGCATGGACACGGCGGTGCCGCCGCTGGTGGCGCCAGGCGAGACCGCGGTCGCGGTTTCCGCCAATCCGCTACCGCAGGCGCTGATCCTAACCGCGATCGTCATTTCCTTCTCGCTGGCTGCCTTCACCATCTGCCTGTTCGAGGGTGCGCAGCGCCGCTTCGGCACACTCGACACCGACGCAATGCGCGTGGCCGAACCGGCCGATGGCGATGCGGCCGGCGCGGGCGAGACGGAGGAGCAGGGGCGATGAACGCGCATCTCCTGCTGACGCTGCCGATCGCTTTTCCGCTGCTGGGCGTCGCGCTGTGCGCGATGCTGTGGCAATGGCCGCGCGCCCAGCGCCTGGTCGGGCTGGGCGCCAGCGCCGGCCTGCTGCTGTCCGCCTGCGCGCTGCTGGCGGCGACTTATGACGGCACTGTGCTGGCGACCCAGTTCGGCGCCTGGGCGGCGCCGTTCGGCATCTCCTTCGTCGCCGACATGCTGGCCGCCGCAATGGTCCTCATCACCGGGCTGATGGCGGTGGCGGTCGGCATTTACGGGCTGGCCGACGAGGCCAGGGGCGGGCAGCCGCCACTTTACCATTCACTCTATCAGGGACTGCTGCTGGGTGTCTGCGGCGCCTTCCTCACCGGCGACATCTTCAATCTCTATGTCTGGTTCGAAATCATGCTGATCTCGTCCTTCGGGCTGCTGGCTTCCGGCGCCAGCCGGGCGCAGCTCGATGCTGGCGTCAAGTACGTGGCGCTGAACCTGGTCGGCACGACTTTCTTCCTGATCTCGGTCGCCTTCCTCTATGGCGCGACCGGCACGCTGAACATGGCCGATCTGGCGCGCGTGCTGCCGACGCTGGAGAACCAGGGGCTGGTGACGACGCTGGCGGTGCTGTTTCTCGTTACCTTCGGCGCCAAGGCGGCGATCTTCCCGCTGTTCTTCTGGTTGCCGGTGGCCTACCACACCGCCTCGGCGCCGGTAGTCGCCATCTTCGCCGCGCTGCTGACCAAGGTCGGCGTCTACGCCATCATCCGCACCTTCACGCTGCTGTTCGACGGCGATGCCGGTTACACCGGGCCGATCGTCGCGACCATCGCAGGGCTGACGATGGTGACCGGAGTATTGGGGGCGGCGGCGCATTTCGACATCCGCCGCATCCTCTCCTTCCACATCATCAGCCAGATCGGCTACATGCTGTTCGGCATCGCCGTGGCGACGCCGCTGGCCGTCGCCGGCTCGATCTTCTACGTCATCCACCACATCGTGGTGAAGGCCAACCTGTTCCTGATCGCCGGCGCGATCGAGCGGGCGGGCGGCTCGTTCCACCTGAAGCAGCTGGGTGGGCTCTATCGCAGCCTGCCGCTGCTGGGCGTGCTGTTCCTGGTGCCGGCCCTGTCACTGGCCGGCCTGCCGCCGCTCTCCGGCTTCTGGTCGAAGCTCACTGTCATCAAGGCCAGTCTCGATGCCGGTCACATCATGCTGGCCACCACCGGTCTCGTGGTCGGCCTGCTGACGCTGTACTCGATGGTGAAGATCTGGAACGAGGCGTTCTGGAAAGCCGCGCCGGAGCAGGCGGCGCCGTTCCTGCTGCGCTGGCGCGTCGACGCCGGCACGCGGCTGCTGATGCTGCTGCCGATCGTGTCGCTGGCGGCGGTGACGCTGACTATCGGTCTCTTCGCCGAGCCGTTCGTCGACTATTCGATGCGTGCGGCCAACCAGCTTCTCGACAAATCGGCCTATATCAACGCCGTTCTGGGGCCGGTGCGGCAGGCGGAGGCGATGCGATGACCCTGCTGCTGAACTGGCTGCGGCTGGTCGCGCTATTCTTTCGTGAACTGGCGCTGTCGGTGAAGGACGTGACCGTCACCGTCCTCAATCCGCACCGACCGATCCGCTCGGCCATCACCTCGGTTCCGCTCGACCTGAAAAGCGACAGCGGCATCACGTTGCTCGCCAACATGATCACCCTGACGCCGGGCACCACCAGTCTGCATGTCAGCGAGGACCGGTCGATGCTCTACATCCACGTCATGAACGTTTCCGACGAGACGGTGGAGCAGATCAAGCAGGGCTTCGAACGCCGCGTGAAGGAGGTGTTGCCATGAGCCTGGAGACGATCCACCTGGCCGGCCTGTCGCTGGCGGCCGCACTGCTGCTGGTGGCGATGATGTGCGCGGCCGTCCGCATCGTGCGCGGCCCCAGCGGACCCGACCGCGTGGTCGCGCTCGACATGATCAGCCTGCTGGGCGTCGCCGCCACCGGGCTCGCCGTTCTCGTGTCGGGCTCGACGGCCTTCATCGACATCGCAGTCGGCATCGCCCTGGTCGGCTTCCTCGCCACGGTTGCTTTCGCCGGCTTCATAGAGCGCGGCTCGATCGATGCGGAGCGCGAACCATGATGCAGGTTCTTTCCGCCATTTTCCTCGTCGCCGGCGCCGGCATCTGCCTGATCGCCTCGATCGGCGTGCTGCGCCTGCCGGACTTCTTCATGCGCATGCATGCCGCCACCAAGGCGGGGGTGGCGGGCGCCGGCCTGGTGCTGATCGGGGTGGCCTTCGCCGCGCCGTCGGCCGGCATGTGGGTGAAGGTCGGCATCGCGATCCTGTTCCTGCTGCTGACCACGCCGATCGCCGGCCACCTGCTGGCGCGGGCCGGCTACGTGGCCGGCGTGCCGCTGTGGAGCGGCACGCGCGAGGACCGGCTCAAGGAGGAGCTGAAGCGCGGCTTGTTCGACCGGCCGGCTGGCGACGCGGGCGGCGTCGCCGGCCGGCAGACCGGCATTGCCCGCGTCCTCGTCGGGCTGGCCCAGGGCGACAGCACCGGGCAGACGGTCCGGCAGGCGGCCGACCTGGCGCGTCGCCATCGGGTTCCCCTGGTCGGGTTGGCGATCGTCGATACCAGGATGCTGAGCAATGTCGGGCCGGTGCCGGTGGGCGGCAACTACTATGCCGGGCGGATGCGTGACAACCGCATCGAGAAGGCGCGGCACCGGCTTGCTGATGCGGTTCAGAGCTTTGAGCAGGCGGCCCGCGATGCCGGCGTCGCCTTCTCGCTGGTCATGGAGGAGGGCGATCCGGCGGCGATCCTGAAGGCAAGGCGGCAGGAGAAGGACGTGCTGCTGATCGGCCGCCACGGCTGGTTCGACCATGGCGTCGGCGACGGGCGCGGCGACCCGCTGGGGTATCTGGTGCGGCGGGGCGTGTTTCCCGTCGTCAGCGTGGCGGCCAGCCCGACGGATGTCCGCAGCATCGTGTTTGTCCATGATGGCTCGGTCCACAGCGACCGGACCCTGCAGTGGCTGCTCGCCGTCGATCCCTGGCCCGATGCCTCGATCCATCTGGTGCCGGACGGCTCGGCCCGGCCGCAAAGCCTGGAAACGGCCCGCCGCCTTGCATCGGGACGGAAAACGCCGGTCGACGTCGTCGGCGACACAAACGCGGTCCACCTCGAACGGTCGCAGGTGGTGGTTTTCGGCAATGAAGGGCATGAAGGTTGGCTGGAGTTGTTTCGCGCCTCCGCGCGGCCGCGGCATGACGACGTGCCGATCGTCGTTTTTGGTTGAGTTCTCGCGGCGGGGCTGCGAGTCTTTCGTTCGAGCAAAGCCGGGAGAGGAAAGGCTTGGAAGCCAGGGCATTCCGACTGCCTGTCACGGTCCGGCTGCCTCTCATTGCCGCAACGATGATCTTCCTTGCGGCCGTCGCGTCGACGCAGACCGCGATCTTCCTCATGGGCAGGCAGGCGGACCGCCAGGTCGAGGCGCTGGGACAGGTCTATCTCGATGGCTTGTCGACCGCGCTGCTGCCGCATGCCGTGGCCCAGAACAGCGAGGGCATTGCGGCGGCGCTGCGCCAGGCGCTGGCGTTCCATGAAGGCGTGGTGGATCGCCGCCTGGTGTTCATGGATCGGCGTGGCGGGACGGCCGTGGAGGCGTGGCGGTCGCAGAGCGATGCGGAACAGGCGCTGCCGGCGCAGGTCGGCGCCAGCACGGCGGGGATTCGCCGGACCGATGACGGCACCATGTGGATTTGGCGGCCGCTGTCCGACAGCGCCGGCACCTATGGCACGGTGGTGGCGAATCTCGACATCTCCGCCTTCGACGCCGAGCGTGGCGTGCTGCGCTGGTCGCTGCTGCTGTTCGACCTGCTGTTCAGCGGCGTCTGCGCCGTCATCGGTTTCTTCATGGTCCGGCGCATCCAGCGTCCGGTCGCCACCGTCGCGCGGCATCTCTACGAGGCCGCCCTCGGCATGCTGCGTCCGATCCGGCCGCAGGACGTGCCGGCGGGCGACGTCCAGGCCGAACGCATGATCCATGCTTTCAACGCCATGGCACATGCGGCCGGCGAGCGCGAGGGCCTGCTGCAGCACATGTCCGAACAGCAGCGCCAGGCTGATATCGGCCGGCTGACCGCGACCATCGCGCATGAAGTCCGTAATCCGCTAGGCGGCATGCGTACGGCGGTCAGCACCCTGCGGCGCTTTGGCGACCAGGAAGAGCCGCGGCAGGAGGCGGTCGATTTTCTTGAGCGGGGCGTGGCGGCGCTGCAGCATGTGGTCGACGCGACGCTGGAGAACTATCGCGGCCAGCGCGAATGGCGGCCGTTGTCGCGGCAGGATTTCGCCGATCTGTGTCTCCTGGTCGAGGCCGACGGCCGCTCGCGCGATGTCAGCGTGGTTCTCGACCTCGACATCCCCGAGACGGTGCCGGTCGCCGCCCTGGACGTGCGCCAGGTGCTGCTCAACCTGCTGCTGAACGCGGTCCGGGCCTCGGCAAAGGGCGGCAAGGTGCACCTGACCGCCGGCCTTCAGGGCGCCGATCTCGTCATCGGTGTGCGCGACCAGGGCGGCGGGCTGGACCGGGACATTGCCAGCGCCATCGAAAGCGGCACCGTGGCGGCCGACAGGCCGGGGCTGGGGGTTGCCGTGGTCATCAGGCTGGTCGAGCGCCTGCACGGCAAGGTCGCCATCGAATCGGGATCGCAGACCGGGACCAGCATCACATTGACCTTTCCGCTGCAGGGCCGGGACGCATCGTCATGAGCAAGCTCAAACCCGCCATCCTGGTGATCGAGGACGACGCCATCCTGGGCGGCGCGCTGGCGCAGCGGCTCAAGCTGGAAGGCTTCGAGCCGGTCTGGGTCAAGAGCTGTGCCGAGGCGATCACCGCACTCGGGCGCCGCCGGCCCGATTTCGTGCTGTCCGACATCGTGTTGCCGGACGGTTCGGGCGAGGACGTGTTCCGCCAGGCGCAGCCCTATCTCGGCGACACGCCGATTCTCTTCACAACCGCCTTCGGCGAGATCGACCAGGCGGTCCGGCTGGTCAAGGCGGGGGCCGACGACTATCTCGCCAAACCTTACGACGTCGACGAACTGGTCGAGCGGATCAGGAGGCGGCTGGCGGACCGTTCCGTTGCGCCGATGGCGGCCCGGCCGCAAGAGGGCGTACCCTTGCCGTCGACGCCGGCGATCTCGGACCTGCTGCAGCGCGCCGCCGGGACCGCGGTCCCGGTGCTGCTGACAGGCGAGACCGGGGTGGGCAAGGAGGTGGCGGCCCGCTACCTGCACGCCAGCTCGCCCCGCGCCGCCGCACCGTTCGTGGCGGTGAACTGCGGGGCCATTCCGCACGAGCTGCTCGAAAGCCAGTTCTTCGGCCACGAGCGCGGCGCCTTCACCGGCGCCACCCAGCCGCATGTCGGCTATTTCGAGGAGGCCGGCGAGGGAACACTGTTTCTCGATGAGATCGGCGAACTCGACGCGCGCCTGCAGAGCGCGCTGCTGCGGGTTCTGGAGGACGGCCGGTTCCGGCCGCTCGGGTCGAAGAAGGACAGGGTGTTCCGCGGGCGCATCGTTGCGGCGACCAATGCCGATCTGGTGGCGATGCGGGCGCAGCGGCGGTTCCGCGACGATCTCTATTACCGGCTCGCCGTGATTGAGATTGCCGTACCTCCCTTGCGCGAACGGCGCGAGGAGATCGAGGGGCTGGCGCGGCGGTTCCTCGCCGCCTTCGCCGGCGCGGCGCATCGCGTCCAGGCATTGTCGGAAGCCGCGTTGCAGGCGCTGTTGCGTCACGACTGGCCGGGCAATATCCGCGAGCTGAGGAACCGCCTGCAGCGGGCCTGCGTCTTCGCCCAGGGCGACGAGCTGCAGGCCGCCGATATTTTCCCCGAGATACGGCTGGACAGCAACGCGGCCGCAGAGACCCTAGCCGAAGCGCGCGAACGGGCCGAGGCGGAAATGATCGAGCGTGCGCTCGCCGCTTCGGGCGGCCGCGTTGGCGAAGCGGCGCGGCAGCTTGGCATTTCGCGCACGACGCTATGGAAGCGACGCGGAAAAACCGATGGCTGATCAGGTCGGCGTCAACGCAGGAAGGCGCGGAAGGGCTACAGGGAGAAGAAGAACAGCGTGACGGCGATCCCCGCCAGCACCAGTAACTCCGGCGGATCAATGCCGAGCCCGAACCACTGATAGAGGACGCCATGCGGGTTCATGCCGAGATGCTGGCGGTGGCATCGCGCACGATCGAGCGGCTTCATTGGGCCGACCCAGGTCGATGCCCGCGGCCTGCCGATCCTATTGAAGATCACCACCGGCCGGGCCCATCTGCGCCGTGGCGACGTGCTGCTCGCCGATTGCGGTCCTGCCGGCCACCATCACCCGCGGCGCCGCCACGGTGGTCTTCGCCTACGACCCCGAGTACAACAGCATCAGGCCGGCGCTGGATGTGCCTCCTTCGCTTTCCGCTTTGCCGCCTCGCGCTTGATCCACTCCTCCAAGGTTAGCTTCTGGGGCACCACCAGGTAGCCGGCCGCGACGGTAGCGGCGCCATCGGCGTGCAGCAGCAGTTCCATCAGCCTGAACGCCGGCTGGCTGCCGCCGATGGCCTTGTTCCTGAGCTGCTCCAGCAGCAGTTCCAGGGCGGTGCGCCGCAGCCGTTTGCCGTTCTGGTCGGTGACGGCGTGCTTCTCATCGAGCGCCTGCTTCAGGATCGAGCTGGTGTTGCGGGTGCCTCTGGGTCGGCCGCGCCGGCCCGTGCGGGTGCTGGTCATAGGTCGGCGTACTCCATCAGCTCATCCAGGGTTTTTTGCTCGGCGGTCCGCTTTGCCAGGTATGCCGTCCGCGCCTTGGCGAGTTCGCGCCCGCTCCAGGGCGGTGGGCCGAACAGGTCAAGGGCGACCAGCCCCATCTCCATGGGCATGGTTCTGGGGATTTCGATCACGCCCGAGGTGGCGGGCGGCTGGGGCAGGGGCACCAGCTGATGTTTGAGGGCCAGCCTGCACAGCTCCATCAGCGCCCGGTCCTTGCCTTGCAGCGCATCCTTAAGTTTTTTGCGGATCACGATCTCCAGCGGCTCGAGGGCGGCCGTGCGGTCGCCGATCCGCACCGGGATCGGATCGCTGAGGATCTGGATGGCGTTCTGCCCTGCCGCCTCCTTCCGGGGCCGGCCTTTGGGATTGCCCGAGGAGCCCTTCTTGAACCGGGTGTGGGCGGGCGGACGGCCATAGCCGACCGTGTAGCCGGGAGCCTGGTGTTCATTCCGTCGCCTCCGGCACCACCGCCAGGCGCTGGGCCTGCACCTGGTCAAAGGTCAGGTCCTGCTCGGCGAGCCTGGCCTCCAGTCCACAGATCCGCTGCAGGCGGCGCAGGACGACGTCGCAATAGAGGGGATCGAGCTCGATAGCCCGGCCCACCCGCCCGGTCCGTTCGGCCGCCAGCAGTGTCGTGCCCGAGCCGGCGAAGGCATCCAGCACCACGCCCCGGCGCCGGCTGCAGTCGAGGATGGCATCGGCCACCAGCGCGACCGGCTTCACGGTCGGATGCAGGGCCAGATCCTCACGCCCGGCCCCGAAGGCGTTTACCCCCGGATACTCCCAGACATTGGTCCGGTACCGGCCATGCCGGCCCAGCTCGACATTGTTGATGTGGGAGCCGGTCCCTGATTTGAACACGAACACCAGTTCATGCCGCGACCGGTACAGCGAGCCCATGCCGCCATTGCTCTTGGCCCAGACGCACAGGTTCTTCAGTTCGCCATAGGCAGCGGCCCCCGCGGCTAGGATCTCCGGCATATGCCGCCAGTCCATGCATTGGAAGTGCAGCGATCCGTCCTCGGAATGGGCGGCCAGGTTGCGGAACACGGTGGTCAGGAAGCTGGTGAAGGCCGCCGGGTCCATCTCTCCCGCCGCCATGGCAAACTCCCGGTGCCTGGTCTTGCCCAGCCCGCCGACATGGCCGTCGACCGGCACGTTATACGGTGGGTCGGTGAACACCATCTGGGCCCGCTCGCCGCCCAGCAGAAGCTGGTACACGGCAGGATCGGTGGCATCGCCGCAGACCAGACGGTGCCGCCCGACCTGCCAGACATCGCCCAACCGGGTGACGGCCCTGGCCTCGACGGCTGGCACCTCATCTGCCGTGTTCGATCCTGTATCGGCGTCTGCACCAACACCCTGGATCAGGACATCGATCTCCGGCGGGGCGAAGCCGGTGACCGACAGGTCCAGGTCGAGGTCCAGGCTGGCCAGATACTGGAACTCCAGGCCCAGCAGCTCCTGGTCCCAGCCGGCTTTCTCAGCCAGGCGGTTGTCGGCGATGACATAGGCGCGCAGCTCGTCATCGCTCAGCTGGTCCAGCCGGACAGTCGGAACTTCGCTCAGCCCAAGCTGGCGGGCGGCGGCCACGCGGCCGTGGCCGGCGACGATGCGGCCCTTGCCGTCGATCAGGACCGGATTGGTGAAGCCGAAGCGCTGGATGGAGGCAGCGATCTGCTCGATCTGCCTGGCCGAGTGGATACGGGGATTGTTGGTTCGGGCGACCAGTGCCGCGATCGGCAGGTAAACGATTGAAAGTTCTGACATTGCAACTCCTTGGCAACGGAGCCGCAAGTCATGGGTGCAGCTCCGGATGGTTGTCCGAAAACCACACCGAGCCACAGGAACGGGAGGACCTTCTCGTACTGATTCACTCAGCGTTGCAAAAGCAGAAGGGCGTCAGGCACAGCAAGCCGCCGCTGGTGCTTTCTAAGGCAGCCTCTAGTTGGGGCGGCGCTCGAGCCAGTTCAAGGGGGCTTTCTCCGCCAGGGCTGCATCGTCGAACGGAGACATCAGCAGGATGCCGGCGAAGCTCAGGCACAGCACGATGAGCGTTGAAAGACGCAGTTTCTGCCCAGCAGCAGAACGGCGAGCAGGGAAAGTATCAGCAGCCACGCATAGGAGATCGCCGTGGCATTGGCCAGTGACATGAACATAGGGAGCAGGTCGAGAAAGTTCAGCCTGCCGGGGGTCAGGTTCTCGCACGGACGCAGCGTTTGGGATGGATAGTGCAGAGCCAGAATCGCAACGATCACCGGAATCCGCGCCAGCGCTAGCAGCATGAAGCCGATGGCGCGCTGCCGGTCGGTGACAGTTGCACCCAGCAGTGCGACAGACGGCTCGCGGGTGTCCACAGTCGGGTTCGCTGGCCTTGGGGTTTCCTACTGCGAGCGGTCGATCTGGATAGCTGGATCCACTTCACGCACCGGCTTGCCGGCAAGCCAGGCCTGGATGTCCTCGACAGTATCCCGAAAGAAGACGCGGTAGTTGTCTTCCGTCACGTAGCCCAGATGCGGGGTCAGCACGGTGTTGGGCAGCATGCGCATGGCATCCCCTTCGGGGAGGGGCTCGACGTCGTAGACATCGAGCCCGGCCCCGGCAATCCTGCCCGATTGTAGGGCTTCCATCAGCGCTGCGGCATCGACGACCGGGCCGCGTGCGGGGTTGACCAGGAAAGC
The DNA here is from genome assembly GCA_037190765.1 of Alphaproteobacteria bacterium. Classification (GTDB taxonomy): domain Bacteria; phylum Pseudomonadota; class Alphaproteobacteria; order Reyranellales; family JAQSWP01; genus JAQSWP01. Next base: position 72,314 of record JBBCJW010000019.1, read on the forward strand.
CGTGGGCTTCATCAGGTCGAATTCGGCCCGGCCGATCAGGCCCATAGTCCGGGCGCTCATGTTGACGCAAACCGTCACGAAATCGGCCTGCGCCAGCAGTTCCTGCTTGCTGACCAGGCTGGCGCCAACCGCGGCGCAGCGCTCCTGGGTCAGGTTCTGGCTCCAGGCGATGACCTTCATGCCGAAGGCCTGTGCGATCAGCGCCACCTGGCTGCCCAGCCGGCCCAGACCGATCACGCCCATGGTCCTGCCCATCAGGTCGATGCCGACGCTGTTCTGCCAGCGCCCGTTTCCGCGGATCGCGGCATCCTCCAGCAGGATGTGGCGGGCCAGTGCCAGGATCAGACCGAACGTCAGTTCGGCGGTCGGGTGGTTGAAGACGCCGGTGCCGCAGACCGTGATCCCAAGTTCGCGCGCCGCCGCCAGATCGATCGACGGGTTGCGGGGGGCGCTGGTGACCAGCAGGCGCAGGTTCGGCAGCTTCTCGAGCAGGGCGCGCGGGAAGGGGGTGCGCTCGCGCATGGCGCAGATGATGGAGAAGCCGTGCAGGGCGGCGGCATTCTGGTCGATATCGCCAAGATGCCGGTCGAAGATCTCGATGTCGACCTGTCCCTGCAGCGGCGTCCAGTCGGCAAACCGCATCGCCGCATGCTGGTAGTCGTTGAGTATCGCACATCGGTATTTCATGGCGGTCGGCCCCGGAAAGCGAGCGTTGGAGACTGGCCGGTTGCCGCTCAGGCGGTCGGCTTGCCGAAACCGCCGCCGCCTGGCGTGCGCAACAGTACGTTCGATCCCGGCGGCAGGACATGCTGGACCTTGGGGTCGATCGGCTTGCCGTCGAGCAGGAGCGATCCGGTCTCGCCATCGCCGCCGCCCTGCAGGCCGGGGGCCGGAATGCGGGTGCGTTCGGCCATGAAGATCAGCAGCATCGGCTTGTCCGACACGCTCTCCAGCATCACGTCCTGGCCCATGCCGCCGTTATGGTAGCCGATCCCACCCGAGCCAGGACGCAACCGCTTATAGCGGATCTCGCACGGCACCGAATTCTCGACGACTTCGGTCTGAGTGATCGACAGGTTGGTTGGCCAGCTGATGGCCGACATGCCGGCGCGGCGGGCGCCCGCGCCCATGCCGCCATTGTAGAAGAATTTGTCGGCGAAGGCGCGGTTGCGCTGGTCGATGCCGCGCATCAGCACGCTCCACACCGGCGAGCCGCTGCCGGCGATGACGCGGTCGGGAATGGCCGGCGCCAGAGCGGCCAGCACCAGGAAGGGCAGGTAATGCCCGACCAGGGCGCGGCTGCAGCCGGAATTCGGAAAGCGGTGATTGACCAGGCTTCCTTCCGGCGCCCGGATCTCGATCGGGCGGAACGAACCGGCGTTGTTCGGGATCTCGGGGCTAAGCAGGCATTTCAGCCCGTACATCGTATAGGCCTGGGTGTAGCACAGCGCCGAATTGAGTGCCCGGTCGACTTGCGGCGAAGTGCCGTCGTAGTCCACGACGATGGTGTCGTCGCGCACGGTGATGGCGATCTTGATTGTGATCGGCTCGACCATGCCGTCGGTCTGGGTCTGGTAGCGGTAGACGCCATCGGGCAAGGCGCGGATCGCCTCGCGCATGGCTTTTTCGGAGCGGTCGTGGATTTCCCCCGCCAGGCCGGCCAGGCTGCTCAGTCCCGCTTCCTGCATCAGCGTAATGATGCGCTTCTCGATCAGCTCGAGCGCGCTGACCTGGGCCCAAAGATCGCCCACCACTTCCTCCGGTTCGCGCACATTGGCCGACAGTATCTTGAAGAACGTCGCATCCGGCACGCCGGCGCGGCACATGTGCATCGGCGGGATCTGGAAGCCTTCCTCGAACACGTCGCGCGATTCGGACGAGCCCGTACGGCCGCCCATGTCGGGGGCATGCGCCACGGAAGCGGCGAAGCCCACCACGGTTCCGTCCAGGAAGATGGGCTTGCAGACGCTGACATCGGCCAGATGGCCGGTGCCCTTCCACGGATCGTTGGTGATGAACACGTCGCCGGGCCGCATCGTCTCGATGCCGATCTCGCGGATGAAATGCCGCACCGTCGCCGGCAGGGTGCCGATGAAGGAGGGGATCGAGTTGGGCGGCTGCGCCAGGCCCTGTCCGGTGGCGTCGGCGACGATGCAGGAGAAGTCGAGCGCCTCCCGCACCAGGGTCGAGAAGGAAGTGCGCATCAGCGCCGCCGCCGCCTCGTTGACGATCGAAATCAGCCGGGTCCAGAGGATCTCGAGCTGGACCGCGTCGAATTGCGCGTCGGCCGCAGGCTGGTGGCTGGTGCAGGGGGTGGCCATCGCTGTCATGCCGGTCTCCGCTTCATTCGGGCAGGTTGACGATCAGGCTGCCGGACTCATGCACCGTCAGGTGTGCGCCGGGGCCGACGATCAGGGTGGACTCGCGCTCTTCGATCACTGCCGGACCCTGCAGTCGGCAGCCGACGGGCAGGTCGTAGCGGCTGTAGACGTCGGATTCGACAAAGCCGTTGTTTTCCGGGAAATAGACCGGCCTACGCCCGCGAGGCTTGCCGCTGCCCCGGCCGAAGCCATGCAGGACGACGTCCCCGGCGGCTACGGGCGCGGTGGCGCTCAGGCGCAGATTGACCATTTCGACTGCACCGCTGGGCGGGCGATGGGCGAAAATCTTCAGGTATTCCTCTTCGAAGGCCGCGACGATCGCCGCCGCCGAACCGGCCTCGTAGGGACCTGGCGGCAACCTGACCACGATCTCGAATCCCTGGCCGACATACCGGATATCGGCATGGCGCTGGATCCGCGCGGTGTCCGGCGGAATGCCGACTTCGGCGATGACCGACAGCGCATCGGCCGCCAGTTCACTGAACTGTCTTTCCACCTCCGGCCAGTCGGCCTCCGCCACGCGCGTCATCCGGGTTATGGCGCGATCGACACGCGCCGGCGCCATCAGCAGGCCTAGGGCCGAAGCGACGCCGGCGGCCGGCGGACAGATCACCCGCTTCAGCCCCAGCTTGCGCGCGACATAGTAGGCGTGGACCGGGCCGGCGCCGCCGGTCGGCAGCAACGCATAGTCGCGCGGATCCTTGCCGCGCTCGGCGATGTGAACGCGGGCGGCACTGGCCATGTTCTCGTTGACGACGTCGTGAATGCCCCAGGCGGCGCGCTCGACGGAAATGCCGGCGTTGTCGGCCAGCGGCGCCAGCGCCTTGCGGGCCAGTTCGACGTCGATCGGCACCGTGCCGCCGGCGAAGAAATCCGGGTTGAGATAGCCGAGTACGAAATCGGCATCGGTGACGGTCGGCCGGTCGCCGCCGCGCCGATAGGCGGCGGGGCCGGGCATCGAGCCGGCGCTGTGCGGGCCGACCTTGAGCAGGCCCATGGCGTCGATGCGGGCGATGCTGCCGCCGCCGGCGCCGATCTCGATCAGCTCGATGGCTGAGATGTTGATCGGCAGGCCGCTGCCTTCCATGAAACGCTGCTCGCGTGCGGCCTCGAAGCGGTGGGCGATCAGCGGTTCGCTGCGGTCGACGACGCTGAGCTTGGCCGTAGTACCGCCCATGTCGAAGGCCAGGACGTGCGAATCGCTGGTCGCCTTGCCGAAGAAGGCGCCGGCCAGCGCTCCTGCCGCCGGCCCCGATTCCAGCAGCTGGACCGGCACGCGCTTGGCTTCGTTGACGTGAGTGAGGCCGCCATTGGACAGCATCAGAAACAGCGGCGCTGCGATGCCCAGCTGGTGCAGCCGCGCTGCCAGACCGTCGAGATAGCGATGAGCCAGCGGCATGATGTAGGCATTGGCCGCCGCCGTCGAGGTGCGCTCGTATTCGCGGATCACGCTCGAAACCGCATGCGACATCGTCAGCGGCAGATGCGGGTGACGCCGGGCGATCGCCTGCGCCGCCATCTGTTCGTGTTCGGGATTGGCGTAGGCGTGCAGCAGACAGATTGCCAGCGATTCCACGCCTTTCGCCACCAGCCCGTCGACGGCCTGCTCGACGCTCTCGATATCGAGCTTCCGGCTGATCGAGCCGTTGGCGCGGATGCGTTCGGGAATCTCGGCAATCAGGTGGCGCGGAATGAGGGGGTGCGGCATCTCGATGAAGAGATCGTAAATGTCGTACTTGCGTTCGCGCCCGATGCCCAGCGTGTCGCCGAAGCCGGCGGTGGTGATCAGGCCGGTGCAGGCGCCTTTGCGTTCGATCAGCGCATTGGTGAAAAGCGTGGTGGCATGCACGACGCGGCCGACGCTGGCGGAAGGGATGCCGTTCCGCTTCAGGATGTCGGTGACCCCGGCGATAACCGCTTCGCTCGGATCCTTGTGCGTGGTCAGCACCTTGCCGTTGAGATGGGCGCCGGTATCCCGATTATAGAACACGATGTCGGTGAAGGTGCCGCCGATGTCGATGCCGACGGAAAACGGCGCGGTCTGATTTTGCGATGCCATGATATTCCATTCAATGGAACTTGTTATATAACAAGGATATCCATCCCGTTTCGCGCCTGGCAACAACAAAGGACGATCAGATTCCGTTTGACGGAGTTTGTCGCCCGGCTTACCGTAGATAGAGAATAAATTCCATTGAATGGAATTTAGGCACAGGGGCCGGAACTGATGGCGCAAGTGCTGGAGGTCAACACGGTAGCGCCCGCACAGCGGGCGGCGCTCGAACACGCGACGGGCGCGGACGTGCGCGAGGCGGTGCGGCGGGGCCGCTGGACCGGCATCACCCAGGGGCTGGCGATCGGTTACGTGCAGGCCAATCTCGCCGTCGTGCGCAAGGAATACGCCTTCGACCTGGTGCGTTTCTGTCTGCGCAATCCCAAGCCCTGCCCGCTGATCGACGTGACCGAACCGGGCAATCCCGAACCGCTGATGGCCGCGCCGGGCGGCGACGTCAGGACCGACCTGTCGCGCTATCGCGTCTATCGCGACGGCAAACTTGTCGATGAAGTGGGCAACCTGCGCGGCATCTGGCGCAACGATCACGTCGCCCTGCTGATCGGCTGCTCGCTGTCGCTGGACCAGGCGCTGCTGGATGCCGGCATTCCGCTGCGCCACCTGACGCTGCCTGACGGTCGCAACGCGGTCTACGTTTCGGGCGTCCAGTGCCGGCCGGCCGGCATGTTCCACGGCCCCATGGTCATCAGCATGCGCCCGATCAAGCGCGATCTGGTGATGCGGACCATCGAGGTGTCGTCGCGCTATCCGGTCGGGCATGGCGCGCCGCTGCATGTCGGCGATCCGGCCGCCTTGGGCATCGCCGACCTGGCGCGTCCGCAATGGGGCAAGTTCCATCCGCTGACCGACGACGAAGTGCCGGTCTACTGGGGCTGCGGAATTACGCCCCAGGCGGTGGCGATGGCCTGCAAGGTGCCGGAAATGATCACGCATACCGCCGGGCACATGTTCGTAACCGATCTGCGCCTGAACGGACCGCCGCAACTGGCCTGACAGCGGGGCGATCTCTGCACGAAGGGGGATGTCTGATGAATGATGTGGCGAGCCCGTCTTCCGGCCTGAATCTCGAATTCAAGAACAGGCTGGCGCGTGGGGAGATCGTTCTCGGGTTGAACACTCCGCTTGGCCGCACACCGGAAATCGCCTCCATCGTCAAGACCGGCGGCTACCACTGGATGCTGATCGACGATGAACATCATCCCATGCCGGTCGGTCTCGCCTACGAAATCGCGCTGGCGGCGCTACGGGTCGGCATCATGCCGCTGGTGCGGCCGCGCACCAACCTGCCGCATCACATCGGCGCCTACCTGACCAACGGTGCGCTGGGCGTCTGCGTGCCGCATGTGAACACCGAGGCGCAGGCAAGGGCGGCGGCGCGCGCCTGCTACTACCCGCCGGAGGGCGATCTGTCGGTGCCTGGCGCCATCGTCCAGTTCGGATACGACCGCTACTCCCTCGATGAGGCGGCGGCGGTGTTCAATCGCGAGGTCGTGTGCATCGTCATGATTGAATCGCGCGAGGCGGTGGAAAACGTCGAGGCGATTGCTGCGGTGCCCGGGGTGCACGGGTTGATGATCGGCGCTTCCGATCTCTGCTTCGAAATGGGACTGCCGGGCGGCTATGGCCTGCCGCAGACGTCTGATGCCGTCCAGCGCGTCTGCCGTGCCGCGCAGCGCAATGGCAAGTTCGTCGGCATGGGTGGCCCGAAGAAGCCGGAAGACTGGCAGCGCTACGTCGACATGGGCGTGCGCATGCTCATGACGGAAAACGATCTGGCGCTTCTGATCGCCCGCATGAAGGAGCGTACGCAGTATTTTCTCGCCTTCGGGGACAGTCGATCCACCTAGGCCAATTCGAACAGGAGGCTGGACATGAAGAAAACCCTTATGGCTGCGGCCGTCGCGTTCGCGGGACTGGCGCAGACGGCACCGGCCATGGCGCAGGAATCGCAGGCCCGCACCGAGCTCAAGGCGGCAGGAGCCAGCCTGCCCCAGGCTTCGTTCAAGGTCATCGGCAATTTCTCTTCGACCAGCATCTGGAATTTCGGCCAGCGTCCGTTCTGGGCCGAGGATGTGGGGGAACTCAGCAACGGGCGCATCAAGGTATCGCTCAACAGCCTGACCGAACTCAACCTGAAGGGGCCGGAGGTGATCCGTCTCATGCAGCAGGGCCTGGCCGATTTCGTCGATCTGGTGGCCAATTACGGTTCGGCCGACGTCATGGAACTCGATGCGCTCGATCTGGCCGGCGTCATGCCTGACCTGCCCTCGGCATTGCGCGGCATGAATGCCTATCGGCCGGCGGTTGCCGAAGCGCTGGCGCGCAAGACCGGCGCCGTCGTTCTCGGCCTGGGGCCGTCGAATGCCCAGATTTTCTGGTGCAACATGGAGATGTCCGGACTCAAGGATCTGAAGGGCAAACGCATCCGTACCTCGAGCGCCACCACGGCCGATCTGGTGCGCGGCCTGGGAGCAACCCCGGTATCGACGGCCGGCAGCGAAATGGTGACGGCGCTCCAGCGCGGCGTGGTCGATTGCGCCATCACCGGCGTTCTAGCCGGCAACACGCTGAAACTGCATGAAGTCACCACCCATCTCTACCCTCTCGTGGTGGGTTGGGCCGCATGGTTGCGCGTGGCCAACGACAAGACGTGGGCAAGGCTGGATCCGGCGACCAAGGCCTGGCTGGAGAAGGCCACCAATACCGCCTACAGCGACCGGGTGGTCGCGATGGTCACCGAAGCCTCCAATCAGGGCATCTGGTGCAGCACCGGCGATAGCCGCTGCACTTACGGCGAGAAGGAGGGGGTGAGCAGGGGCAGGATGAAGCTCGTGCCGGTATCGGACGAGGACAAGAAGGAACTGGCGAAGATCATGGAAAGCTCGGTGCTGCCAAAATTCGCCGGAGCCTGCGGCCCCGATTGCACCAGGGCCTGGAACGACTCGATCGGTAAGGAGCTGTCTCTTGTCGCCAAACCCTGAGAAGCACGTCCTGCAGGTGGCCGAGCGAGGGCTTTCCTGGCTGGATCATGTCGCGACATGGGCCGCGCGCGTCGGTGGCCTGGCCATCGGTTGCTCGGCCATCTTCATTGCCATCGACGTGATACTGCGCAAGTCGGCAGGCGTCACGCTGGGGGCGATGGACGAGGTCACCGGCTACATCTTCATCGTCGCGACCTCGTGGTCGTTCTCCTACACCCTGATCCGGCGGGCGCATATTCGCATCGACACGCTCTATGTCTGGCTGCCGCGGCCGGTGCAGGTGGCGCTCGATTTCGTCTGCATGGTCGTTCTGGCGGCTTTCAGCGGCACCCTTCTCTGGTATGCGTGGCTGACCGTGGCCGACACGGTCCGCATGGGATCGGTTGCCTCCACGCCGCTGCGCACGCCGTTGTGGCTGCCCCAGGTGCCGTGGCTGGGCGGTCTCATATTCTTCTTTATAACTGTCGCAATCCTGCTGCTGGCGATCGTCTGGTTCATGATCAGGCGCCGGTCCGACCTGGTGCTGAAGTACGGCGGCGCACCTTCGCTGAACGACGAGGTCGAGGAAGTTCTTGACGAGGCGGTTGAATACAAAGCACCGGGAGCAAACTGATGCTGCTGCAGATCGGACTGGCTCTGCTGGTCATGCTGGCTCTGGCGCTGCCGGTGGCGGGCGCTCTTTTTCTCATCGGCCTGTTCGTCAATTTCAGTTTCGCGCCGGTGCCGATTCTCGTGACGATCGGTGAACAGGCATGGAGCCATGGTATCGAGTTCACCATGGTGGCTGTGCCCTTCTTCATCCTGACGGGGCACCTGCTGCTGGCGGCCGGCGTTGCCGAACGCATGTATGCGGTGGTCCTGCGCTGGGTGAGCTGGCTGCCCGGCGGCCTGATGCATGCGAATATCGTAGCCTGCGCGTTCTTCGCGGCAACTTCCGGCTCAAGCGTGGCGACGGCGGCGACGGTCGGGGTTGTGGCGCTGCCCGAAGCCGAACGCCAGCGCTACAACGAACGTCTCTACCTCGGCAGCCTGGCCGCCGGCGGGACGCTGGGAATCCTGATTCCGCCGTCAATCAACATGGTGATCTACGCCGTGGTGACGGAAACTTCGATTCCGCAGCTCTATCTTGCCGGTTTCATTCCGGGAATCATGCTGGCGGGGCTGTTCATGCTCACCATCGGCGTGACGTGCGTGCTCAGGCCGCAATGGGGCGGTATCCGCCAGCGCTTTACCTGGGAGGAACGCAGCCGCGGCCTGTCCGACCTCATCCCGGTCTTGATGCTGTTTCTGGTCGTGGTCGGCTCGATCTATGTCGGTCTGGCGACGCCCAGCGAGGCGGCGGCGCTGGGCGTCGTCCTGGCTGGGTTGATGGCCTGGAAGTGGAAGCAGTTCAAGGCCGCGATCCTGTTCCGCGCTGCCGAATCGACGATGAAGACCGTCGCCATGATCATGCTGATCATGGCGGCCGCCTATTTCCTCAATACCGGTCTGGCCATGATCGGCTTCACCGACCAGATGAAGGAGTTCGTGCTCGGACTTGGTTTTTCTCCAACCGGCACGCTTGTCATCATCATCGGCATCTACGTGCTGTTGGGCTGCATAATGGAGGTCCTGGCGATGATGCTGCTGACCTTGCCGATCGTGGCGCCGATCGTCGTCGAGCTGGGCTACGATCCGGTCTGGTTCGGCATTGTCATCATGCTGGTCTGCGAGATGGCCCAGCTGACGCCGCCGGTTGGCATGGTCTCCTACGTTGTCCAGGGCCTGCGCAAGAAGGGACGAGTGGAGGATGTCTTTATCGGCATCCTGCCCTTCCTTGTGGCGATACTCGTCATGTGCGGGCTGCTGATCGCCTTCCCGGAGATCGCGCTATGGCTGCCGCAGCAGTTCTATGGAGATTGAGAGGAAAGGGAGGTTGCGCCAATGGATGGTGCGCTGTTCGACAAGGGGTTGGCGATACGCCGTGAAGTGCTGGGACCGGAGTATGTCGACAAGGCATTGGCCGAACGCGACGCCCTTTCCGGGGCATTGCAGCAACTGGTCACCGAATTTGCCTGGGGATCGGTCTGGACCCGCGAAGGATTACCCCGGCGTACGCGCAGTCTTCTTTGCATCGCGATGCTGACGGCCCTGAACCGTCCGCACGAGCTGCGTCTGCATCTCAATGCGGCGCTGCGCAACGACTGCACGCCCGTCGAAATCCGCGAGGCTCTGCTGCAGACCTCGATATATTGCGGCGTGCCGGCGGCCATCGATTCGTTTCGTATCGCGCGGGAAGTGTTCGCGGCCAATGGCGTAAGCCTGGAATCCCTCGTGGAGGCGCCATAACCCGGATGGCTCATCCGTCTGGGCCGGGCAGTGGCGGCGAGAAAGGCGCTATGACTGCAGCGTGTCTGGAATATCGGCAGTTCTCCCGGGGGTTGGATCGAAAGCGGACCGGCACGTGCTATAAGGCACGGCAGGAGAAACGGCTGCGCGGGAGGAAAACATGGCTAGCGGCGGCGTGGAGCGCTTCCGCCGGTTGATGGAATTGCTGGTTACCGAAGCGCCAATCACCGTCAGCGAGGCGGCTGCGGGTGCGCGTCTGCCTGTGAGCACCGCCCACAAGGCGCTGAAGGAGTTTGCTTCCTGCGGACTGGCCAATTTCGACCCGGACAGGCGTGTTTACGGACCCGGCACCGAGCTCTACCGGCTGTTCGCCCTGCTGGCGCAATCGGGACCGCTGACCGTCGGCGTCAGGCAGATTCTGGGCGAACTGGCCGCGGCGACTGGCGAGACCGCCTGCCTGAACTGGCTCGACCGCGATCGCGGCAGTTACACGGTGCTGGCGGTGGAAGAGGGCACCCGGGCGCTGCAATACGTTGTCGAACCCGGCGGCAATCTTCCTTTGCATGCCGGCGCCAGCGGGCGGGCGATCCTTGCTTTCATGGACGCGGCGGAAATCAGGAAATACCTCAATCGGCGCAAGGTGGCGCGGCTGACTGCCGAAACGATCGTCGACAGCCGCCTGCTGCAGGAGGCGCTGCAGGCGACCAGGAAGAACGGATTCGCCGTCAGCCAGGGCGAAAGGCTGGTTGGCGCCATCGGTATTGCCGCGCCGATCTTCGACGCGAAGGAGCAGGTGGTGGGCTCGTTGCAGCTCACGATACCGGAGCAACGCTACCGCAAGCGCATGCTGCGTCCCTTGGCCAAACTGGTGAAGGAACATGCCGCCCGGCTGCGCGGCTATGTCGATGGGGTGCTCTAGCCATGCGCGCCCGCAAACCGCCCGTCGAAGCTTCCAGGCGCGGACGTCCCGTGCGCGCTGCAGCCGTCAGGGAACCGGCCGACAGCGCCAGCGTCAGCACCCGCATCCTGCAGATCCTCGATGCGGTGGCATCCGCCGACCGCGATTTCGGCGTCAAGGATATCGCCGACAAGGTCGGTCTGCCGCCCAGCACAGCGCATCGCATGCTCCAGGTGCTGAAGCAGCATGGCTTCATCGAGCAGACCCAGGGCAGACGGTACCGGATCGGCCTCGAGTTCTATCGCATATCGACACTTGTGGTGGACAGCCTGTCGCTGGTCGACATCGCCCGGCCCTTCATGGCCGAAGTGGTGAAGGCGACCGACGAAACCTGCCTGTTCGGCCTCTATCACGAGCACGATCACACGCTTTCCTTCGTAGCCAAGGTCGATTCGCCGCAACCGATCCGCTACCGGATCAAGATGAACCAGCCTTTCCATATCGTATGGGGGGCCTCCGGCCGCAGCGTGCTTGCGTTCTTGGGCGATGCTGTGATCCGCGAAATATCGCAGCACGAGTATTTTGCGCCCAATGACGGGCGCCGGCTGGACAAGAACGAGCTGGCGACGGCGATCGCCCGGATTCGCAAGCGGTCCTATGCGATGACGCATGGCCATGCCTGGGCCGGATCGGTCGGCATCGGCACGCCTGTCTTCGGTCGTGGCGACCGTATTGTCGGTACGCTCAGCGTGACGATCCCCGAGTTCCGCTTTGCCAGCCGCGACGAAGCGAGAATTGCGGCCAGCATCATCGAGCAGGCCAGGCTGCTCTCCCGCGCCCTTGGCTGGAACGCCGAGACGTCGCGTTACAACCTGTCCGACAGAGCCAGTCGCGTTGCGTAAGGAGAAGCAAGTTGTCCGCGCCCCGGTACATCTACATGAACGACCGCATCGTCGACTACGACAAGGCGCAGGTGCACGTGCTTACGCCCGCGTTCAAGTATGGAGCGGTGGTATTCGAGGGGCTGCGCGGCTACTGGCAGGAGCGGTCGGAACAGATGTACCTGTTCCGCGTCGAGGAGCATCTGCAGCGTCTGCAGGCCGGCATGCGGCTGCTGCGCTTTGACGCCAGCCTGACGAACGAACACCTGGCCGCGGCGCTGCTCGAGTTGATCATTGCCAACGGCTTTCGCGACACCGTCCATATCCGCCTGCTGGCCTATGTCGATGGCGATGGCGAGATCGGCGCGTCCGGTCCCGTCGGTCTGGCGATTACGGCGCTGACGCGGCCGCCATCGGCCCAGCAGCGCACCGGCATCAGGGTGGCGATCAGCACCTGGCGGCGCATGAGCGATTCCTCCATGCCGCCGCGCCTCAAGTCCACGGCCAACTACGTCAACAGCCGGCTCGCCGTGATGGAGGCGCGCCATAACGGGCACGACAATGCGTTGATCCTAAACGCCAACGGCAAGATCGCCGAGGCTCCGACTGCCTGCTTTTTCATGCGCCGCAACGGACGGCTGGCGACGCCCAGCATCACCAGCGACGTACTCGAAAGCGTCACCCGGGCGACCATGATCGAACTGGCGGAGAAACGGCTTGGCCTGCCCGTGGTGGAACGCGATATCGATCGGACCGAGCTGCTCGATTGCGATGAGGCGTTCATCTGCGGCACCGGACCGGAGATCATTCCGGTGACGCATGTCGACGGGTTACCGGTCGGGGTCGGCGTGCCGGGAGAGACGACCAGGCAGTTGCAGTCGCTCTATCGCGCCGTGGCAATTGGCGACGTGCCGGAATACGAACGCTGGCTGATGCCCGTCTATCCGCAGCAGCGCGCCTGACATGTTCCTGCGCACCGATACGATGGCCGGTGTCGATCCGCGGATTCTGCGGGCCATCGCCGAGGCCTCCGCCGGTGAAGCCCAGCCCTATGGCGACGACGACTGGACGCGGCAGGTGGATGCGGCATTCGCGGCTGTCTTTGGGCGGGACGTCCATGTTGTGCCGGTCGTCAGCGGGACCGCGGCGAATGCGGTTGCCATCGCGACCTTCGCCGACCGGTTCGGCGCCGTGCTGTGCCACGAGGCGGCACACATAAGGAAGGATGAGGCCAATGCCGTCGGATTCTTCTCGCCGGGGCTGGAAACGATCGGCATTGCCGGGGAACATGGGCGGATCGATGCCGCTTCTCTGGCACACTGTCTTGACGGGCTCGACCCGCGCCGACCGGCCGATCCACGACCGGTCGGCATCAGTTTGACCCAGGCGACCGAGGACGGAACTGTCTATTCGCCGCCGCAGGTCGCCGCGATCGGGCAACTGGCGCATGATCGTGGCCTGATCCTGCACATGGACGGTGCGCGATTGGCCAATGCCGTCGCGGGCGTCGGCTGCAGCCTGGCGGAAATGACCTGGCAGGCCGGCGTCGACATTCTGTCCTTCGGCGGCACGAAGAATGGCACCATGTGCGCCGATGCGGTCGTGGTGTTCGATCCGAATCTGGCGGACGACATCGATCGTATCCGCAAGCGTGGCGGGCTGCTGCTCGCCAAGCAGCGATTCCTGTCAGTGCAGCTTCTGGCCTATCTGCGCGACGGGGTGTGGCGGGAGAATGCGGCCCGTGCCAATGCGCTCGCGACCGCGCTGGCGCAGGGACTGCAAGCCATCGAGGACATCGACCTGCTGCATCCGGTCGAAGCGAACGAAGTGTTCATTGCCCTGCCGCAGGCGCTGCTCGCCGGATTTGCCGCGGCGGGCTATCCCCTCAAGTCAAGGCGCGCCGGCGAAGGCCGGGTAATTGTGCGGCTGGTCCCATCCTTCGGCAGCGATGATGTGGCGATCGCCGGCTTTGTCGACACGGCAAGGCGGCTCATGCGGGAAATCTGAGGTTCCCTTGTCGGCCTCATGTCGCGGAGGGTGCTAGCGGCAGGCGAAGAAAAACTGTGTCCACATCCAAACGGATCCTGCTCCGATTTATGAATTGAGAAGTCGGACGGTGACTAGGTTAGCCGGTCAACTTTGTAAACGGCGATGATGTCGATCTTGCCTACCTTGACATCTAGTAGTGGGCGCACCAGCGCCGATCGCCCCATCGCGCCGCCGCGGAGAAGCCGCCAGATAAGCGATTGAAAGCTCTGACATTGCAACTCCTTGGCAACGGGGCCGCAAGTCATGGGCGCCGCTCCGGATAGTTGTCCGAAAATCACACCGAGCCACAGGAACGGGAGGACCTTCTCGTGCTGATCCACTCAGCGCTGCAAAAGCAGAAGGGCGTCAGGCACAGCAAGCCGCCGATGATGCTTTCTAGGGCAGCTTCTAGTTGGGGCGGTGCTCGAGCCAGTTCAAGGAGGCCTTCCCGTTCCTGCATCCTGCCTATCACAGCAGGCACAGGTGCCTGTTCGGGACGGCCACGATCCGTGATTCGCCGCCCTGAAATCCCTGTTTCTGGAATCCTGTTGCTGCGGAAAATGCCCGGTATTGCAGGAGATCCTGCGCCCGATGGGCGGCGAGAGGTGGGGGAATGCTAATATTTTCCCTGATAAACAGGGAAATCCCCGGAGAATAGTTCGCTGGCCAGCGGCTGCTCCGCCATAAACTATTGATATTACAGAGAAAATTCGCGGGCGATGCAACGGTCGCCAATAAACTCGAGTTATCCGGGGGGTTACGGCTGAGCGGTTTTCAAAAGCGATGCTGGAGAATGGAAAGTGAGCACACAATTGCCGGTTGTGGGGTGGTTTTATCCGGCCATGATCCACTAAGTCCCACCTTTGGGCCTCAGTGATGTTTATACATCGGTTAATCAGCCCCGCATGGGCATCTCAATTTTCTGCTGACCATAAACTGTTAATGCAAATTAGCCGTTCACCTTCCAGAGCGATACGGGAGAACAGAAACCATGTGCTCAATGGGTGATTGTACCGTCGTTCTATCCCGCACCGATGCTCAAGATTCGAGCTTTCGGGAGGAAGGACGCCACGAACAGGCGTCGAGTTTTCTCCCATTCTGTTGCCCGAATTATCGATGCAAGCTATCGCTCCATACATGACCTTTTATCAATATTATCAATCGGCGTTGCCTATAAATATGGCGGCAGCGATAATGGCTTATGCCACGCGCGATTTCCAAGAAAGAGGCAGAGCCCAGCCCGGGCTCGCAACTTCGCTTTGGCCTTGATGAACTGCAAACTTTTCTGGTCGTGGCCGAACTCGGCAGCTTCAGCCGCGCCGCCGAAAAGCTGAATCTATCGCAGCCCTCCGTTACCGGCCGCATCCAGCGGCTGGAATTCATGTTGGGCGTCAAGCTGCTGGCGCGTACCACGCGTCAGGTTGTTCCCACTGAACACGGCGAGCGGCTGCGGCGCAGCGCCGAAAAGGCATTGCGCGAACTGCGGCGTGTGGTCGAGGAATTCCAGGAAACGGCGAAGAAGCATCAGCGCACGGTTACAATCGCGATTACGCCGATGCTGGCCGCCGTTGTTATGCCGTCGCTTATCAGAAGGTTCGCACGGCAGAATCCGCGCGTGGCTGTGCGCATGCATGATCTGACAACATTCGAGGGTATACTGAACGAAGTGAGGTCCGGGCGCGCCGATCTGGCTGTGATGGTACTGGAAGATCCCACGCCACCTTTTGTCTTCGAATCGCTAACGGTTGATGAGTGCGTATTGGTTACATCGCTTGATCACCGGTTCGCGGCTCAGTCAACTGTTAACCTGCAGGACGTGGCGCGCGAACAGCTGCTGATTCCTGAGGTGTATACGACCGCGCGGCGGTTGTTGGAAGCGGCATTCGCCAGTCACGGGTTGTCGTTTCAGCCGCTTAATCACGGACGACAAGTAGTGAATTTTTCCACGCTGGTCGGCATGGCGGCTGCGGGGCTTGGCGTGGCATTCGTACCGAGAACGCTGATTTCGAACGAAATGCGGAGCAAAGTGGGCCTTGCCCGTATTGTCGATGTCTCCATTAAACGTAACTATGGCATTGTGACGGTACAGGATCGGCCGTTGCAGCCTCCTGCAAAGATTTTTGTGCGTTTCCTCAAATCTGTAATTGTTGATCCGAACGCGGGTTGGCCTATTTGATGCAGCATCGCGCTCATTGTTTCTGCCTATAAACGAATAGTATCTTACGATTTCTCCCGGCCTGACACGTCAACGATACTGCGCCCCAACGAAGTACAGGGTGGAAGCGCGGTTCTAGAGGTCGTTCAATCCGCAGCGCCTATGCGTTGCGGTGGTGCCCGCTTCGACTCAAGAGAAGGATCGGGCGATGTCAGAAGCTTCCACAGAACGCAAACTTCCGATGAGCGGCGTCAAGGTCATCGACCTGGCGACCATGCTGGCAGGGCCGTTCGTGGCCACGATCCTGGGCGAGTTCGGCGCGGATGTTATCAAGGTCGAGCTGCCCGGCAAACCCGGCTCCAGCCGCAGCTTCGGCACGGTTACGAATGCCGGTTCCTCGCTGATCTGGCTCAGCGAACAGCGCAACAAGAGGTGCATCACGCTCGATCTGCGTACCGACGAAGGGCGCGAACTGATCAAGCGGCTGATCGCCGATGCCGATATCGTGGTCGAGAACTTCATGCCCGGCACGCTCGAGCGCTGGGGCCTGGGCTACGAGGAGTTGAAGAAGGTCAAGCCCGACCTGATCCTGGTGCGGGTCACCGCCTATGGCCAGACCGGTCCCTACAACGACCGTCCCGGCTTCGCCCGCATCGCGCACGCTTTCGCCGGCCTGTCCTATCTCGCCGGCGAGCCCGGCGGGCGGCCAGTGATGCCCGGCTCGACGTCGCTGGGCGACTACATCACCGGGCTCTACGGCGCGCTGGGAGCGCTGCTGGCCTATACGGCACGCAACAAGCACGGCATTGGCCAGTACGTCGATATCGGCCTCTACGAGGGCGTGTTCCGCATGCTCGACGAGATGATTGGCGTCTACGCCCGCACCGGCTTCATCCGCGAGCGCATGGGGGCGGACACCGTGAACATCGTGCCGCACAGCCACTACGAAACCAGGGACGGCAAGTGGATCGCGCTGGCCTGCACCACCGACGCGATGTGGGAGCGCATGGCGCGTGCGATGGGACGGGAGGACCTGCTGGCCCCGGACCGTTTCGCGAAAATGGCGCAGAGGCTGGCGGCCCGCGACGAGATCAACAGGCTGGTCAACGATTTCACGCGCCGCATGGATCGCGACGAGCTGATCGCCCACTGCCTGAAATTCGAGGTGCCGATCGGCCCCATCAACAACGTGGCCGACATCTACGTCGATCCCCAGTTCAAGGCGCGCCAGAACTTCGTCGAGATCCACGATCCGCGCTCCGGCAACGTCACCGTTCCCAACGTCATCCCCAAACTGTCGGAGACCCCGGGCGAAATCCGCTGGCTGGGGCCCGATCCGGGCCAGCACAACGAGGAAATCTTCCGCGATTGCCTGGGGCTGGGCCCGGACCGGATCGAGGAGCTGCGCCGCAAGCGGGTCATCTGAGGCGTCGTATGGAGCTGTCGATGCCGAACGCCGCCGCGTGCACGCCGCCGACGCCGGAGAAGGAGGTCTTGCTCTCGGTCGAGGATCTGCACGTGCATTTCGTCCTCGAGCGGGGGACGGTGCGGGCGGTAGAGGGCATCTCCTACCAGGTGCGCCGGGGCGAGATCCTGGCCCTGGTCGGGGAAAGCGGCTGCGGCAAGTCGGTTTCGGCGCTGGCGCTGCTGCGGCTGCTGGCCAAGCCGATCGGGCGGATGGTCGGCGGGCGGGTCGTGTTCGACGGCCGCGAACTCGACAAGCTGTCGGACGCGCAGATGCGCAAACTGCGCGGCCGCGACATCGGCATGGTGTTCCAGGAGCCGATGACCTCGCTCAACCCGGTCCTCAGCATCGGCCTGCAGCTCACGGAGCCGCTGATCGAGCACATGGGCATGAACAAGGCGCAGGCCCGGGTCCGGGCGGTGGAACTGCTGCGGCTGGTCGGCATGACCGATCCCGAACGCCGGCTCGACCAGTATCCGCATCATCTCTCCGGCGGCATGCGCCAGCGCGTCATGATCGCCATGGCGCTGGCCTGCAATCCCAAGCTCATCATCGCCGACGAGCCGACCACGGCGCTGGACGTCACGATCCAGGCCCAGATCCTCGAGCTGATGCGCGATCTCGCGCGCAAGCTCGACATCGCCATGATCGTCATCACGCACAATCTGGGCATCGTGGCGCGCTATGCTGATTCGGTGAACGTGATGTATGCCGCGCGCCTGGTGGAGCGGGGAACCGCGACCGAGGTCTTCGTCCGGCCGCAGCATCCCTATACGCTGGGCCTGCTGCAGTCGGTGCCGCGTCTGGACCGGCGGCGATCGAACAAGCTGGCGACGATCGAAGGCGTGCCGCCCGATCTGATGCGGCCGCCGGGCGGCTGCCGTTTCGCGCCGCGTTGTGCCTTCCGCATCGACAAATGCGACGAGGATCCGCCGCTGCGCACCATCGCGGGCGGCCACAGCTCCGCCTGCTGGCGGGCCGAAGAGCTGCTCTCCGGCGCGCTGCGTCCGCCGTCGCTGCCGCCGGCGGCGTCGGTCGCGGCGGGCGAGATCGCCGGCGGCACGGCGCGCGTCGAGGTCAAGGGGCTGAAGCGGCATTTCACGGTGGTCGATGGCGGCCGCCTGTTCGGCCGCAAGGCGGCGGTCAAGGCGGTCAACGGCGTCTCCTTCCACATCAATGCCGGCGAGACGCTGGGGCTGGTGGGCGAGAGCGGCTGCGGCAAGAGCACCATTGGCCGTACCCTGCTGGGGTTGGACAGCCCGACCGAGGGCACGATCGCCGTCGACGGCCGGGAGCAGGTGGCGCGCCGGCGCAAGGCCTCGGACGAGGATCGCCGCCGCATCCAGGTGATCTTCCAGGATCCGTTCTCCTCGCTCAATCCGCGCATGACGATCGGGCAGATCATCGCCGAGCCGCTGGCCGTGTACCGGCTGGAGCCGGACCGGGCGGCCATCGCCCGGCGGGTCGCCGAGCTGCTGCAGCAGGTCGGCCTGTTCCCCTACATGGCCAGCCGCTTTCCGCACGAACTGTCCGGCGGCCAGCGCCAGCGCGTCGGCATTGCCCGCGCGCTGGCCATGAAGCCCTCGATCATCGTTTGCGACGAGCCGGTGTCGGCGCTGGATGTGTCGATCCAGGGCCAGATCATCAACCTGCTCGACGAGCTCCAGCGCGACCTCGGCCTGACCTATCTCTTCATCGCGCACGACCTGGCGGTGGTGCGGCATATCTCGCACCGGGTGGCGGTCATGTATCTGGGCCGCATCATGGAGATCGCCGACCGCGACGAGCTGTACGACAATCCGCGCCATCCCTACACCATCGCCCTGCTCGACGCCGTGCCGGTGCCCGATCCGCAGATCGAGCGCGCCCGCGGCCAGCGCATCGTGAAGGGCGAGTTGCCGTCGCCCGTCAACCTGCCGCCGGGCTGCGTGTTCAGCACCCGCTGCCCGATGGCGACCGCGGAATGCAGCCAGGCGGTGCCCGAGCTGCGCGAGATCTCGCCCGGCCATCGCGCCGCCTGCATAAAGCTGTGACGCCATGCTGGTCTACGTCGTAAAGCGCCTGCTGCTGATGATCCCGACCCTGCTGGGGACGGCGGCGCTGATCTTCTTCATGCTGCGGGTGGTGCCCGGCGACATCGTCGAGGTGAAGCTGCGTTCCGAGGGCGCCACCGTGTCGGAAGAGGTCATCCAGGCCGAACGCGAACGCCTGGGCCTCAACAAGCCGCTGGTGGTGCAGTTCGCCGACTGGGTCGGCGGGTTGGCGACGCTCGATCTCGGCGAATCGATGTGGACCGGCCGGCCGGTGGCGGAGGAGATCGGCATCCGCCTGCCGATCTCGGTGCAGGCGGCGATCATGGCCGCCTTTCTCGCTGTGCTGTTCGCCATACCGATGGGCACGCTCAGCGCCATCTACCGCAATACCTGGCTGGACTACGTCATGCGAGTCGGATCAATCGCCGGTCTGGCGGTGCCGAATTTCTGGCTCGGCATGCTGGTGATCCTGGGCCTGCTGTGGGCGTTCAACTGGCTGCCGCCCATCACCTTCACGCCGTTCTGGGTCGATCCGGCCGCCAACCTGTCGCTGCTGATCTGGCCCGCCATGGTCGTGGGCACTCGCTACAGCGCCATGATCGCGCGCATCGTCCGCTCTTCGGTGATCGAGGTGATGGGCGAGGACTATATCCGCACCGCCCGCGCCAAGGGCCTGTCCGAGCGGCTGGTGGTGATCCGGCACGGCATGCGCAACGCCATGCTGCCGGCGATCACGGTGGTCGGCCTGGAGCTGGCGTTCCTGATGGGCGGCCTGGTCGTCACCGAACAGGTCTTCAACATGAACGGGATCGGCCAGCTCTTCGTGCAGGCCGTATCGCACCGCGACTTCATCCTGGTCCAGAACCTGGTGATGTTCGTCGCCGCCACCTTCGTCCTCATGAACCTGCTGGTCGACATTCTCTATGCGGTGTTCGACCCGCGCATCCGCTATCGCTGAGGAGCGGCCGATGTCCGCAGCGTCCTCGATCGAGTTCGAAAGCGTCTCCCGCACCGGCGGCTTCCTGCGCTCGACGCGGCATTTCCTGCGCACCGAGCCGCTCGGCGCCGTCAGCCTGCTGGTCATCGTCGTCATCGCCATTGGCGGCTTCCTGGCGCCGCTGCTGGCGCCCTACGATCCGGTGGCGATGAATTTCGGCGCCATGTTCACGCCGCCGTCGCTGGAGTTCCCGTTCGGCACCGATAATTTCGGCCGCGACGTCTTCTCGCGCATCCTCTATGGCGCGCGCACGGCGCTGGTCATCGGCCTGTCCTCCGCCTTCATCGGCAGCACCATCGGCGCCATCATCGGCGTGGCGTCGGCCTATTTCGGCGGCCTGTTCGACCTTGTGGTCCAGCGCATCGTCGACATCTTCCTGTCGCTGCCCATCATCATCCTGGCCCTGGTCGTGGTCGCCATGCTGGGCCGCCAGATCGCGGCTGGGATCGACGTCAACCTGATCTTCGCCATCGCCATTCCCATCATTCCCAACGTGGCGCGCGTAGTGCGCTCTTCCGCACTGTCGCTGCGCGAAATGTCCTATGTCGACGCCGCCCGGGTCGCCGGCTACAGCAGCTGCCGCATCATCTTCCGCCACATGGTGCCCAATCTGATGGCGCCGTACCTGATCATGATGACCTCGTACATCGCGCAGGCGATCCTGCTCGAAGCGTCGCTGTCGTTCCTCGGCCTCGGCGTCACCGAACCGACGCCGGCCTGGGGGCTGATGCTGTCGGGCAGCGCGGTTGATTTCTACCGGCAGGCACCGTGGATGATCATCTTCCCCGGCGTGGCGATCAGCCTGCTGGTTTTTGCCTTCAACCTTCTCGGCGACAGCTTGCGTGACTGGCTTGATCCGAAATCGCGCGGCCGGTGACCGCTGTCATGAGAGGTGGAGCACCCCCAAAACATCGGGTGCTGTGGGACGGTTGCACCGAACAAACAAACAGGAGGAGACGATGAAATTCGGGAAACTTACAGGATTGCTCGGAACTGCAGTGGCAGTTGTCTGCCTGACGATGCCGGCTATCGCACAGACGACCAAGCGCGGCGGAACGCTCAACTATGCCGTCGCTAGCGGTCCGCACACCCTGGACTGTCATGCCGGGAATAGCTTTGCGGTGTTACATCATCTTGCACCGCATTACTCGCAGCTACTGAAAATTGACCTCAAGAACTATCCCAATATCATTGGCGACCTGGCCGAAAGCTGGACGATCTCCGATAACAAGCTGACTTATACGTTCAAGCTCCGCAACGGCGTGAAGTTCCATGATGGCACGCCGTTGACGTCAGAGGACGTGCGCGCCAGCTTCGAGCGCATCATCAATCCGCCCCAAGGCATCGTATCCGCCTGGCGTTCGCAGTATGACGATGTGAAGTCGATCTCGGCGCCGGATGCCAGAAC
This sequence comes from Alphaproteobacteria bacterium, assembly GCA_037190765.1. Taxonomy (GTDB): domain Bacteria; phylum Pseudomonadota; class Alphaproteobacteria; order Reyranellales; family JAQSWP01; genus JAQSWP01. Next base: position 93,943 of record JBBCJW010000019.1, read on the forward strand.
TATCGTGTTCGAAATGCGCCAGCCAAACTCGGGTATGCTTTCGATCTTCGCCAGCCCGTGGGCGTGCATCTATTCGGCTGCTAAGCTGAAAGAAGATCCGCGCTTTCCCGAGAAGAGCGTTCTGGGTACTGGTCCCTTTTCGTTTGTGGAATACGTGCCGGGCTCGCATTGGACTGGGAAGCGTTTCGACGGTTATTTCCGTCAGGGACTGCCCTATCTCGACGGCTTCAAGGCGCTGGCGCTCTCTTCCACTGCTCTCGTGAATGCGCTAGCCGGCGGCCAGGTCGATGCTGAGTTTCGGGGAGTGTCGCCGGCAGACCAGCAGCGCATCGCCGCTAGCCGTGGCGATGATATACGGTTCGTCGGCATTGAAGGCATGGGCCTGTACATGGTGTCGTTCAACACTAAGGTGAAGCCGTTCGACGATATCCGAGTGCGTCGCGCCCTGTCGTTGGCCATCGACCGCTGGGGTGGCATTGAGCCGATGTCGAAGATTTCGCCGCTGAAGTATGTCAGTGCTTTCCAGCGTCCAGGCGCTCCCGATGCGCTGACGAAGGAACAACTCGAGGCTTTGCCGGGCTTCAGTCGCGATATCAAGGCGGCGCGGGCGGAGGCCAAGCGGCTGCTGGTCGAGGCGGGCGTGCCCGACCTCAAGTTCCAGTTCATCAATCGCGGCCCTGCCATGCCTTATGCACCCTTTGCGCTGTATCTGATCGACCAATGGCGCCAGGTCGGCGTACAAGTCGAGCAGGTGACGGTCGATACTGCCGGTTGGGTGCAGCGCCGCAATTCTCGCAATTACACCGCCATAGTCGATCCCAGTGGCGACTGGGGCGAGGATCCGTCCTTCGTGCTGGTCCGCTACCTGTCCGCCGACAAGAACTCCAGCAATCCGACCGGATTCAACGATCCAAAGATCGACGAAATGTTCGCGGCCCAAAAGCTGGAGTTCGATCCGGAGAAACGACGCGAGTTGGTGCGCAAGCTCGAGGCCTATATCGTCGAGCAGGCCTTCACAATTCCCGTATACCGGACTGAACGTCTGCTGCCGATCTCGAAGAAGATTAAGGGATATACGGTCGTGCCGATGCACATCTATCCCGGCGATATGTCCGAAATCTGGCTCGATCAGTAAACGCGGCCGAGAGGCGGCGCGAGCCGCCTTTTCATTATACAGAGGCAAACATGCAGACCAGAGCAGTTCCCGATATCCGCGAAATGCGCAGCCTATTGTCGGTACCGGCCAATCGGCCGGAATTCGCGACCAAGGCCGCTGCTAGTAACGCAAGTGCGCTGTTTCTCGACCTCGAGGATTCGGTCTTTTCCGACCAGAAGATCGGCGCGCGCCAAGCGGCGATTGCAGCGATCGGCTCAATCGCTTGGGGTAACAAACGTCTGCTGGTGCGGGTGAACGGGCTCGATACCGAATGGGGTTTCCGTGATCTCATGCAGGTGGCCGATGTCTGTCCGCGACTGGACGGATTTATGGTTCCGAAGGTGGAAACGCCGGACCAAATCGATTTTCTCGAAAAGCTGCTCGACCAACTGGATGCGGAACGTAAACAGGCGCCGCTGGAGTTGCACATTCTAGTAGAAACCGCCGCCGGAGTGGCGCGTGTCGAATCGCTTCTTGAAAAGGCTCGGCGGCTTTTATCAGTTACGTTTGGCGCCGGCGATTATGCCATAAGCCTCGGACTTTACGGCCGCGCGCGGATGGCAGGCAATTCCGACTACGCGGTTCTGGCACAGGAAGACGACAATGCAAAGTCCCTGCATTGGGGCGACAACCATCACTTCGCCATGGCCCGCGTTGCCAATGCCTGCCACGCCTTCGGCATCATTCCTGTCGACGGACCTTACGGCAATTTTCGCGATTCCGAAGCGGAAGCAGTAGCCACGCGGCGAGCCCGCGCTTTGGGTTTCCAAGCCAAATGGGCAATCCACCCCACTCAGATCGACGCGATCAATCGCGCATTCCGCCCCTCCGACGAAGATCTCGAATGGGCGCGCACCGTTGCGGTGGCGCTGGAAGAGGCGCGCCAGCGCGGTGCAGGCGCGGCGCAGCTTGACGGCCGGCTGATCGAGGCCGCCACGATGAAAACGGTGGATCGCATTCTGGCCCAGGCGCGCCTCTCAGACGGCCGGTAGCCGATACAAACCGGGCGGACGGGCACGCGTGCGGCTGCGAATCTGAGGAAAGGCAAGAAGAATGAGTATATCTGCCAATCGAAACGACATGACGCTGATCGCATTTCTGCAGGCACAGAACTGCTCGAACTATGTGGCGTCGTGGCGCCATCCGCAGGCAATGCCGGATTTCATGTCGGCCAGCTATTACCAGCGTATCGCGCGCGTGCTTGAAGATGGCAAATTCCATCTCGCTTTCTTCGACGATCGATTGGCGATGCCGGATATGTACAAGGATGACTTCCGGCCCGCCGTAAAGCATGGCATTCGCTCGGTCAAGATGGACCTGATTCCAATTCTTACGGCGATGGGCATGGCAACCAGCAAGATCGGGCTGGGCGGAACTTATTCGACAACCTATTTCGAGCCGTATCATGTGGCGCGCACCTTCGCCACGCTCGACCTGATGATCGGCGGGCGTGCGGCCTGGAACGTGGTTACCTCTCTTAACGACTCGGAAGCAGAGAATTTCGGCCGCGATGAGCATCTGGAACACGATCTGCGCTACGACCGCGCCGACGAGTTCATGGAGGTTGTGCTCGGGCACTGGAATACATGGGCGCCGGACGCGATCGTGCTGGACCGTGAGACTGGGCTGTTCGCCGATCCCGATAAGGTGCGGCGTCTGGATCACCGCGGCAAGTTCTTCCGCTCCCGCGGGCCTTTCACTGTGCCGCCCTCGCCGCAAGGTCATCCAGTCATCATCCAGGCGGGCCAAAGCGGCCGCGGCCGCCAATTCGCCTCCAAATGGGGCGAGCTGATTTTTGCGTCTTATCGGTCGCTTGAGATGGGGAGAAAGCAGTATCGTGATTTGAAAGCCGACATCGCCAAGACAGGACGTGATCCAAACAAAGTGCGTATTGCTCCTGCCATATTCGTGGTCGTCGGCGAAACGCGCGAGATGGCAAAGGAGAAGCTCGACATCATCGACAGATTGTCGATGCCGATCGATGCACTCGTTCTACTGTCGGAAATCACCAATTTCGACTTTGGCACCAAACCGCTTCAAGAGCCCTTCACTGACGATGAGATGAAGTCGATCAGCGGCATGCAGGCGCTGCGCGATCGTATCGTGCAGATGACGGGCAATAAGAATCCGACGCCCGACGATTTCGTCAAAGTCAGCAAGCGTGGCACCGTGCATGAACTGCCGATCTTCTGCGGCACTCCGACGGATGTCGCGGATGAGCTGGAGGCTTGGTATTGTGGCGAAGCCTGCGACGGATTCGTAGTCGCCGCCACCCACGTGCCCGGTTCTTACGAGGATTTCGTTCGTCTGGTGGTGCCCGAACTGCAGCGCCGGAGGCTTTTCCGGCGGGACTACTCGGGAGAAACGCTGCGGGAGAATCTTGGACTGGCGATGTGACATGCGTACGCTACGCATCATTGAATTAGCACAGAAGATCAGCGTCTCAGTCTTTTGCGAACCAAAGATTGCCGATGCAGACTGAAAGTCTTAGCCGATGCGCGATCCGAGCAGAACGATGCAAGTTGAGATTCACAATTCGAATCTGCATCGCTCCGCCATAAACTATTGATATTAAAGAGAAAATTGGAGACCGATGCAAAAGTCGCCAATGAGCTCGAGTTATCCGAGGCTTACGGCTGGGCGGTTTCCAAAGGCAATGCCGGAGAATGGAAAGTAGGGGCGCAATTGCCGGTTGTGGGGTGGTTTTATCCGGCCATGATGCACTAGGTTCCACCTTTGGCCCTTACTGACGCATATGCATCGGTTAATCAGCACGGAATTAACCCAATCTTCTGCTGACCAAAAACTGCCGATGCAAACTGTGGACTTAGCCGATGCGCGATCTGAGCCAGATAATGCAAGTTGAGATTCACAATTCGGATCTGCATCGCTCCGCCAGTAACACCCTGAAAATCTTCAACACCGTCAACCGTCGTCACGCGACGATCGCGCAATGAAGTGCAGAACGCTGCAGGAACGCGCAGGCAGATCGGCACGCGATTGACACGCGAACGCTAGCCTTTGTTCTTCGCCGCGGCGGCGGCCGTCTCGCCGATCGGCAGCGCATTGATGGCGCGGCGGCGGTGGTCGGGAATATCGTGCAGGTAGCCGTCGGGAGAGCGGTCGTCCGTCCAGCCGCCCTGGCCCTTCATGGTGCCGCGATCCCAGCCTGCGGCCTGCAAGGTGGTGGCCAGAAAATGGCGGAACCAGTGCTGCGTTACCTGCGCCATCAGCTGCACCCGGTCCAGGTCCTAGTGCAAGCGCTCCTTGGGGCAAGAGCCAATAAGCACTGCCGGATTTTCGCAATGCAGTTATGTGAGCCCCAAGCCGCCATCAACCGCGATGACCTGCCCCGTAACCCATTCCGACGCGGGGTCGGCCAGCGCTACGATCCAGCGCGCCACGTCGTCCGGCTTGCCGCGCCGCTTGAGGGGGATTGCCTCCCGCTCCTGCGTCTCGATGGCTGCAGCCTGCTCCACCGAGAGCCCCATCATGCCGGTCAGGGCGCCGGACTCGGTTGGCCCCGCCGCCACAGCGTTGACGCGCACGCCCTGCTGAGCCAGCTCCAGCGCCCAGCAGCGGGTCAAGTGCTCCAGCGCCGCCTTGCTGGCGGCGTAGTGCGACAGCCCCGCCGCCGCCTTGTGGCCGTACGTGCTGGAGACGTTGACGATGGCGCCCTTCGCAGCCGCCAGATGGGGCAGGGCGGCCGTGGCGAGCAGGCTCGTCCCGATGACATTCACGGCAAAGATGCTTTCGATCCGTTCGGCCGTGGCCCCGGCCAGGGGAAGGATGGCGCCCGCTCCGGCATTGTTCACCAGCACGTCCAGGCGGCCATGGGCCTCGACGACCTTGGCGACGGTCCGCGCCGCGTCCTGCGGCGCGACGACGTCGGCAACGAGCGCGGAGATGCCGCGGTGATCGCTGGCGGCTTCCTCGAGGGCCTCAGCGCGCCGGCCGGTGATGATCACTTTCGCTCCCGCCTCGGCGAACCGCCGCGCCGCGGCCCGGCCGATGCCGGAGCTGCCGCCGGTGACGATGACGACTCCATCTTTTAACGTGGACATGATGTTCCTCTTGCTAGGCTGAAGCCTGTCGTTGCCGGAGCGGGTCACGCGGTCCGGCTGCAGTCCTTAGGATGCTCGTTGCGAAAGCCGATGGCCATGCGGTTCCGCAGGTTGACCGCATCGATGGCTATCGAAAGCGCGATGAGTTCCACATCGGAGAACTCACGGCGCACCTCCTCGTAGACGTCGTCCGGCGCGTGACACTCTGTGATTCGGGTTAGGGCCTCCGTCCAGACGGAGGCCCTAACCCAACAAGCGGTCAGTAGTCCCAGAAGGCCGCTACCCAACGAAAAGCGTCGCCGTTGACCGCCACCCGGCCGACGGACGGGAACGGCAGGTGAGTGGCCACCAGCAGCTCGCCGGTAGCCGCCGCCTCCTGCAAAAGGCGGACCCGAACGCGAACTGACTGATCGGGATCGTGTTCGAAGCCGTTGTGCCAGTCGGGATGGTCGAACCCGACCGGGAATATGGCGTCGCCGAGGAACGTCAGCCGGTCGCCGTCGGACGTCAGGCGGACCACGCTGTGCCCGGGGGTGTGGCCGCCGGTGCGCCAGACGAGGACCCCCGGCGCCACCTCATACTCCTCCTCGAAAATCCGCAGCCGGCTCTGATACTCATCCGCGAACCGCCTGGCGGTCGACCGGAGCACGCCCGGCACCGGTCCCGGCATGGAGGTGTGGGAGAAATCGGGCGTCGTCCAGAATGCCACCTCGGCGGCGGCTACGTGGACCCGCAGGTCCGGACGCAGCTGGTTCTTCACCTCGTCGACAAGCAGCCCGCCCACATGGTCCATGTGCATGTGGGTAATGACCACGTCGGTCACGGACCCAAGGTCGATGCCGGCGGCCTTCAACCGCTTGGGGAACTGCCCCGCACGCGGGAAGCCCGGGAACTGTCCCCCCAGCCCAGCGTCGACGAGTATGGTTTGGTCGCCGCTACGCACCACGAGCACGTTCAGCGGCCAATCGAACGCGTCCGGCGGCAGGAACATGTCCTGCAGCCAGGCCGCGCGGATAGCTGGGTCGGCATTGGTGGCAAGCGTCTCGGTCGGCAGCGGCAGCACCCCGTCGCTGACCACCAGAACGTCGATCTCGCCGACCCGCAGCGCATAGCGCGACGGAACCAACTCCTCCGGCCTCGGTCGACCGGCGTATGAGGTATGGTCCAAGTGCATGCTTGTCTTCTGCTGACCATTCCATTCCTGGAGTGCTTCATTCTTTTGGGCGAGGTAGTTCAGACGCGTTGTCATGGTCGTCTCCTTTGGTTTGGGTCGAGAATCTCAGGCGAAAGCCGCTCTGCCGGCGCGAGAGCGACGGATCGCCCAGAGAGTGAGCGCGATGCCTATGAGCGCGGGCAGGGTGACGGCGGGAAAATCACGCAGGATGACGGAGGGCGCGCAGATGCCGACGGCGACCTCCCACAGGTGGAACAGGGCGTGCGCGATCAGCCATAGCGTGGCGGCGGCCCAGAGGCCGATGCGGCGCTCCGGTCGCAGCAGGCCAACGATGAACGCGACGCCCAGGAACAGCTGAATGATGCCGATGTCCCGGACGAAGTGCTGATTGAAGAAGCCGGTATCGGTTACCCCGGGAACCAGCTCGTACCACGTCAGGGGCGCAACGAGCATGAAGATCCCGTTGGCAGAGAGGAACAGGCCGTTGAAGGCGAGCATGATGAGCACGGCGGCCAGCACTGCACGGTTGTCTTCGATGGTCCTCATGATCTTGCTTCCTTTTGCGGTGAAGGTGCCTAGTGGGCAGTCCAGCCGCCGTCGACCGCGAGGACGGCGCCGGTGATCTGGTCGACCGACGGAGAGCAGAGGAAGGCGCGCAGCCTATCGCTGCGATGAGCTCCGACTGAGCCAGTCGTCGAAGCGCGTCGCGCCGATGCGCGGATTGTCGCCGGGGGTAAGCGATTGATCGTTCACCGCGATACCGAAATAGCCCGCCTTGGCATCCGCGATCACCGTGCGCGGATCACGCGTCGCGCTCAGAAACCGGCCCACGAGTTCGTCTATGGGCGCGCGCTCCGGGCCTGCGATCTCGATCGTGCCGTTCACTGGAGCATCGAGGGCGATATTGGTCACCGCATCGGCCACGTCATCGGCCGCGATGGGCTGGAACAAGACAGGCGACAGATGAGCCGTTTGCCCGATCGTGCCCGATTGGGCGATCCCGGCCATGAACTCGAAGAATTGCGTCGAACGGACGATCGTATAGGGAATCCCTGAGGCTTTGATCAGGTCTTCCTGGGCCAACTTCGCGCGGAAGTAGCCCATCTCCAGAAGGCGTTCGGTCCCGACCACCGAGAGCGCAACATGATGCGTCGCTCCGGCGGCCGCCTCTGCCGCCAGGAGGTTTCGGCCCGACTTCTCGAAGAAATCCATCGCGACCTTTTCCTCGAACGAGGGCGAGTTCGCCAGGTCGACGACGACCCTTGCCCCCTTAAGGGCTTCAGCCAACCCCTCGCCGGTGACGGTGTTGACACCCGAGTTGAGCGATGCAGCAACAACCTCGTGGCCCTTCTGACGAAGCCGGCTCACGACCTTCGATCCGATGAGGCCGCTGCCTCCAATAACCGTGATCTTCATTGAGATCTCCATTCGATGACGAGCAGGTTTCAGGCATGTCGCCCGAGATTGGGCGGCTTGCGTACGGGTGTTACGCTTTGATGAAGGCGAGCAAGTCGGCGTTGACCTGCTCCTGGTGGGTAGCGGTGATGCCGTGAGGCGCGCCCGGATAGTAGATTTCCTTTGCCCCCTTGATCAGCCGCGCCGACTTGACCGCCGAGTCCTTGACCGGGACGATCTGGTCGTCCTCGCCGTGGAGGACGAGCGTCGGAACGTCGAACTTCTTGAGGTCTTCGGTGAAGTCGGTTTCCGAGAAGGCCTTGATGCTCTCATAGGCGTTCTTCGTCCCCGCCTGCATGCTCCACAGCCAGAACTGGTCCAGCGTGCCTTGCGACACTTTTGCGCCCGGCCGGTTGGCGCCATAGAACGCGACGGCCAGGTCCTTGTAGTACTGCGACCGGTCGCCGGCGACGCCGGCACGAATGCCGTCGAAGACCTCCAACGGCAGCCCTTCCGGGTTGGCTGCGGACTTGAGCATGATCGGCGGCACGGCGGCGATGAGGATCGCCTTGGCGACCCGCTTCGTCCCGTGGCGGCCGATATAGCGGGCGACTTCGCCTCCGCCGGTGGAATGGCCCACCAGGGTGGCGTCCCTGAGATCGAGCGCCTCGATGACGGCCGCCAGATCGTCGGCATAGCCGTTCATGTCGTTGCCGGATGAGGCCTGGCTGGACCGGCCGTGGCCGCGCCGGTCATGTGCAATGACGCGGTAGCCGTGCTGCGCGAGAAAGAGCATCTGCCCGTCCCACGCGTCGGCGTTCAGCGGCCAGCCATGCGAGAAGGTTACGACCGGGCCCTTGCCCCAGTCCTTGTAGTAGATTTCCGTGCCGTCCTTGGTCGTGATCATGCTCATCGTCGGGCTTCCTTCTCTGGCGTGCGGTTTATTGAAGTGGCGGGAGAATTTGCGGTCCTACATTCCGATCCGACCAAATCCATCGCCATCGATGACCTGAGGGTGCCTGAAACGCGGCACGAAGACTTTGCGGTGGCTTTGAATTACTGTTGAGTTTGGCTTGGATTTTTGTCCAAGAGCCAATGCCGCGACCGTGCTATCAATGGCTTTCCCGCATTGGCAGCGGCCGCCGGGTCGGCTCGGCTACGGGCTCGACCCGTGCGCACGGCGGTGAAGGAGCGCCGAATGCCGTTCGTGTTCGGAGATTGCCTGCTCGACCCCGACCGGCGGGAGCTCTCTCGCGGGTCCGAGGTGATTGCAACTGGCCCGCAAGTCTTCGACCTGCTGGTCTACCTGGTAGAGAATCGCGAGCGCGTCGTCAGCAGGGACAGCCTGCTCGATGCGGTCTGGAACGGGCGGATCGTCTCAGAATCAACCCTGGCCAGTCATATCAATGCGGCGCGCAAGGCGATCGGCGACAGCGGCCAGGAGCAGCGCCTGATCCGAACGGTCGCTCGCAAGGGCTTTCGCTTCGTCGGCGACGTCAGGGAAGCACCGGCATCGGACGGCCCTGACTCCTTGAGATCCCGCACCACCACATCGGCGGAAGACTCTGCACAGGCTCTGATTCTTCCCGACAAGCCCTCCATCGCCGTCCTGCCATTCCTGAACCTGAGCGGAGACCCCGCGCAGGATTATTTCATCGACGGCGTGGTCGAGGACATCGTCTCGGCCTTGTCACGCATTCGCTGGCTGTTCGTCATCGCGCGCAATTCGAGCTTCACCTACAAAGGCCGGGCGGTCGACGTGAAGCAGGTGGGACGCGAACTCGGCGTGCGCTATGTGCTGGAGGGCAGCATGCGCAAAGCCGCGAACCGCGTGCGCATCACAGGGCAGCTCATCGATGCGACGACCGGGGCGCATATCTGGGCGGAGCGGTTCGAAGGCACTCTCGACGACATCTTCGAACTGCAGGATCAAATCTCGGCGAGCGTCGTTGGCGCGATCGCGCGGCAGCTCGAATTGGCCGAAATCGAACGCGCGAAGCGAAAGCCGACCGACAGCCTCGACGCCTACGACTACTATCTGCGTGGACGGGCGAACCTGAACCTGGGAACCAGGGAAGCCATCGATGAAGGGCTGCCCTTATTCATCAAGGCGATCGAGCTCGACTCGGATTACGCGGCGGCCTATGCGATGGCGGCATGGTGCCATTTCTGGCGCAAGGTCAATGGCTGGATGACCGATCGCCCGCGAGAGATCGCGGAAGGCATACGCCTCGCCCGCCGGGCCGTCGAGCTGGGTAAGGACGATGCGGTCGCGCTTACCAGAGGTGGTCATGCGCTCGCGCATTTCGTAGGTGACCTCGATATGAGCATTGCCTTGGTCGACAGGGCGCTTGCGCTCGATCCGAACTTGGCGGCCGCCTGGTTCCTCGGCGGCTTCCTGAGAACCGAGCGCGGCGATCCGGACAGTGCCATCGACTATTTTGCCCGCGCCATGCGTTTCAGTCCGTTGGACCCGGAGATGTTTCGCATGCAGGCGGGAATGGCGCTGGCGCATTTGTTCGCGGGGCGCTTCGACGCCGCTTCATCATGGGCGGAGAGGGCATACAGCGAGTTGCCGAGCTTCCTGATGGTCGTCGGCATCATTGCCGCGAGCCACGCGCTTGCGGGCCGATCGGACGAGGCGCAGCGGGCGATAAGCCATTTGCGCCAGCTCGATCCCACACTCCGCGTCTCCAGTCTTACTGATTGGCTCCCGATCCGCCGACCGGAGGATGTCGCGACGTTCTCCAAGGGCCTGCGAAGGGCAGGGCTGCCCGAGTGACGGCCGGATGGCGGTGATTGGCACGACTTAGCCTGCAGGCGCCGACGCCGCGACGGCAGCTCGCTGATCGCGTGCTGCCGTCATGTGATCGACGGGCGAGAGGCTAGAGTCTGACTCATCTGGGTGGAACTCGCGTACGATCCGCCATACCGAGCCGTAGCTCGTCACCACGCCCCGCTCGCCCAGTTCACCTACCAGGGCCCGCAGTGTCACGTCCGGTTTTGTCGCCAGCCGTTGCAGCAGCCACTCACGCTCGGCTGCCAGCGAGCGCGGCTGTTGGCGACCCAGCGGCCGGGCCGCAGCGCTGCCCGTCGCCCGCATCCGTTGCGACCATTTCACCGCGCTCGACACGCTCACGCCGAACAACTCCGCCGTCGCACGGCATGACCGGCCGCCAACAACCGACGCCGCAACCCGCTCCCGCAGATCATCCGAATATGCTTGACCCATCCCTGCCAGCAGCTTGAATCAGAAAATTTCCCCTTTGGGAAGACCCTACCGATTCCGCCCAGACGAGTCAGACTCTAAGAAAGTCGCGGCAGCCTTGGCTGCTGGATGTTTTGTCATTCTGAAAGGACCTGAAGAAGCGCCGGCCAGCTGTGCAGCCCTATGTAGGACCTATATGGACGCCGGATTGCCGGAAGGCCCTTTGAATCTCGTATTCGGCATACCCGAGCAAATCTCAAATATCCTGATTCCTGCCCCGTTGATCCGCACGATAACCTTCACCTGCTCCACCAGCGTCGGTCAGCGGCTTGGAGCATTGGCGGCAATCCATATGAAGCCCGCGACGGTGGAACTGGGCGGACATGCTTCGGTGCTCGTCTTCGATGATGCAAATACTGGCTTGGCGGCATGCGTAATATAGAAGGCAAACTTCAGAAATGCCGGCCAGGTATGTACATCTCCGACGCGGATTCTCGTGCAGGCAAGCAAATATGGCGAGTTTCTCGACAGGTTTGTCAGTCCCGCGGCCCGGATCAAGGTTGGCGACGGATTTGATCCGGCTGTTGAAATGGGGCCTTTGGCCAATACCAGGCGCCTGCATGCCATGGAGGAGTTTGTTGCCGACGCGCAGCAGTCTGGCGCCTGCATTGAAACTGGCGGGGAGCGCGTCGGCAACCGCGGCAACTTCTTTCTACCTACGGTTTTGAGTGGTATCCCTCGTGAGGCAAAAGCCATGAACGAAGAACCTTTCGGCCCTGTTGTGCTGGTGGTGCCGTTCGGAAGTTTCGAGGAGGCTATTGATGAAGCCAATCGTCTCGAATATGGGCTGGCGTCCTACGTATTTACGTCATCGGTCGGACCGGCTGGCGTTGCGGCCGCGGCGATCGAGAGTGGCATGGTTTGCATCAACCACTATCGTCTGGGATTTCTCGAAATTCCATTTGGCGGTATCAAGGCGTCCGGGTATGGAAAAGAGGGCGCCACCGAAGGATTGGAAGCGTACCTGAACGTCAAATTCGTCAGTCACAGCATATCAAGCGAATCCCATAATTCTTGAATTTCCCGTTGGAACTCAATAAGCATCACCATGCGGTGCGTTCTTGCCAATGTTCGGAACCGGGGTGAACTGCAAGGCGTAGTGGAGATATCGCGAATATGGCGAGAAAAAAGATAAAAATCTCAGATATTCGCCGCGCGCAGATCATAAGTGCTGCGAAGTTCGAATTTGCGAGAAACGGATTTCACGCCACGACAATACCGGACATAGCGCAGCGCGCCAATATAAGTGCGGGACTCGTCTATCACTATTTCAAAGACAAGGAGAATCTTCTTTTCCACATTCTGTGCGAAGTCTTCGACAAGTATCTGAGCGATATCCCGAGAAAATCCAAGGGCCGCGACAGCCTCTCCAAGTTCAGTGCCGTGGTGCTGTCGTTCTGCAAGATAGTAGATGCCAATTCCGATGCCACAATGCTCGTATATCGAGAAGTGCCATCCCTCACCAAGGGGCATCGGAACATAGTTGAGACGAAAGAACTCCAAACCGTCGAAATGATCGAAGGTTATATCAAGGATTGCGTGAAGGACGGCGTGTTTCGCGCAATAAATACACAGATGTTCGCCAATCAGGTCGTCATGTTCTGCCACTCATGGGCACTCAAGGCATGGCGCTTCCGCACCCAAATGTCGGTCGGCGAGTATGTCGAGCGTGGCCTGAGACTGCTCCTCCATTCGGTCTTGGAGAGCAGCGCGAGCGGAACCGAGAACCTGAGGCAGTCGTCCGAAGGATAGTTCCTGACGCATCCCAGTCCTGGCCAAGGCTAAATGCAATAAGTGCCACCGCCATCGACATTTATGCACGTGCCAGTTATGAAGGAGGCGCGGTCCGAACAGAGAAACGCCGCCAGTCCGGAAATCTCCTGCGGTGTGGCAGTTCGCCCCAATGGAATGGAAAAGAGCGCTTCTGAAGTGACGGTACCAGCGGAACGTTTTGTTATTCTCGCAACCTGCTTTATGAGCGTGTCCCAGCGGTCGGTTTGAACCGGACCGGGGTTTATCCCCGTGACGAGTACGTTGTCAATCGCCAGCTCGTCTGCGAGTGCCTTGGTAAAATTCAAGAGAGCAGCGTTTATGGCGCCGCCCGTAATATAGGCCGGATGCGGCTGATGCCCGCCCCGCCCGATGATATTAATTATACGACCCCAACGCTGTTTCCGCATGTCGGGAACAACGATACGAGCAGCGCGAACGTAGCCCAAAAGTTTCAGATTCAGTGCATCCCACCAGACCTGTTCGTTCGGATCCTGAATCCTGTTTCTTGGGGTTGAACCGGCATTATTAATGAGGATATCGATCTTCCCGAACTTCTTGCGGGCGCTCTTCACGGTCCGCTCGAGATCGGCCAGCTTGCTGGCATCTCCCCTGAGTCCGAGAACCTTTCCTCCGTCGACTTTCTCAAGTTTCTTGACGGCGGCCGCCATTCGCTTCTGGTCGCGAGCCATGATGGCAACGTTTACGCCTTCGGATACGAGTTCTTCGGCAATTGCAAAACCAATGCCGGCGCTGCCTCCGGTTATGAAGGCGGTTCTTCCTTTCAGGTGCAGTTCCATTTTATAGCCTCCCTGAGCCTAATCGATCCAACCCGTCCTCCCAGAGGTTGAGCGCGACAGTTGCCCGAACCCGGCAACAACCTATCTCGCCGTGGTATCGTATTCCAGCCCGAGATGGGCGCGTCCGACCGCTCCGGAAGCCTTGTCGGGATTCTCGTGCAGTGTTTGCACACGCAGGTCCCGGAACATTCTCGAGAACTCACCGGTTGCCGTAAAGGCACTCGGCCCTGCAATGCGCGCCGCCTTGTCCATGGCGATGGACGCCCTCTCGATGGCCTGCCGTTTCGCGCCGATCGTATAGACCTCGGCCTCTAGACCTCGGCCTCCCCGATACGCTTCGACTGCCAGAGCCAGGCTGCGCGATACATCATACAACGCGCCGCCTCGATGCCGATCGCAATCTCGCCAAGCCGCAGCTGGGTATAGCTGTCCCCGGTCGTGCCCCGTCTCGGAAGGTAGCGCAGAAGAAAATCGAGTATCCCCTGGGCAGCCCCGTATACTGGGCGGCAGAGCTGAGCTGGAATTTCGCCTGCCACCGGTGACGCGGAATGAAACCTGGCGGGGCAATGACGTTGTCGTCGCTCACAAAGCAGTTGCTCAGGAGCAGATTGGGGCTTGCCGCTCCCCTCATCCCCATGGGGTCCCAGGATTCCTCATCAACCACAATCGTCGCTGACATGCAATGCCGTGGCGAGTTGGGGACGCGGATTGAGGTTGAAGTCGTAGCTGAGCAACCCCTCCGTAACCTTCGCGGTGACTGCCAGCGTTGCAGCAGACGTCGTAACCCCTGTGAGAAGCGTCGGGGGTTCCGGTTCGACCATCATGGTTAGGGTGCCGCCGTGCCGTGGCTGAGCGATGGAGGCGCTGACACCCATGAGCAACATCACCGCAGCGGCAAGCGGCAAATTGCATCCAATTTTCCGCATAAATCCTCCAAAAATATTGCTATTCCAAATCCAATAAATATGTTGATTATCGGCACTTTTTGCCAAAAATAACAAAAAAACTTGAATGGCTATTCAATCTGTAATCTAATCCCGCCTCGAGATGCCGGACAGATCGGCGCAACACCAGGGACGATGTACGCGAAGTGTTTGTGGTCGCTCCACCGATGGACTTGCAGAAGGCGACCCCTCTTGCAGGGGCGTTCTCGCCGGTTCCCGAAGCTATTGCCGCGGTCCGTCGGGGCGAAATGCTGATTCTGGTTGATGATGCCGATGGCGGGTTCGGCAACCTCTTCGTTGCGGCGCAATGGGCCACGGCCTCGACGATCAACTTCATGGCGATGCATGCACGTGGACTGGTGTGCTTGGCTCTGACAAAGCAGAGAATTCGCACTCTCGGCCTTTCCCTGTTGCCTCATCGTGATCAGTCAAGGCCTGACACCGGGTTCACAGTCTCGATAGAGGCGGCCAGGGGCGTTACGACCGGGATATCGGCGGCAGATCGAGCTGCAACCATAGCCATTGCCATAGACCCAGGCGCAAGCCCGCGCGATCTCTGTACGCCAGGCCATGTGTTTCCAATAGCGGCTCAGGATGGCGGGGTTCTGTCTCGTGCTGGACACGCAGAGGCGGCCGTCGACGCGGCGCGTCTCGCCGGATTGCAAGAGGCAGGCGTCATATGTGGCATTCTCAACGATGATGGCGGTGTCGCGACTGGTGACGAGATTGAAAGATTCGCGCGAATCCACAGTCTTAGGGTTGTCGCGGTGCGAGATCTGATCGGATACCGGCGTCGCAGCGAGAAGGTGGTGACGCGTCGTCATTCCTCGTCCATAGAAAGCCGCTACGGTGGCGTCTTCGAGGCGCATGTTTACGTCAACACCGCTACGAGTGTTGAGCACCTGGTGCTGATAAAGGGGGACCTGGCCGGCAATTCCCCCGTGCTGGTGGGCATGCATGCCATCGATCTCTTCGACGATGTGATCGAGTGCTGGGGTGGTCGTCAGATCGACGATCTCCATTGCGCTATGGCGACGATTGGGGCGGAGGGACGAGGGGTCATAGTCCTGCTCAGGGACGTTTTCGATGTGACGTTGGCCGAACGCCTTAGGGCGAGAAGCGTGTCCTTCAAAGGCGGCCGAAGAGAGGTCGGTTCAGAGGTGCGCGACTATTGTGTCGGCGCACAGATACTTTCAGACATGGGGATACGTCGAATCACCTCGCTGTCGGCCGCGGATCAGAGAATGGTCGGCGTCGAAGGTTTTGGACTGATTGTGGAGGGGCATAAGTCGCTTAATGCCGAAATGACGCGTATCTGTCGTCAATAAATTGGTGAGTGATGTCTCTGCTTGGCAACAGACCAAGAGGGCACAAAACGGAACAAGAACCACTTGGGAGGAATCGATATGTTTATGAAGCGGCGAGGGTTGCTCGCGTGCGCGCTCTGTACACTGCTATTGCCTGTTTTTGCAGTCGCGCCTGTTTCAGCGGAGCCAAAACATGGTGGCACCGTCAATATGCTGATCCACCCCGAACCGACGTCATTGGCTGCCATAGCCACGACGGCGGGGCCAGTCGTGTTGGTCAGTGGCAAGGTCCTGGAAGGTCTTCTTACCTATGACTTTTCGCTTGAGCCGCAGCCGCAATTGGCTGAGTCATGGTCGGCAACCGAGGACGGAAAGAAATATGTTTTCAAGCTGCGTAAGGGCGTGAAGTGGCACGACGGAAAGGATTTCACTTCCGACGACGTTGCGTACTCGATCATGCTGCTCAAGGAAATTCATCCGCATGGGCGGGGAATTTTCTCGACGGTGCAGGAGGTCAGAACGCCCGATCCGCATACCGCGGAAATTATCCTGTCCGCACCTGCGCCGTTTCTCCTTCACTCGCTGGCCGGCTCGGAATCTCCAATGGTTCCAAAACATATATATGCCGACAAGCGATTTGACACCAATCCCGCCAATATTGCCCCGATCGGTACTGGTCCATTCCGCTTCAAGGAATGGGCGCGCGGCAGTCATATCATTTATGAACGCAACGCCGACTACTGGGACAAGCCAAAGCCGTATGTCGATCGGCTCGTGGTGCGTTTCTTCCCCGACGCAGGCGGTCGCGTAGCGGCTATCGAAACGGGCAATATCGATCTCGCGCCGATGACGCCGGTTTCCGTGAACGAGCTGAATCGCCTTCGGGCATTGCCGAACATTCGGTTCGAGACCAATGGCTACCAGTACTTCAACTATTTCGCCAGGTTGGAGTTCAATCTGGAGCGGGACCAGCTGCGGGAACCCAAAGTCCGTCAGGCCATCGCCCATGCGATCGATCGCGAAGCGATCCTTCGGCTGGCGTGGTTCGGTTATGGCAAGATGATGGATGGACCAATCAGCTCGACGCTTGCCCGATTCCATACTGATGAGGTGAGCACCTACGCGTTCGATCCCAAGAAAGCGGAACAGTTGCTCGACGAAGCCGGCTACAAGCGGGGTCAGGACGGCGTGCGATTCAGGATGAACATCGAGTACATCCCGAATGCCCTGGGGGACACTTACAGGAGAACGGCAGAGATCATAAAGCAGTATCTTGCGAATGTCGGCATCGAGCTGACGATACGGTCGTCCGATTTCTCCGCATATCTGAAGCGCGTCTATACCGATCGCGACTTCGACATGATGATCAACAATATGGCCTCGATGTTCGACCCGACCATTGGTCTGCAGAGACTCTACTGGTCAAAGAACATCAAGCGAGGCGTGCCGTTCTCCAACGGCGCTGCCTACTCGAATCCCGAAGTGGACATGATCTTCGAGAAGGCTGCGACCGAGGGTGACGCCGCGAAACGCAGGGAGCTGTTCGTGCGCTTCCAGCAGATAATCACGCGCGATCTGCCCGATCTTACGCTCATGGAACTGCAGCACGTCACCATCTACAACCCGAAGATCAAGAACCACACGATCACGGCTGATGGTGTGAACGGCAATCTCGCCGACATGTATATCGATACGAAATAGCGGCGAATTTCCTGCAACCGTCAAACGTTTTGCGACGGAGTAGTCAAATGTCCCAAGATCAACTCGTCGCGGTTAAGCCTGCCGTTGGAAGGACGGTGCGATCCCCCTTGACGTTTCCGGATAGCCCGCTCTGCAAGGCTCTCCGGCAACCCATGTTGATGGGGCTGTTCCTTCCTACGCAGGCTGGTGGATGGAGTGCGTCCACGCTACCGCGAACGACCGATTGGACATTTGACTACAATCTCGCCTTGACCAAGCGTGCGGAGGAACTGGGATTCGATCTCGTTTTCAGCCTGGCCCAGTGGTTGCCGAAAGGGGGCAACGGAGGGGTCCTGAACGGAACCCAGATCGAGCCGATGATTACGACGAGCGCGCTCGCGGCAGTCACCAGTCGAATACTGCTGGTTGCGACTATCCATATTCTGTACGGCCCCTGGCATCCGCTGCACATCGCGAAGTTCGGCGCGACGCTCGATCACATCACCAAGGGAAGATGGGGGATCAACATCGTCACCGGGCACAGGGCGATAGAGCACGCGATGTTCGGCTGGCCGCGTATCGAGCACGATCTGCGCTACGATATGGCGGCGGAGTTCATGGACGTGGTGAACGAACTTTGGACCAACCCGGACAATTTCACCTATGAGGGCAAGAAATGGCGGATGGAGGGGGCGTTCATCAACCCCAAACCCCAGTTCGGGCGGCCGATTCTCGTCAGTGCCACCGGTTCTGACAAAGGGATAGATTTCGCTTCGAGATATTCCGACATCATATTCATCACCAGCCCGGCCGGCGCCGAGATCGAGAAGGCGCTCGGGGCTCTGCCGCCGCATACCGCCAGGGTGAAAGCCGAAGCCGCCAAGCACGGTCGTTCGATCCGGACCTTGATCAATCCCATGGTCATATGCCGGGAAACGGACGCGGAAGCCCAAGAGTACTACGACGCGATCGCTTCGCACTACGACAGGGCTGCCCCCAAGGGCATGCTTACGTTCGACAGCGATGCGCATGGTTGGCGAGGACGGCTGGAGCACGATGGCTATTCCAGGATGGCAGTCGGCGGAAATATCCAGCTGGTTGGCAGTCCCGAGAAGATCGTCCACGACATGATCCGATTGAAGAAGGCGGGTGTGGACGGAATCCAGATGAATTTCTTCGATTTCAAGCCTGATCTCGAGTTCTTCGGCGAGCGAGTAATTCCCTTGATGAAGCAGGCTGGCTTGAGAGTCTAGAACGCATGTCTGGCTAGATAAGGCAGAGCGTCCGTCGGCGGTTGGCGGCCGCGTCAAGAATGAAGTTTAACGGGATTTGGAAATGCGACGGCTCTTTAAAACACTTTTACGCACAATAGGGCAGGCAATCCCCACCGTAATCTGCATCATCATACTCGACTTCTTCCTCCTGAAGCTGGCGCCCGGCGACGCTGCGGATGCGCTGGCCGCGGAGTCCGGTTCAGCGACCGAAGAAACGATGAGAATGCTGCGGGAGCGATTTGGACTGGATCAACCGATCCTGAATCAGCTTCTTAGCTATTTCGAGAATCTGGCGAATCTCAGCCTCGGCTATTCGCCACTCTACAATATGCCCGTAACCGATCTCATCGCAGAACGCCTTCCCAATTCGGTTTTGTTGATGGTGACGGCTCTGGGAATTGCGGTGACGACCGGCGTGGTGCTGGGCGTTCTGATGGCGACCTTCGTGGGTCGCTGGCCCGATCGCCTTCTGTCCGTCGTTGCCCTGCTCTTCTATTCCATCCCGGGGTTCTGGATCGGTCTCATGCTGATCGTGGGATTCTCGGTGCTGCTGGGCTGGTTGCCGAGCGGCGGGGTTGCGACCATAGGCCTCGATGGCGGACAAGGCGCGCAGCTCGTCGACCGGGCAAAGCATCTGATCTTGCCGGCGTTCTCGCTCGCGACCGTGTTCATTGCGATCTACGCAAGATTGACGCGCGCATCGATGCTCGAAGTCACCAATCAGGATTTCGTTCGCACGGCGGTTGCCAAAGGGCTGAATGGGTTCACGGTCACTGTCAGGCACGTGCTGCGAAATGCGCTGCTGCCGATAACGACGGTTGCGGGCATGCATGTCGGCCTGCTGCTCGGTGGCGCCGTCGTGGTTGAAACCGTGTTCAGCTGGCCGGGATTGGGGCGGCTGGCAATGGAAGCGGTTCTCAAGCGGGATTTCTCCGTGTTGCTGGGCGTGCTTCTTCTGTCCGCGCTCGTTGTGATTGCCATGAACATGCTGATTGACCTGCTTCAGGCATGGCTCGACCCTCGCATAGAGGCGCGTTGAATGAGCAAGAACAACGGCTTTGTCCGAATTCTACTGTCGAACCCTGCCGCTCTTGTCGGGCTCGGAATTTTCGCGACGGTTGGCATTATTGCCATTCTCGCCCCGGTACTGTTTCCCGGCGATCCGCTGGCGATGGTGGGGCAACCCTTGCTGTGGCCAGGCCAAAGCTCGGAGTACATCCTGGGCACTGATGCGCTTGGGAGGGACGTACTCGCCGGCATTGCGCACGGCAGCAGGGCGTCCGTGCTGGTCGGTATCGCGGCTGCCAGCATTGGCCTTGTTCTGGGAACCGTAATCGGCGCGACGGCTGGTTACTTCGGCGGCTGGATCGACGATCTTCTTGTGCGCGCTACCGAGGTCTTGCAGACGTTTCCCCCCTTCATTCTGGTCATAGTGCTGGTCGCTATTGGGCAACCTTCAGTCACGACCGTCACGCTCGCGATCGGATTCGTGTCCTGGCCATCCATAGCGCGACTGGTGCGGGCCGAGTTCCGCTCGTTGCGCCAGCGCGACTTTGTTCTTGCGGCCCAGAGCGTGGGTTATGGCCATTTCCGGATTGCCGTGGGAGAGATCCTTCCCAATGCCGCCGCGCCGCTCATTGTAATCAGTTCAATCATGGTAGCGCAGGCAATCCTGAATGAGTCGTCGTTGTCGTTCCTGGGGATGGGTGATCCCAACATTGTAACCTGGGGAACGATGCTGGGATCGGGACGGGAATATCTGCGAACCGCTTGGTACCTGACGGTGATACCCGGCGTCGCCATCTCCTTGACGGTCATGGCCCTCAACATCATCGGAGACGGTCTCAACGATGCCCTTAATCCGCGACTGCGGGTGCGCTGATGCTTGCAATACCGGAAACGAAGAACGCGCTGCTCTCGGTTCGGAACCTTTCCGTCAATTTCGGAAGCATAACGGCGGTGGCGGATTTCAGCTTCGAGGTGAGGGAGGGCGAAACTCTGGCTATCGTCGGCGAATCCGGCTGCGGAAAGTCGACCACGGCG
Source organism: Alphaproteobacteria bacterium (assembly GCA_037190765.1). Lineage (GTDB taxonomy): Bacteria > Pseudomonadota > Alphaproteobacteria > Reyranellales > JAQSWP01 > JAQSWP01. The sequence continues at coordinate 114,818 of JBBCJW010000019.1, forward strand.
CTGTCGATCCTCCAGTTGCTGCCCCCGCTCGCGTCATGCACGGGAGAGATCCTGTTTGCATCGAACGATATCCTGAAGATGAAGAAGCGAGAGCTTCGGGCCCTGCGTGGCGGGGCGATCTCAATGATCTTCCAGGAACCGATGACGTCGCTGAATCCCGTCCTCACGGTGGGCAAGCAGATCACGGAAGTCCTGCGAAAGCACCAGTCCCTGGACGGCAGACGGGCGCGGACGCGCGCCGTGGAATTGTTGGACCTGGTTCGTATTCCGCATCCCGACAAACGCTTCGACGAATATCCTCACAGGCTGTCGGGTGGCATGCGCCAGCGGATCATGATTGCCATGGCGGTCGCCTGCAATCCTCGCATTCTGGTTGCCGATGAACCCACGACGGCACTGGATGTCACCATCCAGGCCCAAATTCTGGAGCTGCTTGACCGGCTGAGGCGCGATCTCAACATGGGATTGCTGCTTATTACCCACGACCTTGGGATCGTGAACGACTGGGCCGACAGGGTGATTGTGATGTACGCCGGCAGGAAATGCGAGGAGGCCAGCACCGAACGCTTTTTCCGGGAACCGCGCCACCCCTACACCCAGAAGCTGATGGCGGCGTCGCCCAACATGATTGATCCCGGATACCACTACCGGGACGGTCCGCTCTCGGAAATTCCAGGAAGTATAAACTCCGCGCTTGGAGAGAAAGGTTGTCCGTTCGCGCCCCGTTGCGGCGTCGTCGAGGAAAGATGCCGCGCAAGCGTGCCGTCGTTCCGGGAAATCGCAGCCGACCATAAGATCGCGTGCGTCCATTATGGCCAATAGTTCCTCTCCTATTCTTTCCCTCAAGGAGCTTCGCGTCCGCTACAAGCTGGGACGCACTCATGTCAATGCGGTTGACGGCGTATCGTTTGACATCGGGCCAGGCGAAACGGTCGGGCTGGTTGGCGAGTCGGGATGCGGCAAGACGACATTGGGCAAGGCCGTCTTGCGCCTCGTTCCGATCTCCGGCGGCGAAGTTCGTTTCGCTGGCGAGGATCTTGCCAAGCTTGGCGCGCGAGCCCTGCGCGAACGTCGTCGTGAAATGCAGATGGTGTTTCAGGACCCCTCGGCATCGCTGAACCCGAGAAAGACGATCGCACAGCTTCTTGACGGACCGCTTGTCGTGCAAGGTGTGAAGGACGCGTCCGAAAGATCCGCCAGAATACTGGAGATCATCGATCGCGTTGGCCTCCCCCAGGCGGCAATCCAGCGATTCCCGCACGAATTCTCCGGCGGGCAGAAGCAGAGGATCGGAATTGCGCGGGCGTTGATACTGAAGCCGAAATTCATCGTCTGCGACGAGCCGGTTTCCGCGCTCGATGTGTCTGTCCAGGCGCAGATACTCAATCTGCTGGCCGAACTGAAACGCATCTACTCGCTTTCCTATCTCTTCATCTCGCACGATCTGGGCGTCGTTCGCTACATCGCCGATCGCGTGATCGTGATGTACATGGGGCGAGTGGTCGAGAGTACCGACCATCGGTCTCTATGGGCCAATCCACAGCACCCGTATACGCGCAAGCTGATTGCTGCAGTGCCTGGAAAGAAGGCGCCCTCCAGCCCGAGAGGCGGTGGCGACGAACCGCCTACTGCTGCCGAAGTTATAACAGGATGCCGATTCTATTCACGTTGTTCGCTTGCGACGGATATCTGCAGGCAGATTGAGCCTGAACTGCAGCCTGCGCCGGCCGGCGGGCTCGTGGCATGTCATCACGCCAACAAACCTGGGCTATCATCATGAATACGGAGAAACCCTTGAGCGGTAGAGTCTCCTCACGCGCCTCGACGCTGGTGGATCTCATAGCGACTGTAACGGAGAAAATCGAGCGTGATTCGTCTACACGGGATCGTGGAAGAAAGCTGGCGCATAAGGAAGTTCGCCTTCTTGCCGACAGTGGCTTGCTGACGATTCGCATTCCGGCCGAATATGGCGGCCGTGGCGCCGATTTCATGCAGATCGCCAAACTGTTTGTTGCGCTGGGTCAGGCCGATCCCAACGTTGCTCAGGCGGTTCTAACGCATTTTGGCTTCATCGAACGTCTGATGCTGACTGGATCGCCGGAACAGAAACGCCGGTATTTTGAGCTGATAATGCAGGGTCGTGTAGTGGCGGGAGCTTTCGCAGAGCGTGGCGGGAAGTTCGTCGGCGACATAACCACATGCCTGTCGCGCCAGGGCGACAGTTACCGCCTTTCAGGCCAAAAGTACTACTGTACGGGAAGCCTTTATGCCGACTACCTCAATATCCTTGCGATTGGTGACGGCGGCGGACGCGTAATTGCTGTCTGTCCGGTTGACCGGCCCGGTCTTGCGCTTGTGGACGACTGGGATGGAATGGGGCAGCGAACCACCGCCAGCGGCACCGTCACTTTAAACGACGTGATTGTCGAACCCGGCGAAGTCATGGAGTTTACGGCCGGTCTGGAGCGACGGACGCATCTGGGATCCAGCGCACAGTTGCTGCACGCGGCGATCGATACCGGCATTGCTCTGGCGGCACTGACCGACGCCATGAAGTTCGCACGGGAGAGGGCGCGCCCCGTGCCCGAAAGTGGCGTCGATAAAGCGGCAGACGATCCCTATGTTCTCCATGCTGTCGGTGAAATGGCGGTGATCGCCCATGGCGCTGTGGCGATGATCAACCACGCGGCCCATCTTCTGGAAGAAGGTGCGAACTCCGTCCTCTCGGGGAAGGCTGACAATGAGCTTCTCGCCAGGACGTCGATTGTCGTTGCCGAAGCAAAAGCTATTGCCAACGATGCCTGTCTTCGCGTCAGCGAATGGCTTTACAGGGTCGGAGGCGCGTCATCCACGTCGCGCACGCTCAATTTCGACCGCCACTGGCGCAATGCGCGCACCCACACGACGCACGATCCAGTGGCATACAAGTATAAGGCAATCGCCGATTTCTACATGAATGGGCGCCTCCCGCCAATCAGCACAAAGATCTAGGGCCTCCGTACATGCCAGACGCACTGTTCATAAGCCCGAAAGAACTCAAGTCGCATCTGAGGTCTGCTGCGGAGTGCGCAGTCGTTGATGTACGCGAGGAGGGGGAATTCTCGGAATCGCATTTGCTTCTGGCAAGCTGTGTTCCATTGAGCCATATCGAGCAGCGTATCTGCAGACTGGTTCCCAGGCGATCGGTCCTGCTCGTCCTGGTCGATGGCGACGGCCGGCGCGGAGGTTTGGCGGACAGGGCGGCGAATCTGCTGGGAAGGAACGGCTATTCCCAGGTGCGGATTCTTGCTGGCGGGACCGCAGGCTGGCAGAGGGCGGGATACCAGCTTTTCAGCGGCATAAACGTGCCGAGCAAGGCCTTTGGGGAGATAGTCGAGCACCTGGACGGAACGCCCAGCATTTCCGCCGACGACCTGGAACAGATGCTACGGAGCGGAAGTAAGCCGGTTGTTCTCGATAGCCGGACATTCGAAGAATATGCGTCTGCGACCATTCCCGGCGCAATCAGTTGTCCTGGCGGCGAACTGGTTCATCGCTTCGGACAGGCAGTGTCCGATGCCGGCCAGCTTGTTGTCGTCAACTGCGCCGGCCGGACGCGCAGTATCATCGGGGCGCAATCGCTGATTTCCGCCGGCGTGCCGAACAAGGTGGTCGCTCTGAGAAACGGCGTGATGGGGTGGCGGCTGGCCGGGCATACCGTCGAGGAGAAGGCGAACCGTTCGGTTCGCAAACCGGCCACGGATCGCGGATGGAATCTCCCGTTCCATGTTTCGGATTTGCGAGAGAATGCCGGGGTAAAGAGTATCGCTGTGACGGAAGTCGCCGCGTTCGCCTCCGACCCTGATCGCACGACGCACATATTTGACGTTCGATCGCCCGCCGAGTATCTCGACGGACATCTTGCCGAAGCGGTGAATGCGCCCGGCGGGCAGCTTATCCAGGCGACCGATGCCTACATAGCGACGCGAAATGCCCGCATCGTTCTCATCGACGATGACGGCACGCGAGCCAGCATGACTGGCTGGTGGTTGTTGCGGATGGGGTGGCCGGAAGTCTTCACATGCCGGCTTGGAGCCGGAGCGAAGCTTGTCTCCGGACCATTGCCACCATCCGTGCTGGGGGAAGTGCCGAGAGCAGTTCCCTCGATCCTTCCTGAGGATCTTGTTCCGCTGCTGGGGAGGGAGGATGTCGCAATACTCGATCTGGCGGACAGCCTCACCTATCGCCGCGGACATATTCCAGGAGCGTGGTTTATCGTTCGTGCCCGGCTGGAGGACGATCTGCCGCGGGTGTCCATTGCCCGACCATCCAAGGTCGTCATTGTATCGCCTGATGGAGCGCTCGCCCGCAGGGCAGCCCCCGAGATCGCCGACATTACGGGTTGGAATGTGGAAATCCTCGAAGGGGGAACGGCGGCCTGGATTGCGCTTGGGCGGAATCTCGAAGGCGGACATTTGAGAATGGCATCCGAGCCCACGGATATCTGGTATCGCCCGTCGGAGCGGCCCTCCCAGGTAGAGGCGGCAATGCAGGAGTATCTCAGTTGGGAGATCGGACTGGTTGAGCGGGTAATCGAGGATGGAGACGCGCCGTTTCTCAAGCTGCTCAACGAGAACCGGAGCCATGCATGAGGCCGCGGATCAACCGGATAAGAGGAGAGTGATGATGGACAGGCGGGACTTTGCTACGCGCCACGATGCGGGATTTTCCACCCGGACGGAGATGATCAGGAAGAATCGGCCCGAACCGGACGACTTCAACCGGCCGTTCCAGGAACTGCTCAATACCTATTGTTTCAACGAAATCTGGAATCGTCCCGGAATCTCAAGGCGGGATCGCAGTTTCATCGTTATTGCCATGCTGTCGGCTCAGAACCGCTCGACCGAGCTGCGAACGCATATCGGCGCGGCGCTGAACAACGGTGTGTCGAAACAGGAACTTCAGGAGATTTTCCTGCAGGTCGCCGTCTATTGTGGCGTGCCCGCCGGAGTGGAAGGCTTCCGCATTGCCACCGATGTGTTCAAGGAGCGCGGCATATGACGACGAGAAACCGCTGGCGCTGAAATGGCATACTTCCGGAAGGTTTTCCAAGGAAGCGCATCGACTGGCGGGGCCGAACTTCTCGGCACGAAGTAAGTGCTCGCGCGAAGATCGGTCGATTCCCTCTGGTGGGTCACTTCGGGTGCGCGAACGTAACGTCGAGTGCTGAAGTATGAACGGCGTTAAGACGAAGTCTCGGAGGCATGGGGAAGCTTTCCTCCGCATCTTTCTCTGCATATCGTTGTCTTTCATGGTCAGCATGTTCTATCGAGCGGCCAATGGCGTAATCGCGCCGGAGCTGATGGCCGAACTGGCCATGGACCCCTCGACGATGGGATTCGTTACGGGCGTTTTCTTCCTGGTTTTCGCTATTGTGCAGATACCGGTTGGAATGGCGCTTGATCGCTTTGGTCCACGCCTGGTTATAGGATATCTGTCTTTGATCGCGGTGGCAGGCGCCGTGGTCTACGCCGTATCGCCCGACTGGCGAGGGCTGGCCGCAGGACGCGCCTTGCTGGGATTGGGGTGCTCCGCGACAATGATTGGCGCTGTCGTAGTTCTTTCCAGATGGGTTTCGGGCAGGAATTTGGGCGTGGCCGTTGCAGCCCTGAGTGCCACGGGCGCTATTGGATCGGTTCTGGCGACGGCACCATTTGCAATAGTCGTCGAGATGATTGGCTGGCGGAATGCGTTTCTCGCCCTGTCCGTCGTCAATTTCATTGCAACCATTCTAATATTCGTTGGCGTACAGGATGCGCCTCACGGCCACCAAACGGCTGGACGGACCGAATCCCTGGGGGAAGTGCTCAAGGGGGTGGCGGAAGTTCTCCGCAACCCGGTCGTGCCGGGGTTCGTCGCCCTGATGCTTGTGGCCTATCCCTCGGCTTTGAGCATTACCGGACTATGGGGAGGGCCGTATCTGCACGATGCGTTTGGGCTTGGGCAAGTCGAACGGGGAAACATTCTGTTGCTGATAATGGCCGCCGGAGGAATTGGAACGCTCGTTATCGGATATGCTGATCGTCTGGTTGGAAACAGGAAGGCGGTGGTAGCCAGTTGTTCGAGCCTATCGATCCTGTTGCTGATATCGCTGGCATTTTCTCCGGACGTCCCCTTGATGCTGGTTGCGACAATGCTCGTCCTGTTCGGAGGAATTAGTAATTATGGGCCGCTCATTCATACTCAGGCGCGCTCCTTCTTTCCCGAGCATCTAGCCGGTAGAGGGCTGGCCACGTTGAATACGGCCGTTATGGTCGGTAGTTTCTCCATGCAGTGGATCACGGGGCACATCATCGGCGCTTTTCGCTCGTCCGATGGTGTCGCGTCGATTATTTCATATCAGCTTATGTTTGGTTTCCTGTCGATTATGTTGGCTATCGGACTTCTTATCTACCTTCTGAAGGTAAAGTAAATTGTTTAAGGATTAGTCGTTCGTGCATGGTCAGTGGGCGGCTGTAGCCATAGCTGTCCAATCGACCCGCAGCGCCTGTATGAAGGGGACTTCCGTCTGGGAGGAAGCGTGATTCAAAGTCTCCAGCGCCGGAGGCTTGAATGGCAATGTTTAACCTGACGGATTTCGAGTGTTTTATGATGGAGCATCACTACCGACTATAATGTCGGGTAGGCGGGTAGATGATGTAAAAGAAAATCTCGTGATAATCTCGTTTACTCGTGTCGGTTGCTATTGCAGTAACTATATCTGACCAGCAGCTCGCTCAATGGCTTTGGTGGCGGCGACCATGTTCCTGCCGAATATGGTGAGCGCTTTCTGGTCCGAATTGTCCACCAAACCGGCGAAACCGATGGCGAAAATATCCTCGCCAACGCGCAGTGGCGCGGCGACACCGTAGAATTGCGAGCGCCATTCGCCGACCGATACGCAGAAGCCGTTCCGCTCGATGGCGGCGATGTCGCGCTGCATGCGTTTTACAACGTCGTCCCAGTTGCCGGGGTTGTGCTGCGCCAGCCTTGCCACCAGCGTCTCGCGCTCCGCCGGCGCCATCGCCGACAGGTAGGCGTGGCCGATCGCGGTTCCCAGCACCGGCACCTGCGAGCCGACGGCGACGCGGAAATGAAAGGGGGTTTCCGCGGTCACCGTCTCGATGGTGATGATATGGGCGCGGCTGCGGGTGGACAAAGCCACGATGCCGCCCGCTTCGTTGGCCAGTTCCTGCATGAAGGGGCGGGCGATGGCGCGGATGTCGGTGCGCGCCAGATAGGCATGCGAGAGGCGCAGCACCCCGGAACCGAGGCTGAAGCCCTCGGTGCGGGCACCCTTCTCCAGGTAGCCGAGTTCGGCCAGGGTCAGGGTCAGGCGCGACACGGTCGCCTTGTGCAGCCCGGTGCGCGTCGCCAGTTCGCGGTTGGTCAACGGCCGCTTGTCGTTGGCGTGGAAGGCCGCCAGCACGCGCAAGCCGCGTTCCAGGGTCGAAACGAGCTTGTGACTGGCGCCTGCTTTCTTTCTGCCGGCGACTGCGGACGGCTTAGGTTTTCTGGCCATGCGACGAAACCGGTGGCGTGAACGAAACGGCTTCTCTGTAACCGCGCCGCGTCGCGGGACGCAACGAAGAAACGTCTGTGCCGCGTGATCGCAAGCGCCGGACGATACCGAGCTGGCGGCTGAACGGATTGTGCGGAATGCAGGCGGGAGTGCGGCGCAAGATTGACTCGCAGAAGGAAGGTTGAGAAGCTTATCAAAATATTAAACGTCTGTCTCATTTAATGAGACAACTGGAGGGATCGTGCTGGACGGTGCGCGGGACGGCGCGGCGCGGGAATTTTCCCTGCGTGAACGGACGGTGGCGACCGTGGTTCGCACCCAGGCCGCGCGCTTCGGCGGCAAGCCTTTCATGCTGTTCGAAGGTGAAAGCTTCAGCTTCGCCGAGTTCGACCGCATCACCGATGTCGTGGCCAACGGGCTGAAGCGGCTGGGCGTCGCCGCCGGTACGCATGTGGCGGTGATGATGGAGAATAAGCCGGAGGCGCTCTTCGTCTATTTCGCGCTGGGCAAGCTGGGGGCGGTCGGGGTCGCCATCAACGTGGCGATGAAGGGCTCGCTGCTGAAATACTTCCTGGAGAATTCCGATTCCACGCACCTGATCGCCGATGCCGGCCTGCTGGAACGGATAGAACAGGTGCTGCCCGACCTGCCTGGGCTGCAGACCCTGGTCCGGTTCGGCGATGGCGGAACCGCTTTGGGCGGAAGGCCGGTGTACGACTACGCGACGCTGCTGCAAGCCGACGCGACGCCGGTCGATGGCGGTTCGACCCTGGCCGACCTGTTCCTCATTCTCTACACCTCCGGCACCACCGGCCCGTCCAAGGGCGTGCTGTCGACCCATTGCCACGCCATCACCGTCGGCGTCGAGATGGTGAAAGGCTTCGGCTATCGCGAGGACGACGTGCTTTACGTCTGCCTGCCGCTGTTCCATGCCAGTGCGCTCCTCAACAGCGCCATGGCGGCGATGGTGGCGGGCGCCACCATCGTGCTGGCCCGGCGCTTTTCGGTGTCGCAGTTCTGGGACGATGTGCGCGCCCACGACGTGACCTTGCTGATGCTGCTGGGCGCCATGGCCGATTTCGTCTGGAACGCCCCGCCCGATGTGCGCGACCGGCAGCACAAGGTGCGCCAGTGTCTGGTGATCCCGGTACCGAAGCATAACTACGAAGCGTTCGAGGCCCGGTTCGGGCTGCGCATCTCCACGCTTTACGGCATCACCGACGTTTCGCTGGTTGCCACCCGTTCGATGAAAGAGGGTGCGACGCATCGCTGGTCGGTGGGAAGGCCGCGGCCGCATTTCGAGGTGAAGATTCTGGACGAGGACGATTTCGAGCTGCCGCACGGCACGCCGGGGGAAATCTGCGTCCGCCCGCTCGAGCCGTGGGTGGCCGCACCCGGCTACTACAGG
>JBBCJW010000020.1:0-34538 GCA_037190765.1 Alphaproteobacteria bacterium
CCTGCCGATCTACCTGATCTGGCCGCCGCAGCGCTTCGAGCCGCCCCGGCTACGCGCTTTCATCGACTACATGGTCGAGCAGTTCACGCCCGGTCCGCCCTGGACGCGGCGGTAGAGCGGATCACGATTGGATGAAAGCGCTTGCGCTTCCATCCAATCGTGTGAATCCGCTCTATTTCCTAATGTTTAGAGCAAAGCATGTGACGCTGCTCTTCCTGGCAGCTCGTCCGAACGCCTGCTGTGTCAGCCAGTCTCGTCGAGAAAGGCAAGCAGCGCCTTGGCGATCTCGGACGGCGCTTCCTGCGGCAGCATATGCCCGGCATCGACTGAAGCCGCGCGCGCCCCGGCAATTCCTGACTGGAAAACGGCGGTGTGGCCCGGCCCGGTCAGGCGGTCGTTCCGGCCGCTGACCAGCAGCGTCGGGGCCTTGATGCGATAGAGGCGTTTGGCAAGCCCCTTGTCCGGCAGCGGCCACAGCAGCTTGGCGGCGGCGATCAGCGCCTGCCGCCGCCGCAGGATCGCTTCGTTCTGCTGCGCCCTGTCAGGATAGGTGGCGTTGAACGCGGCCGCAGCTTCCGAATGGGCGTCGGCGAACAGCACCCTGGTGAGCGCGCCCGGCGTGAGGCCGAACATGTCGGGCATCGGCGCATCGTCGAGCCAGATGCCCAGAGGCGCCAGCAGCACCAGGCCGCGGACGCGGCGATGGAAAAGCGCGGCATACTCGGCCGCCGCGGCGCCGCCGAAATCGTGCCCGGCCAAGGTCACCGTCTCCAGGCCGAGCAGGTCCAGCACCTCGTCCAGCCACACCGACAGGTCGTAGAACGAATCGATGCCGTCGAGCCCGTCGCTGCCGCCATAGCCCGGCAGGTGCGGGGCGAACACCGTGCGGTGCCTGCCGAGCGCATCGAGAAGCGGCCGCGACCATTCCAGGCCGAAAGCGCCGTGCAGATAGACCAGCGGCGCGCCGTCGCCGGTCTGTTCGATCTCCACCTTCCGGCTGCCGGGGCCGGGCATCGGCCGAATGCCGCTCATGCCGCGCTCCCCAGCCGGGCGGAGATCGTCTTTGGTGGGCGCGCGTCGTCCATCGGCCGTGGCCACCAGTGGTTCTCCCACTTGTCGTCCCACAGGTGCCGCAGCCGGGGAACGACTTCCTGGCCGATGCGGCCGATATTCGCCATGGCGCGCTCGTGCGGCATGTCGCCGAACTGGGCCAGGATGCCGAGATGGCCGACATTGAGCGTCTTGGCCAGGTCCTCGAGCTGTTCGGTGACCCGCTTCGGCGTGCCGGCGATGACCGTTCCGGACTCGATCATCTCCTGCCACGAGGTTTCCGTGATGCGCGACGATTTCTGCTGCGACTCCATGCCCATCTTGATGGTGCTCAGGGTGCGGTAGCCCGGCGCTTCGACGAAGCCGCCATAGACGTGCTGGGTCTTGTTGAAGAACCACTCGGCATGCGGGCCGAACTTCTCCGCCACCTCGTCGTCGGAATCGCCGACGGCGACGAATTGCACGAAGCCGCCCTGATAGGGATTGCGCGGCTTGCCCAGGCGCTCCAGCGTATCCCAGAAGCCGTCGAGAAAGACCTTGCCGCGCTTGTAGCCGGAGAACGACAGGTAGCTGTAGAGGAAGTCGTTCTCGGCGCAATAGTCCCAGGTCTCGACCGAGCCGCCGCCGGGAATCCACACCGGCGGATGCGGCTTCTGTACCGGCTTGGGCCAGCAGTTGACGTAGCGCAGTTGGGTGAACTGGCCGTTGAAGGCGAACACGTCGTTGCGCCGCCACGCCTCGAGGATCAGCTTGACGCCTTCGTAGTACTTCTCGCGCAGCGTCGTCGGCACCTGCCCGTAGGCGTAGTTGGTGTCCATGCTGGTGCCGACCGGAAAACCGGCGACCAGGCGCCCGCCGCTGATGCAGTCGAGCATGGCGAATTCCTCGGCGACGCGCAGCGGCGGATTGTAGAGCGCCACCGAGTTTCCCAGCACGACGATCGCGGCGTCCCGCGTGCGCCGCGCCAAGGCGGCGGCGATCAGGTTGGGCGACGGCATCAGCCCGTAGCCGTTGGCATGGTGCTCGTTGACGCAGATGCCGTCGAAGCCCATGTCGGCGGCGTGTTCGAGCTGGTCCATGTACTCGTTGTAGAGCTGGTTGCCCTTGGCCGGATCGAACAGCTCGCCGGGTATGTCGACCCAGACGCTGGGATAGCGCTGCGGGAAATCCATCGGCAGGAACCGGTAGGGCATCAGATGGAAGAACATGAACTTCATCGGACGGCTCCTCGGCACGGGGTACGGCGCGCGCTCGCGGGTCGAATAGGCGCTTGCCTCGCCATGAACGTTTATTCATTATTTGGCAGGACCGGCGTCGCGGCAAGCGCGCAGACGCTGCTGGTGACCGCGGCGGCAATGTACCGCCCGGCGACGGGAGGATAATGGACGTACTCCAGTACGACTGGATCGCGCACCACGCATCCTATGCGCCGGACAGCCTCGCGCAGGAGGATCTGCACAGCGGCCGCCGCTTCACCTATCGGCAGATGCACGAGCGCGTCGGTCGCCTGGCGGCGCACCTGCAGAAAAGCCTGGGCGTCGTCGCCGAGGACCGGGTGGCGACGCTGTGCCACAACTCGACCGACGGGTTCGAGATGCTGTTCGCCTGCCAGCGCATCGGCGCCATCGAGCTGCCGCTCAACTGGCGTCTGGCGGTGCCGGAGCTGGAGTTCATCGTCAACGACGCCCAGCCGCGCGTGCTGATCTACAGCGAGGAGTTCGCCGCCCAGGCGCTGAAGCTGCGCGAGCTGTGCGGCATTCCCCATCTCATCCTCAAGCGCGACGGCCAGGACAGCGACTACGAGCGGGCGATCGCCGCCGCCGCAGCGGCGCCGACGCCGGTGCCCCGCCGGCTCGATGACGTCTGGGTCCTGATGTACACGTCCGGCACCACGGGCCGTCCCAAGGGCGCGCAGCTCACCTACGGCGCGCATCTGTTCAACAGCGTCAACGCCACGATGAAGGCGGAGCTGACGCGGCGCTCGAACGCCCTGGTGTTCCTGCCGCAGTTCCATGTCGGCGGCATCTGCGTCTACGCCATCCCCTGTTTCCATCTCGGCGGCACGGTGACGGTGATGCGCCAGTTCGACGCCGAAGCCTGCCTGCGCCTGCTCGCCGATCCGGCCTCCGGCGTTAGCCACACTTTCGGCGTGCCGACCAATTTCCTGTTCATGAGCCAGTTGCCCGGCTTTGCCGCCGCGCGCTTCGATCATCTGGTCAGCGTCGGCATCGGCGGCGCGCCCTCGCCGCTGGCGCTGCTGCAGCTCTACGCCGGCAAGGGGCTGCTGTTCCAGCAGGGCTGGGGCATGACCGAAACCTGCACCCTGGGCACGCTGCTGAGCAAGGAGCGGGCGCTGGACAAGATCGGCTCGTCCGGCCAGCAGGTGCTGCACACCTCGCTGCGCATCGTCGATGCCGAAGGCCGCGACCTGCCGGCGGGGCAGGTGGGCGAACTGCTGATCAAGGGGCCGACCATCACGCCCGGATACTGGCAGCGTCCGGAGGCGAACCGCGCCAGCCTCGTCGATGGCTGGCTGAAGACGGGCGACGCCGCCTATGTCGACGACGAGGGCTTCTATTACATCGTCGACCGGTGGAAGGACATGTTCATTTCGGGCGGCGAGAACGTCTATCCGGCCGAGGTCGAGGACGCCATCTATCGCCTGTCCGGCGTCGCCGAATGCGCGGTGATCGGCGTTGCCGACGAGAAATGGGGCGAAGTGGGGCGCGCCTTCGTGGTGGCGCGCGAAGGAAGCAATCTGACGGAAGCGGCGGTAGTCGAACACTGCGCGGCCAACCTGGCGCGCTTCAAGGTGCCGAAATCGGTCCGCTTCCTGCCCGAGCTGCCGCACAACGCCACCGGCAAGGTGACCAAGCACGCCTTGCCGCGCGACTGACCCGCGCCCCCGACGCTGGGGGCGCGGACGATCCGTTCGATATCGGTCCAACGAAGCAGACAGAAAATGGAGGAAACGGTCATGGACAGGTTCAGCAAATCCCGGCCAGTCATCGCCGCCATCGCGGCAACCGCCCTCGGGTTCGGCATGATGGCGGCACTGCCGGCGGCGGCGCAGACCGTCAAGGTCGGCAATACCGGCGCGCTTACCGGGCCGTACAACGAATTCGGCGAAGGCGTCCGGCGCGGCATCCTCATCGCGCTCGAGCGTCTGAACGCCAGTGGCGGCATTCTCGGCCGGCAGGTCGAGCTGTCGCTGTCGCTCGACGACCAGCTGGTGCCCGACCGGGCGGTGCAGAACATGCGCCGCATCCTCGATACGCCGGATATCGACGTCATCGTCGGTCCCGGCGGCAGCGGCCCGACCCTGGCGGTGATCGACATGGTGACGGTGGACGGGCGGCCCTACTGCAATCCGCAGGCGCAGACGCCGTCGATCGTGTTCCCGGACGGGCTCGACAAGCCGGCGCGCAAGAACGTGATCTCGACGGCGATCCAGAACGACGTCGAGGCCAAGGCGCTGGGCAACTACGTGTCGCCGCGCTTCAAGAAGATCGGCATCATGCACGAGAGCACGGGCTACGGCGTGTCCGGCGCCGAGCTGCTCGGCGTGCAGATCGAGGAGGCGACCAAGAGCAAGCCGGTCGCGGTCGAGGCCTACAACCAGCGCGCCCAGGACATGACGGCGCAGATCAGCCGCGTACAGCGCGCCGGCGCCGACGTGCTGGTGGTCATCGGCCTGGGCGCCGACATGGCGGTCATCCGCCGCAACATGCTGCGCCTGGGCTTCGACGTGCCGCTGATCACCAGCGGCGGCGGCATCTCGCTGCCATATAAGGAAGGCGCGGGCGAACTGGCCGTCGGCACACGCGCCACGATGATCGGCACTTACAGCCCCGGCGAGACCCCCAAGGGCGTCGCCAAGGAACTGTCGGACGCCTATGCCGCCAAGTTCGGCAAGGACCGCTGGTGGGGCGACGACCCGGCCAGCCCGCAGGTCTATTTCTCGCTGACGGTCGGCGCGGGCTTCGACTGCGTCAACATGCTGCTCGAGGCGGTGCGCCGCGCCGGCTCCACCGACAAGGACAAGGTGGTCGAGGCGCTGAACAACCTCACCGGCTTCGACGTGTCGAACGGCACGGCCAACTTCTCCCCGACGCAGCACAATCTGGTGACGCCGGACAAGATCGCTGTCTTCGAGTACGTCAAGGACGACAAGGGCCAGGTCGTGCTGCGGCTGGCGAAGGAATAGCGCGCCAGGCGACGAGCCGAAGGGCGCCGGAGCGGCAACCTCTCCGGCGCCCTGCGACCAGCCTTCCGGGGAGCCGCCATGAACTTCGCCGCGCAGCTTGTGTTCGCCGGTATATCGGTCGGGTCGGTCTATGCGCTGATCGCGCTGGGCCTGAACCTGACCTTCTGGACCACGCGGACCCTGAATTTCGGCCAGGGTTCGCTGATGATGCTGTGCGCCGTCGTCGCCGTGATCTTCGTCGGCAGCGGCTTCAACATCTATGTCGGGCTGCTGGCCGGCGTCCTCGTCGCCGGCGCCATCGCCGCCGCCACCGAGGCGATCGCCATCCGGCCGATCGCCCGGCTGGCCGGCAGCATGGGCTGGGTGGTCACTACGCTCGGGGTCGGCATTTTCCTCCAGGGCTTCGTGGCCAAGTTCTTCGGCTCGCAGGCGCTGGCCTTCCCGTCCTTCCTTTTCTCGCCGCGCGACTACGTCGACCTGTTCGGCGTCAGGTTCTCGCTGCAGTATCTGGTGATATTCCTGATCGCCGTCGCGCTGGTGCTGCTGTTCGAGGCCTTCCAGAAGCGCACCGCCTGGGGCCGGGCGCTGCAGGCGGTGGCCGCCGATCCCGATCTGGCGTCCGTCATGGGCATTCCGGTGCGGCTGGTCGTCACCCTTTCCTTCGTCGGCAGCGGGCTGCTGGCCGGCATCGCCGGCGCGCTGGTGGCGCAGATCACCGGCACCGTCGACGCCGCCTTCGGCTTCAACCTGCTGATCTTCGGCTTCATCGCCGCCGTCATCGGCGGCATGGGCAACACCTGGGGGGCGCTGATCGGCGGCATCTCGCTGGGCATCATGGAAAAGCTGGTCGGCGGCTACATCTCGACCGCCGCCGAGCAGGCGATCGCCTTCGCCTTGCTGATGATCATGCTGGCGGTGCGGCCGGAGGGCATTCTGGGCGAGAAGGAGTTCGTCAAGGTATGACCGACTTCCGCCGGCGTCTTTCGCGGTTTCTCGGCCATCCGCTGCTCGGCCTGGCGATCATCGTCGCCCTCTGGGTGCTTTCCGGCATGACCGATCGGGCCACGGTGCAGTTGCTGTCCTTCCTGATGCTCAACGTGCTCCTGGCGCAGAGCATCAACCTGCTGACCGGCATCGCCGGCCAGATCTCGCTCGGCCATGCCGGGTTCTTCGCGGTCGGCGCCTACACCGCGGCGGTACTTACCAAGACCTATGGCGTGGCCGTGCCGGCCGCGCTGGTGATCGCGGTCCTGGCCACGGCGGCGATCGGCTGGCTGCTGGCGATCCCGGCCGGCCGCGTGCGCGAATTCTACCTGGCGATGATGACCGCCGGCTTCGGCCTGCTGTGCTACGAGATCGCCAAGGAATGGTCGACGGTGACCGGCGGCGTGGTCGGGCTGAGCGGCATCGCGTCCCCGACCTTGCGCAATCTCAGCGTGTTCGGCTGGCCCGTCGATGCCGTCGACCTGTTCCGGATCATGCTGCTGGTCACGGCGGGCGTGCTGGTGCTGATGCGCAATTTCGTGCAATCGCATCACGGCCGCTCCTTCTTCGCCGTGCACGCCAGCGAGATCGCCGCCGGCAGCATCGGCATCGCCGGCGGACGGGCGAAGCGGCGCGCCTTCACCATCTCCGCCGCCATGGCCGGCCTGGCCGGCGCGCTCTATGCCCATCTGGTCGGCTATCTCGGCCCCGACAGCTTCACGCTGATGCGCTCGGTCGAGGTTCTGGTCATGGCGATCGTCGGCGGCATGGGCACCATGGTCGGGCCGATCCTCGGCGCCGCCCTGTTCACCTGGCTGCCCGAACGCCTGCAGACCTTCGCCGAATACCAGTTCATGGTCTATGGCCTGATCCTGATGGTGATCTTCCTGGTCATGCGCCGGGGCATCGCCGGCGCGCTGACCGAACCGACACGCTTCATTCCGGCCCGGGCGCTGAACGACGCCGGGACGGCGCCGGCCGCCGGGCTGTCGGCAGAGAGCGCAAATCCGGCCGGCGAGGCGTCGCCGGCCCTGCTCGAAGTCGAGGACCTGGCGCGCAACTTCTCCGGCCTGGTGGCGCTGGATGGCGTGTCGCTCGCTCTGCGGCCGGGGCGGATCACAGCGCTGATCGGGCCCAACGGCTCGGGAAAGAGCACCTTGGTCAACGTCGTCAGCGGCATCTATCCGCCCAGCCGCGGCCGCGTGGTGTTCGCCGGCAAGGAGATCGGCGGCCAGCGCGATCATGCCATCGCCCGTCTGGGCCTGATCCGCACCTTCCAGGACCCGCGGCTGGTGCCCAGCTTCACCGTCAGGGAGAATATCCTGCTGGGCGGCGGCCGCCATTTCCGCAGCTCCATGCTGTCGGTGGCGCTGCGCCTGCCGTCGACCTTGCGCGAGGAACGCGCGATGGTGCAGCGGGTGGAGCGCATCATGGAGCTGGCCGGGCTCGGCGCGGTGGCCGACCAGCCGATCGAGTCCCTGCCATATGGCTATCGGCGGCTGGTCGAGGTCGGTCGCGCCATCATGGCCGATCCGGCGGTCGTCATGCTGGACGAGCCGGCGGCCGGCCTGTCGGAAGCCGAGCTGGGGCGGCTGGCGGACATGATCCGTCACCTGCGCGCTGCCGGCAAGGCGGTGCTGCTGATCGAGCATCACATGGATTTCGTCAACGACATCGTCGACGACGTGGTGGTGCTGGACAGCGGCCGCGAGATCTATCGCGGCGACATGCAGGGCATGCGCCAGAATCCGGCGGTGATCGCCGCCTATCTGGGCGTGGGGCAGGACGGCCATGCTTGAGCTGAAGAATGTCGGCGTCACCTATGGCAGCATCCGCGCCCTGCGCGGCGTCGACCTGATCGCGCGGCCCGGCCAGATCACGGCCGTGCTGGGCGCCAACGGGGCGGGAAAATCCTCGCTGCTGCGCGCCATCGCCGGCATCGTGCCGATCGCCGAGGGCGATCTCGCCTACAAGGACGTCAGCCTGCGCCAGCAGCCGGCGCACCGGCGGGCGCGCATGGGGATTTCCCTGGCGATGGAGGGGCGGCGGCTGTTCCGCCAGATGGCGGTGGAGGAGAACCTGCTGCTGGCCTGGAGCTTCGGGCCGCGCCGTTCGCCGTTCGACCAGGCGGCGCGGGCGGTGTACGAGGCGTTTCCGGTGCTGGGCGAACGCCGCGCCGTCAAGGCCGGCATGCTGTCGGGCGGCCAGCAGCAGATGCTGATCCTCTCCTCGGTCACCATCCGCGAGCCGGAGCTGATGCTGCTGGACGAGCCCTCGCTCGGCCTGGCCCCGATCATCGTCGCCCAGATCTTCGACTTCATCACCTCCTATTCCAAGGCGCGCGGCACCGCCGTCATCCTGGCCGAGCAGATGGCGGTGATGGCCCTGCGCGTCGCCGATTACGGCTACGTGCTGCGCGGCGGCAAGGTCGTCATGCATGGCGCCAGCGACGAACTGGTGCGCGCCGACATCGTCAACCGGCTGTCGGCCGCCTATCTCTAGCCAGGCTTGCGGCTCGGGGGAGTGCCCATGGATCGCCAGGAAATCTTCTTCAACACCAACGGCACCATGCTCGCCGGCTGGATCTACCGCCCGCCCAGCGCCGCGGCGCGCCACCCCATGATCGTCATGAGCCATGGCTTCTCCGCCATCATGACCATGGGGCTGGCCGAATACGCCGAGGCTTTCGCCGCCGCCGGCTTCGGCTGTCTGGTCTACGACCACCGCAACTACGGCCAGAGCGCGGGCTGGCCGCGCAACGAGACCGATCCCTGGCAGCAGGTCGAGGACATGCGCGCCGCCATTTCCTACGTGCGCACCCTGCCGTTCGCCGACCGCGACCGCATCGGGTTGTGGGGCACCAGCTATTCCGGCGGGCATGCCCTGACCGTCGGGGCACTCGACCGGCGGGTGCGCTGCGTGGTGTCGCAGGTGCCGCTGGTCTCGGGCCAGCGCACCTTCGATAGCTGGGTCCCGGCCGACAAGCGCGCCCGCTTCATGGAGCGCCTGCTCGCCGACCGCGACAGGCGGGCGGAGGGGGCGCCGCCGGGAACCACGCCGGCGGCCCTGCCGGGCTCGGAAACCGAGGAATGGGCCAAGACGGTGGACAAGATCGGCGCCTACGCCAATGCAGTGACCCTGCGCAGCCTGGAGCTGCTGCGTACCTACGAGCCGATCTCCTTCGTCGGCCGCATCGCACCGACGCCGCTGATGATGATCGTCGCCGACCGCGACACCCAGACGCCGGTCGAGTGGCAGCGCGAGGCCTTCGCCCTGGCCGGCGAACCGAAGCGGCTGGTCACCCTGCCGGGGCGCCACTACGACCCCTATGTAAAGCTCTTCGCCCAGTCCAGCGAGGCGGCAACGGCCTGGTTTGCCGAGCACCTGCGCTGAGCCTTCTCGAAAGCCGGTCCCTGCATAGGGGCGGAACGGAGAACAAGCCGGGATTCCGCTACCGCTGACCGGATTGGCAAAAGCGGGCGGCGCCGGATGTCGCTTTTCGGACATAATCGAACATTCCGCGCCCTTGAGCCTTTCGGGACATGGCTTGCGACGCCACGCCCATTGCCTTTGGCACTACCGGTCAATCATAATGAAAATCTACCGGTTTCGAGCGCCACCTTCGCCTGAGAGGCTTTCCTATCGATTATGTCGGACGATGACCTGCTCCTGACGTCCATCATCGTCCTTCCATTCGTCGGTAGCCTGGTCGCAGCCTTCCTGCCCACCAACGCCCGCAACGCCGAAGCCTGGCTCGCCGGCATCGTCGCCACCGTCGTCCTCCTGGTGGCGCTGGGCTTCCAGGCCTCAATCGGCGAGCAGGGCGTGGTCCGCGCCGAATTCGAATGGCTGCCGCAGTTCGGGCTCAATTTCATCCTCCGGCTCGACGGCCTGGCCTGGGCCTTCGTCGTCCTGATCTCCGCCATAGGGCTGCTGGTCGTCTTCTATGCCCGCTACTACATGTCGCCGGCCGATCCGGTGCCGCGCTTCTTCTCCTTCCTGCTTGCCTTCATGGGATCGATGCTGGGTGTCGTCCTGTCGGGGAACCTGATCCAGATCGTGTTCTTCTGGGAGCTGACCATCCTCTTGTCCTTCCTGCTCATCGCCTACTGGCACCATAGTCAGAGCGCCCGCGACGGCGCCCGCATCGCCCTGACCGTGACCGCGGCGGGCGGGCTGTGCCTGCTGGCCGGCATGCTGCTGCTCGGCCATATCGTCGGCAGTTTCGATCTCGACGTGGTGCTCGCGGCCGGCCCGCTGATCGTCGAACATCCGCTGTACCTGACGACGCTGATCCTGGTGGCGGTCGGCGCGCTGACCAAGAGCGCGCAGTTTCCCTTCCATTTCTGGCTGCCGCGGGCGATGGCGGCGCCGACGCCGGTCTCGGCCTATCTCCATTCCGCGACCCTGGTCAAAGCCGGCGTCTTCCTGCTGGCGCGGCTGTGGCCGGCCATGGCCGGGCACGAATACTGGTTCTGGGTCCTGGCCCCCGTCGGCATGGCGACCCTGGTGATCGGCGCGTATCTCGCCCTGTTCCAGCAGGATTTGAAGGGATTGCTGGCCTATTCGACCATCAGCCATCTGGGGCTGATCACCCTGCTGCTCGGCCTCGGCAGTCCGCTGGCGGCGGTGGCGGCGATCTTCCACATCATGAACCATGCCACCTTCAAGGCGTCGCTGTTCATGGCCGCCGGCATCATCGACCACGAGGCGGGCACGCGCGACATCCGGCGGCTGGGCGGCCTCTACCGGGCGATGCCGATCACCGCCACCCTGGCGATGGTCGCCGCCGCGGCGATGGCGGGCGTGCCGCTGCTCAACGGCTTCCTGTCCAAGGAGATGTTTTTCACCGAGACCATCGAGCACCACGTCAACACCGCGTTCGACCACGCGCTGCCCTATGTTGCGACGATCGCCGGCACGTTCAGCGTTGCCTATTCCCTGCGTCTCATCCACCAGGTGTTCTTCGGCCCGCCGGCCACCGATCTGCCGCGCAAGCCGCACGATCCGGTGGTCTGGATGCTGCTGCCCGTCGGCCTGCTGGTGCTGACCTGCCTGGTGGTGGGCATCCTGCCCGCCGCATCGGTCGGAAATTTCCTCGCCGTCGCGGTGCGGGCCGTGCTGCAGGACCTTACGCCCAACTACGACCTGGCGGTCTGGCATGGCTTCACCCCCGCCCTGGCGATGAGCCTGGTGGCCCTGGTCGGCGGCTGCGTGCTCTATTTCGCCTTGCAGCGCCATCTCTCGGTTCTCGACGATGGGCCGCCGCTGCTGCGCCGCCTGAAAGGCCGGCGCATTTTCGAGCGCGCCGTGGTCGCATTGTCGTGGCGCTGGGGCGCCAGGCTGCAAGGCATGTCCGGCGTCGCCCGGCTTCAGCCGCAGATGCGCCTGCTGGCGTGCGTCACCATCGCGGCGGCGCTGTGGTCGCTTTACGGCCGCTCCCTGTCGCTGAAGCTGCCGGACCTGACGGATGCCGAGGCCAGTTTCACGGCGGCCTGGGGCGTCGGCGCCGTCTGCGCGCTGGCCGCCGCCTACCAGGCGAAATACCACCGGCTGGCCGCGGTCATCCTGACCGGCGGCGCCGGCCTGGTGACCTGCCTCACCTTCGCCTGGTTCTCCGCCCCCGATCTGGCGCTGACCCAGTTCCTGGTCGAGGTGGTGACGACGGTGCTGCTGCTGCTGGGTCTGCGATGGCTGCCCAAGCGCATCCCCGACATCAGTTCGGCCGCCCCCATCCGCACGCGGTTGCGCCGGCTGCGCGACTTGGCCATTGCCGGTTCCGGCGGGGCGGGACTGGCAGCCCTTGCCTATGCCGTGATGACCTGGCCGCCGCAGCAAAGCATCTCCGCCAATTTCCTCGAGCGCGCCTATAGCGAAGGCGGCGGCCGCAACGTCGTCAACGTCATCCTGGTGGATTTCCGCGGCTTCGACACGCTGGGCGAGATCACCGTGCTGGGCGTCGTGGCGATCGCCGTCTACGCCTTGCTGCGTCGGTTCCGCCCCGCCCGCGACAGCGTCGAAGCGCCCGAGCAGAAGCAGTTCCAGAACGTCTACGACGCCGACCGCTATGCGACCGGCAAGGAGCCGATCGCCGCGCATTACCTGCTGGTGCCCGGCCTGATCATGCGCCTGCTGCTGCCGGTGATCGCCATGATGGCGGTGTTCCTGTTCATGCGCGGCCATGACCTGCCCGGCGGCGGCTTCGTCGCCGGCCTGACCCTGGCGGTCGCCTTCATCCTCCAGTACATGGCCGGCGGCGCGCGCTGGGTGGAGGCCCGCTTCCGGATCCTGCCCGTGCGCTGGATCGGCGTCGGCCTGCTGGCCGCGGCCTGCACCGGGATCGGCGCCTGGGCGTTCGGCCGGCCGTTCCTCACCTCCGCCTTCGCCTATGCCGAGCTGCCGGTGCTGGGCAAGCTGCCGCTGGCCAGCGCCCTGCTGTTTGATTTCGGCGTGCTGGCGCTGGTGTTCGGCGCCACCATGCTGGTGCTGATCGCCTTGGCGCATCAATCGATCCGGGCCTATCGCGTCACGACGACGACACCTGCGGCGCCGCCCGCTGCCCCACCCGCGGCGCCGCCCGCAACGGCATCCGCGGTGGTGGCGGAGGAGGGCGGCCGCTGATGGAACTGGTGGTATCGCTCGGCATTGGCGTGCTGGCCGGATCGGGGATCTGGCTGATGCTCCGTCCCCGCACTTTCCAGGTCATCATTGGCCTGTCGCTGCTGTCCTATGCCGTCAATCTCTTCATCTTCGCCATGGGCGGGCTGCGCGTGGGGGCGCCGCCGGTGCTCGATCCGGCGCTGGGAACCGACATTTCCGGCTATACCGACCCGCTGCCGCAAGCACTGGTGCTGACTGCGATCGTCATCAGCTTCGCCATGACGGCGCTGTTTCTCGTGGTCCTGCTGGCCTCGCGCGGCCTGACCGGCAGCGACCATGTCGACGGACGGGAAGAGGATTCATGAGCTGGGCCGACCATCTCATCGTCGCCCCGGTCATCCTGCCGCTGCTGGCCGGCGCGCTGATCCTGTTGTTCGACGGGCGCGGCGGCGGTATCGCCGTGGCGCTCAACCTCGTCTCCACCTTTGCGCTGCTGGCCATCGCCGTGCACCTGCTGGCCGCAACCATGGGCGCCGACGCCACCGTCCGGATCTATCGCGTCGGCGACTGGCCGGCGGCTTTCGGGATCGTGCTGGTCGCCGACCGGCTTTCCACCCTCATGCTGCTGCTGACCGCGATCCTGGCCTGCGCCGCACTGCTGTTCTCGCTGGTGCGCTGGCACAGGGCCGGCAGCTTCTTCCATCCGCTGTTCCAGTTTCTGCTCATGGGGCTGAACGGCGCCTTCCTTACCGGCGACCTCTTCAACCTTTTCGTCTTCTTCGAGGTGCTGCTGGCCGCCTCCTACGGCCTGGTGCTGCACGGCTCGGGCCATGCGCGGGTCAAGGCGGGGCTGCACTATATCGCGATCAACCTGGCGGCGGCCCTGGTTTTCCTGGTCGGCGTCAGTCTGATCTACGGCGCCGCCGGCACGCTCAACATGGCCGAGCTGGCGGTTCGCCTGCCCGACCTGGCCGCCCGTGAGCGCACGCTGTTCGAGATCGGCGCCAGCATTCTGGGGGTGGCGTTCCTGGTCAAGGCGGCGGTCTGGCCGCTCGGCTTCTGGCTGCCCAGCACCTATGCCGCGGCGGGCGCGCCGGTGGCGGCGCTGTTCTCGATCATGACCAAGGTCGGCGTCTATGCGGTGTTGCGGCTGAACTTCCTGCTCGGCGGACCGGAAGCGGGCGATTCGGCCCTGTTCGGCGAATACTGGCTGATGGCGGCCGGCGTTGCGACGCTGTGTTTCGCCATGATGGGGATGATGGCGTCGCAGAGCCTGGCCCGGCTGGCCGGCTTCAGCGTCCTGGTCTCGTCGGGCACGCTGCTGGTGGCGATCGGCGCCAACGATCCGCACATCACCGGCCCCGCCCTTTTCTATCTGGTGAGCTCGACCTTGGCGCTGGGCGCCCTGTTCCTGCTGATCGAGCTGGTCGAACGTGGCCGCGTGCCTGCCGACGACATCATCGCCGTCACGATGGAAGCCTATGGCATCGAGGAGGAAACGGACGAGGAGACCGAGATCGGCGTCGCCGTGCCCGGCATCCTGGCCGTCCTCGGCGTCGTGTTCCTGGCCTGCGCCCTGCTGCTGTCCGGCCTGCCGCCGCTTTCCGGCTTTGTCGCCAAGTTCGCCATTCTGGCGGCCGCCCTGGATCGCACGGCCCTGCCGCAGGGGGCGGGAGTTCCGCTTGCCGGCTGGGTTCTGATCGCAGCCCTGCTGCTGTCGGGGTTCGTCACCCTGATCGCCATGACGCGGGCCGGCATCCGCTCCTTCTGGGCCGGCATTGAGCGCGAGGTCCCGCGCGTGGCCGTGATCGAACTGGTGCCGGTGGCGGCGCTGGTGTTGCTGTGCATCGTGCTTACCTGGCAGGCGGGCTCCGTCATGGCCTACATGCAGGCCACCGCCGCCGGCATTCACGAGCCGCAACCCTATGTCGGAACCGTGTCGTCGCCGTCCGGGCCGCCGCCCGTATCGTCGCCGGTCCAGAGCGGGGGCAGGCCATGACGCGGTTCCTGCCATCGCCGCTGGCCTCCGCGGTCCTGCTGGCCCTGTGGCTGCTGTTCAACCAGAGCGTCTCGCCAGCGCACCTGATCTTCGGCGGCGTGCTGGCGCTGGCCGGGCCGCTGCTCTTGCGGGCGCTGGATGTGCCGGTAATGCGGGTCCGCCGTCCGCGTGCGATCATGCGGCTGGCCGGCGCAGTCTTGGTCGACATACTGCGGTCCAACATGAAGGTGACGCGCGTCATCCTGGCCAGCCGGCCGGATCGCACGCCCGGCTTCGTCGATATCCCGCTACGTCTGCGCGCGCCTTACGGACTTGTGACCTTGGCCTGCATCATCACCGCCACGCCGGGAACGAGCTGGGTCAGCTTCGATGCGGCCGACGGCACCCTGGTCATCCACGTGCTCGACCTTGCCGACGACGACGACTGGGCCGCTATTATCAGGAACCGGTACGAGGGGCTGCTGATGGAGATTTTCGAATGAGCGGATCGATTCTCGCCGTGTCCCTGCTGATCGGCCAGTTCTTCCTGGTGCTGGCGATGGCAGCCGCGGCTTTCCGGCTCCTGCATGGCCCGCGAGCGCAGGATCGCGTGCTGGCGATGGACGCGCTCTACGTCAACGCCATGCTGCTGCTGCTGGTCTTCGGCATCGGCTCGGGCACCACGCTTTATTTCGAGATTGCGCTGGCGATCGGCCTGATGGGGTTCGTCGCCACCGTGGCGCTGGCCAAGTTCCTCATGCGCGGGGAGGTGATCGAATGACGACGCTGCACGAACTGCCCGACTGGGCGGCGCTGCTGACGGCGCTGCTGGTTCTCTTCGGATCGGGGCTGACCCTGATCGGATCGTTCGGCCTGGTGCGGCTGCGCAGCTTCTACGAGCGTGTGCACGCGCCGACCCTGGGCGCGACGCTCGGCATGATCTGCATCCTGCTGGCCTCGATCCTCTATTTCTCGATCACCCAGACCCGTCCGGTGGTGCACGAGATCCTGATCGGACTCTTCGTCACCGTCACCACCCCCGTCACCCTGCTGCTCATCGTGCAGGCGACGCTGTACCGGGACCGCCTTGAGGGCCGGAATCCGCTGGTGGAGAAAAGCGACAGGGACGGGTAGGGCGCGCACGCGCTCCCTGGGAGCAAGCGCCAGTTCCGATGCAGTCCGGTTTCAGCGGCCCTCGAACGCGGGCCGGCGTTTATCGCGGAAGGCCATCAGCCCTTCGGTGGCGTCGTGCGATGTCGTGGCGTAGCGGTGGACGCGCCGGATTTCCATCCGTAGCGCCTGCGCCAATTCGAGATCGGCGCCGTCATTGACCAGGCGCTTGGCCTCGGCCAGCCCCAGCGGGCTCTTGTCCCGCATCCGCTCGGCAAGCTGCAGCGTGGCGGTCATCAGCTCCGCGCGCGGCACCGTCAGGGAGGCCAGCCCGATGCGTTCGGCCTCGACCCCGTCGATCCGCGCGCCGGTCAGGATCAGGCGCTTGGCGCGCAGCGCGCCGATCGCGCGCGGCAGACGCTGCGAGCCGCCGGCGCCCGGCAGTTGGCCGAAATTCAGATGCCCGTCGGCGATCTGCGCCTCGCGCGCGGCGATCACGATGTCGCAGGCCAGCGCCAGCTCCAGGCCGCCGGCGACGCAATGGCCGTTGATGGCGGCGATCCAGATGCGGCTGGAGCGTTCGATCCGGTCGAGCAGGGCAAAGAAATCGTCGAGGAAGGCCTGGAAGCGCGGCGGGTCGCGATAGAGGTCGACATAGCCGTCCAGGTCGCCGCCGGCGGAGAAGGCGTTGCCGGCGCCGGTCACGATCACCGCCCGCAATCCCGGTTCCGTTTCGAGCGCGTCGGCCGCGGCGCGCAGGGCGCGGATCGTCGCCCAGTCGATGGGGTTGAGCTTGTCGGGACGGTTGAGCGTCACCACGGCGAGCGCATCGCGCCACTCGACCAGCACCCGCTCGTCGGGCGGCGCAGCGGTGCTGACCTGCGGAAACTGGCCGGTCGTGGACGATTTCATGGCCGGACTCTAGCATCGGCGGGGACGGGGAGTCCCAATATTAATGAATTGACATTAAAAAAGCCATGTGATGACATTTATCAAGGCCCGTGGTCCGGGACGGCAACAGGCGGCGATCGGCCAGTTTCCCCGAGCGCCGGAAAAGAACGACGGGAGGAAAACATGGCGAATTCTGCGATGAGGCGCGGCCGGCCGGGCCGGCGCGCGATCCTGGCGGCGGCGGCGCTGCTGGCGGCATCGATGCTGCCGCTGGCTGGCGCGCATGCCGCCGATACCTATCCCAGCAAGCCGGTGCGCGTGGTGGTGCCGTTCGGCGCCGGCGGCGTCGCCGACGTCATCGTCCGCATCGTGGCCGAGAAACTGTCCGACAAGATGGGGCAGCGCTATTACGTCGAGAACAAGCCGGGCGCCGGTGGCAGCCTGGGCACCGAGCTGGTGGCGCGCAGCCCGGCCGACGGCTACACCATCGTGCTTGGCAGCCCCAGCCTGGCGGTCAATCCCAGCATCCAGAAATCGCTGAGCTGGGATCCGATCCGCGACTTCGCGCCGGTCACCATGCTGGCGACGTTTCCCAACGTGATCGTGGTCACCGACAAGCTGCCGGTGCAGGACATGAAGGGGCTGATCGAGCACGCCCGCGCCAAACCGGGCGACCTGACCTTCGCCTCGGTCGGCGTCGCCACCTCCATGCACCTGATCGGCGAAATGGTGAAGGTGCGGTTTGGGGTCGACATGGTGCATGTGCCCTACAAGACGCAGGCCGAAGCGCTGCAGGATCTGTCGCAGGGCAACGTCGCCTGGATGGCGCCGTCGGTGACCTTGGCCAGGCCGCTGATGGAGCAGAAGAAGGTCCGCGCGCTGGCCGTCACCTCGGAAAAGCGCTTCCCGGCCATTCCCGACGTGCCGACGGTCGGCGAAGTCGGTTTCCCCGATCTGGTGGTGCTGGCCTGGCTGGCCCTGTACATGCCGGCCAACACGCCGCAAGCCATCGTCGAGCGCACCAACAAGGCGATCGGCGAGATCCTGCAGGATCCCGACGTGGTGGCCAAGCTCGACAATCTCGGCGCCGTGCCGACCTACACCACGACGCAGGAACTGGCCGCTTTCACCAGGGCCGAGGTCGATCGCTGGGCCAAGGTGGTGCGCGAGGCGAAGATCCCGCAGCAATGAGCGTTGCAGCCAGTCGCGTCGGCGAGGATTTGTTGGGTGATGCCGCCCGCATCATGGGCGGCCACCTGACGACAGCGGAATGGTTCCGCAGCGTACCGCCCTGCCGGCTGACGCCGCTCGACGCCGACAGCGCGGTGGTGATCTGCCGCGGCCTGTCGGCCAATATCACGGTGCTGCGCACCCCGTCCGGCCTGGTGATGGCCGACACCGGCGCCATCGACACGGCCGGCCAGATACACCGCACCATTCGCCAATGGGAGCCGCAGGCGGCGGTTGTTGCCATCGTCTACACCCACGGCCATTTCGACCATTGCAACGGCACCGCCCTTTACGATGCGGAGGCGAAGCTGGCGGGACGGCCGCTGCCGCGGGTGATCGCGCATGCCGACGTGCGCCGCCGCTTCCAGCGCTACGAGAGGACGGCGCCGCTGAACAGCGCCATCAACCAGCGCCAGTACAGCCGGCCGGATTTCCAGTGGCCGACCCGCTACCGCTACCCCGACCAAGTGTTCCATGACGAGCTGGTTCTGGAGTTCGGCGGCGAACCGATGCATCTGTTTCACGGCCGCGGCGAGACCGACGACCATGCCTGGCTGTGGGCGCCGCAGCGGCGGCTGATTGCGGCCGGCGATTTCGTCATGTGGGCCGCCCCCAATGCCGGCAATCCGCAGAAGGCGCAGCGCTACGCGCTCGACTGGGCGGTGGCGCTGCGGGCGATGGCGGCACGGGAGCCGGAATTCCTGATCCCCGGCCACGGCCCGCCGCTGGTCGGCGCCGCTGCCATCCGCACCTATCTCGAGGCGGCGGCGCGCTGGCTGGAAACGCTGCACGACCAGACGGTGGCGCTGCTCAACGACGGCTATCGCGTCGACGAGATCGTCCAGCGCGTGCGCGTGCCGGAGGAGCTGGCGCGCCTGCCCTGGCTGCAGCCGACCTACGACGATCCCGAATTCGTGGTGCGCAACGTCTGCCGTCTCTATGGCGGCTGGTGGGACGGCAATCCCGCCCATCTCAAGCCGGCGACCGAGGACGAGATCGCCGCTTCGCTGGCGGCGATGGCGGGCTCTGGCCGGAGGCTGGCGCAGCAGGCCGCCGACCACGCCGCCGCCGGCGAACTGCGACTGGCCGGGCATCTGGCGGAATGGGCCGCCCTAGCCGATCCGGCCGATCCGTTCGTGCACCAGGTGCGGGCCGAGGTCAACGAGCGCCGCGCCGAGGCGGAGCCCTCGCAGATGGCCAAGGGCATCTTCCGCGCCGCCGCCCGCGATGCGCGTTCGCGCGCCGACATGCTGGCCCGCCAGGCCGCGAAATAGCTACTCGTTGCGCTCGATCACCGCATCGACGGCCGCCGCCCCCTGGCCGCGCGCGAACACCATGAAGGGATTGGCCTCGATGCTGCGCAGCGTAGCGGTATGGGCGTGGGCGATTTCCGACAGCCGCGCCAGCGCCTGCGCCAGGGCTTCGCGATCCGCCGGCGGCGCGCCGCGCACGCCGTCGAGGATGGCGACACCTTTCGTTTCGTCGATCATGCGGTGCGCTTCGGCGACGTCGAACGGCGCGACGCGGAAGCTGACATCCTTCAGCACTTCCACCAGCACGCCGCCCAGCCCGAACATCACCGCCGGACCGAAGCTGGGATCGCGCACGGCGCCGATGATGCATTCGACGCCGCCGCGCAGCATGGGCATCACCAGGCAGCCGCGGATCGCCAGATCCGGCCGCGCCTGGCGCACCGCCGCCACGATCGACTGGAAAGCTGCGCGCACGGCATGGGCATCGGTCAGGTTCAGGCGCACGCCACCGATATCGGATTTGTGAAGCAGTCCGCTGGCGACGATCTTCAGCGCCACCGGGAAGCCGAAACCTTGCGCCGCCGCCGCCGCTTGGTCGGGCGTCGCCGCCAGCCGGTGGGGCGCGACGGGAATGCCGGCCGCCTGCAGGAAGCCCAGCGCTTCGGGCTCGTCGAGCGGACCGGTTGGCAGCGGCGGGGCCGAAACCGCGCGCCGCATCGTCGTCTCCCGCGCGAAGGCGCGGGCGAACTGGCGCAGCGCTGCCGTCGCGCGCACCGCATGGGTGGGTTCGCGATAGGTCGGAATGCCCAGCGCCTCGAAGGCGCGATGGCACTCGCCGTCCATGAAGCCCGACAGGGTGAACAGCCGGTCGGGATAGTCCTGGCGCAGCGCCCGCCAGATCGGCAGATGCGGCTCGATCGCCTGGCGATTGCGGTAGAGCCCGCCCTGGTAGGCGCAGATGCTGGCGAAATCGGTGCCCGCGACGATCATCCGCATGGCGCGGGCGAACAGCGGCGGCGAGTTGATGACGTAGCCCGTCAGGTCGAGCGGATTCTCGACCCCGGCGATCGGCACCAGCTCGCGCATTTCGCGCCGGCAGGTATCGGGCAGCGGATCGACCGACAGGCCGCAATCGACCGCCGCATCGGCCAGCAGCACGCCCGCGCCGCCCGACACGGTCATGATGCCCAGCGAATCGCCCTTGGGCAGCGGTGCGATGGCGGCGGCGAAGCCGACATCGAAGAATTCCTCCAGCGATCTGGCGCGATAGGCGCCGAACTGGCGGAACACGGCATCGTAGATCTCGTCGGTGCCGGCCAGCGCGGCGGAGTGTGACTGGGCGGCGCGGGCGCCGGCATCGGTGCGTCCCAGCTTCACCACCACCACCGGCTTGCGCCGCGCCCGCGCCAGGGACAGGGCCTCGATCATGCGCGGGCCGTCGCGGCAGGTCTCGATGTAGCACAGGATGACGTCGGTGTTCTCGTCCCCGGCCAGGAATTCGATGCATTCGGCGACTTCGATGTCGGCCTCGTTGCCGGTCGCCAGCACGTAGCTGAACGAGCCGCCGCGCTCGGCCGCCATCAGCGACGACATGCCGGCGAAGGCGCCGCTTTGCGTCACCAGCCCGATGCGCCCGTCGCGCGGCATCGACGCGGGGAAGGCGGGATGGAAGCTCGCCACCAGGCCGCGGCGGAAATCGGCGAAGCCGACGCGGTTGGGCCCCATGACGCGGATCGCCGACTGGCGGGCGATCCGCGCCAGCTCCGCCTGCCGTTCGCCGCCGGCGGCGTCGATCTCGGCAAAGCCGCCGGCGAAGACGATGACGCCGGGGATGGCGCGGGCGGCGCATTGCCGGACGGCGTCGGCGACCTGCTCGGCCGGCACCGAGCAGATGGCGAGGTCGATCTCGGCTGGAATGTCGGCCACCGACCGGTAGGCGGCCAGGCCCTGCACCTTCTCGGCCTTCAGGTTGACCGGATGGATGGCGCCGTCGAAGCCGTAGCCCTGCATCAGGGCGATGGGACGGCCGCCGACGCGCGCAGGATCGGCCGACGCGCCGATGACCGCCACCGAGCGCGCCCTCAGCATGCGCTGCAGGGCCGTCGTGCGGCTCGGCCGGTCGGACATCAGGCGGCGCCTTTCAGCATCTCGCGGGCGATGGTGAGCAGGTGAATCTGGCTGGTGCCTTCCGCCATCCGCCCGCCGCGTACGTCGCGATAGAGCATCTCGATCGGACTGTAATCGGCTATGTAGCCGCGGGCGCCGAAAATCTGCACCACCCGGTCGGCGACGCGGCACACCATCTCGGTCGAGAAATACTTGGCCACCGAGGCCTGCATGGTGACGTCCTCGCCCGCATCGTAGCGGCAGGCGGTCTGCAGCAGCAGGGCGCGGGCGGCCTCGATGTCGACCTGCGATTCCGCCAGCATCGCCTGGATCAGCTGATGGCTGGAAAAGGGCTCGCGGCCCGGGCGAGCGCCGCCCACGAAGCGCAACGCTTCCTCGACCATGCGGATGGCGGGGCCGATGCTGAGCCCGGCCAGGTTGATGCGCTGGAACAGGAAGCCGCGCATCAGCGTCTCGAAGCCGCGCCCCGGCTCGCTGCCCAGCATGGCCTCGGGACCGACGCGGCAGTCGCGCACGTGCACCTCCGACATCGCCATGCCGTGCTGGCCCATCTTGCGGTAGGGCTTGCCGATCTCCAGCCCGGGCGTGCCCGGTTCCAGCACGAAGCAGGTGATGCCCCGCAGTCCGCCGGCCGACGGGTCGGTGCGGGCATAGACCAGGATGCGGTCGGCGACCGGCGCCAGCGACACGTAGCACTTGGAGCCGTTGAGGACCCAGCCGTTGCCCTCGCGCAGCGCCACGGTGCGCATCCGGGTGGCCTGCGAGCCGCCGATATCCAGTTCCGAGACGGCGAAGGCGACGACGATTTCGCCGCTGGCGATCTTGGGCAGATAGTGGCGCTTTTGCTCCTCGGTGCCGCCCTGCAGGAAGGGCACCACGCCGATGCCGATGTTGTTCGACAGCCGCGTGCGGAACGATAGCGAGCACTGCGAGACTTCCATGTTGATATGGGCCAGCTCCTCGCAGGTCATGCCCTCGCCGCCGTATTCCTCCGGCACGCCGTAGGCGAACAGGCCGCGCTGCTTCATCTCGGCCACCACGTCGGCGGGCAGGCAGCCGGTCTGGTCCACTTCACCCTCGCGCGGGATCCAGCTAGTGCGCACCACGTCGCGAATGGTCGCCAGCGCCTTGTCGAGCCGTTTCTGGTCGCGAATCACCCCCGATACTCCCTGCCTGCAGCCGCTATCGTGAACAACGGTTCCACATTATTTTTTTAATGTCAAAACATTAAACTACTTCACGCCACGACGCGGTCGCGGCGCAGCGCGGCGATCTCGCCGTCGTCGAACCCGGCTTCCTTCAGCATCTGGTCGGTGTGAACGCCGGAACGCAGCGGCCGGTCGCCCAGGCTCGACGCGGTGCGGGAGAAGCGGGGTGCGGGCATCGGCTCGACCAGACCGTCGCGTTCGACGTAGGTGTGGCGCTGGCGCAGATGGGGATGCTCGCGCGCCGCCGTCGGTGCCAGCACCGGCGCGAAACAGGCGTCGCGTCCGTCGAAAGCATCGCACCATTGCGCCAGGGTGCGCCGGGCGAAGATCGCCGCCAGCCGCGCCTTCAGCGTCGGCCAGGCGGTACGGTCCATCTGCCGGTCGCGGAACTCGGGGTCGTCCGCCAGGCCGAGCGTTGCGAGAAGCTGGCGATAGAACTTGGGCTCCACCGCGCCGATGGCGACATGCGCGTCGTCGGCGGTGCGGTAGGTGGCGTAGAAATGCGCGCCCGAATCGAAGGCGTTGCTGCCGCGCCGCTCGACCCAGGAGCCATGCGCGATGCGGCCCAGCAGCGGTGCCATGAGCGAGGCCGCGCCATCGACGATCGCGGCATCGACCACCTGGCCCTGCCCGGATCGGGAGGCTTCGAGCAGGGCGGCCAGCACGCCGATGCAGAGATAGAGTGCGCCGCCGCCGAAATCGCCGACCAGGTTGAGCGGCGGCACCGGATCGCGGCCGTGCTCGCCGATCGCGAATAGCGCGCCGGCCAGGGCGATATAGTTGATGTCGTGGCCGGCCGCCTGCGCCCAGGGGCCGTCCTGGCCCCAGCCGGTCATCCGGCCATAGACCAGCTTACCGTTGCGCGCCAGGCAGGGTTGCGGTCCCAGGCCCAGGCGTTCCATCACGCCGGGCCGGAAGCCTTCGATCAGGGCGTCGCTGCGTTCGATCAGCCGCAGCGCGATGTGCTGACCGCGCGGCTGCTTCAGGTCGATGGCGATGGTGCGGCGGCCGCGTCCCATGACCTGGTAGCGCGGTGGCAGGCCCAGGCCGCGGCCCGCATCCGTCACCGGGTCGATGCGGATGATGTCCGCCCCCATGTCGGCCAGCAGCATGCCGCAGAACGGCACCGGGCCGATGCCGGCGAACTCGACCAGGGAGAACCCGGACAGGACGCCCATCGCCTGCTATTCCACGAACGCCTGCTCCCGTCCGCGGCGGACGGCGGGGAAGATGACGATGGCGAGCAGAAAGACGGCGAAGGCCAGGATGACGGCGCTGATCGGCCGCTCGATGAAGATGATGGGATCGCCCTTGGAGAACAGCATGGCGCGCCTGAGATTCTCTTCCAGCGGCCCGCCCAGCACGAAGCCCAGCAGCAGCGGCGCCGGTTCGCAATCGAGTTTCAGGCAGGCATAGCCCAGCAGCGCCAGCGCCACCGTCAGCAGCACTTCGAAGGCGCTGTTGTTCAGGCTGTAGACGCCGATGCAGCAGAACACGATCACCGCGGGGAACAGCAGGCGGTAGGGGATCCGCAGCACCGACACCCACATGCCGATCAGCGGCAGGTTGATCACCAGCAGCATCAGGTTGCCGATCCACATGCTGGCCACCAGGCCCCAGAACAGGTCGGGCCGCGTCTCCATCACCCGCGCGCCCGGCGCGATGCCCTGGATGATCATCGCCCCCATCATCAGCGCCATGATGGCGTTGGAGGGAATGCCGAGCGTCAGCAGCGGGATGAAGCTGGTCTGGGCGCCGGCGTTGTTGGCCGATTCCGGTGCCGCCACGCCCTCAATGGCGCCGTTGCCGAAGCGCCGCGGATCCTTGGCCAGCTTCTTCTCCAGCGTATAGGCGGCGAAGGCGCTCAGCACCGAGCCGCCGCCGGGCAGGATGCCCAGCACCGATCCCAGCCCGGTGCCGCGCAGGATGGCCGGCAGCGTCGCCTTGAACTCGGCCCAGCGCAGCCACAGGCCCGAGATGGCGGTGCCGAGGATGCTGCGGCGCTCGGGCTTCTCCAGGTTGGCGATGATCTCCGACAGGCCGAACAGCCCCAGCGCCAGCGGCACGAAACCGATGCCGTCGAACAGTTCGGCAATGCCCATGGTGTAGCGCGCCACGCCGGAGCTGATGTCGGTGCCGATCTGCCCCAGCATCAGCCCCAGCAGGATCATGCCGACGGCCTTGATCACCGAACCGCGCGCCAGCACCACCGCCGAGATCAGTCCGAACAGCATCAGCGAGAAATATTCCGGCGCGCTGAAGCGCTGCGAGAATTCGGCCAGCATCGGGCCGAACACGGCGATGGCCAGGGTGGCGATGCAGCCGGCGATGAAGGAGCCGATGGCGGCGATCGCCAGCGCGGTGCCGGCGCGGCCCTGCCGGGCCATCTGGTAGCCGTCGATGCAGGTGACGACCGAGGAGGATTCGCCGGGCATGTTGACCAGGATGGCGGTGGTCGAGCCGCCATACTGCGAGCCGTAGTAGATGCCCGACAGCATGATCAGGGCCGGCAGGGGATCGAGGCCGAAGGTGATCGGCAGCAGCATGGCGATGGTCGCCAGCGGGCCGACGCCGGGCAGGACGCCGACCAGCGTGCCCAGCAGCACGCCCAGCAGGCAGAAGCCCAGGGTGCTCAGCGACAGCGCGGCGGAGAAGCCGGTCGCCAGATTGGCCAGAACGTCCATCAGCGCGGCCACAGCGGCATTGGCTGGCCCAGCCCGTAGACGAACAGCAGCGCGCAGAAGCCGGCCATGCCGGCGGCCAGCACCGCGAGCTCCGGCGCCCGCGTCTGCTTCGAGGCAAGGCCGCCGAGCAGGACGGTGACGGCGACGGCGATCAGCAGCCCGGCCGCCTCGATCAGCAGGCCGAAGGCGGCGACCGAGCCCAGCACCACCGCCAGCGGCCGTAGCGAGCTGCGCTCGGGCGCCTCGCCGGCCAGGACCAGCGAGCGCAGCAGGACGATGCCGCCGATGGCGATCAGCCCGCAGGACAGCACCAGCGGGAAATAGCCCGGGCCCATCTGGAAGGTGGTGCCGACGGCATAGCCGCGGCCGAACCACAGTCCCAGACCGCCGAACGCGATGAACATCGCGCCGGACAGGAAGTCCTTGAGATTGCGTATCGCCATCGGCTGTGCCCGTTTCGCCGCGCGTTCCCGGGCGGCGGGCGCGCGATCGCTTGTTGTGCCGGAACGATGGCATTGCCATCGCGTTTCCGTCCCGTCAAAAATCAGGGCATAACGCGAATTTAATGTCAACGCATTAAAATACTGTAGCGGCTTCCGGCGTGCTGCGTTTGCGGCTTGTAACGCGTGCAACCTTGAGTTACGACAATACGGTCAGGAAATCGTGGCATGCCAGTGAAGAAAAGCAGCAGCAAGCGGAAGGCGCCGGCGAAGCCGGTCCGGCGCACCAATACGCGCATGCGTCTGATCGAGGCGGCGGAACGGCTGTTCGCCCAGCACGGCGTCGACGGCGTCAGCGCCAAGCAGATCATCCAGGCGGCCAAGGTCGGCAACGAATCGGCGCTGCAGTACCATTTCGGCACGCGCTCGGCGCTGGTCGACGCCATCTTCGAGATGCGCATGTCGCCGATCAACGAACGCCGCCTCGCCATGCTGGCCGAGCTGGACCGCAGCCGCAAACCGCCCAGCGTGCGCGACCTGGCCCGGATACTGGTGCAGCCGCTGGCCGAGACCCTGCTGGCCGGCAGCGGCCGCAGCTACTACTGCCGCTTCCTCGAACGCGCGCAAAGCTCGTCCGAACACGTCAACCTGCTGGTCCACCGGCGCCATTACTCCAGCGTGCTGGGCTGCGCGGCGCATTATCGCTATCTGTGCCCGCAGCTGCCGCGCAAGATCGCCAATCTGCGCATGGAGATCGTGCTGAAGACGCTGGGCCAGGGCATGGCCGATATCGAGCGCGAACTGGCCGCCGCGCGCTCGGGCGCCGGCAAGGCGCGCAACTCGGTCGAGATCGGCAACCTGATCGACTGCCTCGTCGGCATCCTGCAGGCCGACATGGTCGACGCCAAGCTGGCGGGCGGCGATGGCGAGAAGCCATGACGCTGCGGCCATTGCCGCAGCCGGTCCGCGCCATGTGCTGATCACCGGCGGCGGCACCGGGATCGGTGCGGCGGTTTCGGCCGCGTTCGCGGCCGAGGGCGCGCGGGTCAGCCTGGTCGGACGGCGCCTTGCCCCGCTTGAGGCGCAGGCCACCGTATTGCGCCAGGCCGGCGCCGAGGCGAACGCGATCGTCTGCGACGTGACGGATACGGATGCCGTCGGCGGCGCCTTCGCCAAGGCCGTCGACCGGTTCGGCCGCATCGATGTCCTGGTCAACAATGCCGGACGGGCCGAGACCGCGCCTTTCCTGCGCACCCCGGCCGGCATGGTGCGGCAGCTGCTCGACGTCAACCTGGTGCAGCTTTTCACCTGCACCCAGCAGGTCCTGCCGGCCATGATCGAGGCCGGATTCGGCCGGGTGATCAACGTGGCGTCGACCGCGGCGCTGACGGGCTATCCCTATGTCAGCGCCTATTGCGCCGCCAAGCACGCCGTGCTCGGCTTCACGCGTTCCCTGGCGCTGGAGGTGATCCGCACCGGCGTCACCGTCAACGCCGTCTGCCCCGGCTACACCGAAACGCCCCTGCTGCAGGACGCGGTCGGCAGGATCGGGACGCTGACCGGCCGGACCGAGGCCGATATCCGCGCCGAGCTGGCGCGCGGCAATCCGGCCGGCCGGCTGGTGCGGCCCGACGAAGTCGCCGCCGCGGTCGTCTGGCTGGCGCGGCCCGAGTCGGCGGCGATAACGGGCCAGGCCATACCGGTCGCCAACGGCGAGATCCTGTCGCGCTGAGCCTTACGCCGGCATTGTCGTCAGCGGCAGCACCGTGGTGTTCTTGATCTCCGACATCGCGATGGCCGAGGTCGTCTCGCGCACGGCGGGAAGCTGGGAGAGCTTGTCGCGGAAGAAGCGCTCATAGGCTTCGACGTCGGAGGCCACGATGCGCAGCAGGAAATCCTTCTCGCCCAGCAGGGTGTGGCACTCCAGCACTTCCGGGTAGCGGCGGATCGCCTGCTCGAACTGCGGCAGCGTGTTGCGGCCGTGCGCGGCCAGCTTGATCGACGCGAAGATCATCACGTTCAGCCCCAGCTTGCGCCGGTCGAGCAGCGCCACCCGCATCCTGATCAGCCCCAGCTCCTCCATCCGCCTGATGCGCCGCCAGCACGGCGCCTGCGAGATGCCGACGCGGTCGGCGATCTCGCTGGTCGACAGCGAGCAATCCTGCTGCAGCAGCATCAGGATCCTGCGGTCGATCTGGTCGAGTTCGATCTCCATTTGTTTATGCTCCAATCGGTAAAAACGAGCATAATATATGCCATATTCCGGCAATCCGGGATATGGAACGCATAGTTGCGCCGCGGGTTTTCTGCTTTGCTAAGGAGAAGCTGGACTCAGAGCGGAGGCACGTATGCGCAATCGCCAGGCTTTGTCGCTTCACATACCCGAGCCGCACTTTCGTCCCGGCGAGACCGTCGATTTCAGCTATCTGGCGCTGCCGCCGGCCGGTTCGGTGCGGCGGCCCGAAATCGACGCGCCGGCTGCCGCGACCAGGGATCTTTGCGACACGCTGATCCGGGTGCTGGACGAGGACCACGAAGCGGTAGGGCCGTGGCGGCCGCAGCTCGATCCCGCCGTGGCACTGAAGGCGCTCAGGGCCATGGTGGTGACCCGGGCCTATGACGAGCGCATGTTTCGCGCCCAGCGCCAGGGCAAGTCGTCCTTCTACATGAAGTCCACCGGCGAGGAATGCGTCGCCGTGGCGGCGGCGATGGCGCTGGAACGCGACGACATGCTGTTTCCGACCTATCGCCAGCAGGGGCTGCTGATCGCCCGCGACTGGTCGCTCGTCGACATGATGTGCCAGGTCTATTCCAACACCGGCGACCGGCTGAAGGGCCGGCAGATGCCGGTGTTCTATTCCAGCAGGGTGGCGAATTTCTTCTCCATCTCGGGCAATCTGGCGACCCAGTTCAGCCAGGCGGTGGGCTGGGCCATGGCGTCCGCCTACAAGGGCGACGACCGCATCGCGGCGGCCTGGATCGGGGAGGGCGCCACGGCGGAAGCCGACTTCCACCACGGCATGACCTTCGCAGCGGTCTATCGCGCCCCCGTGGTGCTGAACCTGGTCAACAACCAGTGGGCCATCTCGACCACCCAGGCGATCGCCGGCGGCGAGCAGACCACCTTCGCCGCCCGCGCCATCGGCTACGGCATCCCGGGGCTGCGGGTCGACGGCAACGATTTCTTCGCCGTCTATGCTGCCACGCGCTGGGCGGCGGAACGGGCGCGCAGCAATCACGGCGCCACCCTGATCGAGCTGTTCACCTATCGCGGCGATGCGCATTCCACCAGCGACGATCCCTCGCGCTATCGTCCCAAAAGCGAATGGCAGCATTGGCCGCTGGGCGATCCGGTCGAGCGGCTGAAGCAGCACCTGATCCGCTCCGGCGCCTGGACCGAGGAGGCGCACGCCGCGCTGGTCAAGGAGGCCGCCGCCGAGGTGCGCCAGGCGCAGCAGGAGGCCGAGAAATTCGGCACGCTGCATTCCGACGTCAGGCTCAACCCCGCCACCATGTTCGACGACGTGTTCGCCGAGATGCCGCCGCACCTGCAATGGCAGAAGCGCCAGGCGGGGTTCTGACCATGGCCGCCATGACGATGATCCAGGCGATCAACGCCGCATTGCGCGAATCGCTGGCCAAGGACCCCGACGTCATCATCTTCGGCGAGGATGTCGGCTATTTCGGCGGCGTCTTCCGCTGCACCGAGGGCTTGCAGAAGGAATTCGGCCGCACGCGCGTGTTCGACACGCCGATCGCCGAAGGCGGCATCATCGCCGCCGCCATCGGCATGGGCGTCTATGGCCTGCGGCCGGTGGTGGAGATCCAGTTCGCCGACTATATCTACCCCGCCACCGACCAGCTCATTTCCGAGGCGGCCCGGCTGCGCTACCGCTCCGGCGGCGAGTTCACCGCACCTTTGGTGGTGCGCGCGCCCTATGGCGGCGGCATTTTCGGCGGCCAGACCCATAGCCAGAGCCCGGAAGCCATCTTCACCCATGTCTGCGGCCTGAAGACCGTCATCCCGTCCAATCCGCACGACGCCAAGGGCCTGCTGCTCAGCGCCATCGAAGACGACGACCCGGTGATCTTCCTCGAGCCCAAGCGGCTCTACAACGGGCCGTTCAACGGCAGTTTCGACGCCCCGGCGACGCCGTGGAGCGAGCACGCCGACAGCGACGTGCCGGACAAGCCCTACCGGATCGCGCTGGGCAAGGCGCGCATCGTCCGCCCCGGCAGCGCCGTCACCGTGCTGGTCTACGGCACCATGGTGCATGTGGCGCAGGCGGCCGCGGCGGAGCAGGGCATCGACTGCGAGATCATCGACCTGCGCACGCTGCTGCCGCTCGACCTCGACACCATCGTCGAGTCGGTGAAGAAGACCGGGCGCTGCGTCATCGCGCACGAGGCGACCCGCACCTGCGGCTTCGGCGCGGAGCTGCTGTCGCTGGTGCAGGAACACTGCTTCTACCATCTCGAGGCGCCGATCGAGCGGGTCACCGGCTGGGACACGCCTTATCCGCACGTCTTCGAGCGCGAGTACTTTCCCGGCCCGGCGCGGCTGGGCGAGGCGCTGCGCCGCGTTGTCGAGGGTGACTGACCATGGCGTTCGAATTCAAGCTGCCCGATATCGGCGAGGGCGTCGTCGAGGCCGAGATCGTCGCCTGGCACGTCGCGGTCGGCGACACGGTCGAGGAAGACGCAGCCCTGGCCGACGTCATGACCGACAAGGCGACGGTGGAAGTGCCCTCGCCGGTGGCCGGCAAAGTGCTGGAACTGCGCGGCGCCGTCGGCGACAAGGTGCGCGTCGGCAGCGTGCTGGTGGTGCTGGACGCGCCATCCGCCGGCCTGCCGCCGAAAGCAGCGGCAGCGCCTGTTGCGGCACCGATTCAACCGGCATCGCCCGCCGCCGCTGCCGCACCCAAATCGGCAGAACCGGTCCCATCTCGTCCCCGCAACGAAGCGGCCGCTGCGCCAACACCGCATGCTCCCGGCTCCCGCCCGCTGGCATCGCCCGCGGTGCGCCGGCGGGCGCTGGAGCAGGGGGTCGATCTGCGCCAGCTGCGCGGCACCGGTCCGGCCGGCCGCGTGATCGACCGCGACATTGCCGAGTGGCTGCAGCGCGCCCGCCATTTCTCGTCATTGCCTCTGCCGGCCGCCGCCGACGAAGTGACCGAGATACAGGTCACAGGCGTGCGCGGCCGTATCGCCGAACGCATGCAGTCGGCGATGCGCAACATCCCGCATTATTCCTATGTCGAGGAATGCGACGTCACGCAGCTCGAGGAGCTGCGCCAGCATCTCAACGCCGATGGCGGCGGCGAGGCGCCGAAGCTGACGCCGCTGCCCTTCATCGTACGCGCGCTGGTGGTGGCGCTGCGCGACTTCCCCGACCTCAACGCGCGCTTCGACGCCGAGGCGCGCGTCTTGCGCCGCCATTCCGCGGTCCATGTCGGCATCGCCACCGATACCGAGCGCGGCCTGATGGTGCCGGTGGTGCGCGATGCGCAGCGGCTCGATCTGTGGGAGTGCGCGGCGCAGATCGCGCGCCTGTCGCAGGCGGCCCGCGACGGCAGCATCAGGCCGGGCGAGCTGTCGGGCTCGACCATAACCATTTCCAGCCTCGGGGCGCTGGGCGGGCTGGCGACGACGCCGATCATCAACGAGCCGGAGGTCGCCATTCTGGGCGTCAACAAGATCGCCGAGCGGCCGATGGTCCGGCGCGGCATGGTCGCCATAAGGCAGATGATGAACCTCTCTGGCTCGTTCGATCACCGCATCGTCGATGGCGCCGTCGCCGCCCGGTTCGTCCAGCGCATCGTGCGGCTGCTGGAAAATCCCGGCGCTCTGTTCGTGGAGCACCGGCGATGAGCGAAGCCGGCGACGTCGACGTTCTGGTCCTGGGCGGCGGCCCCGGCGGCTATGCGCTCGCTGCGCGATCGGCCCAGGCCGGCCTGAAGACCGCGCTGGTCGAGGCGGCGCGATTGGGCGGCGTCTGCCTGACCCAGGGCTGCATCCCCTCCAAGGCGCTGATCGAACTGTCCGGAAAGATTGCCGGCACCCGGGAGCTGGCGCCGTTTCTGGCTGGGGGGATTCCGGCGGAGCCCCAAGTCGAGCTGGGCCGCGTCATGGCGTGGAAGGACGGCATCGTCGACCGGCTCAATACCGGTGTCGTCAAGGCGATGGCGCGGGCTGGTGTCGAGGTGGTGCAGGGCTGGGGCACCATGCAGGATGCCCGCACCTGTATCGTGCGTGGTGCCGGCGGCGATCGATCTTTCCGCGCGCGCCATGTCGTGCTGGCGACCGGCTCGGAAGCGGCGGCGCTGGCGGCGGTGCCGTTCGGCGGGCCGGTGATCTCCTCGACCGAGGCGCTGGGCCTTGCGGCGCTGCCGCAGCACCTGGTGGTGATCGGCGCCGGCTATATCGGCCTCGAACTGGGCATGGCGTTCCGCAAGCTCGGCGCGCGGGTCACCGTTCTCGAAGCAGCATCGCAGATCCTGCCGCAGTTCGATGCCGCCCTGGTCGCGCCGGTGCGGCGCCGGCTGCAGCAGCTCGATATCGCCGTGCATACCGGCATCGCCATCGACGGCGTGGAAGTCGCCGACGGGCAGGCGACGCTGAGCATCGTCGACAACGGCACGGCGCGGACGGTCGCGGCCGACAAGATGCTGGTGACGGTCGGCCGCCGCCCGCGTCTGGCCGGCTGGGGCCGCGAGAATCTCGGGATCGGCGTGAAAGACGGTGCCATCCGGATCGACGAGCGCTGCATGACGACGGTCGAGCGCATCTGGGCCATCGGCGATGTGACCGGCGGTCCGATGCTGGCGCACCGCGCCACCGCCCAGGCGCATGTGGTCGCCGATCAGCTTGCCGGTAAGGTGGCGCGCTTCGATCCGGTCGCCATTCCGTCGATCTGCTTCACCGATCCGGAGATCGTGTCGGTCGGCGCCCTGCCGCAGCAGGCGGGCGATCGCGCCGCCATCGCCGTGGCGCAACTGTCCTTTGCCGGCAATGGCCGGGCGCTGACCCTGGCGCCGGGCGAGGTGGACGGGTTCCTGCGCATCGTCGCCCGCCGCGCCGACCGGCGCATCCTCGGCATTCAGGCGGTCGGGCCGCATGTGTCGGAACTGAGCGGCGAATTCGTCGCCCTGCTCGAGATGGGCGCCGTGGTCGAGGACGTCAGGGACATGATCCACGCCCACCCGACGCTGGGAGAATTGCTGCACGAGGCGGCGCATTCCCTGCACTGAACGCGAAAGCCCGCGTGTACTTCCTTGATGGACGCAGGCGTTTTCGCGCCAGCAAACTCTGCATACGATAAACTCGGCCACGACCCTTTCGTCGCCACAAAACTGGCACGTCCGTCATCGTTCATGCTGCGCCGCCGCATGGTCCGGCACGATATAAACGATGATTCATATTTACAAACAGGCCAGACTGTTTCTAACATTGGGGCACCGGTCGGAACGCGCCGGCTCGAAGAACATCGCCATAAGGCGTCAACGCAATGAGGGAGGACAGGATGCGGCTAGGACTTATCGGATTTGTGTCCGCGGCGGCGCTGTTGTTCGCCGGCACGTCGGTAGCGCAGAACAAGTACGGCCCCGGTGCCAACGACAGGGAGATCAAGATCGGGCAGACGATCCCCTATAGCGGGCCCGCCTCGGCCTTCGGCGCCTATGGGCGCGTGTGGATCGCCTATTTCAACATGATCAACGAGAAGGGCGGTATCAACGGCCGCAAGGTCACCGTGCTGTCGCTCGACAACGGCTTCAATCCGCCCAAGGCGGTGGAGGCCACCCGCAAGCTGGTCGAGGAGGACAACGTGCTGGCCGAAATGGGCACCGTCGGCACCGTACCCAACGCCTCGGTGCAGCGCTATCTGAACGGCAGGAAGGTGCCGCAGATCATGATCTCGGCCGGCGGCAGCCGGTTCAACGACCCAGAAGGCTCGCCCTGGACCGTGCCGTTCTATCCGACCTTCGACATGGAGGCGGCCGTCTATGCCCGCCACGTGCTGCAGACCAAGCCCGACGCCAGGATCGCCGTGCTGTTCCAGAACGACGACTACGGCAAGGATTTCCTCAAGGGCCTCAAGGAGGGGCTGGGCGACAAGGCCAAGAGCATGATCGTGGCGGAGGCCAGCTACGAGCTGACCGATCCCACCGTCGATTCGCAGATCATTTCGCTGAGTTCGTCCAAGGCCGACGTGCTGATGCAGTTCACGACGCCGAAATTCGCCGCCCAGACCATCCGCAAGGTGGCCGATCTGGGCTGGAAGCCGACGCAGTACATCGTCAGCCCGTCGAGTTCGGTGCAGGCGACGCTGATACCGGCCGGCGTGGAAATCTCCAAGGGCCTGATCAGCGCCCAGTTCGCCAAGCAGCCGACCGAAGCCAGTGCTGCAGCCGACCAGGACGTGCGCGAGTATCTGGAGTTCATGAAGAAATACGCCCCGAACGAGAACCCGGCCGATTTCCTTGGCATCTCGGGCTACATCAACGCGGCGATGTCGGCCGAGGTGCTGCGCCGTGCCGGCAACGACCTGACCCGCGAGAACCTGATAAAGCAGGCCACCAGCATCAAGGACGTGCGGGTTCCGATGGTGATGGACGGCATCGTGTTCGAGAACAACAGCAAGAACCACCGTCTTTTCCACCAGCTCCAGCTGGCCCAGTTCGACGGCAGCTCCTGGGTGCCGATGGGGCAGGTGATCGCCGTCCAGGAAGCCAAGCGCTAGACTTGACCCGGCCGGAAGCGGGGCGCGTCCCCGCTT
>JBBCJW010000021.1:0-13959 GCA_037190765.1 Alphaproteobacteria bacterium
CCGCCCCGCCTTCACCTCTCTTCCCCAAGCGTAAAAAAAAGAACCAAAGGCGCGCCTCAACCATCACCTGCAACCCCTCCCGCTCCGCCGCCATCGCCATCAGGGAGCGACCACCAACCCCGCCAGCTCCTGCCGCACCGCCGCCGAAGCCCCCGCCATCTGCTCCGCCAGCACCGCCCGCGCCAGCCGCTCCCGATACCGCCGCCGCAGTCCCGCCGGCGCACCGTCGACCGCGCCGAACGCCGTCACCAGCACCAGGTCGACGATGCGCTCCGCCCCGTGCAGGCGGCCCAGCGCCAGGTCGAACTCGCGCGCGTTGCGGTCGAGGAAGCCGGCGAACGCCCCCATGGCGCTGCTCTTCAGCTTGGGATTGCCGGCGCAGATC
Source organism: Alphaproteobacteria bacterium (assembly GCA_037190765.1). Lineage (GTDB taxonomy): Bacteria > Pseudomonadota > Alphaproteobacteria > Reyranellales > JAQSWP01 > JAQSWP01. Next base: position 386 of record JBBCJW010000021.1, read on the forward strand.
GTGGCGTCGGCCGGCGACAGGCGCAGCGCGTCGATCGCGATCGGGTCCTGCACGCCGGCACTGTCCATCATCGGCAGCAGCGCCCCGTCGACCAGCGGAAACCCGACCAGCGCCCGCCCCAGCGCCGCCTCCAGCTGCGGCGCGCCGGCCTCGTGCAGGACCGCACCGGCCTGCGCCAGCGTGCGCTGCAGCGCCTCGAACTCGCGCTCGGCCAGGGCCCGGAAATAGGGGAACAGCCTGTCCCGCACCCGCTCCAGCGCCGGCCCGAACCGCTCCAGCGCTGCCGTCGCATCGAAGCCGATGTCGCGCATCGCCCGCTCGATCTGCGCCCGCTCGCCCAGCTCCGCCGTCACCATCGCCCGCACCTGGGCGTCGGCGGCAACCGCCTTCTCGTAGGCCGCCGCCGCATCGGCCAGGGCCGCCTTGATGCGGTCCAGCGCCCCGCGCAGATCGAGCCCGCGCAGCAACCTGATCTCGCCGCCGCCCGGCCGCGGATAGAGCGCGTTGACGGCGCGCACGATGTGGCGCAGCCGGCGCAGGCGATAGGCGAAGTCGAAGGCCTGCAGCAATTCGAGCTGCGCCTCGGTCAGCCGGTAGGCACCGTCGACGAACTCGGGCGGCGCCAGCGCCCCGCGCCGGTCCATCAGCCGGCGCACGATCTCGCGCACCAGCCAGGCCTGCTGCGTGTGCCAGCCGTAATCCTGCGCCCGGCAGATCGTCTCGGCCAGCGTCTCCGCCGCCCGCCGCGCCTTGAGCTGCACGTAGCCGGCATAGCCCGGCTGCGCCGTCTCGTTGATATGCGCATTGACCATCGGCCGCCAGTCGCCGCTCTCCTGGGCCATCGAGCGCGCCGTCATCGCCCGCAGCGACGGCCCGTCCATGGCGAAGGTCTTCATCCCCTTCACCGCCAGCCGCTGCTGGCCTAGCGACTGCAGCACGGCATCGACCCGCGCCGTCTCCGCCGCCAGCATGTCGCGGATGCGCTCGGCCTTCGCATTGCGCTCGACCAGCCGCATCAGGTCGGCCTGCACCGGCTCGTGCCGGAACAGCCCGTACATCTTGCCCATCAGCCCCAGCAGCCCGGGCGAGTCCTGCGGCGGCCGGCTGCTCTCCACACCGGCTTCCGGATCGGGCTCGACATAGATCACCGCCCGCGTCACCTCGTGCTCGGCCGCCTTGCCCTCGATGGCGTCGGCGACGTGGGAGAACGGCTTGTTGTCGAGGAAGCCGCCATCGGTCATCCAGGCATGGCGGTGATCCAGCCCGGCCGAAACATGCTCGTTGAGATAGCGGACGGCGAAACGGTCGAGATCGGGCGCCGGCAGGCCCGGCTGGCCCTCGCGCCACGGCCCGGCCAGGCGCTGCGTGCTGGCGCTGGGGAAGGCGACCGGGAAGCCGGCGGTGGTGCGCGCGGCATAGGTGAGCGCGAATTCGTCGGCGAAGTCGCCGGCGGCGTGGTCGGCGAAATCCGCCAGGCCGGCGCGGCTGCGGAAGCGCATGACATGCGCATGGGTGCGCTCGAACAGCGGCGTGGCGTGATAGCGGGCGGCGACCGGCAGCCGGCGCGGCCAGCCATAGAGATCGGTCTGGGTCAGGAACAGGTCGAGCACGTTGTGCCGGCCCAGCAAGCGCTGGCGGCTGCCGAAGCGGCGCATCTCCGCCAAGGTGCCCGAGATCATGCGCGCGAAATAGTCGCCCGACAGCGGCGTGTCGGAGCCGTTGGCCGAGCGCCACAGCGCCCAGCCGGCATCGCGCGCCCAGGACGGGGCGATGTTGATGGCACGCATCGCCTGCGCCTTGCGCCGGCACCACGGCACCAGCAGCGCCAGCCACGAGCCGATACAGACCGCCCAATGCGCCCGCGGTGCGGGCCGCTGCAGCTTCTCGATGCCCGCTTCCTCGACCCAGACGCGGTTGAGCACGGCGGCGTCGGAGCCATGGGCGATGGCATGGCCCAGCACCACCCCGTTGACGCCGCCGGCCGAGGTGCCGGCGATGGTGTCGACCACCACCCCGATCGGCGTGCCAGCCAGCGCCCCCGCCTCGTCCAGCAATTCACGATAGATCGCAGCCGTCGCCCCAGCCGCCCGCTCGCCGTCGTTCTTGCCGCTGCCGTTCTTGCCGCTGCCGTTCCCGCCAGTGCCACCCTTGCCATCGCCACCCTTGCCGCCACCGTTCCCACCGGCACCGACCTTGTCGCCACCCTTGCCGTCGCCACTCTTGCCATCATCGCCAAGGCGGGCAGCGCGCAGTACCTGCCACAATTCGGTGGTGATGCCGTTCATGTAGATGGCCAGCGACACGCCGCCATAGAGCACGACCCCGATGCGCAGTTCCTTCATCGCCTATCCCCCCGACCCGACGCCTCCCCGCCACAATGCCCCATCGCCCCCGCCCGCGTCGTGACGAAGTTCACAGTGGCGTCGGTTCTCCCTCTCCCCGCGTGCGGGGAGAGGGCCGGGGTGAGGGGCAGGCGCGCCAGCGCCGCTCATGCGCTTCACCCCGCATCATCGTCCCCGCATCATCGTCCCCGCATCATCGAAGCCCCTCACCCTCCCATCGCTTCGCTGCCGCTCAGCGACGGGCCCCCTCCCTCTCCCCGTTGCCACGGGGCGAGGGAACGCGAGGCACGCCCTCTCTTCAGCACCGCCCTCATGTTCCCTCTCCCCGCGTGCGGGGAGAGGGTTAGGGTGAGGGGCCGCTGAACGTTGAGAGGCAGGCGCGCCAGCGCCGCTCGCACTCTTTTAGATTCGTCACCCCCGCGTGACGCCGTTCACAGCGCCGCACCGTCCCCGCCGCTATCCTTCCTCTGTGCCGCTGCAGCAAATGTGACCGCCCCGCGCGCGTTGCTTGCCGCACGGCAGGGCAGCAATGATGCTGCGCCGTTCAGCGCGCCGCCGCGCCCAGTGATTGCCATCAGGGAGATCCGCCATGCCCAAAACCAGCACCGCCCGCCGCTCCACCCGCAGCGCCAGCCCGCGCAGCGCCCCTGCCAGCACCGCGAGCATCAGCACCGACTCCACCACCATCGCCGCCGACCGCAGCAACGTCATCGACACTTTCGCCGGTCCCGCCACCCGCCTGGCCGATGCCGACTTCACCCGCGCCGCCGCGCGGCTGGGCTGCGAGGAGGCGGCGATCCGCGCCGTGGCCGAGGTCGAGTCGGGCGGCCGCGCCGGTTTCCTCGACGACCGCCGGCCGCTGATCCTGTTCGAGTCGCGCTGGTTCCACAAGCTGACCCAAGGCCGCCACGACGCCAGCCATCCCGACATCTCCACGCCCACCTGGCTGCACAACTACAAGGGCGGCAAGGGCGAATATCCGCGCCTGCAATCGGCCATCGCGCTGAACCGCGACGCCGCCCTGAAAGCGGCGAGCTGGGGCATGTTCCAGATTCTGGGCGTCAACCACCGCGTGGTCGGCTTCGCCGAAGTCGAGGAATTCGTCGCCGCCATGGTGGCGGGCGAAGGCCAGCACCTGGAAGCCTTCGTCGAATTCGTGCTGACCCAGTCGCTGGCCGACGAATTGCGCGACAAGCGCTGGGACGATTTCGCCCGCGTCTATAACGGGCCGGCCTACGCGCAGAACCGCTACGCCGAGAAGATGGCGGCGGCCTATGCCAGATATGCCGGCGGCATCGTCACCCCCGACACCGCCCAGGTGCAGGCGGCGTTGAACCGCCACGGCTTCATGCTCGACGTCGATGGCATCACCGGCCCGCGCACCCGTGCCGCCCTGCGCGAGTTCCAGCACCGCATGGGCCTGCCCGTCACCGGCATCGCCGACGCCGCCACCCTGGCGGCGCTGGGCCTGACGCCGATGCGAGACCCGCTGGCGCCGGTGTAGGGCCGGACAACCACAGAGGCACGGAGACACAGAGACGACGCGCAGGCCGTTCCTCTGTGCCTCCGTGGCTATCGGCGAGAATCAAATTCATAGCTCGCCGGCAGGAGCAGACGCGCCAGCGCTGCCGGTCCTTCATTCCTGCACGCCGATCGAACAACCACAGAGGCACAGAGGCACAGAGGCGACGCGCATGCTCTTCCTCTGTGCCTCTGTGTCTCTGTGGTTATCAGCGAGAATCCCCCGACCACGTGCAGCGCCCACCGCCGCACAACCGCCGGTTCCAGCGGGAAAGTTGCTTTTCCGGGCCCATGCGGATTCCTGACCGCACCGCGCCGCAGCAATCCGCGCAAACGCTCTGGGTCGCTGCAAGAAACGCGAAACGGTTATGACTCTCGTATAGTTCGCCTCATGCCAAAGCAGCGTAGCCTTGCTTCATGCGCATCCATCTCTACGCCACGCTGCTTTTCTGCCTCGCCACGGCAGGGGGCGGGTTCGCGCTGCTGCTGCAGATGGCGCAGGCCTGACGGCCGCCATCCGCGCCGCCGACCCGATCGCGCGACCCGATCACGCGACCCGATCGCGCCACCGCCTTCATAGGCGGACGGCATCGCGCACCGTTTCTCCTTCGCCCGCGTCCTGCCGACCTGACCGGCTGACCACCCATCGCCCCGCCTGATCCGCGCGCCCTTCTTCCTTACCGACCGTCCGACCCGGCCGGCGATATGCGCACCCGGGATTGCCCCGTCTCCCGGCCTGGACTCACCTTTTGGATTAAAATACCGATTCTGCCTTCATGGCATAAGCCATTGAGCCAGCTCTATACTAGTCTATAGAACTATTTTTGTGCGCTGCGGCAAGCCGATACCCCTCCCTTTCGGTATAGATATGCAATACTTATAGCGTATTCGGGCTGGCGATTTTGCGGCCCGGACAGGGCCGCCGCGTGCGGCCCTTTTCAAGACATTGATTTCCAGACGGATTTTTTCATGGTCGGCCGCATTTACCGCCCCAGCTACTTCACGCCGCCGCAAACCGACGACATCGACCTGGGCATGGAGCAGCTCGACGGCAGCGCGCCGCTTTACGCCCGGCTCTACGACGCCAACGGCATCGCCGTGCCGTTCGCCGGCGCCCAGGCCGACAGCCCCTACGCCATCCAGATCGGCGGCAACGCCCAGACCACCGCCCATCCCTACAGCGTCGCCACCCGCCCTTTCGTCAACATCGCCCGGCCGGTCGACGGCACCGGCAGCGGCGCGCCGGGCGACCAGGACCTCTACCAGCTCACCGACGCCAGCGAGATGGTGATCTGGGACGCGCGCACCACCGACGCCTGGGCGCAGCTCTTCACCACCGCCGCTCCCTTCCCCGCCTCGTTCGATTCCCGCTACGGCTTGCCCGGCCTGTCCGGCGGCCAGAGCGGCACGATGGACCAGACCCGCGCCATCGACGTGTTCCAGATGGGCGGCGGCAACGATCTCGTCTCGCTGGTGCACGATGCGGCCACCTATGACGGCGTCGCCGGCATCGCTTACACCGCCAACGCCACCCTCTATGGCGGCGACGGCGCCGACTGGATCTGGTCGGGCAGCGGCAACGATGCGCTGTTCGGCGGCAACCAGGACGACACGCTGTTCGGCGGCAATGGCAACGACACGATCTATGGCGGCGACGGCGACGATCTGATCGAAGGCGGCGCCGGCGCCGACACGCTGTTCGGCGGCCCCGGCGCCGACACCCTGTCCTATTCCCTCTCCGACGCCGCCGTCGCGGTGACCCTGGGCGGCGGGCGCAGCGGCGGCCATGCCCAGGGCGACGTGGTCGGCTCCGATTTCGAGCATCTCGCCGGCTCGGCCTTCAACGACACGCTGGCCGGCGACTGGCAGGCCAACCGCCTGTTCGGCAATGCCGGCAACGACACCATCTTCGGCGAGGGCGCCAACGACACCATCTTCGGCGGCGACGGCAACGACACGCTGTTCGGCGGCAACAACAACGACACCATCTACGGCGGCGCCGGGGTCGACACGATCGAGGGCGGCGCCGACGCCGACACGCTCTATGGCGGCGGCGACGGCGACTGGATCTCCTATGCCGGCTCCTCCGCCGTCACGGTCGATCGGCGCGTCGCCGGCCAGAGCGGCAGCCACGCCGCCGGCGACCAGAACTACGGCTTCCAGAACGTCATCGGCTCGGCCGGCAACGACACGCTGACCGGCGACGCGCAGGACAACACCATCCTGGGCGGCAACGGCGTCGATACGATCGAGGGCGGCGGCGGTGCCGATTCGCTGGTCGGCGGCGGCAACGGCGACTGGCTGTCCTATGCCGGCTCGCCGGCCGGCGTCGATGTCAGCCTGCTGCGCGGCACCGGCCTGGGCGGCGACGCCGAGGGCGACGCGTTCTCCGGCTTCCGCAACGTCCTGGGCTCGGCCCATGACGACGTTCTGACCGGCGACAACGACAACAACACCATCTACGGCGGCGCCGGCGTCGACACCATCGAAGGCCTGGGCGGTTCCGACTCGCTGGTCGGCGGCGGCAACGGCGACTGGCTGTCCTACCTGAACTCCGATGCCGGCGTAACCATCAACCTGCAGACCGGCGCGGCCAGCGGCGGCCACGCCAGTGGCGACCGCTTCTCCGGCTTCGCCAACATCCTGGGCTCGGCCTTCAACGACACGCTGACCGGCGACGGCGCGGTCAACACCCTCTATGGCGGCGCCGGCGTCGATACCATCGAAGGCCGCGGCGGGGCGGACTCGCTGGTCGGCGGCGGCGACGGCGACTGGCTCTCCTATGCCAGCTCCGGCAGTGGCGTGAATGTCAGCCTGCTGACCGGCAGCGGCAGCGGCGGCGACGCCCAGGGCGACACGTTCTCCGGCTTCCAGAACATCATCGGCTCCAACAGCGACGACACGCTGACCGGCGACGCCAATGCCAACACCATCTACGGCGGCTCGGGCAACGACACCATCGAGGGCCGCGGCGGCGCCGATTCCATGGTCGGCGGCGGCCAGAACGACTGGCTGTCCTACGCCAACGCCACCGGCGCGGTCGCCGCCTCGCTGCTGAGCGGCACCGGCTGGCTGGGCGAGGCCGACGGCGACACCTTCACCGGCTTCGTCAACCTCTTGGGCTCGGCGCATGACGATTTGCTGATCGGCAACGCCACCACCAACACCATCTATGGCGGCGACGGCAACGACACCATCGAGGGCGGCGCCAGCGGCGACTGGCTCTATGGCGGCGGCAACGGCTCGGACTGGGTCTCCTACCAGGGCTCGCCGCAGGGCGTGTCGATCAACCTCGCCGTCAGCGAGCAGTCCAGCCCCGGCCATGCCGGCGGCGACCGGCTGTTCGGCTTCGCCAACGTGCTGGGCACCGCCTTCTCCGACACGCTGTTCGGCAACGCCGACGCCAACACCCTGGTCGGCGGCGCCGGTGTCGATACGATCGAGGGCGGGCTGGGCGACGACCGCATGTTCGGCGGCGGCGACGGCGACTGGCTCAGCTACAATTCGGCCGGTGCGGCGGTGCAGGCCAGCCTGCGCACCGGCACCGCCACCGGCGGCGCCGGCAACGACCTCTTCGAGGGCTTCGCCCATGTGCTGGGCTCCGCCGGCAACGATTTCCTCGAAGGCGACGACGGCCACAACAGCCTGGTCGGCCAGAACGGCAACGACACGCTGGTGGCCGGCGGCGGGCGCGACACGCTCTATGGCGGCGAGGGCGACGATCTGCTGGTGCTGGGCGGCGATGCCGAGGCGCTGATCGTTCCCGTCACCGGCTGGGACGGCGAGTCGGGTTCGCCCGGCATCGGCGTTGCGGTGCCCGACGATGCGGTGCGCTTCACCGACCTGGCGTTTGGCGGCAACGGCACCGACACGCTCGACCTGTCGCGGACCGGCGGCGCCACCCACAGCGTCTATGCGCCGCCTAACCAGAACATCAACAATTTCCTGCTCGGCGTCGAGGTGATCGTCGCCGGCGCGGCGGCCGACGTCATCAACCTCACCTTCCACGACGGGGTGACGCGCGCTGCCTATGCCGCCAACGTCACCATCGAGGGTGGTGCGGGCGCCGACGTGATCTTCTCCGGCTCCGGCCACGATCTGATCGTCGGCGGCAGCCGCGCCGGCGCCACCGCGGGCGAGGCCGGCGACACGCTCTATGGGGGCGGCGGCGCCGACACCATCTACGGCGACGACATGGCCGACCTCACCTATGGCGGCAACGACCTGCTCTATGGCGGCAGCGGCAACGACACGGTGTTCGGCGGCGCCGGCGACGACACGCTCTATGGCGGCGACGGGGTCGATTCGCTGTTCGGCGGCGCCGGCAACGATTTCCTGTACGACTACTCCGGCGGCCACATGTATGGCGGCCAGGGCGACGACCTCTTGGTGATGATGTCGACCTCCGGCGGCGCCTTCGACGTCAACGGCGGCGGCGACGAGGCGGGCGACGGCGACGACCGCGTCTTCGTCGGCGGCAATTACGGCGTCGTCACCTCGACCCTGGGCCTGGGCAACGACCTGTTCATCTCCAACAACGTCGATAGCGGCAGCGGCCAGGTCGATCGCGTGTTCGGCGGTGCGGGCGACGACGTGATCTCGAGCTGGTTCGGCTCCGACACGCTCTATGGCGGCGACGGCAACGACGCGCTGTGGGGCGGTGCCGGCACCGACACGATCTACGGCGGCCCCGGGACCGACTATCTCTATGGCGGCCAGGGCAGCGGCGACGTGCTGGTGGGCGGCGGCGGCGTCGATTACTACTACTGGGCCCGCACCGACGGCTACGACTTCATCCGCGACAACGATCCCGACCTGCTGCCCGGCCAGCAGGGCGAGAACTATCTCCTGGTCTTCCCCGGCTACGACGCCAACAACCAGTTCGTGCCCGGCACCGGCGTGTTCGAGGCCGATTTCGACCTCTACGACAACGACGGCGACGACATGGTGCAGCTGGTCGATATCGATGGGCCGGGCGGCACCCTGTACGAGCTGCGCATCCTCTCCGGCGAAGGCGCCGGCACCGCCCTGCAATTCGACCAGCGCGAGATCCTGGGCATCGGCCTGTGGAACTCCGACGCCACCGGCGGCACGCCGGTGGTGCAGTACTACCTGTGGGACCCGGTCGACGGCCGCTACGAATACCAGGCGTAAGCGGTGGACCTGATGTCGGGCCCGATGCCAGACCCGACCGGCGCCGCCCCGGTCCGGTTCCTCATGCGACGGTCACGGCCAGCAGCCCCCCTTTAGCCGCCGCCACGACCGACGCGGACCGGGTCGAGCCCCCTCCACCCGGTCCAGCCTGCCCGGGCCTGGACTTGGGGCGCACCCGCTTCCACCGTCTCGACCGGCTCCATGGGATCCGCGTCCCAACACCGATGAGCGCGCCGCATGGCCAGAGCCGATAGCGATCGGACGAAACCGCACGCGCTTCCGTCAAACCGCGATTGGCCTCAGACGGAAACGGCAGGCAAGCACCCCTTGTAAGGGACCATTTGATGGTCTAAATATGAGAAAAATCTAGACCACCATATGGTCCGGACAGGAGCAGGACATGCGTGTATCCGTAACCGACGCCAAGGGGCAACTGACGGAACTGGTGCGGCGGGCCGAGGCGGGGGATGAGGTCATCCTGACGCGGCATGGCCACGCCGCCGTCCGGCTGGTTCCGGTCGGGAAGACGACAGACAACCAGTCCCGTCGCGCCCTGATGGAAGCGGTGCGGGCCTCCGCCGCCGCCAGGGCGATGCCCGGACCGGGTGCGGCGCGCAGCCAGGATTTCCTTTACGGCGATGACGGCCTGCCGGAATGATCGCGGTCGATACCTCGGCGCTCATGGCCATCGTGCTGAACGAGCCCGAGGCCGATGCCTGCGTTGCCGCGCTGGCAGGCGGCGGCAGGCTGCTGATCTCCGCCGGCACCGTGGCGGAGGCCCTGATCGTGGCCCGCCGGCGCAATGTCGGCGAAGAAATGGAACGGCTTGTCGACGGGCTCGGCTTCGAGGTGGTGAGCCTGACGCCGGCATCGGCCCGCCGCATCGCGCAGGCCTACGAGCGCTGGGGCAAAGGCATCCATCCGGCCGGACTCAATCTGGGAGACTGCTTCGCCTATGAGGTGGCGAAGGAGACGGGAAGCCGGCTGCTTTACGTCGGCGCCGACTTCGCGCAGACCGACGTGGACGGCGTGCTCTGAGAATATCCTGACTTCACTGTATCAGTGCGTACGTTTTAGGTTGCCGAGGCAGTGGTGATTTTTGTTCTAACCTGAAATGCGTTCACCTGAAATGCACCGGGCTGAAATCCGCCACCCGTTAGCTCGGTGTTCGCCGGACCCACCATTTCGGTATTTTGCCTTCTATTCGTGTCTAGCGTCCGGTGCTTAACTGAGTTTGCCAGATCACTGATATAACCGAGCCCTGGACACTGGTCTTTCAAATACCTTTGGTAATCATTGGCGCTGTGCGCCGGAAAACCAGCATCGTCCTTGTATTGATCGTAAGTCCAATCTCTAGGATGAAACAACCCCAGCGCAAGGCCGCAACGCGCTTCACACAATGCGCGCAAGCGCATGCGCTTCCGTGCGATCGCGATCCGCCCTAAGCTTGCGGGCAGCACGACGCCCAGGAAACAGCACAGGGGGAACCGCATGCGCCGTTTCGCGCCCAGCCTCGTCATCGGCGCCATGATCGCCATCGCAGGCAATCTCATCGCCGGCAATCCCGCCGCCGCCAGCACCACCGAGGCGCCGGACCGGATAGCCGCGACGCCGGCGTCGCAATGCCGCTACGCCACCTATGGCGATCTGATGCGCTGGGGCGAGGCCACCGGCCGGCAGCAGGACGGGGCCGATCGCGACTGGCAGGCGCAGCTTGCCGCCTGCGGCGTGCACGCCCTGCCCGAAACGCTGGCGCACGCCTTCCACCATTCCCGCACCATGGGCCGCTACGGCCGCTACCAGTACGACGTGCATCCGGTGTTCGGCATGGCGACCAACAGCCACCGCGCCCTCCCGCCGCCCGCCGCGATCGTGCCCGCCGCCATTACCCCCGAAGCTGCGTCCGGCGCAGCGTCCGGCCCAGCGTCCAACGACGATGCCGCCGCCGCGGCCGCCTGCGGCGAGGCCTGGCTGCGCCTGGCCGCCAACCGGCGCTGGCGCGACGACCATGCGCATCTGCCCGCCACCGACACCGCAGTGATCGCCGTGCAGCGCTGGAGCGAGGCCACGCACGGCTTCATCGCCCGGCACTGCCGCTAGAGCAAATCATGTTCCGACGGAAGCGCATGCGATTCCGTCGGAACGTGTGAATTTGCTCTAAACATTAGCGAATAGAGCAAATCAGGTTCCGACCGAAGCGCTCGCGCTTCCCTCTCATCGTGCGAACCGCTCCGCTTCCTGAACCAAGGCGGATCGCGTTCCGACCGAAACGCCGGCGATGCCGCCGCAACATGCGAAGCGGCTCCGAACGCCGATCACCGCAGCCGATGCGCTCCCTCTTCCCGAAGCGGACGGCAACGGCGCCGCCGCATGGCGGGGGGCGGCGTGCCGGTGGCGCGTTCTACCGGCAGTGCGAGCGGGCAACCTTTTCGGCGGCCGCGAAGCCGTCCAACTCGAACGTGTAGCTGGCGACCAGGCCGACGAACAAACGGCTGGTCACCACCGCGCGCGATCCCGTCCGCAGCGCGTCGACCAGACGCTGGGCGTCGGGGAACCTGCTGAAGGCGGCTTTGGCATAGGGCTCGGCGAGGAACAGGGAGAATTTCCCGCCGCCGACCTCGACCTCGACCTCGGCGCGGGGAGCGAGAGAGGCGTTGGCGAAGAAGCCCACGGACTCGATGTCGCCCCGAAGATGGGGGGCGATCCGACGATAGGTGACGTACAGTTCGACGTCCTCGAGCTTTCCCGCCAGGGGGTCCATACCCTGGACGATCACCCGCCTCGATACCGGCCAGGCCACCACCGTGCACAGCTTGTAGGCGCCGTCGCTGACGTAGATCTCCCAGCGGCCCTCGACCCCGACACGCTTCTCCTCCGCAGCGGCGCCCATTGCCCAGCCCAGGACGAGAGCGGCGAGCAGGCCGCGCAGCCAGATATTCTTCATGCCCCAACTCCATCCCATCGGCTTCGCTCCGCCATCGGTTGTGCTCCCCGGCCTTGTTCCTTCGCCACCCCGTTACAGCGCGCCGCTGGCGCGTTCTACCGGCAATGCGAGCGGGCAATTTTTTCGGCGGCCGCGAAGCCGTCGAGCTCGAACATGTAGCTGGCGACCATGCCGCCGCGCAAACGGCTAGTCACCACCGCGCGCGATCCTGTCCGCAGCGCGTCGACCAGACCCTGGGCGTCGGGGAAACTCCTGAAGGCGGCTTTGGCGTAGGGCTCGGCGAGGAACAGGGAGAATTTCCCGCTCCCGCTCCCACCACCGATCTCGACCTCGACCTTGGCGCCAGGATCGAGATAGTCGTCGATGAGGAACCCGACATAATACTCCGCGTCGGTCCGGTCACGGGGGGTAGTCCCGCGATAGGTCACGTACAGATTGACTTCATCGAGCTCTCCCACCCGGGGGTCGATATCCTCGACGATGACGCGCCTCGATACCGGCCAGGCCACCACCGAGCACGTCCCGTAGCTGCCGCTCCTGACGTAGATCTCCCAATGGCCCTCGATCCCGACATACTTCTCTTCCGCGGCGGCGGCCATTGCCCAGCCCAGGACGAGAGCGGCGAGCAGGCCGCGCAGCCAGATGGCCCTCATGCCCCAATTCCGTCCCATCGGCTCCCCCATCGGCTGTGCTCCCCCGCCTTGTTCCTTCGCCACCCCGTTACGGCGCGCCGGTGGCGCGTTCTACCGGCAATGCGAGCGGGCAATTTTTTCGGCCGCCGCGAAGCCGTCCAGGTCGAACGTGTAGCTGGCGACCATGCCGCTTTGCAAACGGCTGGTCACCACCGCGCGCGATCCCGTCCGCAGCGCGTCGACCAGACGCTGGGCGTCGGGGAAAGTGCTGAAGGCGCCTTTGGTGACGTAGGGCTCGTCGAGGAACAGGGAGAATTTCCCGCCGCCGATCTCGACCTCGACGTCGGTGCGGGGGCGGAGATAGGCGTTGGGGCTGAAGCCGACATACTCGATGTCGCCCTGAAGATGGGGGGCGGTCCGACGATAGGAGACGAACAGTTCGACATCCTCGAGCTTTCCCGCCAGAGGATCCCTATCCTCGACGATCACCCGCCTCGATACCGGCCAGGTCACCACCGTGCACAGCTTGTAGCCGGTGGGCCTGACGTAGATTTCCCACTGGCCCTCGACCCCGACATACTTCTCCTCCGCAGCGGCGCCCGTTGCCCAGCCCAGGACGAGAGCGGCGAGCATGCCGCGCAGCCAGATGGTCTTCATGCCCCAACTTCGTCCCATCCGCTCTCCTCCCCCATCGGCTTTGCTCCCCCGCCTTCGCCACCCCGTTGTTGCCGATCGCCGGAATTTTTTCAACCTTGCGCCGCCTTGCCGCGATGTCGCGACCGCAGCCAATCGCGTTCCGGCGCTAGAGCGGATCACGATTGGATGGAAGCGTTTGCGCTACCATCCAATCGTGTGAATCCGCTCTATTCCTTAGTGTTTAGAGTAAATTCACACGTTCTAACGCGGCGGTCGGGACAGGGAAGGATGTTCGATGCCGGCAACAACCGAGCGACCGCGCCGCACCGGAGGACAGCGCCACCG
>JBBCJW010000022.1:0-188572 GCA_037190765.1 Alphaproteobacteria bacterium
GATCCGCTCTATTCATAAATGCGTAGAGCAAATTCTCGCGTTCTGACGGGATCGCTAGCGATCCCGTCAGAACGCGAGTTGCTCTAGCGGCCATCGAAGGGCCGGCCATCGAAGGGATTGAGTCGTTCTCGTTTCGGACTCACCACATCTTGTGGATAAGATCAGTAACCTTTTGATTCCAAATAAGAATCTTGACGGGATGGGCCGTTAGGACTCACTCTGTGCGCCTCGTTCGACGCCGTGGCCTGGGGATAGGGGACAGGGTTCGACGGGGCGGGAGGCAGCTCCCGCTTTTCCTTTTTTGCGGGACGGTCACAGGGCGGTCATGGGGAGCGAGCGGATCATCGTCGGCGAATGCGTGGCGGAGCTGGCCAAGCTGCCGGACGCCAGCGTCGACATGATCTTCGCCGATCCGCCCTACAACCTGCAGCTCGGCGGCGACCTGCTGCGGCCGGACAACTCGAAGGTGGACGCGGTCGACGACGACTGGGACCGCTTCGACGACTTCGCCGCCTATGACCGCTTCACCCGCGCCTGGCTGACCGAAGCGCGGCGGGTGCTGAAGCCGACCGGCACGCTGTGGGTGATCGGCTCCTACCACAACATCTTCCGCATCGGCGCGGCGCTGCAGGATCTGGGTTTCTGGATGCTGAACGACGTGATCTGGCGCAAGTCCAACCCGATGCCGAACTTCCGCGGCAAGCGCTTCACCAACGCGCACGAGACGCTGATCTGGTGCGCCCGCGAGCGCAAGCAGAAGCGCTACACCTTCAACTACGAGGCGATGAAGGCGCTGAACGAAGGAATCCAGATGCGTTCGGACTGGGTGCTGCCGATCTGCTCGGGCGGCGAACGCCTGAAGATCGACGGCCGCAAGGCCCATCCGACGCAGAAGCCCGAGGCCCTGCTGTGGCGTGTGATTCTCTCCTCCACCAACCGCGGCGATGTGGTGCTCGATCCCTTCCTGGGATCGGGCACCACGGGCGCCGTCGCCAAGAGGCTGGGGCGCCGCTTCATCGGCATCGAACGCGAAAAGGAATACGCCGCCATGGCCCGCCGCCGCATCGACGACGTCGAAGTCCTGCTCGACGAGGACGTGCAGCCCATGCCGTCCAAGCGCGCCGAGCCGCGCATTCCCTTCGGCGTGGTGGTGGAAAGCGGGCTTTTGATGCCGGGCTCGATCCTGTCCGACGACGCGCGCCGCTACCAGGCGCGGGTCAAGGCCGACGGCACCCTGGTGTCGAGCGGCCGCTTCGGCCAGCACCGCGGCTCGATCCACCAGGTCGGGGCGGCGGTGCAGGGCGCGCCGGCCTGCAACGGCTGGACCTTCTGGCATTTCGACGCCGAGGGCCAGCTGCTGCCGATCGACACGCTGCGCCAGCAGATCCGGGCGCGGATGAACTGACCTTCAGATCGGCCGGATGCCCGTGATCAGGGCATAGGACAGGTTCTGGTACCAGCAATTGACCTCGACGAAGCCGCTGCCGGAAATGGCCGCCAGCTCGTCCGCCACGGTGCCCAGGTTCTCCGCTTTCAGATCGGCCAGGTGCTGGGCGGCGCGCGGCGGTTCGGCGCCGGCCGCCAGCACCTGCTGCTGCCAGGCCGAGCGATAGGCCTGATCGACCGACGGCGTCCCCGCGCGCACCCGCGCCACCAGCAGCAGCATGCCGGCCCGACCCAGCGCGCCGAACGCGGCCTCGTAAAGCTCGCGCTTCTGCTCCGCATCGAGCAGATGCGTGGCCAGCACGATGCTGACAACGTCGTGGCGGCCGGGCAGGTCCTCCGTCACCCAGTCGGTCACCACCGCATCGGCCCGCGCCGCTTTCGGACCCAGCCGCTGCACCGACTGGCGCAGCAGCGCCTCGTCCTGCTCCAGCAGAGTGAGCTGCGCGTTGGGAAAAGCCTCCGCCACCTGGCGGGCGAACACGCCCGAGCCGCTGCCGATGTCGAGCAGGCTGAACGTCGCCTCGCGCGGATGCGGGATCAGCGCGCCGGCCAGGCCGAACAGCTCGGTGTGGCAAGGCACGTAGGTCGGCTCTTTCCAGAAATCCTCGGCCAAACTTTTCTCCTTCAGGCGCTGCGCCGGCGCGGCCGCGCCAGATGCGCCATGGCATGGTCGACGATCTTGCGCATGACGGTCGGCAGCGCCTCGCCGCCCAGCGCGTCCAGCGCCACGAAACTGCCGTCGAGGTTCGGCGGGGAACCGCGCCACAGGCCGGCGCAGACCCGCAGTTCGAGATGGAAATGGGTGAAGGTGTGGCGGACCAGGCCGGGTAGTTCGTTCCACTCGGCCGCCACGGGTGCGGCCTGCATCAGCTCCGCATCGCTGCGCTGGCGCGGCTCCCACGCGCTCGACGGCACTTCCATCATGCCGCCCAGCAGCCCCTTCTCCGCCCGCCGCCGCAGCAGGATCGCCCCGTCGGCGCGCTGCAGCACGAAGGCCATGCCGTGGCGGGTCGGCTTCTGCGCCTTCTCCGCCCGCCGCGGCAATTCCTCCTGGATGCCCAGACGTCGCGCCTGGCACTCATGCACCAAGGGACACAGCACGCATTTGGGCTTGCGCGGCGTGCACACGGTGGCGCCCAAATCCATCAGCGCCTGGGCGTAATCGCCGGCGCGCCGCTCGGGAACGTGCTGCGCCGCCAGCGCCTTCAGCCGCGGCTTGGCGGCGGGCAGCGGCGTTTCCTCCGCGTGCAGGCGGGAAATCACCCGCTCGACATTGCCGTCCACGACATTGGCGCTGCGGTCGAAGGCGATGGCGGCGATGGCGGCGGCGGTATAGGCGCCGATGCCGGGCAGTTGCAGCAACCCCTCTTCGCTGTCGGGAAAGCGGCCGCCATGGTCGCTTGCGACGACGACGGCGCATTTGTGCAGGTTGCGGGCGCGGGCGTAATAGCCCAGCCCGGCCCATTGCTGCAGCACGCGGTCGAGCGGCGCCTCGGCCAGCGCCTGCACGGTTGGCCAGCGCTCGAGAAACCGCTCGAAATACGGCCCCACCGTCGCCACGGTGGTCTGCTGCAGCATGATTTCCGACAGCCAGACGCGGTAGGGATCGGCCCGTTCGCCCGGACCGGCGCGCCAGGGCAGGCGGCGGCGATGGCGGTCGTACCAGGCCAGCAGCGCCTCGGCGATCGGAGGCGAAGTCCTCGACGGCGTCTTCTGGCGCGGCGGCATGGGCGCTACCATACAGGCGTGAGCCAGGAAAACACCATAAGGCGCGGGCTGATGCGGTCGGTCGGCGCATCGCTGCCGAAGATCACCGGCAAATACGCCGGCAAGCGCGCGCCGCTGGCGCAGTTGCGCGCCGTCTGGCCGCAGATCGCCGGCCGCGACATTGCCGCCCAGTCGCTGCCGGAGAAGCTGCTGGGCCTGCCGCGCGGCAAGGAAGCCGGTACCGCCGCCGCCACCTTGCGCATCCGCTGCTCGGGCGTGGCGGCACTGGAGCTGCAGCACCGGCACAGCGAACTGGTCGAGCGCATCAACGCCTTCTTCGGCTATCGCGCCATCGAGCGCATCGCGCTGGCGCAGGGGCCGCTGCCGTCCCGGCCCGCCTCGCCGCGGTCGCCCGCACCGCCGCTGGACGGTAAGACCCGCAGCGCCATGCAGCGCGAGGCCGAGCAGGTGCAGGACCCCGAGCTGCGCGCGGCGCTGAAGCGGCTGGCCGACGCCATCGCCAAAGGCGGCTGACCGAGGGCGGCTGTCGGGACGGCTGATCGAAAGCGGCCGGCCGACGCTGTTGTTTCCGACGCTGTTGTTTCCGCGACGCGCTCCTATATTGTCGGCGCGCCATGCTGAAATGCCTCATCATCCCTGTCACGCCGTTCCAGCAGAACTGCTCGCTGGTGTGGTGCGAGAAGACCGGGCGCGCCGCCGCGGTCGATCCCGGCGGCGATCTGCCGATCGTACGCCAGGCCATCGCCGAGCATGGCGTGACCCTGGAAAAGGTCATGCTGACCCACGGCCATCTCGACCACGCCACCGCCGCCGGCTCACTGGCGGCGGAATTCGGCGTGAAGATCGAGGGCCCGCACCGCGACGACCTCTATCTGATCGAGGAACTGCCCGAGGCCGGCAAGAAGTACGGCTTCCCCAAGGAGAAACCGTTCGTGCCCGACCGCTGGCTGCAGGATGGCGAGCAGGTCACGGTCGGCGAGGTGGCGTTCGACGTCGTGCACTGCCCCGGCCACACGCCCGGCCACGTCGTCTTCGTGCAGCCGGAAATGAAGATCGCCTTCGTCGGCGACGTGCTGTTCCGCGGCTCGATCGGCCGCACCGATTTCCCGCGCGGCAACCACGACCAGCTGCTGCAGTCGATCCGCGGCAAGCTGTTCCCGCGCGGCGACGACATCACCTTCGTGCCCGGCCACGGCCAGACCTCGACCTTCGGCTGGGAGCGCAAGACCAACCCCTATGTCGCGGACATGCTGTTCGAGGACTGACGGTCGAGACCGGAACGGGCCGGTAAGCGCCTGATTCGTTGACGAAAACGTCAACCTGGCTGCCGCGATTTCGCCGCTGTTGGCCGCCAGCCTGCCCCGCGGCCCGGATGTGGAAAACATCGGGCGGGAGTCGGATTGACTCTGGAGTTCGGCGAAACGCAAGATGTAGTGGCACAGGAGGGCATAAATGCCTGAGATATGGGGTTTTAGCCGCCGGCGCGCGCTGCGCGCGGCTGGTGGGTTGGCGGCTGGCGCGGTGATGCTGGCGCTGCTGGGCGGGGGAATGGCTGGAGCGGCCATGGCGCAGGCATCCGATGCCCTGACCGTGACCGAGCAGGATCACGTCCTGGGCGATCCGAACGCCAAGGTCACGGTGTTCGAATACGCCTCGATGACCTGCCCGCATTGCGCGGGCTTCCACACCACCGTTCTGCCGGAACTGAAGAAGCAGTATGTCGACACCGGCAAGGTGAAGTTCGTGTTCCGCGACTTCCCGCTCGACCAGACCGCGCTGCGCGCCTCGCTGCTGGCCGAATGCGTGCCGGCCGACCGCTATTTCGCGATGATCGACATGCTGTTCCAGACCCAGGCGCAGTGGTCGCAGGCGCGCGATCCGGTCGAGGCGCTGTCGCGGGCCGGCCGCCTGGTCGGCATCGACGACGTGAAGTTCCGCGCCTGCCAGGACGACAAGGACGCGCTGGCGGCGATCATCGCCGAGCGGCAGGCCGGCGAGGCGCTGGGCGTCAGCTCGACGCCGACCCTGGTCATCAACGGCAAGCTCTATCCTGGCGTCCGCCCGGTGGCAGACTACCAGAAGATTTTCGACGATCTCCTGAAGTAGGCCGCCGAACACTACGCCGCGGCGGACGGGGAGATGCCGCGGCACCCGCAACAGCAACGCGTGAAGTAGAAAACAGTGCAATTCAACAAGCTTCGCCTTTCGGGGTTCAAGTCCTTCGTCGAAACCACCGAGCTGTCGATCGAGCCGGGCATGACCGGCGTGGTCGGGCCCAACGGCTGCGGCAAGTCGAACCTGGTCGAGGCGCTGCGCTGGGCGATGGGGGAGACCTCGCCCAAGCAGATGCGCGGCTCGGAGATGGAGGACGTGATCTTCGGCGGCACCGCGCAACGGCCGGCCCGCAACATCGCCGAAGTGACGCTGAAGCTGGACAACCGCAAGCGCAGCGCGCCGCCGGCCTTCAACGACAGCGACGAGCTGGAGGTGGTGCGCCGCATCGAGCGCGGCATGGGCTCGGCCTACCGCATCAACGGCCAGGACGTGCGCGCCCGCGACGTGCAGACCATGTTCGCCGACGCCGCCACCGGCGCCCGCTCCACCGCCCTGGTCAGCCAGGGCCGCATCGGCGCCATCATCAGCGCCCGGCCGACCGACCGGCGGCACCTGATCGACGAGGCCGCCGGCATCACCGGCCTCTATGCCCGCCGCCACGAGGCCGAATTGCGCCTGCGCGCCGCCGAGACCAACCTGACGCGCGTGCAGGACGTGCTGCAGACCCTGGACGAGCAGCTGCGCCAGCTCAAGAAGCAGGCGCGCCAGGCCACCCGCTACCGCAACCTCTCCGACCATATCCGCCGCGCCGAGGCGCAGTTGCTGGCGCTGAAGCTGGCGGCGGGCGAGCGCGAGCGCACGGAAGCGGCCGAGAAGCTGCGCGCCGCCGAAGCCGCCGTCGCCGACCTGACCCGGCTGGCCGGCATCGCCGCCACCGCCCAGGCCGAAGCCGCCGCCGTGCTGCCCGAGCTGCGCCAGAACGAGGCCGCCGCCGCCGCCCGGCTGCAGCGCCTGAACGTGGCGGCCGAAACGCTGGATGCCGAGGAGCGCCGCGTCGAGGCCGCGCAGGAGGAAGGCCGCACCCGCCTGACCCAGATCGAGGCCGATGCCGGGCGCGAAAGCGAGCGGCTGGGCGATGCGCAGGCGGCGCTGGCCGATCTGCAGCAGGAAAGGGGCCTCGCGCTTGAGGCGCAGTCGCTCGAAGCGGCCCAGCGGGAGGAAGCGCAGCAGGCGCTGGATGCGGCCCGCGCCGACGTCGCCGCCGCCGAAACCGCGCTGGAGGAGCTGACCGGCCGCATCGCCCGCGACACCGCGATGCAGGCCGCCGTACAGCGCGAAATCCAGGAGCTGAGCGAGCGGCTGTCCCGCCTCGCCGATCGTCATCGCAACGTCGATGGCCAGAAGGCGACGGTCGAAGCCGAGATCGCCGCCATGCCTGCCCTGGCCGATGCCGAGGCGGCGGTGACGCAAGCGACGCAGGCGCTGGAGGAAGCGCAGCGCGCCGCCGAACAGGCCGATGCCGATCGCAGCCAGGCCGAGCAGGCCGCCGGCCAGGCGCAGGGCCGGGTGCAGGAAGCGGCGACCGCGCTGGCCAAGCTGCGCGCCGAAGCCGGCGCGCTGGCCGAGCTGCTGGCTGCCAATGGCGGCGACCTGTGGCCCAAGCTGATCGACGCCGTCAGCGTCACGCCCGGCTACGAGCTGGCGCTGGGCGCGGCGCTGGGCGAGGACCTGCAAGCCTCCGGCGATGCCGGCGCGCCGGTGTTCTGGCGCGCCCTCCCCGTGACGCACGAAGCCGGCGCCCTGCCCGGCGGCGCCGTGCCGCTGGCGCGCTTCGTGCAGGGCCCGGCCGAACTCGACCGCCGCCTCTCACGCATCGGCATCGTCGCCGATCATGCAACCGGCGAGGCGCTGCAGTCCTGGCTGGCGCCGGGAC
This sequence comes from Alphaproteobacteria bacterium, assembly GCA_037190765.1. GTDB lineage: Bacteria > Pseudomonadota > Alphaproteobacteria > Reyranellales > JAQSWP01 > JAQSWP01. The sequence goes on from JBBCJW010000022.1 coordinate 7,163, forward strand.
AGGTGCTGGTCAGCCGCGATGGTGCTGTGTGGCGCTGGGACGGTTTCACGGTCAAGGCCGGCGCCCCGACCGCCGCCGCCACCCGCCTGGCGCAGCGCAACCGGCTCAACGATCTGCGCAGCGAAGTCGAGATCGCCGAGACCGAATGGGCCGAGATCGAGCGCCAGTATAACGCCATCCGCGACAATCTGCAGCAGACACAGGACCGGGCGAAGGCGGCGCGCCAGGCCGTCCGCGCCGGCGAGCAGGGCCTGAGCGAAAAGCGCCAGGCCCATGCCCGTCTGCAGCAGCAGGCCAATGCCGCCGCCAACCGCCTGCAGGCGCTGGTCGAGCAGATCGGCCGCCTCAACCAGGAAAGCGGCGAGGCGCAGGCCAGGCTGCAGGAGCGCGAGACCGAGCGTGCCGGCTTCGTCGACCTCGACGCGCTGCGCGCCCAGGCGGCGCAGGACCGTCAGCGCGCCAGCGAGCTGCGCGCCCTGCAGGTCGAACGCCAGAGCGCCAACGAGCGGCTGCTGCGCGAGATCGCCGCCCGCGCCCAGCGCCTGCAGCAGATCGGCATCGAGACCGGCAACTGGCAGTCGCGCGCCGACCAGTCGGCCCGGCAGATCGAGGAGCTGGACCAGCGCCGGCAGACGGTCGAGGCCCAACTCGCCGAGCTTGACGCCAGGCCGGCGCAGATCGCCGAGCAGCGCGAGAAGCTGCTGACCGCCATCGGCGAGGCCGATGCCGAACGCAACGCCGCCGCCGACGCGCTGGCGACGGCCGAAGCCAGGCTGGCGGATGCCGACAAGGCGCTGAAGCAGGTCGAGGGCGAACTGGCGCAGGCGCGCGAGATGCGGGTGCGGCGCGAGGCGCAGGTCGAGCAGGCCGAAGAGCACCATGTGGCGGTGATCGAGCGCATCCGCGAGCGGCTGCGCTGCGAGCCGGAACAGGTGCTGGAAGTGGCCGGCGTCGACAGCCTGGAAGCCCTGCCGGAAATGGACAAGGCCGAGCAGCGCGTCGAGCGGCTGGTGCACGAGCGCGAGACCATGGGCGCGGTGAACCTGCGCGCCGAGGAAGAAGCGGCCGAGATGGAGCAGCAGATCGGCGCCATGACCGCCGAGCGCGACGATCTGGTCGAGGCCATCGCCCGGCTGCGCCAGGGCATCGCCGGCCTCAACCGCGAAGGCCGCGAGCGCTTCGTCGCCGCCTTCGAGCAGGTCGACCGCCATTTCCAGGAGCTGTTCACCAAGCTGTTCGGCGGCGGCAAGGCGCAACTGCGGCTCACCGAGTCGGAGGACCCGCTGGAGGCGGGGCTGGAGATCATGGCCAGCCCGCCGGGCAAGAAGCTGCAGGTCATGTCGCTACTGTCGGGCGGTGAGCAGGCGCTGACCGCCCTTGCCCTGCTGTTCGCGGTGTTCATGACCAACCCCGCCCCGATCTGCGTGCTGGACGAGGTGGACGCGCCGCTGGACGACGCCAATGTCGAGCGCTTCTGCAACCTGGTCGAGGACATCGCCCAGGCGGCGGAGACCCGCTTCCTCATCATCACCCATCACCGGGTGACGATGGCCCGCATGCACCGGCTGTTCGGCGTCACCATGACCGAACGCGGCGTGTCGCAGCTCGTCTCGGTCGACCTGCAGGAAGCCGATCGCATCGTCAACGCCGCTTAGATCAAATCGGGGTTTGATGGAATCGCTGGCGATTCCGTCAAACCCCGTGAATGTGCTCTGCACATTAAAGAATGGAGCGGATTTGCATGATTTGACGGACGCGGGAAACGCTTCCGTCAAATCATGATCCGCTTTAAGGCGAACCCAGCCTGCGACAGGTCGTTTCAAGCCCCCTGTCGCAGGCGTTTTGGTCAGCAAAATCAAAGCCGTAACCCACAATCACCTCAGCTTGACACGCCATAACCCTGTCAATATTGTGCGTCCCGACTTCGCGAGCGCGGCAATCGCCGGAAAACGCGGTCAAAAAGGGGTTTAACGCGGTCCAAATCTGATGTCCGAACACCAGCCACCCGGCAGCGGCGATTTCGATGCTCGACTGCGGGCGGCGCGGGAAGCTCAGGCTGAGATCTCCGGCAAGAAGGCGGAAGCCCGCGGGGATCGGCAGGCCAACGAGAAAATCGGCATCGGCATGCGGATCGCGCTCGAACTGGTCGCCGGCGTCGGGGTCGGGACGGCGATCGGGTTGGGGCTCGATTACTGGCTGGGGACCAAGCCCTGGCTGCTGATCGTGTTTTTCGTCGTCGGTTCCGGCGCCGGCTTTATGAATGTGATTCGCACCGCCAGGGCTTACGACAAGCGCATGGCGGAGCAGAAGGCGGCGGAAGCCGCCAGACGCAAGAACGAGGGTTGACGTGGCAAGTCCGCTGCAGCAGTTCGAGATCAAGACGCTGACGCCGCTGTTCGAAGTGGGCGGCGTGCAGATCGGCATCACGAATTCGGCCCTGGCCATGATCGCCGCCGTCGGCATCGCCTCGCTGTTCCTGGGTCTGGGCATGCGCAAGGCCGCACTCGTCCCCGGCCGCTGGCAGTCGATGGTCGAGGTCTCCTACGAGTTCATCGCCAACATGCTGCGGGAGAACGTGGGCAGCGAAGGCCGCCGCTATTTCCCGTTCATCTTCAGCCTGTTCATGTTCGTGCTGTTCGGCAATCTGCTGGGCATGATCCCCTATTCCTTCACCTTCACCAGCCATCTGGCGGTCACCTTCGTGATGGCCGCGGTGGTGTTCGTGGCGGTGACGATCATCGGTTTCGCCCATCACGGGCTGCACTATTTCCGCATGCTGTTTCCGCACGGCGCGCCGCTTTGGACCGCCGTGATCCTGGTGCCGATCGAGCTGGTGTCCTACCTGTCGCGCCCGATCAGCCTCTCGGTCCGTCTTTTCGCCAACATGACCGTCGGCCACGTGATGCTGAAGGTCCTGGCGGGTTTCGTGGTTGCCCTGGGCCTGGTCGGCGGCTGGCTGCCGCTGGCCGCACTGGTCGGCATTACCGCGCTCGAGCTGCTGATCGCCGTGCTGCAGGCTTACATCTTCACCATCCTGAGCTGCATCTACCTCAACGACGCGATCCACATGCATTGAGGCTGGCCGCACCGGCCGGCCTCGATACGTATCCAGAACAACCCTTTCGATCCTAAGGAGCATCAAAATGGAAGCAGAAGCTGCGAAGCTGATTGGCGCGGGTCTCGCCGCGATCGGCATGATTGGCGCCGGCATCGGCGTGGGCAATGTGTGGGCCAGCTACATCTCCGCCATTTCCCGCAACCCGGCCTCCAAGGGCGAAATCGGCGCCAGCATCTGGATCGGCTTCGCCGTGACCGAAGCTATCGCGCTGTTCGCGCTGATCGTCGCCCTGATGGCGCTGTTCAGCTAACCAGCCAGTAGCGTTGCGCCCGCTTTCGCGATCAGGCGAGGGCGGGCGGACGGTGAGGTTCCGGGTGCGCCAATGCCGCAATTCGACGTAACCAGCTTCCCCAGCCAGATCTTCTGGCTCGTGGTCACTTTCGTGGTGCTCTACTTCGTCATGTCGAAGCTGGTGCTGCCGCGGGTGGGCACGGTGCTGCAGGATCGGCAGGAGAAGATCGCCGAGGATCTCGATCGCGCGGCGCAGCTTCGCAAGGATGCCGAGGAAATCACGGCGACCTACGAAGCGGCCCTCGCCGACGCCCGCGCCAAGGCGCAGGTGCTCTATCGCGAGACCTCGGACGCCCTGGCGGCCGGCGCCACCAAGCGGCAGCAGGAAGCCGGCGCCGCCATCGCCGCGCGCATCGCCGAGGCCGAGCAGCGCATCGGGGCTGCCCGCACCGAGGCCATGGCGCAGATCAAGACGGTAGCCACCGATGTCGCTGGCGCCGCCATCGCCAAGGTGGCCGGCGTGAACGTCGACAGCGGCCGGCTCGCCGGCGAGATCGACAACGCAGTCGGAGCCCGTCGATGATCTCCACCGCCTACGCCGCGACCGAAGGCGCCCACGCCGAGTCGTTCTACCAGACGCCGGAATTCTGGGTCGCCGTTTCCTTCGTCATCTTCGTCGCCCTGGTGGCCAAAAAGGCCTGGACGGCCATGACCACCGCGCTCGATGCGCGCGCCGCCCACATCGCCCGGACCATCGAGGAGGCCAGGCAGCTGCGCGCCGAGGCGCAGGCCGCCCTGGCCGAGTACCAGCGCAAGCAGCGCGAAGCGATGAAGGACGCCCAGGCCATCGTCGATACCGCCAAGGCCGAAGCCGAGCGGCTGCGCAAGCGCAGCGAGGCCGAGCTGGAGGCGTCGCTGGCGTTGCGCGAGCGGCAGGCGATGGACCGCATCGCCCAGGCCGAGAAGCAGGCCATGGCCGAGGTGCGCAACCTGGCGGTCGACGTCGCCATGGACGCCGCGCGCAAGGTGCTGCAGCAGCAGATCGACCCGGCCAAGGCGGACGAGCTGGTCGACCAGGCGATCGCCCAGCTGCCGCAGCGCATGAACTGAACCGGTGGCTGCCCGCGAACCGGACCAGACCCCCGCCGCGGCGGGGGTTTTTGTTTGGGCCTTCGCCTTCTGGCCGCTCTACCTGCTGGCCCTGGCGGCGCTGACCGCCGGCCTGCTGCTGCCCGCCCTGCGCGTCACCGAGCTGCGCCTGTTCGACACCGTCTATTCGGTGCTGGGCGGCCTGCGCGCCCTGCTCGACGCCGGCGACTGGCTGCTGTTCGCGCTGATCTTCGCCTTCTCCGTCGTCCTGCCCTACGCCAAGCTGGCGCTGCTGGCCTGGGTGTGGCGGCGTGGCCGCCCGTCCGGCAGCCGCCGCGCGCTGGAGCTGGTCGAGGCGCTGGGCCGCTGGTCGCTGCTCGACGTGCTGGTGGTAGCCTTGGCGGTGGTGACGCTGCGCGGCAATTTCTTCGTCCGCACCCATATCGAGCCCGGCATCTATCTCTTCGCCGCCGCCGCCCTGCTGTGCATGGGCCTGAGCACCTGGACGCGGCGGCTGGCGCGCCGGCTGGACGCCGCTTCGCAGAAGGAGCCCTCTCCATGACCATTGCGCCATGACCCGCATCGCCAGCATCGAGCAGCTCGAAGCCCTTTACGGCCAGCCGCTGGAAACCTCGCTGGTCAAGGAGGTGAACCGGCTGACGCCCGAATACCGGCGGCTGATCGAGGCCTCGCCCTTCGTCGCCCTGGCCAGCGCCGGGCCGGAGGGGCTGGACTGCTCGCCGCGCGGCGACCTGCCCGGCTTCGTGCGCATCGCCGACGAGCGCACCCTGCTGCTGCCCGACCGCGCCGGCAACAACCGCATCGACACGCTGCGCAACATCCTGCGCGATCCGCGCGTGGGGCTGCTGTTCCTGATCCCCGGCTCCGGCACCACGCTGCGCGTCAACGGCCGCGCCCATCTGTCGATCGCGCCCGACCTGCTGGCCTCGTTCGAGGTCGAGGGCAGGCAGCCGCGCTCGGTGACGGTGATCGAGATCGACAGCGTCTACTTCCAGTGCGCCCGCGCCATCGGGCGCTCCGAACTGTGGAACCCGCGGAAGCATGTCGATCCCAGGACCCTGCCGACGCCGGGCCGGATCCTGGCCAGCCTCAGCAACGAGCGCATCGGCGGCGAGACATACGACAAGGAATGGCCGGAGCGGGCGAAGAAATCGCTGTGGTGAGGTCCGAGTCCTGCCTCCTCATGCTTCGACGGGCTCAGCGTGAGGGAATCGTGTTTGCATCAACGGAAAAGCTCCTCGCCCTGAGCCTGTCGAAGGGCGAGACCAAGGACGAGATGCCAGCTACGACACCTCTTCCTCCAGCGGGCGCATGCCGGAGTTGACGATCGAGGAGGCGTTGCGGGCGCGGATTTCCGCCGCCGCGTCGTCGTAGAGGAAGGGCAGGAAGGCGTAGCGCTGGCCGGACCTGACCGGCGTCGCCTCGTGCAGCAGGCCGCAGGAGAACACCACCGCCCCGCCGGTCGGGGCGCGGAACAGCCGGCTGCCGTATTCGGGAAAGCGCAACTCGCCGCCGGTGAACTCCTCGGCGTTGAGATTGATGGTGACGGCGAAGCGGCGATGGGCGGTGCCGGTGGTGGTGTTGTCGCGATGCGGGCGGAAATAGCCGCCGATCTGCGCGTCGTAGCAGGCCACGATGTAGCGCTCCATGCGCGTGACCTTGAACTGGTAGGCCTTCTCGATCTGCGGCACCAGCCGGCGCAGGATGCGCCCGCGCGTCGCCGCCATCAGCCCCTCGTCCCTGATCCAGCAATCCTGCCGCCGCTTGTGGCCGTAATCGACCACGCCCACCGTCTTGTCGCCGATCTGGGTCATGTAGCCGGAATCGACCGCGCCCTGCTTGCGGTAGTAGTCGATCAGCGCCCGGCACAGAGCGGGCTCGAAGACGTGATCGACCACCAGCACCGGCGCCTGCTGCACCGCCGGCGCCGACGGCGTGACCGGCGGCAGGCGGGCGATCAGCTCCATCATCGCCTGCGCGTCGGCCGCCGCGCGCAGCGGCCGCACCGACACCACGCGCAGCGAGGGGTCGACCAGGAACAGGGTCGGGGCGATGCCGAACGCCCGCTGCTCGTCGGCGACGCCGTAGAGCCGCGCCACGGCACGGTCGAAATCCCAGAACGCCTTGATGCTGCCGGTCTCGTCCAGCCGCTTCTCCCGCTCGTCGGACGAATCGGCGCTGAGCACGAACAGCGCGGCGTTGAAGCCGTTGAACAGCGCCAGCCCGGCCTGGAACGCGGCCACCGCCTCGGCCCCGGCGCCCGAGCCGGCCGAGCCGACGAAGGCCAGCAGCAGATAGCGGCCGGCGCAGGTGTCGAAATGGAAGCGTTCGTTGCCGATCGAGCGCACCCTGAACCAGGGCGCGGCATCGCCGGGAAGAACGGCCGGAGCGGACATGACGAATCCTGGCGCGAAATTGCGCGTGGCTCCATTAAACCCGCTCGCAGAGCACGAGACAACCGCCGCCGGCGCGGGCGGCGGAGGCGGCGCTATTCGGCCGCCTGCGCGGTCGGCCCCGGCGGTTTCCAACGCAGCACCGGCTTGCGCGCCGCCAGCGTCTCGTCCAGCCGCCGCCGTGGCGCCAGCACCGGCGCGGCCTGGAATTCACTGGCCGCATTGCCCGATTTCGCCTTCAGCGCCAGATGCCGCAGCGTGTCGATGAACTGGTCGAGATCGGCCCTGGCCTGGGTCTCGGTCGGCTCGATCAGCAGCGCCCCATGCACCACCAGCGGGAAATACATGGTCATGGGATGGTAGCCCTCGTCGATCATCGCCTTGGCGAAGTCGAGCGTGGTCACGCCGCTGCCCTTGAGGAAACTGTCGTCGAACAGCGCCTCGTGCATGCAGGCGCCGGGGAAGGCCGGGCTCATCACGTCCTTGAGCCGCGCCAGCACGTAGTTGGCATTCAGCACCGCATCGGAGGCGACCTGCCACAACCCGTCGCTGCCATGGCTCAGCATGTAGGCCAGGGCGCGCACGAACATGCCCATCTGGCCGTGGAACGCCTTGAGCCGGCCGAACGGGCTGCCCTCGCCGACCGAACCGGCCTCGACGGCGCGCAATCCGTCGCCTTCCCTCACCACCCAGGGATAGGGCGCGTAAGGCGCCAGCGCCGCCGACAGCACCACCGGACCGGAACCTGGCCCGCCGCCGCCATGCGGGGTGGAGAAGGTCTTGTGCAGGTTGATGTGCATGCAGTCGATGCCCAGGTCGCCCGGCCGTACGCGCCCGACGATGGCGTTGAAATTGGCGCCGTCGCAGTAGAAATAGGCGCCCGCCTCATGCACCGCATCGGCCACGGCCCGGATGTCGCGCTCGAACAGACCGCAGGTGTTGGGATTGGTCAGCATGATCGCCGCCACGTCCGATCCCAGTGTGGCCCTGATCGCCGCCAGATCGACGCGCCCGTCGTCGGTGGCGGGAATCGACTCCACCTTGAAGCCCAGCACCGCCGCCGTGGCGGGATTGGTGCCGTGTGCCGATTCCGGCACCAGCACGCGCCGGCGCTGCTCCGCCTCGCCGCGCGCTTCCAGCGCGGCGCGGATCGCCACCATGCCGCACAGCTCGCCATGCGCGCCGGCGGCCGGCGACAGCGCCACCGCCGGCATGCCGGTCAAGGTCTTCAGCCAGTGCGCCAGCGTATCGATCAGCTCCAGCGCCCCCTGCACCGTCGATTGCGGCTGCAGCGGATGCACGTCGGCGAAGCCGGCCAGCCGCGCCACCTTCTCGTTCAGCCGCGGATTGTGCTTCATGGTGCACGAGCCCAGCGGATAGACGCCCATGTCGATGGCGTAGTTCTTCTGCGACAGGCGGGTGTAGTGCTGCACCACCTGCGGCTCGGACAGGCCCGGCAGGCCGACGGCCGTGCCGCGTTCCAGCCCGCCGAGACGGGATTTCACTTTCGGGGCGGGCGGCAGATCGACGCCGGTGCGGCCCGGGGAATCCTGTTCGAAGATCAGCTTCTCCTCGAGCTGCAGGCCGCGATTGCCGGTGAAGGTCTCCACGGCGGCGCCAGCCTCGACCGGCCCCCGCGCGATGCGTCCCTGGCTGCGATCCATCACAGCACCTCCTTCAGCGCGCCCGCCAGCGCGTCCATATCGGCCTCGGTCACGGTCTCGGTGACGGCCAGCAGCAGCAGATTTTCCGCCGTCGGCTCGTCCGGCAACAGCCGCGACACTGGCAGCCCGCCCAGAATGCGCCTGGCCGCCAATGCCTCGACCACCGGAGCGGCGGGCCGGTTCAGGCGCACGGTGAACTCGTTGAAGAAATTGTCGTTCAGCACCTCGACGCCCTTCACGCCCGACAACCGGTCGGCGAGCTGCACCGCCTTGGCATGGTTGAGTGCGGCCAGATCGTGCAGCCCTTTCTCGCCCAGCAGCGAGAGGTGGATGGTGAAGGCCAGCGCGCACAGCCCGGCATTGGTGCAGATGTTGGAGGTCGCCTTCTCGCGGCGGATATGCTGCTCGCGGGTCGAGAGCGTCAGCACGAAGCCGCGCTTGCCGTCGGCATCGACGGTCTCGCCGACCAGGCGGCCGGGCATCTGGCGCACGTATTTCTCGCGCGTGGCGAACAGCCCGACATAAGGGCCACCGAAATTCAGCCCGTTGCCGATCGACTGGCCCTCGCACACCACGATGTCCGCACCCATGGCGCCGGGCGATTTCAGCGCCCCCAGCGCCACCACTTCGGTGACCACCACCACCAGCAGCGCGCCCTTGTCGCGGCAGGCCGCCGCCAGTGCCGCATGATCGCGCAGGCGGCCGAAGAAGGAGGGATACTGCACCACCACGCAGGAGGTTTCGCCGTCGATGCGGGCGGCCAGGTCCTCGCTACCGTCGATGTCAGCCGGCGCAGCATCGACTGTGAAACCCGTGTAGCGGCCCAAAGTCTCCACCACCTCGCGATACTGCGGGTGCAGGCCGCCGGAGATCACCGCCTTGCTGCGGCGGGTGACCCTGTTGGCCATCGCCACCGCTTCGGCGGTGGCGGTCGAGCCGTCATACATGGAGGCGTTGGCCACCTCCATGCCGGTCAGCAGCGCCACCTGGGTCTGGAACTCGAACAGGTACTGCAGCGTGCCCTGCGTCACCTCCGGCTGGTAGGGCGTATAGGAGGTCAGGAACTCGCCGCGCTGGATCAGGTAGTCGACCGTGGCCGGCACGTGATGGCGATAGGCGCCGGCGCCGACGAAGAACGGCGCCGAGCCGGCGGCCATGTTCTTCGCCGCCATGACGGCGAGCTGCCGCTCGACCTCCAGTTCGCCGGCGAAGCGCGGCAGTTCGACCGGACCCTTCAGCCGCGCCGCCGGCGGCACGTCCTCGAACAGCGCATCGATCGATGGCACGCCGATCACCGCCAGCATGGCGGCGCGGTCGGCTTCGGTCAGCGGCAGATAACGCATCAGGCCAGTCCTTTCACGAATTCGGCATAGGCCGCCTCGTCCATCAGCCCGTCGAGTTCGGCGGCGTCGGCGATCCTGACCTTGAAGAACCAGCCGTCGCCGAACGGATCGGAGTTCACCAGGGCGGGATTGTCGGCCAGGGCGGCGTTGCCCTCGACCACCTCGCCGGTCACCGGCGAATAGACGTCGGAGGCGGCCTTGACCGATTCGACCACCGCCGCCTCGCCGCCCTTGGCGAGCTTGCGGCCGGCCTCGGGCACTTCGACATAGACGATGTCGCCCAACTGACTTTGCGCGTAGTCGCTGATGCCGACCGTGCCGACATCGCCCGACACCGAAATCCATTCATGCTCTTCGCTGAAGCGTTTCATTGGCGCAAAACCCCTGTTCAGTCCTTGTGATAGCTTTTCTTCACGAACGGCATTTTCACGATCTCGGCCGGCAGCGCCTTGCCGCGCACCATCAGCGCGACTTTGGCGCCCGCCTCCGCCGCTGCGCGCTCGACATAGCCCATGGCGATGGGCCGGTTCAGCGACGGCGCGAAGCCGCCGCTGGTGACGATGCCGATCCGCCGCCCGCCGGCATCGACGATCTCGGTGCCCTCGCGCGCCGGCGCCCTGCCTTCGGGCAGGATACCGACGCGGCGGCGCGGCGGGCCGCCGGCGATCTGGCGGATGATGATGGTGTCGCCGGGGAAGCCGCCGACATTGCGCCTATGCTTGGGAATCGACCACAGCAACCCGGCCTCGATCGGCGTCGTCGTCGTGTCGATGTCGTGGCCGTAGAGGCACAAGCCTGCCTCCAGCCGCAGCGAATCGCGCGCGCCCAGCCCGATCGGCTTGACTTCCGGTTGCGCCAGCAGGGCGCGCGCCAGTTCCTCGGCCTTGCCGGCCGGCACGGAAATCTCGCAGCCATCCTCGCCGGTATAGCCGGAACGGGTGATGTAGAGCCTGGTGCCGTTCCAGTCGAAGAACGCGCCGGTCATGAATTTCAGCCCCGACACGCCGGCCACCACGCGCTCCAGCGCCGCCACCGCCTGGGGCCCCTGCAACGCCAGCAGCCCCTGGCCTTCCAGGATGGTCAGTTGCGCGCCGCCGGCCATCGCCTCGCGCAGGCGGGCGAAATCGTCGTGCTTGCAGGCGGCGTTGACCACCAGCACCAGATGTCCGCCGGCATTGGTCACCATCAGGTCGTCGGCGATGCCGCCATTGGGCAGGGTGAACTGGGTGTAGCGCTGCTGGCCCGGCGCCAGCGTTTTGATGTCGCCCGGCGTCAGGCTCTCGACGATGGCGGCCGGATCGCCGCCTGCGATCCAGCACTGGCCCATATGCGAGACGTCGAACAGGCCGGCTGCGGCGCGGGTGTGCAGATGCTCGCTCAGGATGCCGGTCGAATACTGCACCGGCATGTCATAGCCGGCGAAGGGCACCATCTTGGCGCCCAGCTCGACATGCAGCGCATGCAGGGGCGTCTTCAGCAGAGGCTGGTCGGCGGTGGTCGAACTCACAGCGAAGCTTTCTCCCGTGCCAGAATCGGTCGATGCCGCCGCCGGATGGCAGCGATCGACCCCCTCTGTCGCACGACCTGAAAGATTCGCTGCACCCGGATCGACCGGCGTACCGCTTACTTCTTCGGTGAGCGGAGCGGCCTGGACCGTCCCGCTGCTTTCCAGAGTTCCCTCTTCCTGCGCTCCGTTTGCCTGAGAGTTTCCGGGGCGGTTGCTCCTTCGGCGCCGGCAGCGATTGCCGGTCTCTCCCGCAGGTTTCGTCGGGAATGCCCGACCTTAGAGGGGCCCTTTCGCGCCTGCAACGCGGCATTGCGCGGCCGCCCCAGAATCCGGTGGAAAGATACCGATCCGGCTTACAGAATGAGCGCTCACTCAGGGAGCGGCATGGGCAAGGCCGAAGAGACCAAAGCCAGGATCGAGCGGGCGGCGCTGACGCTGTTCGTGGCGCGCGGCGTGGCGGAGACCACCACGCGCGAGATCGCGCTGGCCGCCGGCATCGCCGAGGGCACGATCTACCGCCATTTCGTCTCCAAGGAGGCGATGGCGGCGGAGCTGTTCCTGCGCGTCCATACCGGGCTGGCCGAACAGCTCGATACCGCCCAGCGCGGCAAGCCCGGGCTGCAGGGAAAATCCCGCGCCATCGTCGAGGCTTATTGCCGGGCGGCCGATGCCGACTGGCTGCTGTTCTCCTATCACCTGCTGTCGCAGCACCAGCACATGATCCAGATCAGGATCGAGCAGGCCAACCCGGTCGGCGTCGTGCGCGAGGTGGTGCGCCGGGCCATGGCGGCGGGCGAGATTCCACGCCGCGACATCGACGTGGTGACGGCGATGACCATGGGCATCGTGCTGCAGCCGGCCATCCACAAGGTCTATGGCCGCATCACCGGCCCCCTGATCGACCATCTCGACATGCTCGCCGATACGGTATGGTGGTGCCTGCAAGGGCGCGGCGCGGTGGACGACACGGCAATCGATAATCGAAAAAAGCGATCAACTGTGGAAATTTAATCGGTTGGATTGATAGTCGGCACCAGGCCACCCTGCCCTCGGTCATTTTTGAGAGGGAGAACTGCCATGACCGACAAACCCGCGACGATGACGACGACGGCCGGTGCGCCGGTCGCCGACAACCAGAACTCGATGACGGCCGGACCGCGCGGTCCGGTGCTGCTGCAGGACTACCAGCTCCTGGAGAAGCTGGCGCACCAGAACCGCGAGCGCATCCCCGAACGCGTGGTCCACGCCAAGGGCTGGGGCGCGTTCGGCACCTTGACGATCACCCACGACATCAGCCGCTATTCGCGCGCCAGCGTGTTCGCGAAAGTGGGCGCCGAAATCCCCATGCTGGCCCGCTTCTCGACCGTGGCCGGCGAGCAGGGCGCGGCCGACGCCGAGCGCGACGTGCGCGGCTTCGCGCTGAAGTTCTACACCGGCGAGGGCAACTGGGACCTGGTGGGCAACAACACGCCGGTGTTCTTCGTGCGCGACCCGCTGAAGTTCCCCGACTTCATCCGCACCCAGAAGCGCCATCCGCGCACCAATCTGCGCTCGCCGACGGCGATGTGGGATTTCTGGTCGCTGTCGCCGGAGAGCCTGCACCAGGTCACCACCCTGTTCTCCGACCGCGGCCTGCCGGTGGCGCCGATGTACATGAACGGCTACGGCTCGCACACCTATTCGTTCTGGAACGACGCCGGCGAGCGCTTCTGGGTGAAGTTCCACTTCAAGACCCGGCAGGGCCACCGCCACTACACCAACGCCGAGGCGGCGGAGATCGTCGGCCGCTCGCGCGAGACCTACCAGGAGGAGCTGTTCGGCGCCATCGAGCGCGGCGCGTTCCCGCGCTGGACGCTGTTCGTGCAGATCATGCCCGAGCTCGACGCCGAGAAGACGCCGTACAACCCGTTCGACCTGACCAAGGTGTGGCCGCATGGCGACTACCCGCTGCACGAGGTCGGGGTCATGGAGCTGAACCGCAACCCGGACAACTATTTCGCCGAGATCGAGCAGGCCGCCTTCTCGCCGTCCAACGTGGTGCCCGGCATCGGCTTCTCGCCCGACAAGATGCTGCAGGCCCGCATCTTCTCCTATGCCGACGCCCACCGGCACCGGCTGGGCACGCATTACGAGGCGCTGCCGGTGAACGCGCCGAAATGCCCGGTGCATCACTACCACAAGGACGGCGCGATGCGCTTCTTCCGCAACGACACCGGCAATCCGGACGCCTATTACGAGCCCAACTCGTTCGGCGGCCCGGCGCAGAACCCGGCGGTGGCCGAGCCGCCGCTGCGCCTCTCGGGCGAGGCGGCGCGCTACGATCACCGCCTGGGCAACGACGATTTCAGCCAGCCGCGGGCGCTGTTCAACCTGTTCGACCAGGCCCAGAAGCAGCGCCTGTTCGAGAACCTGGCCGCCGCCATGGCGAGCGTGCCCGACTTCATCGTCGAGCGCCAGCTCGCTTTGTTCGACAAGGTGCATGCCGACTACGGCGCCGGCGTGCGGCGGGCGCTGGGCAAGTAGGACGCAGCGCTGAAACGGAAACTGGCCCGGTCGGCAACCGGGCCAGTTCCATTTGCCAAATGCTAAAGAGTCGAGGCGATTGTGCCTGCCTCAGCGCTGCAGGCGGCGATTGTAGTCCAGCTCCTCCGGCGACAGCGCGATGCCGACCGCCACCTGGTAGCCGCCGGCATTGTCGGGGGTGAAGCCGGCGCGCTGCGTCAGCTCCTCCACGCCGGCCAGCCGCGTGCGGTTGCCCTCGAACCGGAAATCGGCGGTGAATTCCTCGCGCGCCAGGATCCGGTTGTCGGGCCCGATCAGCGCCACGAAGTAGTTGAACGCCGCCTGCCGGTTCTGGATCGCCGCGGCCGGACCTTCCTGCACGGCCAAGGTCACCCGCGTGTCGATGACCACGCCGCTGCGCGAGAAATCGCACTTGTTGTCCGCCCCCATCACGTCGGCGCGGAACAGCACGTCGGTGGGGTCGCGGCCGGGACCGGACTTGAAGCGGGTGAGCTGGGAGGCGTCGCCGACCACATAGGCCTTGGGACAGACCGCCGCGTTGCGCGCTTCCTGCGCCTTGGTGGTGCAGCCGGCGGCCGCCAGCAGGGCGGCGGCCACGATCGCCAGGCGGGCCCGGCTGGAGAAAGAAACTGGGAGCATACTCTCGCTATCCTTGCAGACTCTTGTGCCGTCCATCGCAATGCGGCTTGCGGCCGGAGACCTTGCAGCCGCACAGCCAGTAATACGTCGTTTCGGGCACGCTGAACTTCATCGGGTCGATGCCGCAGCCCTTGTGCGCGCCGTCGCAGAACGGCTGGCGGCTGGAACGGCCGCAGGCGCACCACCAGTAATCCCGGCCCGCTTCCAGCACCAGCTTGTAAGGCCCTTTCTGGGCGCAGACGGGTTCGGTCATGGTCCTCTTCCTTGCCGGCGGCAGCTGGGTTAGGGTGCGCCGCCGCACAGGATCGCCGCCTGCGGCGACCGATGCGGGCTGACTTTATGGAAATGCCCGCGCCTTCACAAGGGCGGCTCCCTGGCACAAGGGCGGCTCCCTGGTCCTCAAGCGTCTGGTCCGGAACGAAAATGTCCCAGCGCCCGTCCCTGACTGTCCTGCTCGCCAGCCCGCGCGGCTTCTGCGCCGGGGTCGATCGCGCCATCCAGATCGTGGAACAGGCGCTGGCAAAATACGGCAGGCCGGTCTATGTGCGCCACGAGATCGTCCATAACCGTTTTGTGGTCGAATCGCTGGAGGCCAAGGGCGCGGTATTCGTCGACGAGCTGGACCAGGTGCCGCCGGGCGCGCCGGTGGTGTTCTCCGCCCATGGCGTGCCCAAATCGGTGCCGGCCGACGCCGAGCAGCGCCAGCTCTTCTATCTCGACGCCACCTGCCCGCTGGTGTCCAAGGTCCATCGCGAGGCCGAGCGCCATCACGCCGCCGGCTGCCGCATCGTGCTGATCGGCCATCGCGGCCATCCCGAGGTCATCGGCACCATGGGCCAGTTGCCCGAGGGCGCCGTGACGCTGGTCGAGGACGTGGCCCAGGCCGAGGCGCTTGAGGTCGCACCGGGCGAGAAACTGGCCTATGCCACCCAGACCACCCTGTCGGTCGACGACACGGCAGCGATCGTCGAGGTGCTGCGCCGGCGTTTCCCCCAGATCGAGGGGCCGAAGAAGGAAGACATCTGCTACGCCACCACCAACCGCCAGGCGGCGGTGAAGGCGATCGCCCGCCAGGCCGAGGCGCTGCTGGTGATCGGCGCGCCCAACTCCTCCAACTCCATGCGGCTGGTGGAAGTGGCGCGCAAGAACGGCTGCGGCCGGGCGCATCTGGTGCAGCGCGCCGCCGACATCGACTGGCGCTGGCTGGAGGGCGTGCGCCGGCTGGGCATCACCGCCGGCGCCTCCGCGCCGGAAGTGCTGGTCGAGGAGGTGATCGCCGCCTGCCGCCAGCGCTTCGACGTCGCCATCGAGGAAATCAGGGTGACGCAGGAGAACGTGGTGTTCAAGCTGCCGCGCGCGCTGGTGGCCTGACGCGGTAGATCATGGCCGTCTATACCGAAGTCTCCGATCAGGAACTGGAAGAATTCCTCGCCGGCTACGAGCTGGGCGCGCCGCTCTCATGCAAGGGCATCGCCGAGGGCGTGGAGAACTCCAACTTCATGCTCTCGACCGAGCGCGGCACCTATTTCCTGACCCTGTACGAAAAGCGCGTCGATCCCGCCGACCTGCCGTTCTTCCTCGGCCTGATGGAGCACCTGGCGGCGCGCGGCATTCCCTGCCCCACCCCGATCCATGCCAGGAACGGCGAGGCGCTGGGCCGGCTGGCCGGACGGCCGGCGGCGATCATCAGCTTCCTCTCCGGCATGTGGCACAAGAAGCCGACCGCCGTGCATTGCGCCGCCCTGGGCCAGGCCGCCGCCCGCATGCACGAAGCCGCCGCCGATTTCCCGCTGCGCCGGCCCAACGCGCTGTCGGTGCAGGGCTGGCGGCCGCTGCTGCAGGCCTCGGCGCCGCGCGCGCAGGAGGTGCAGGCGGGGCTGACCGACGAGCTGGAACAGGAACTGTCGTTTCTCGAACGCAACTGGCCCACCGCCCTGCCGCAGGGCGTGATCCACGCCGACCTGTTCAACGACAACGTGCTGTTCCTGCAGGACCGCATCAGCGGGCTGATCGATTTCTACTTCGCCTGCAACGATGCGCTGGCCTACGACATCGCCATCTGCCTCAACGCCTGGTGCTTCGAGCCCGACCGCAGCTTCAACACCACCAAGGCCCGCGCCCTGCTCGCCGCCTACCAGCGCGAGCGGCCCTTCACCGCCGAGGAGCGCGAGGCGATGCCGATCCTGGCCCGCGGCAGCGCCCTGCGTTTCCTGCTGACCCGCCTCTACGACTGGCTGCACACGCCGGCCGACGCGCTGGTCAAGCGCAAGGACCCGCTGGAGTACCTCAACCGGCTGCGCTTCCACCGCACCGTGCGCGGCATCGGCGCCTACGGCGTCGAATGAGCCTGCTCGAGGACAGCGACCAGGTCGTCGAGATCTTCACCGACGGCGCCTGCAGCGGCAATCCCGGCCCCGGCGGCTGGGGCGCGCTGCTGCGCTGGCGCGGGCACGAGAAGGAGCTGTCCGGCGCCGAGGCCCAGACCACCAACAACCGCATGGAAATGATGGCCGCCATCATGGCGCTGGAAAGCCTGCGGCGCGGCGTGAGGGTGAAGCTCTACACCGACAGCATCTACCTGCGCGACGGCATCACCAAGTGGCTGCCGGCCTGGAAGGCGCGCAACTGGCGCACCGCCGACAAGAAGCCGGTGAAGAACGTCGATCTGTGGCAGCGCCTGGAAGCGGCCATCGGCGAGCATAAGATCGAATGGCACTGGGTGCGCGGCCATGCCGGCCATGTCGAGAACGAGCGCGTCGATCTGCTGGCGCGACAGGCCATCAAGGCGCTGCGCGCGAGCTGAGCAAATCGCTGATCAGTGAACGGTGTCGCTCGACGTGTCGGCGCCCGCCGCCGCCGGCGCGGCGCGGAACTGCAACCCGGCATTGGAGAAGGAAACCGCCAGACGCGCGCCCGGCACGGCGATGACGCGCAGATGGGCGCATTCCGCCGGCGGCATCTCGCCGCGCTGCAAAGAGGCCAGCCAGCGCAGCATGCCGTCCTCGTCGCCGGAGATGGAGGCGGTGGTCACGGCGCGAATGTCGAGCGGCCGCTTCACGCTGCCCAGCAGCCTTGTCATGAACTCGTCCAGTTCCAGCCAGGCGCACGGCATGCCGGCCAGGGTGAAGCCATGGCGCAGCTGGGGCAGCAAATTGCCGCCGCCGCGATAGGCGCTGACCCACAGCCGCACCGCCCACAGCGCGAACATCTCCGCCATCGCCAGCGAGGCGACGGCGGGCTCCACCGGGGGCTGCGCTTGCTCGGGCATCGAACCGGGAATATCCATGACCGCTCCCATTGCTCCTGTCGGAGGATGCTAGGGAAGCACGAACGCAAATGCAAATCATTTGCAACAACAGATCATTGCGTTGATATTGCTGGATAAAATAAGGCTTTACTGCTTGATGGCCAGCCCGGTGGGGCGCTGCGGACCGGAGCCCGACAGGGCGGTGGCCAAGGTGCCGGCCAGGCAGCGATAGCCCAGGTCGTTGTGATGCAGCCCGTCGGCGATCAGCATGGCGCCGTCCGGCAGCCCGGCCTGCTGCCAAGTCTGCATCAGCTCGAAGCGGCCGAACAGGCCGACCTTCTCCTCGCGCGCCAGCGCCGCCAGCAGCCGCACCATCGGCAGGTGATCGGGATCGGCCAGCACGCGCGGCGCGTATTGCGGGTCCATCAGCACCACGTCGGCGCCCAGCGCCTGCAGCCGGTGGATCCCGGTGCGGATGGTATCGGCCGCCGAATCGATGCCGTCGCTGCGCATCAGCGTATTAGTGCCGAGCTGCCAGATCACCAGCGCCGGCCGGTGCGGCGCCACCGCCGTGGCGATGCGCTCGACCATCTGGCTGTCGGTCTCGCCGCCCTTGCCGGCATTGACGACGTGCGGCGCGGTCGACGGCCACAGCGTTTCGAGCGCGGCGGCAAGCTGCGCGGGATAGGTGCGGTCGGGTGCGGTGGCGCCATGGCCCTGGGTCGAGGACGAGCCGATGGCGACGATGACCGGCCGTTCGCCCCGGGCCAGGGTGGCCGCCAGATGCGGCAGCGCGCCCAGCGCGAGCGTCGGCGATGGCGGGCATGGCGGTTCCTGATCGGCCCGGGCAACGGCTGCGAAGCCGCAGCCCAGCAGGGCGATGGCGGCCACGGCGAGCGCCGACGCCGCCAACGGCGAGCGAAGTACGGACATGGGATCTAACAGAGCCCCTAACGCGCGTTGACGATCAGCTCCGCCAGCACGCGACCGATACAGGCATGGACCAGTGCGGCACTGGCCTGCCGGGACGCCTTGTTGCTGTCGTTGAGCGCGATCCTACCCTGTTCGGTGAGAATGCGCATCAGCGCGTAACGGTCGAGATACGGTACTTTGCTGCCGCGCGCCGCCAGCGCCATGGCGTCGGCATAGGCTTCGGCATCGACCAGCACGCTCGAGCGGCGGCTGAACTGCGGGCCGATCAGGATCACGTCCACCTTGCGCTCGCGCAGCAGCGCGATGCCGACCTCGACCGTGCCGGCCAGATCGACCGGATCGACGCGCAGGGCGGCATCGACCGAGCCGGTCTGCCACACCACCAGGCTGGGCTGCCAGGCGACGGCGTTGCGGATGGCGGGCAGCATGGCCGCGGCGGTGTCGCCGGCATGCACGTCGACGCGCAGATCGACGCTGCCCTCGCCGCGCCGGCGCTGCAGTTCGTTGCGCAGCACCGCCGGATAGGCCGGCGTTTCGGAGGCCAGTCCCGCAGCACTCGACGACAGCGTTCCCACCACCAGCACGCGCAGCGACATGCCCTGCTGCAGTCTTGTCGCCGTGGTTCGCAAATTGCCCGGCTGCAGCGTTTCCTTGGCGTAGCCGGCGCCGCAGACCTCCCCTGCCGCGACCGCGCCGGGCAGGGTCGCGAGAAACATCAGCAGCAGGGCGGCCGGGACAACCCGGCCCAGGCCAAGGATCAAGCCGACCTCCGCACACGCTCGGCGGCTTGTGCGGTGCTGATCTCCTGTCGTTGGGGCTCGCGGGCGACGGGAACGCCCCGCATGCCGCGCCGGACCCACTCGCGCGAATATGCCAGAGCCACCATGACGCCGATGCCCGCGGCGCTGACCAGGACCTGCATCGCCAACCCGCTTCCCACTTCGACTAGGATGAAATGGCCGGTGAAGGAAAGGAAGATGCCACAGCAGAAGACATGGAGCGAGTGCCGGCCGCAGGCGCGCACCGGCGCGGTCAGCTTATGGCTCGCCAGCTCCGGCTTCAGCGCCAGCAGGCGCAGCGCGACATAGGCCAGGGCCAGGAAATGCAGCAGGCGCAGCGGATCGAGATCGGTCTTCTTGATCGGATAGAGGACACTCTCGACGGCGGCCGGCACCAGGCCCGCCACCCATTCGGACGACCAGCTCAGGACGATGACCAGCGCGAACAGCAGATAGGCGCCGGCCAGCCAGTCGATGGCCCGCGAGGGCGCCACGATCCATTCCGGCCGCGTCGCCGCTAGCGCGCCCAGCACGAACAGGAACTGCCAGCCGAACGGATTGAAGAACCAGTGCGAGCCTTCCGGATAGGCCGGCAGGTTGACGCCGGTGAACTGCACCACGGCGTAGAGCGCGGCCGATCCGGCCAGCAGCAGCAGCGGGCGGCGCGGCAGCAGCCACAGCATCAGCGGCAACGCCAGCAGCAGCGCCATGTAGAGCGGCAGCACGTCCATGTTGACCGGACGGAACTTGAGCTGCAGCGCCTCGATCAGGATCACCACCGGATCGTTCATGAACTGGATGATGGCCATTTCCTCGGCCAGCATCGGATTGCCGGCCTTCATCGACAGGTAGGCGATCTGCGCCACGAACACGACGAAGAGCAGGATATGGGCGGCGTAGAGCTGCCATACGCGGCCCAGCACGCGCAGCGAGGCCTTCAGGTAACCCTCGCGCAGCGCGACGCGGCCATAGGCCAGTGCGGCGGCATAGCCCGAGACGAAGACGAAAATCTCCGTCGCGTCCGAGAAGCCCCAGGAGCGGTTGGAAAGAAGGCTGACGGCGTTTTGCGGGATGTGGTTGACGAAGATGAAGATCAGCGCCAGCCCGCGAAACAGATCCAGTCTTTCGTCGCGCGCCGGTTTCATGACCTCCTCGTTCTGCCGCAAGGTTCTGCCGTAAAGTTCTGCCGCAAGCCGCGCCAATGCGGTCCGACCATACCCAGCCTTCTGAACGTGCGGCGCACGGCCCCGGTTCCGGCCACGCCAATGTCCGGGATCACTCCATGGCGTTGAAAAGAGACGAAAAAAGGGCAGCCGCAGCCGCCCTTTTCGCCATACGGGATTGTGGAATGGCGGAGGCTCAGATCGCCTTCATGATGGCTTCGGCGCTGGACACTTCGAAGGCGCCCGGCTTCTCGACGTTCAGCGCCTTGACCACGCCGTCCTGCACCACCATGGCGTAGCGCTGCGAGCGCTTGCCCATGCCGAAGCCGGAGGCGTCGAAGGTCAGGCCCAGCTTGTCGCTGAACTCGGCGTTGCCGTCGGCCAGCATCAGCACCTTGTCGCCCGAATTCTGGTCCTTGGCCCAGGCGTTCATCACGAAGGCGTCGTTGACCGACACGCAGGCGATGGTGTCGATGCCCTTGCCCCTGATGTCGTCGGCATGCTGCACGAAGCCGGGCACGTGCTTGGCCGAGCAGGTCGGCGTGAAAGCGCCGGGCAGCGCGAACAGCACCACCTTCTTGCCGCCGAACAGCTCCTCGGTGGTGATCGGACGCGGCCCGTCCTTGGTCATGTGCATCAGCTTGGCCGACGGAATCTTGTCACCCACCTTGATCATGCGTTCCCTCCAGTGCGACAGATCGGAAAACCCCAGCACGCCGTTCCGGTTGCATGCCCGTCCGGCGCATCGACGGCACCCTATTGGGGCCGTCCCCGTTTGTCCACCACCGACACAACCCCTTAAATTGCTGTGGATTTCGCCCGCGATCGGCTTTTCACATTTCGGTGCGGGCCTTGCGTTCGCCACATTGCATGTCTAATTCAGCATCATGGACAGTAGTCGCCAGATTTCCGGCTCGGTCGAGGGACAGCTGCTGATCGCCGTCCCGCACATGGAAGATCCGCGCTTCCGCCATTCCGTCATCTATGTCTGCAGCCACAACCGCAGCGGCGCGCTGGGCCTGGTGGTCAACAAGCTGATCGACGACATGCCTTTCACCGACCTGCTGCAGCAGCTCGACATCGAGCGCGGCACGCGCGCCAACGCCATCCGCGTGCATTTCGGCGGCCCGGTCGAACCTGGCCGCGGCTTCGTGCTGCATACCCAGGACTACCGGATCGACGGCACCACCGAAGTCGCCGGCGGCATGGCGCTGACGGCGACCACCGACATATTGCGCGACATGTCGCATGGCCGCGGGCCACAGGACTCCCTGCTCGCCCTGGGTTATTCCGGCTGGGGCCCGGGCCAGCTCGACCGCGAGATCCAGGACAATGGCTGGCTGGTGGTGCCCGCCGACCGCGACCTGCTGTTCGACCGCGAGGTCGATACCAAGTGGCAGCGCGCCTATGCCAAGCTGGGAGTCGAGCCCGGCGCCCTGTCGCAGACCGCCGGGCACGCCTGATTGCCCGGCAAACGGCCGTTCCGGGCCGAATTGTCACAGCTTTCAATATGTTGTGTGAATTTTCTGGGAAGCCGTCACAAATGTGGTGACAGCAGGCCCTGTCGCGACTAGCATTTTTACGTTCCTGGGGGAGTATCGCCATAAGCGACACATGGCCCGAGCGCGCGGACGCAAGTCCGCCACCAACATCCCGGCCCCTTCGCCGTTCCCCCGGTTCGCCCCTGATTGGCGGCTTTTCCATCCAGCCAGCGTTCTGCGCCTCCCTGTCACGGGAGGCGTTTTGCTTTGGGCCGCCGGTCCTTTCGCGTCAACGACAGGAGAGTTGAATGGCCAAGCGCGCCTCGCGTCGTCTGCAGCAGGTCGATCAGGAATCCGCCCGCGTCCACAGCCTGTTTTTCGACAAGCCGCGCGGGCGCGGCGCCGATCTGCCCGAGGACCGCGACCAGCGCTATCTGGCCAAGGTACGGCCGCGCAGCGACAACCAGCGCCTGCTGATGGAAGCCATCGCGCGCAACGCGCTGACCCTGGCGCTGGGGCCGGCCGGCACCGGCAAGACCTACCTGGCGATCTCCGCCGGCGTCGAGGCGCTGGAAGAAGGCAGGATCGCGCGCATCGTGCTGTCGCGCCCCGCGGTCGAGGCGGGCGAGAATCTCGGCTACCTGCCCGGCGACATGCGCGAGAAGCTCGATCCCTATCTGCGTCCGCTCTACGATGTGCTGAACGACCGGCTGGGCGCCAAGCGGCTGCGCACCTATCTCTCCGACGGCACGATCGAGATCGCGCCCGTCGCCTTCATGCGCGGCCGCACGCTGAACAACTCCTTCATCCTGATCGACGAGGCGCAGAACTGCACCTATGGCCAGCTCAAGATGCTGCTGACGCGGCTGGGCTGGCACTCGACCATGGTGCTGACCGGCGACCCCGACCAGACCGACCTGCTGGCCGGCATGTCCGGGCTGGACGACATTGGCCGTCGCCTCGACACGATGGACGATGTCAGCGTCGTGCGGCTGACCGACAAGGACGTGGTGCGTCATCCGCTGGTCGGCCGCATGCTGTCGGTCCTGTAATCCGCTCGCGACGCCGCATGATGCGCTTCGCGCGCATCATGCGGCTGGCATCGCGCCCGAACGAACGGCGTTCTGGACGGCATTCCATGGCGCGGAGTCTTTTCTCTTGACTTGAACGCGGACGGGCCAGTTGCGCCATCGTGCTTTGTCTACAGGGCCGGAACGGGACCCCAAAAACCGCGGAAATCCGCGGATTTCATCGGTATTGCAGTTTTGTCACGATCAGATCGGATAAAACATTATGAAATTCAATTAGTTAGAAAACTGCCTTATTTTTGGGCGATGGTGTCGGCACCCGGTAAAGCTTGACGAATTGCCCGTCCCAGCCTGCTTTCCCACAGGCTTATGCACACGAATCGTGGATTATCGCCGACGACCGGGAATTTCCATTCACGATGTTCGTTGTGAAAGCCTGCCAAGCACGTTGACCCGGCGCACCGCACTTGCCAAATCACAGCGCAGATGGTCGACCCAACCGACATGGATATAGCCGCCGACGGCGAGGCGGCAACGCCCGAGCCGGGAACCTTGGCGGCCGGCATTGCCGTCATCAAGGCGCATGTCAGAACCCTGCCGCGCGCGCCGGGCGTCTATCGCATGGTCGATGCCAAGGGCGACGTGCTCTATGTCGGCAAGGCGCGCCATCTGCGCAACCGCGTCGCCTCCTACACCCAGACGCCGCGCCTGACCACGCGGCTGATGCGCATGGTGTCGGCGACGGCCGGCATGGAATTCGTGGTCACCGGCAGCGAGGCCGAGGCGCTGCTGCTGGAAAACAACCTGATCAAGCAGTTCCGGCCGCGCTTCAACGTCATGCTGAAGGACGACAAGTCCTTCCCCTACATCCTGATCCGCCGCGACCATCCCTGGCCGCAGCTCGTCAAGCATCGCGGCGCGCGCCAGTCCGGCGGCGACTATTTCGGCCCCTTCGCCTCGGCCGGCGCGGTCAACCGCACGCTCTACGCCCTGCAGCGCGCCTTCCCGCTGCGCTCCTGCTCGGATGCGATCTTCGCCAACCGCACGCGCCCCTGCCTGCAGTACCAGATCAAGCGCTGCACCGCGCCCTGCACCAATTACATCAGCCACGACGACTACAACGCGCTGGTGGACGAGGTGCGCGATTTCCTGTCCGGCCGCAGCCGGCAGGTGCAGGAGACCCTGTCGCGGCGCATGGAGGAAGCCAGTGCCGCACTCGACTTCGAGCGCGCCGCCGTGTTCCGCGACCGCATCCGCGCCCTGACCCAGATCCAGTCGCACCAGTCGATCAACAATCTCGACATCGACGAGGCCGACGTGTTCGCCCTGCATGCCGAGGGCGGCCAGGCCTGCATCCAGGTGTTCTTCCTGCGCGGCGGCCAGAACCTGGGCAACCGTCCCTATTTCTCCACTCTCGGGGCGGAAGCCGACGAGAGCGAGTCGCTGGCGTCGCTGATCGGCCAGTTCTACACCAGCCGTCCGCCGCCCAAGCTGATCCTGGTCAGCCACGACCTGCCGGAAACGGAGCTGCTGGAGAGCGCGCTGTCGCTGGACCGCGACTACAAAGTCAGGATCGCCCGCCCGCAGCGCGGCCCGCGCGCCGACCTGATGGCGCTGGCCCTGACCAATGCGCGCGAGGCGCTGGGCCGGCGCGCCGCCGAGAGCAGCGCCCAGCGCAAGCTGCTGGAGAGCCTGGGCAGCCTGCTCGGGCTGGAGCAGGCGCCCGAACGCATCGAGGTCTACGACAACTCGCATATCCAAGGCAGCGATGCGGTCGGCGCCATGATCGTCGCCGGCCCCGACGGCTTCATCAAGAACGCCTACCGCAAGTTCAACATCCGCACCGCGGCCGCCGCCGGCGAGACCGATGCGGATGGCGGCAGCATCACCCCGGGCGACGATTACGGCATGATGCGCGAGGTCTTCACCCGCCGCTTCGCCCGCGCCCTGAAAGAGGACCCCGACCGCAGCAAGGGCCAGTGGCCGGACCTGGTCATCATCGACGGCGGCGCGGGGCAACTGGCCCAGGCGCAGCTTGTGCTGGCCGATCTGGGCATCAGCGAGCTGGCCATCGTGTCGATCGCCAAGGGACCGGACCGCAACGCCGGCCGCGAGCGCTTCTTCGTGCCCGGCCGACCTCCCTTCTCGCTCGAACCGCGCGATCCGCTGCTCTATTTCCTGCAGCGCCTGCGCGATGAGGCGCATCGCTTCGCCATCGGCAGCCATCGCGACCGCCGCTCACGCGCCATCGCCCGCTCGCCGCTGGACGAGGTGGCCGGCATCGGTGCCGCCCGCAAGCGCGCCCTGCTGCTGCATTTCGGCTCGGCACGGGCGGTAGCGGCGGCAAAGCTGGTCGATCTGGAGGCGGTTCCGGGCATTTCCAGCACGGTGGCGCGACGCATCTATGACCATTTCCACGATGGCGGCTGAACCGCCCCACCGGTAGAGTCACGGATGGTACGATTTATGCGGATTTCAAGCGTTCAAGACGTATGTTGACCAATCTTCCCAACCTCCTGACCCTGTCGCGCATCGTCGCGATCCCGGCGATGATCGCGCTGTTCTGGGTGCCCTTTCCCACCGGCAACTGGCTGGTTTTCGGCATTTTCGTCGCGGCGGCGCTGACCGACCTGCTGGACGGCTGGCTGGCGCGGCGCTGGCAGCAGGTCTCCGCCCTGGGCCGTTTCCTCGACCCGATCGCCGACAAGCTGCTGGTGGCGGCCGCCCTGCTGATGCTGGTGGCCACCGACCGCATTTCCGGTTTTACCGTGCTGCCGGCCATCGTCATCCTGTGCCGCGAGATCCTGGTCTCCGGCCTGCGCGAGTTCCTGGCCGAGCTGAAAGTGCGCGTGCCGGTGTCCAACCTCGCCAAGTGGAAGACCACCATCCAGATGGTCGCCATCGCCGTGCTGCTGGTGGGCGATGCCGGTCCCGCCTTCCTGCCGGTGAAGCTGATCGGCGAGATCGGCCTGTGGGTCGCCGCCGCCCTGACGCTGGTCACCGGCTACGACTATCTGCGCGCCGGGCTGGCGCACATGACGGGGCCGACGGCGCGATGAGGGCGGCGCGATGACGGTGGGGCGATGACGGTGAAGCTGCTCTATTTCGCCTGGCTGCGGCAGGAGATCGGCAGCGGCGGCGAGGAGCTGCAGCTGCCGCCAGGCGTCGCCACGGTCGCTGCCCTGATGGCCCATCTGCGCGGCCGCGGCGGCGGCTATGCCGCGGCCTTCGCCGAGGATGCCGTGCTGCGCGCGGCGGTGAACAAGAAAGTGGTCGATACCGTTCACCCGCTGGCCGATGGCGACGAGGTCGCCTTCTTCCCCCCCTTCACTGGCGGCTGACCATGATCCGCGTCCAGCGCGAGGATTTCGACGTCGGCGCCGAACTGCAGGCGCTGAGCGAAGGCAACCACCGCATCGGCGGCGTCACCAGCTTCGTCGGCCTGGTGCGCGATCTCTCCGACGGCAGCGACGTGCGGCGCATGACGCTGGAACACTATCCCGGCATGACCGAGCAGGCGCTACAGGAGCTCGAGGCCGAGGCGCGGCGACGCTGGCCGCTCGACGCCGTCGCCATCATCCACCGCTACGGCGAGCTGGCGCCGGGCGAGCGCATCGTGCTGGTGGCCGTCGCCTCGGCCCATCGCGAAGCCGCTTTCGCCGCCTGCCATTTCCTGATCGACTGGCTGAAGACCAAGGCCCCGTTCTGGAAGCTGGAAGACACCGGCGCCGGCCAGCGCTGGGTCGAGGCCAGGGACAGCGACGAGCAGGCGGCCGGAAGGTGGGTGAAGAAATGACGGGCATGAAGGCTTTGCTGCGACCGATCCTGGCGCTGCTGGCGGCCGCCGCGCTGGCGCTGCCGGCCATGGCCCACCGGCACGACGATCATTCCACCCATGGCCAGCCGGCCGGCGGCCATAGCGGGCACGGTGCGCACGGCACGGGCGGGCACAACCATGGTGCGGATGGGCAGGGTACGGCTGGGCATGGCATGGACGGGCATAACATGGCGCCGCTGGACGCCTCGGCCGCGCCGATGGCGGCGCCGCAGGCGCGCGGCAACCAGCCGCTGCCGTTCAAGCTGGTCGACGGCGTCAAGGAATTCGAACTGGAAGTCGGGCTCCTGCGCTGGCACATCCTGCCCGAGGTGATGGTCTCGGCCATGGCCTATAACGGACAGGTGCCGGGTCCGCTGCTGCGCTTCACCCCCGGCGACAAGGTGCGCATCAAGGTCACCAACAGGCTGAACGAACCGACCACGGTGCACTGGCATGGTGTGGACGTGCCGATCGGCCAGGACGGCGTGCCCAGCATCAGCCATCCACCGATCGCGCCGGGCGCCACCCATGCCTACGAGTACACCGTGCCCGACACGCCGGGGACGTTCTTCTACCACACCCATGTCGCGCCCGACCGCCAGCAGGCGCTGGGCCTCTACGGGCCGCTGATCATCGACGATCCCACCGCCACGGCACAGCCGACGGCAGAGCATCTCATCATGCTGGGCGAGTGGCGGGTCGATGCCGACGGCACGCGGCCGGCGATGGACGCCGAGGGCATGAAGCCCAACTATTTCACCTTCAACGGCAAGGCGCATCCGGCGACGGAGACCGTCACCGCCAAGGTCGGCGACCGGCTGCTGTTCCGCATCGTCGGCAGCGGCCAGTTCGTCCATCCCATCCATCTGCACGGCGCGCCGTTCAAGGTGGTCGCCACCGACGGCCATCCCGTGCCGCCGGCGCAGCAACTGACCAGGGACACGGTGCTGGTGGGACCGGGCCAGCGCTACGACCTGCTCTGGGTGCCGACGCGGCCGGGCAAGTGGATGATCCACTGCCACATCAACCATCACACCACCAACGACCACCGCGAAGACGGCCATGGCGGCGGCATGATGATGATCGTGGACGTGCAGGGTTAGATTTAGCGGTACCGGATCGTCACCGACCGCGCCACTTCCAGCGCCGCCGCCCGCGCCGCATCGGTGGTCTCGCCGCGTGCCAGCGCCACGCCCATGCGGCGATAGGGCCGCGTCGTGGGCTTGCCGAACAGGCGCAGATCGGTGGCCTTCCGTTCGAGCGCCGCCGTGTCGATCTCGAAATCGAAGCTCGTTGCATCGCGGTCGGCCAGGATCACCGCCGAGGCGGCGGGGCCGTAGAGGACCGGCTCCGGCACCGGCAGGCCGAGAATGGCGCGGCAATGCAGGTCGAACTGGGTCAGGTTCTGCGAGATCATGGTCACCATGCCGGTGTCGTGCGGCCGCGGCGACAGTTCGGAGAAGATCACTTCGGTGCTGGTGACGAAGAACTCGACGCCGAAAATGCCGGCCCCGCCCAGATCCTCGGTCACCTTGCGCGCCATCTCCTGCGCGTCGCGCAGCAGCTTTGGGTCCATGGCCTGCGGCTGCCAGGATTCGCGGTAGTCGCCGCGCTCCTGGCGATGGCCGATCGGCGGGCAGAAGACGCAGTCGCCTGCGCGCGTGCGCACCGTCAGCAGCGTGATCTCGTAGTCGAAGGCAATGAATTCCTCGACGATCACCTTGGCGCGGTCGCCGCGCATGTTGGCGACGGCGTATTCCCAGGCATGCCCGATCTCGTCCGCCGTCCTGACGGTGAGCTGGCCCTTGCCCGAACTGGACATCACCGGCTTCACCACCACCGGCAGGCCGATCTGCCGCACCGCCGTTTCCATCTCCGCCAGCGACTCCGCGTAGCGATACCTGGAGGTGCGCAAGCCCAGTTCGCTCGCCGCCACTTCGCGGATGCGGTCGCGGTTCATGGTCATGAAGGCGGCGCGGGCCGAGGGCACGATGTGGAAGCCCTTGGCCTCGTATTCCTGCAAGGTCTCGGTGCGGATCGCCTCGACCTCCGGCACCACCAGGTCGGGCCTGTGCTTCTCGATCGCCGCTCCCAGCTTCGCACCGTCGAGCATGGGAAAGACCTCGCGCTCGTCGGCCACCTGCATGGCCGGCGCGCCGTCGTAGGAATCGCAGGCCACGACATGGCAGCCCAGGCGCTGGGCGGCGATAGCGAATTCCTTGCCCAGCTCGCCCGAGCCCAGCAGCAGGATTTTTTGCGGCAGTTTCATGCATCCCCCCCGGCGCGTCGATCCGGGGCGAAGAATGTCATTTCCGCCGCGCCGCTGTCGATTCGGGATAACGACAGATGCGGGCGCTCACGCCGCCTGCACCAGCGCCGCCGCATCGGCTTTCGGCTCGCTGCGCACCAGCAGGGCGAAATCCTCGATCAGCGCCCGCGTCACCGGCCCCACGATCAGTTTCCGTCCCACCGCCTCGCGCACCGGCGTGATTTCCGCCGCCGTGCCGGTCAGGAACATCTCCTGCGCCCGGTCCAGCATCTCCAGCGCCAGCGTGCCTTCGCGCACGGCATGGCCGCGCCGCCGCGCCAGCTCCATCGCCGCCTGGCGCGTGATGCCGTCGAGGAAGCAGTCCGGCTTCGGCGTATGGATCTCGCCGTCGACGACGAGGAAGACGTTGGCGCCGGTGGCCTCGGCGATGTTGCCGCGCCAGTCCAGCATCAGTGCGTCGTCGAAGCCGGCCTTGATGGCGCGGTCCTTGGCCATGGTGGCGATCATGTAGAGACCGGCCGCCTTGCTCTGGGACGGCGCGGTGTCGGGCGCCGGCCGCTTCCAGTCGGCCAGGCACAGCGTGATGCCCTTCAGCTTCGCCTCGGGCGAGAAATATTGCGGCCACGGCCAGGCGGCGATCGCCAGATGCGTCGGATTGCCCAGCGCCGACACTCCCATCACCTGCGAGCCGCGCCACGCCACCGGCCGCACATAGCCGTCGCCGATGGCGTTGGCCACCACCACCTCGCGCGTGGCGGCGTCGATCTGCTCCTCGCTCCAGGGAATCTCGAAATCCAGCAATTCGGCCGAGCGGCGCAGCCGGCGCGTATGGGCGCGCAGGCGGAAGACGTGCCCGTCATAGGCACGCTCGCCCTCGAACACGGCCGAGCCGTAATGCAGGCCGTGGCTCAGCACATGCGGCCGCGCGCCGCGCCAGGGCACCAGCCTTCCGTCGAACCAAATCCAACCGTCGCGGTCATCCATGGGTTCCAGCATTTCCCATTCCCTTCCTGAAATATAATTATCAACCGGTTTTTCTCCTTTTGGAGAAACTATCGGACGATATGTCAGTCTTTATGACAGAGTCAATATTCCTGTCTTAAATTGCAAAGGACAAAGAAAAAGGGCCTCCGCGGAGGCCCTTTTCATAGCGTCGAAATCGCGTCGTCTATTCGGCGGCCGTCGCCTTGGCAGCCGGCTTCACCGCCGCCTCGAAATCGGCGATCAGCATCTTGCACACCGCACCGGGGGTGAACTTGTAGGGGCCGATCTCGCGCACCGGCGTGACTTCCGCCGCCGTGCCGGTCAGGAAACACTCGCTCGCCTTGGCCATTTCCTCCGGCATGATGGCGCGTTCGATCACCTTGATCTGCCGGTTCTTGGCCAGGTCGATCACCGTGCGCCGCGTGATGCCGTCGAGGAAGCAGTCCGGCTTGGGCGTATGGATGTCGCCGTCGATGACGAAGAAGACGTTGGCGCCGGTCGCTTCCGCCACCTGGCCGCGCCAGTCCAGCATCAGCGCGTCGTCGAAGCCCTCCGCCTCGGCCTGGTGCTTGGACAGGGTGCAGATCATGTACAGCCCGGCCGCCTTGGCATGCACCGGCGCCGTCTTCGGATCGGGACGCTGCCAGGGCGAGATCTTCAGGCGGATGCCCTTCATGCGCGCTTCGGGCGTGAAGTAGGACGGCCACTCCCACACCGCGATGGCGAGGTGGATGGTGTTGTTCTGCGCCGACACGCCCATCATTTCCGAACCGCGCCAGGCCACCGGACGGACATAGCCGTCGACGATGCCGCTGGCCT
Source organism: Alphaproteobacteria bacterium (assembly GCA_037190765.1). GTDB lineage: Bacteria > Pseudomonadota > Alphaproteobacteria > Reyranellales > JAQSWP01 > JAQSWP01. The sequence continues at coordinate 38,211 of JBBCJW010000022.1, forward strand.
TCACCGTCTCCTCGGTGGCGCGGTCGATCTCCTCCACCGTGTAGGGGATCTTGAACCCCATCATGGCGGCCGAGTCGATCAGTCGCTGGCTGTGCTCGCGCAGCTTGAACACCTTGCCGCCATAGACGCGCTCGCCCTCGAACACGCTGGAAGCGTAGTGCAGGGCATGCGTCAGCACGTGCAGCTTGGCCTCGCGCCAGGGCACCAGCTTGCCGTCCAACCAGATGAGCCCGTCGCGATCGTCGAATGCAGGACCAGGAGCCGCCATGGCGCTTTCCTCTGAAGTTACATTATTTCCCAAAGGGTTGATCGTGAGTAACATTCGGCTGTACGAGAGTCAATGAAACGTCATGCGTATTGCCCTATCTTGATTGCCGTACAGTGACTCAGGAGCAATCATGCCCGAATTGTCGCGACACCAGGCCAACCCGCTGTTTTTGCGGGAGGAAGAGCTGCGCCGAGGCATCGAACTGCTCTTCTACGGCTATCGCGACTTCACCAACGAACCCGATGCGCTGTTGTCGCAGATCGGATTCGGCCGCGCCCATCACCGGGTGGTTTACTTCGTCGGCCGCTATCCCGATATCACCGTCTCGGGCCTGCTGAAGATCCTGCGCATCACCAAGCAGTCGCTGTCGCGGGTGCTGCGCGAGCTGATCGACAAGGGCTATATCGAGCAGACCACCGGCGCGCAGGATCGGCGCCAGCGGCTGCTGAAGCTGACCGACAAGGGCATGGCGCTGGAGCGCGATCTGACGGCGGTTCAGGCGCGGCGCGTGGCGCGGGCCTATCGCGAGGCCGGCGCGGTCGCCGTCGAAGGCTTCCGCAAGGTGCTGCTGGGCATCCTCGACGAGGAGAACCGGCGCGTGGTCGAGCGCGAGCTGGCGGGCGAGAGCTGAGGCGCGGGCGTTGGTCGATTCGCCACATATCCTGGTCGTCGACGACGACAATCGCCTGCGCGAGCTGCTGCGCAAATATCTGTCCGACAACGGCTTCCGCGTCAGCGCCGCCGCCGACGCGGCCGAGGCGCGCCGCACGCTGGCCGCCTTCGATTTCGACCTGATGGTGCTGGATTTGATGATGCCGGGCGAAACCGGACTGGAACTGGCCGCCGCGCTGCGCAAGGAACGGCGCGTGCCGATCCTGATGCTGACGGCGATGGGCGAGAGTGCCGACCGCATCGCCGGGCTGGAGAGCGGCGCCGACGACTACCTCACCAAGCCGTTCGAACCGCGCGAACTGGTGCTGCGCATCAACTCGATCCTGCGGCGGGTGAACGAGATGCCGCAGGCGCCGGCGCCGGTCGCCGACGGCGTCGCCTTCGGACCGTTCGCCTTCGATCTCGCCCGCGGCGAACTCACCCGCGGCGAGGAGCGCATCCGGCTGACCGACGCCGAGCGCGAGCTGCTGACCGCGCTGGCGCGCAACGCGGGGGCGACGCTGTCGCGCGAGGAGCTGGCGCGGCTGACCGGGCCGGCCAACAGCGCCCGCACCGTCGACGTGCAGGTCACCCGCCTGCGGCGCAAGATCGAGCCCGATCCCAAGTTCCCCCGCTACCTGCAGACCGCGCGCGGCCGCGGCTACCGGCTGGCGGTCGAATGAGCGCGGCGATGGAAGACCGGGGGGCGGCGCTACGCTGGCTGGACCGGCGGCTGGGACGGCGCGAGGACGAGACGCGGCTGGACCTGCTGCGGCGCAAGGCGCGCAAGCTGCAGCCCAAGACGCTGCTGGCGCGCATGGTCATCATCGTCATCGCCCCGGTGGTGCTGGCGCAGCTCATCATCACCGCGGTGTTCTACGAGATCCACTGGAACAACGTCGCCGGCCGGCTGGCACGCGCGCTGGTCAACGACATCAACTTCATCATCGCCTGGCGCGCCGACCACCCCGGCGAAGAGGATTTCCGCTGGATCCAGCAGCGCGCCAAGGACGATTTGCGCCTGACCGTCACCTTCGAACCCAACGCGGTGCTGCAGCGCTGGGAGCCCCGCATCAGCCTCTTCGCCATCGTCGATCCCACCATCCGCTGGGCCCTGGAGCGCTACAACACCCGCCCCTTCTATTTCGATACCGACTCCGAGGACGAGGTGGTGATCCGTCTGCAGCTGGCCGACGGCGTGCTGCAGGTGATCTCGCCGCTGTCGCGGCTCTACACCAACACCAGCTACACCTTCATCCTGGCGATGCTGGGCACGACGCTGATCCTGCTTGGCGTGGCGCTGCTGTTCATGCAGCGCACCATCGAGCCGATCCGCCGGCTGGCCGTCATCGCCGACAGCCTGGGCAAGGGCCGCGACGTGCCCGATTTCCAGCCCGAGGGCGCGCTGGAGACGCGGCAGGCGGCGCAGGCCTTCCTGACCATGCGCGAGCGGCTGCGCCGGCAGGTGCAGCAGCGCACCGAGATGCTGGCCGGCGTGTCGCACGATCTGCGCACGCCGCTGACGCGCATGCGGCTGGGCCTGGCGATGATGGGCGACGGGCCCGACGTCGCCGCCCTCAAGGGCGACATCGCCGACATGGAGCGGATGATCGAGGGCTATCTCGCCTTCGCCCGCGGCGACGGCGACGAGGAGCCGACGTCGCTGGACATCGGCCGGCTGATCGACGAGGTCGCCGGCGACGCCAGGCGGGCCGGCGCCAACGTCTCGACCCGGCTGGAAGGCGACATGAAGGTGGTCGCCCGGCCGCTGGCCATGAAGCGCTGCCTGGCCAATCTGGTCGCCAACGCGCAGCGCTTCGGCAAGACCATCGCCATATCGGCCACGCGCCGCAAGCGCTGGATCGAGATCGCGGTCGACGACGACGGCCCCGGCATTCCCGCCGGGAAGCGCGACGACGTGTTCCGCCCGTTCGTGCGGCTGGAGCAGTCGCGCAACCCGCTGACCGGCGGCGTCGGCCTGGGGCTGACCATTGCGCGCGACGTCATCCGCGGCCATGGCGGCGAACTGGTGCTGCTCGATTCGCCCCTGCACGGGCTGCGCGCCCGCCTGCGCCTGCCGGTCTAGCGGCACCCGGCATTGCACCTCTAGACTGTCCGCCGGGAGGACAGTCATGCAACTCGACTACGTCACGATCGACCGCAACGGCCCCGTCGCCACCGTGCGCTTCGACCGCCGCGAGCGGTTGAACGCCTTCAACCAGAAACTGGTGCGCGAGCTGACCCAGGTGGCGCGCGACTTCCACGACGATCTCGACACCCAGGCCGTGATCCTGGCCGGCGCGCCCGGCGGCTTCTCCGCCGGCGCCGACCTGCACGACCCGGAAACCTGGAACATCGAAACCCTCGGCGACCTGGAGCGCCGCCACGTCTTCTATGGCGGCGTGCGGCTGTGCCGGGCGTGGGAGGACATGCCGCAGCTCACCATTTGCGCCATGGAGCGGCTGGCGGTCGGCGCCGGCGTCGCCATCGCGCTGGCCTGCGACTGGCGCGTGCTGGGCCGCAGCGCCTATCTCTACGTGCCGGAAACCAAGATCGGCCTGAACCTGCAATGGGGCGCGCTGCCCCGGCTGGTGAGCCTGGTCGGCCCGGCCCGGGCCAAGCGCATCACCTTGATGCAGGAGAAGATGGGCGCGGCGCAGGCACTGGACTGGGGGCTGATCGACGAGATCGCCGATGACGGCCAGGCGGTAGCGGTGGCGCAGCGCATGGCGCGCACCGTGCTCGACCAGGCGCCGGCGGTGACGGTGCGGCTGGTGAAGGAAGCGGTCAACGCCACCGCCGGCGCCCTGCACCGCGCCAGCTCCTTCGCCGATGCCGACCAGAGCCAGCTCACCAGCGAGTTCGCCGCCGCCGTCGATGCGCGGGCGGCGTTCCGCAAACGGTAGAGTGGGGTCTGCTAGAACAGGCGCCCGCCATTGGGCACGGCGCGCTCGGGCTGCAGCAGTACCACCTCGCCGTCGCCATCGGGGAAGCCCAGGGTCAGCACCTCGGACATGAACTTGCCGATCTGGCGCGGCGGGAAGTTGACCACGGCGGCGACCTGGCGGCCGACCAGTTCCTCGGGCCGGTAGTGGCGCGTGATCTGGGCCGAGGATTTCTTCTCGCCGATCGCCGGCCCGAAATCGATGCGCAGCCGCAGCGCCGGCTTGCGCGCGCCGTCCAGCGGCGCTGCCTCGACAATGGTGCCGACGCGGATGTCGACGCGCAGGAAATCGTCGAAACCGATTTTTTCGGCGAGCTTGGCGTCAGGCGCGCTCATGGCAATCCCCCCGGAGCGGATTCACATACTCTGTGAGGCGCCTGCTATAGCAAGGACGGGCGCAAACGAAAACGGCGGCTGCCGCAGCAACCGCCGTCCGTCTCGTCCGGAAGCACCCGAAAGGGTGCGACCGTTTACTTCTTGGCGACCGCGATCTTCAGCTCGTCCAGGCTCTCGCCGACACGCTTGTTGATCAGGTCGGCGGCCTGGGTATTGCTCTTGGCCAGCATGTCGATCGCCTCGCGCAGGTTGGCGATGGCGCTCTCGTAGCTCTTCTTGACCAGGTCGGCCTGCTTGGCGGCCTTCTCCTCGGGAGAAACGGTCGACCACAGGTCGGTCGTCGCCTTGGTCAGTTCCTCGACCGAGCTGCGCACCACTTCGGCCTGGCGCTGGAACAGCGCCTGCACGCCCTCGAACGCGGTCTGGTTGGCGGCGGTCAGCGCCTCGATGTTCTTGCGCTGCGTCTCGACCACCGTGTCGAAGCCGACGACGGGGAATTTCAGGTCGCCCATGATCTTGGTGACGTCCAGATCCTTGAAGGGATTGAACGCGGCAAACGTCTCTTGCGCCGAATAGGCCATAGTCTCGCTCCTGCGGGTCTGCGGTTTTTCAAACGTCCATGCTTAAACCGCGTTCATATTGCGGTGCAGCAAGATGAAGATAGGGGCAGGGCGCGGTATCGTCAAGGTAGATTTTTGCGCTGCACAAAATCGCGTAAGTTATGATGAAAATCAATACATTAATGTACGATTGGCGGCTCCGGCGGCGGCTCGGACGGGCTATCCTGACGCATAGGGCTGCCCGCTTTCTTTGCTGCACTGCGAGGTAAATGATCGAAACTGTCGAGTAGCGGCGCCAGCCGCTCGGCCTGGCGCAGGCGCTGGTCCAGCGCCTTCATGGTGCCGGCCAGGTCGACGGTGTCGTCGTCGAGGAAGGTGCGCAGCACGTCGGCATGCACCAGGCACAGGCCGCGCACCCGCACGGCACCGGCGATACCGCTCGCCTCGATTCCCGCCGCTTCCAGCATGGCGGCCATCGACCGTTCGATCGCCAGCGCCAGACCGACGGCGGCGAACGGCGCCGGCGGCGGCAGCGACCGGCTCAGCCGCCGCAGCGCGGTGCGCCACGGCACCAGCGCCTCGTAGCGCCGCATCATGATCTCGAACAGCCGGTCGCGGGCGGGATCGGCGGCATCGACCGGCCCCTCGGCCAGCACGCGCTGGTCGATGTGGCGCAGCACCAGGCGCAGGGCGGCCAGCGGCGTCGGCGCCAGCCGGTGGATCTTGGCACGGTCCGCTTCGCTGCGCTCGGCGATGTCGGCGGTGCCCAGGCCACGCCAGCCATGCTCCTCGACCAGCGCGCGGATGGCATCGACGATGCGGGTTTCCTGCTCCATGGCGACCTCCGCCCGGCAGTGTCGGGACCGATTGCGGCCCAAATCGGGCCGCGGCATCAAGCGGTAATCAGGCCGCCTCAGCCGGCCAGTTCGCGCGAGCGCCGGGTGGCGGCGGCAATGGCCTTGTCGAATAGAACCTGCACGCCGTCGGCCGCCATCAGCACTTTCAGCGCCTCAGCCGTGGTGCCGCCGGGGCTGGTGACGTTCTGGCGCAGCTGCGCGGCGGGCTCGCCCGAGCGGCGCAGCAATTCGCCCGACCCGGCCACGGTGGCGCGCGCCAGCCGCATCGCCATGTCGGCCGGCAGCCCCGCCTTCACACCCGCCGCCGCCATCGCCTCGACCAGCAGGAAGACATAGGCCGGGCCGCTGCCGGAAACCGCGGTCACGGCATCGAGCAGCCCCTCGTCCTCGACCCAGATCACCTCGCCCACCGCCTTCAGCAGCGTCTCGCAGCGCTGGCGCTGGACGGGATCGACGCTGGGCCCGGCCACCGCCACGGTGATGCCCTGGCGCACCGAAGCGGGCGTGTTGGGCATGGTGCGCACCACGCGGGCCAGCGGTCCCAGATGCCTGGCGAAATAGGCCAGGGTCTTGCCGGCGGCGATCGACAGGAAGGCGGCATTGGCGTCGGCGAAGCGGCGCAGCCCGGGCAGCACGCCGTCCATCGACTGCGGCTTGACCGCCAGCACCACGATGTCGGGGCGGAAATCGTGCGGCAGGCGGGCGATGTCGTTGATCACCCGCTGGCGCGCCGGCACCGGCAGATCGGCCGGGTGCGGCTCGACGATGAAAAGATCAGCCGGCTTGACGCCCTGTTCCAGCCAGCCCTCGAGCATGGCGCGGCCCATCTTGCCGCAGCCGACGAGCAGGATCCTGCCGGCGGCCATGGCCTCAGGCCTCGCCCACGGTTTCGAGGATCGAGGAGGCCATCGCCTCCTGCGGCGACTTGCCGCCCCACACCACGTACTGGAACGCCGGATAGAAGCGCTCGCTTTCGGCGATAGCGATATCGACCAGGTCTTCCATCTGCTCGACCGCCAGGCCGGAGGTGCCGCGCAGCAGCAGGGCGTGGCGGAACAGCGGCAGGCCCTCCTCGGTCCACAGGTCGAAATGGCCCAGCCACAATTTCTCGTTGATCATCGCCAGCAGCGAATGCACCTCGCGCGATTTCTCCGCCGGTACGCGCACGTCGAAGGCGCAGGTGAAATGCAGCGCCTGCACGTCCTCGCGCCAGGAAAAATAGAGCCGGTAGTCGCACCAGCGCCCCGAGACTTCGGCGGCGATCTCCCGTTCGCTGGTGCGGTCGAACGGCCAGTCATGCGCCAGAACGATCTGTTCAATCAGGTCGAGCGGGTTGACGAGAACCTCCTCGTCCAAATCGTGCAGCGTTGCCCCCATGAGCGTTCCCCGCTGAATCAGACTGCCACCGGCCGGCCTTTTCAGGGCCTGCAAGTGGCAGATTAAAGTCGAGACCGAACCCCCTCAGAAACCGCGATATATTGTAGTTTCCAGACACCGGCCTACTAAAGTTAGCCTGCCAGAGTCGGACTCCCCGCGCAAGAGTCCCCCGGACTCAAACCTGGGGAGAAATAAAATACCGGGGGAAAACCCGCCGCCACCGGCGCGCCGGCAGCGCGGGCAACGCCTTAATCTTCCTGAAAAATCTGCCCTGCCACGGCGCCGGACTCATCGGCCGCCGGCTCCGACGCGAACGGCGCCGCCGGTTCCTCCTTCCGCGCCAGGGCGGCTTCCAGCGCGGCGACGCGTTCCTCCAGCCGCTCCTGGGCGGCGCGGGCGCGCGAGGCCAGTTCCTTCACCGCGTCGAATTCCTCGCGGCTGGGCAGGTCCATGCCGGAAAGAACCCGCTGCAGGCGGTCGCGCAGGCGGGCTTCCATCTCCTCGCGCACCCCGCCGGCGGCGCCCAGCGCGCCGCTCATCAGCTTCGCCAGATCGTCGAGCAGGGGATTGCGTGTCTGCATGTCGGCCTCCGGGACAACAAACCGCGCCGCAAGGCGCTGGCGTCCTGTTTAGCATCGCCATCCGCGGCGGGCTATGCTCGCGCACGGGAGAGTGCGGTGGAAACGATCGTGGTGACAGGCGGTGCCGGCTTCATCGGCGCCAATCTGGTGCAGGCGCTGCAGGCGGCGGGACAGGCCGGCATCGTCGTCTGCGACCGGCTCGACCATCCGGCCAAGCAGGCCAATGTCGCGCGCGCCCGCCCGGCGGCGATGCTGGCGCCGGACGAGCTGCCCGACTACCTCGCCCGACGCAGCGATGCGGTCGCCGCCATCTGCCACCTGGGCGCCATCTCCTCGACCACCGAGCAGAGCTGGCAGCGCCTGCAGCACAACAACATCGACGCGACGCTCAATCTCTGGGAATGGTGCGCCGGCAACGGCGTGCCGCTGCTCTACGCCTCCTCCGCCGCCACCTATGGCGACGGCAGCGCCGGCTTCGACGACGAGTTCACGCTGGAAGCGCTGGACCGGCTGCAGCCGCTCAATCTCTACGGCCAAAGCAAGCACCAGACCGACCGCGAGATCCGCCGCCGCCTCGATGCCGGGGGTGCCGCGCCGCCGCTCTGGGCCGGGCTGAAGTTCTTCAACGTCTACGGCCCGCACGAAACGCACAAGGGCGAGATGCGCTCGATCATGTGCAAGCTGCACGAGCAGATCGTCCGGACCGGCGCGGCGCGGCTGTTCCGTTCGGAGCGGCCGGACTACGAAGACGGCGGCCAGTTGCGCGACTTCGTCTGGGTCGGCGACTGCGTCGACATCATGCTGTGGCTGCTGCGCGAGAGAAAAACCAGCGGCCTGTTCAATGTCGGCAGCGGCCAGCCGCGCAGCTTCGTCGACGTCGCCCGCGCCACCTTCGCCGCGATGGGGCGCGAGCCCAGGATCGAGTTCGTCGACATGCCGCTTTCCCTGCGCGGCAAATACCAGTATTACACCTGCGCCGACATGCGCCGCCTGCGCGCCGCCGGATACGAACGGCCCTTCACCGCGCTGGAGGACGGCATCCGGCGCTACGTCCGCGACCATCTCAGCCGGCAGGATCAGGCGTGACCGTACTGGCGATCCCCTTTCCCGATATCGGACCCAACCTGATCGAGATCGGCCCCGTCGCCATCCGCTGGTACGCGCTGTCTTACATCGCCGGCCTGCTGCTGGGCTGGCAGATCGCCAAGCGGCTGGCGGCGCGGCCGCCGCGCATCGTCAGCCCCGAGCGGATCGACGATTTCCTGCTGTGGGCCGCCGTCGGCGTGGTGCTGGGCGGCCGGCTGGGCTATGTGCTGTTCTACAAGCCGGGCGACTTCCTCGCCAACCCGCTGGAGATCTTCGCCGTCTGGCAGGGCGGCATGTCGTTCCATGGCGGACTGCTGGGCAGCATCGCCGCCATCATCGGCTTCGCCTGGCGGCACAAGCTCAACCTGTTCGCCTTCGCCGACATCATCGCCTTCGCCACGCCGCCCGGCCTGTTCTTCGGCCGCCTCGCCAATTTCATCAATGGCGAGCTGTGGGGCCGCGCCTCGGACGTACCCTGGGCGATGGTGTTCCCGCACGATCCGCTGCAGATCACCCGCCACCCCAGCCAGCTCTACCAGGCGCTGCTGGAAGGCGCGCTGCTGTTCGCCGTCCTGGTGCTCGCCGCCCGCCTGCTTGGCGCCCGCCGCTTCCCCGGCATGATTTCGGGCCTGTTCCTGGCCGGCTACGCCATCGCCCGCCTGATCGGCGAGCTGTTCCGCGAGCCGGACGCGCATCTGGGCTTCATCATCGGCCAGAGCATCACCATGGGCCAGCTGCTGTCGCTGCCGCCGCTGCTGTTCGGCCTGTTCCTGATCTGGCGCGCCCGCCGCCAGACGCCCCTGCCCGCCTGACCATGGCCGACCCGGCCGGCGCATCGCTGCGGCAAAGGCTGGCGACGCGGCTGGCGCTGGGCGGGCCAATGACGGTGGCCGATTACATGAGCGAGGCGCTGGGCCATCCGCGCCACGGCTATTACAGCCAGCGCGATCCGCTGGGCGCCGGCGGCGATTTCATCACCGCGCCGGAGATCAGCCAGATGTTCGGCGAGCTGATCGGCGCCTGGCTGGCCGAGCGCTGGCAGGCGCTGGGCGCGCCCGGCAAAGTGCATCTGGTCGAGTTGGGGCCGGGACGCGGCACGCTGATGGAAGATGCGCTGCGCGCCACGCGCGGCGTCGCCGGTTTCCACCAAGCGATCGCGCTGCATCTGGTCGAGATCAACCGCACCCTGCGCGAGATGCAGCAGGCGGCGATCGCCCGCATCGCACCGCAGCTTACGCCGCACTGGCATGAAGCCTTCGCCGCCGTGCCCGACGATGCGCCGCTGCTGCTGCTGGCCAACGAATTCTTCGACGCGCTGCCGATCCGCCAGCTCCAGCGCACCGAGCGCGACTGGCGCGAGCGGCTGGTGGCGCTGCAGGAGGAGCGGCTGCGCTTCGTGCTGGCGCCCGGCCCCTCGCCGCTGGCCGCCCTGCTGCTGCCGTCCTTGGCCGCCGCCGGGCCCGGCGCCATCGCCGAACTGTCGCTGCCCGCCCGCGCCCTGGCGCGTGACATCGGCGAGCGCCTCGTCCGGCAACGCGGTGCTGCCCTGATCGTCGATTACGGCTACGACAGGCCGCGCCTGGGCGAGTCGCTGCAGGCGGTCAGGGATCACAAAAAGGTCGCCGTGCTGGACCAGCCGGGCGAGGCCGACCTCTCCGCCCATGTCGACTTCACTTCTCTTGCGCAAAGCGCAACCAGCGCCGGCGCCATCGCCCATGGACCGGCAACGCAGGGCGATTTCCTGCGCGCGCTGGGCATCGAGCTGCGCTGTGCGGCGCTGAAGCAGCGGGCCGATGCGACGCAGGCGGCGGTGCTCGACAGCGGCGTGGCGCGCTTGATCGAGCCGAAGCAAATGGGCACCTTGTTCAAGGTGCTGGCGCTGACCGATGCGACATCGGGGACGCCGGCCGGTTTTCCGCCTGCCGGCGCCGGCTGAGGACGGGCGCAGATGAGGACATGTTGATCACGCTCGACCCGCTTCGCTCGCTGCCGGGCATCAGGCATGGATTCTTCACCCGCCGCGGCGGCGTCAGCGACGGCATTTTCGCCTCGCTGAACTGCGGCCTGGGCTCGGGCGACGATCGCGCCAGGGTGATGGAAAACCGCGCCCGCGTCGCACAGGCCTTCGACCTCGATCCGGCGCGGCTGGTGACCGTCTACCAGATCCATTCGCCCGACGTGGTGAGCGTGAGCGAACCGTGGACGGCGGCGGACTCGCCGCGGGCCGATGCGCTGGTGACCGACCGGCCGGGCATCGTGCTGGGGGTGCTGGCCGCCGATTGCGCGCCGGTGCTGCTGGCCGACCCGGTGGCGAAAGTGGTCGGCGCCGCCCATGCCGGCTGGCGCGGCGCCCATGGCGGCGTCGTCGACAGCGCCGTCGCGGCGATGGAGGCGCTGGGGGCACGGCGGCAGGACATGGTGGCCGCCATCGGGCCCTGCATCGCCCAGCCCTCCTACGAGGTCAGCGACGATTTCCAGCAACCCTTCCTCGACCAGGACGCCGCCAATGCCCGCTTCTTCGCCCCCGGCCGCCGGGCGGGCAAGCAGCAGTTCGACCTGCCCGGCTACCTGCGCCACCGCATCGCCCGTCTGGGCCTGGCCGAAATCGCCGTGAGCGGCCGCGACACCCAGGCGGAGGAGGACGATTTCTTCAGCTATCGCCGCACCACCCTGCGCGGCGAGCGCGACTATGGCCGGCTGCTGTCGGCCATCGCGCTGGAAGACTAGCCCCGATGCCCTACACGATCCTGTTCATCGCCTTCTGCTTCCTCGGCCTGCTGGTGACCTGTGTCGTCATCTGATCCGATTCTGAAACGCCTGATCGCGATCATCGCGCTGCTGGGCGTGCTGGCCGGCTGCGGCGATCTTCCGCGCCCGTTCCAGCCGGAAGCCAAGACCATCCCGGTGGTGCGGCCGGTGTCGCCGGAAGCGGCCGCGCTGATGGAAGAGCCGAGCGCGGTGGCGGTGCAGCCGGTGATCAACCTGCCGGCCGAAGGCGGCGCGCGGCTGGCCGCCGCCATGGCCGTCGCGCTGCGCGACGAGGGCATCGCCGCCGATGTCGATCCGCGCATGCCGGGCTACACCCTGGCCGGCATCGCCAATGTGCGCGAGCTGCCGCACGAGCTTGAGGTGCGCGTCACCTGGTACCTGCTCGATGCCCGCGGCTATCGCCTGACGCAGCAGGACCAGATCACGCGCGGCCGGGTCGAGGACTGGATCGAGGGCAACGACCGGCTGATCTCGCGCATCGCCCAGACGCAGGCGCCGCCGCTGGCCGCACTGATCAACATGCACGTTGCCCGCGCCGCCCCGCCGGCCGTAGCACCCGCGACGGCCGCAGCGCCGCCGCCCAACGGCACGAACGCCAACGCCCAGGCCGGCAACGTCCAGGCCGGCAACGCGCGCAATGCGACGGCGCCCGGCACGACAGCGCCACCGGCAGCCGCGCCGGCGCCACGGCAGCAGCAGCAGGCGGCGGCGCAGCCGCCCGGACCGCAGATGATCCGGGTGGTGGTGCCGCGCGTCGAAGGCGCGCCCGGCGACGGGTCCGACAGCCTCGCCGCCGGCATGAAGCGCGCCCTCAGCCGCCGCAACTTCGCCATCCTGCAGCGGCCCGACGCCAACAGCCTGACGGTGCGCGGCAAGGTGGAGATGAAGCCGTTCAATGCCGGCCGCGAGCTGATCACCATCACCTGGGCGGTGCTGGACCCGCAGAACAAGCAGGTCGGCGAGATCGAGCAGTCCAACGTCATCCCCGGCGGCTCGCTGAACGGCGAATGGGGACCGATCGCGCGCGAGATCACCGTCGCCGCCGCCGAAGGCCTGCTCGACCTGCTGGAGAAGGCCAGCCAGGCGGCGCGCTAGCGCGGATTCAAGGCCTATTCGATCGGCCGCAAGGTCAGGCGCAACAGCGCGAGGTTGCCGGTCCAGAAGCCGTAGGCCGACAGTTTCAGGTAGCGCTCGTAGCGGGCCACCTGCTCCGGCCCGACCAGCGCCGTCGCCTCCTTGCGCTTCGCCCGCAGGTTGTTGGCCCATTGCTCGCAGGTGCGCGCGTAGTCGATGCGGTCGTTGCGCAGCATGACGATCTCGAACAGCCCCTCGCAGGCGACCACGATCTCCTCCAGCCGCGGCAGGTCCGAATCGGGGAAGATCTGCGCCATCAGCTTCACGTTGGGATCGTCGCGCCGCAGCTTGCCGTAGGCGATGGTCTGCAAAGACATGCCGCCCTTGGGGTTGAGCCACGACCGGCACTTGCCGAAGAAGTCGCGATAGATCGCGGTCTTGGCCGCCGCATCGTCGTCGGGTTTGGTGAAATGCTCGAAAGCGCCGATCGAGATGATCGAATCGTAGGCCTGCGCCGGACTGTGGTCGGCCCAGCTTTCCAGCCGCACCTCGATGCGGGGCGGCCTGTCGACCAAGATGTGGTCGGCCAGGATGTGGTCAGCCTGCGCCTGGCTCAGGGTCAGCCCCATCACGTGCTCGACCGTCGGCGCCTCGGCCGCCGCCTTCACCACCGCGCCCCAGCCGCAGCCGATGTCCAGCACCCGCTTCGCCTGCTCGACCTGGGCCGAGCGCAGGTGCCAGGCGATCTTGTTGTGCTGCGCCCAGGCCAGCGGCCGCTGGTCCTCCGGGCCGTCCCACAGGGCGGCGGAATAGGTCAGCGTCTCGTCCAGCCACAGGGCATAGAATTGGTTGCCGACATCGTAATGCGCCTGGATCGCCTCGGCCGAAGCGCCCTGGCCCTGCTTGGAACCGCTCACCTGATCTCTCCTCGGCTGCGCGCTGGCGGAGCCCTGCCGGGCCAGCATAAGCCCCGGTTTCCGCTGCGTGTTTACAGAAATGGGTCCGGTTGATAGATTGCGCCGCGCGGTGACGGGGATTACCGCTAACTTGTTGTAATGTCTAGCAGTTTTTCCCGGCCTGGGGATTTGTCACGCGGGCGCGGGGGGATAGAGGCATGAAAGTCATCGCCGGCAACAGCAATCGGCCGCTGGCCGAGGCCATCTCGAGCTATCTCGGGCTGCCCCTCACCAAGGCCAGCATCCGCCGTTTCTCGGACCTCGAGATCTTCGTCGAGATCCTGGAGAACGTGCGCGGCGAGGACGTGTTCGTCATCCAGTCGACCTCCTATCCGGCCAACGACAACCTGATGGAACTGCTGGTGATCTGCGACGCGCTGCGCCGCGGCTCGGCCCGCCGCATCACCGCCGTCATCCCCTATTACGGCTATGCCCGCCAGGACCGCAAATCCGGCCCGCGCACGCCGATCTCGGCCAAGCTGGTCGCCAACCTGATCACCACCGCCGGCTGCAACCGGGTGCTGACCATGGACCTGCATGCCGGCCAGATTCAGGGCTTCTTCGACATCCCGGTCGACAACCTGTTCAGCGCCCCGGTGTTCACCGCCGACATCATGCAGAAATACAAGGGCGACAACCTGATGATCGTGTCGCCCGACGTCGGCGGCGTGGTGCGCGCCCGCGCCATCGCCCGGCGGCTGGACGCCGACCTCGCCATCATCGACAAGCGGCGCGAGCGGGCCGGCGTGTCGGAAGTCATGAACATCATCGGCGACGTCAAGGAACGGCGCTGCATCCTGGTGGACGACATCGTCGATTCGGCCGGCACGCTGTGCAACGCCGCCGAGGCGCTGATCGACGCCGGCGCCGCCTCGGTCGCGGCCTATGTCACCCATGGCGTGCTGTCGGGCGGCGCGGTGGCGCGGGTCGGCGCCTCGCCGCTGGAGCTGCTGGTCACCACCGACAGCATCCAGGCCACCGAGGCGGTGCGCGTGTCGCGCAACGTGCGCCAGATCACCATCGCGCCGCTGATCGCCGAGGCGATGCGCCGCATCAGCGACGAGCGCTCGGTTTCGAGCCTGTTCGACTGAACCAGTTGTGAAGGAATTCGCGGGCGCGGCACCCCTGGAGGCCGGTCCGCGGAGACGGCGGCGGGATGGTCCTGTCGCCACGCTCTGAGACCAAGGAGATTGTCATGAGCGACGTCGTCAACATGACCGCGCAAGCGCGTTCGAAGGGTGGAAAGGGGCCCGCCCGCGCCGTTCGTCGCGCCGGAAACATTCCGGCCGTGATCTACGGTGCAAAAGAGGCTCCGATTCTGATTGCCGTGCCGCCGAAGGAAATGACGCGCGAGCTGCATCGACCGGGCTTCTTCACCCGGCGCATGACCATCACCATCGATGGCCAGGCGCACCAGGTGCTGCCGCGCGACGTCCAGCTCGACCCGGTGACCGACCGGCCGATCCATTTCGACTTCCTGCGCATCACCAAGGACTCGGTGATCGAGGTCATGGTGCCGGTGGTGTTCCTCAACGAGACCGCCTCGCCCGGCCTCAAGCGCGGCGGCGTGCTGAACATCGTGCGCCACGAAGTCGGCCTGCGCTGCAAGCCGGACGCCATCCCCGAGAAGCTGGAATTCGACCTGACCGGCACCGAGATCGGCCATTCGATCCACATCTCCGCCATCGCCCTGCCCACGGGCGTCACCCCGGTGATCCGCGATCGCGACTTCACCGTCGCCACCATCGCCCCGCCGACGGTGGTGCGCGAGACCGAGGAGACCAAGGCCGCCGAGGCGGCGGCGGCTCCGGCAGCGGGTGCGGCGGCCCCGGCCGCGGCGCCGGCCAAGGCGGCGGCCGGCGGCGACAAGGGCAAGAAGTAGCGGCGCCCGCGCGCCGTTCGGAGCGCCTGACGCCATGCTGCTTCTGGTCGGGCTGGGCAATCCGGGCCCGCGCTATGCCGACACGCGGCACAATATCGGCTTCATGGCGGCGGACCTCATCGTCCGCCGCCATGGCTTTTCGCCCTGGCGCAAGCGCTTCCAGGGCGAGGCGGCCGAAGGCGCGCTGGACGGCGTGCGCACGCTGGCGCTGAAGCCGATGACCTTCATGAACGAGTCCGGCCGCGCCGTGGGCGAGGCGCTGAACTTCTTCAAGCTCGATCCCGACGACGTGGTGGTGCTCTACGACGAGATCGACCTGGCGCCGGGCAAGGTGAAGGTGAAGAAAGGCGGCGGCGCGGCCGGCCATAACGGCATCCGCTCGATCGACGCCCATATCGGCCCCGATTTCTGGCGCGTGCGGCTGGGCGTCGGCCATCCCGGCGACAAGGCGCGCGTGCACGGCCATGTGCTGTCGGGCTTCGCCAAGGCCGACGCGGCCTGGCTGGAGACGTTGCTCGATGCGGTCGCCGACGCCATCCCGCTGATGGCGCGCAAGCAAGACGGCAAGTTCATGAGCAAGGTGGCGCTGCTGACGCAGCCGCCGCCGGAGAAGAAGCCGCCGCCGGCGGCAGGTTGAATGAAACGCGCGCTGGCGCGGCGGTTGGAGTTGGCAGGACATGGGTTTCAAGTGCGGCATCGTCGGTCTGCCCAATGTGGGCAAGTCGACCCTGTTCAACGCGTTGACGGCGACGCAGGCGGCGGAAGCGGCCAATTATCCTTTCTGCACCATCGAACCCAATGTCGGCCGGGTCGCCGTGCCCGACGAGCGGCTCGACGTGCTGGCGCAGATCGCCGGCTCGGCCAAAATCGTTCCCACCCAGCTCGAATTCGTCGACATCGCCGGCCTGGTCGCCGGCGCCTCCCGCGGCGAGGGCCTGGGCAACCAGTTCCTGGGCCATATCCGCGAGGTCGATGCGGTGGCGCATGTGCTGCGCTGCTTCGAGGACGACGACATCACCCATGTCGCCGGCTCGGTCGATCCGATCCGCGACATGGAGATCATCGAGACCGAGCTGATGCTGGCCGACCTCGACAGTTTGGAAAAGCGCCTGCCGATGCAGCAGAAGAAGGCCAAGGGCGGCGACAAGGAAGCCGCCGCCGAGGCCGCCGTGATGGAGCCGATCGTGGCCGCGTTGCGCGAGGGCAAGCCGGCGCGGGCAGTGAAACTCGACGCCGAGGCGTCGGCCATCCGCAAGCGCCTGCAGCTTCTCACCGCCAAGCCGGTGATGTTCGTCTGCAACGTCGCCGAAGGCGAAGCCGCCAGCGGCAACCGGCACACCGAGACGGTGGCGGCGCTGGCGCGCGAGCAGGGCGCGACGGTGGTGGTGATCTCCGCCGCCATCGAGGCGGAAGTGGCGCAGCTGGCCGACCCGGCGGAGAAGACGGAATTCCTCGAGACGCTGGGGTTGAGGGAAACCGGCCTCGCCCGCGTCATCGCCTCCGGCTACGCGCTGCTCGACCTGGTGACCTTCTTCACCGTCGGCCCCAAGGAGGCGCATGCCTGGACGGTGCGGCGCGGCGCCAAGGCGCCGGAAGCCGCCGGCGCCATCCACACCGATTTCGAGAAGGGCTTCATCCGCGCCGAAACCATCGCCTATGCCGACTACGTCGCCTGCAACGGCGAGACCGGCGCCAAGGAAGCGGGCAAGCTGCGGCTGGAAGGCAAGGACTACGTGGTCCAGGACGGCGACGTCTTCCACTTCCGCTTCAACGTCTAGAAACGGTCACGGTCCAGCCGGCGGTTCCTCCTTACCCGGCAGGTCGTAACCTGCTTTCCGACCGGTGCCTTCTTGCCACCTCCATCGGCGGGGCAGAGAGTCGGAAGCGATCGCCGTACCGGGAGCAGCGGCGGTCGCCCAACGGGTGGACGCAAATCCGCCCGCGACAACGGAAGGAACGCAAGCGATGAAACTCTACTTTTCCCCCGGCGCCTGTTCGCTCTCGCCGCATATCGTGCTGCGCGAGGCGGGGCTGAAATTCGACCTCGAACAGGTCGATCTGAAGACCAAGAAGACCAAATCCGGCGCCGATTTCTGGCAGGTCAATCCCAAGGGCTACGTGCCGACGCTGAAGTTCGACGACGGTACGGTGCTGACCGAAGGTCCGGCCATCGTCCAGTATGTCGCCGACAAGGCGCCGGCATCGAAGCTGGCGGCGCCGGCCGGCAGCATCGAACGGCTGCGGCTGCAGGAATGGCTGAACTTCATCTCGACCGAGCTGCACAAGAGCTTCTCGCCGCTCTTCGCGCCGGATACGCCCGATGCCTACAAGCCGATCGTGGCCGACCGGCTGGTCAAGCGGTTCAGCTATGTCGACAGCCAGCTCGCCGGCAAGCAGTTCCTGCTGGGCGACGATTTCAGCGCCGCCGACGCCTATCTCTTCACCATCTGCCAGTGGGCCTCGTTCATGAAGTTGCCGCTGGACAATCTCGGCAATCTGAAAGCCTGGCGCGAGAGGGTCGCCGCCCGGCCGGCGGTGAAAGCGGCCCTGCAGGCTGAAGCCGAGGCGCGCAAGGCGGCCTAGGCGTCGGCCACTCAAAAAGAAAGGGAGGATGGTCGCCCATCCTCCCTTTTTCATTGCGCGGTTGCCGCGATCAGGCGGCCTGCGACAGCCCGGCCTGGGCCAGCGCGGCCTCGCCTTCCAAGGTCACAGCCACCGCATGCACCACCGAGGCGATGCGGATGGCGGCCTGGATCTGCTCGGCCGACAGGCCCGCCTTGCGCAGCTCGTGCTCGTGCGCGTCGATGCACATGCCGCAGCCGTTGACCGCCGACACCGCCAGCGACCACAGCTCGAAATCGGCCTTCTCGACGCCGGGCTTGGCGATGACGTTCATGCGCAGCTTGGCCGGCAGCGTCTTGTAGTCCGCCGCCGAGGCCAGGTGGACGAAGCGGTAGTAGATGTTGTTCATCGCCATGATGGCGGCCGCCGCCTTGGCCGCGTTCAGCGCCTCGGCCGACAGCTTGGGACCGAACTCGGCGGCGACCGCCTCGATCACCTGCGGATTGCGCGCGGCGATGGCGGCGGCGACGAAGGTGCCGGCGCGCTGCTGTTCGCTGAGGCCGGCCTCGCCCGCCAGCGACGACAGGTTCAGCTTCAGGTCCTTGGCGTATTCCGGCAGCGCCGACTTCAGGGACTCGATGGACATGGCTCGCTCCATTGCGGATTGAGGAAAAGAGGTGGCGACGGCCTCGGGGGAGATTGGATAAGGCCGCCGCCGTGTCGTACCGAAAGCCTGACCGTTTACGCAGCCTTCAGTACGGCATCGCCCTTCTGCCAGTTGCAGGGGCAGAGTTCGTCGGTCTGCAGCGCGTCGAGCACGCGCAGCACCTCGGCCGGGTTGCGGCCCACCGACAGATCGTTCACCGAGGCGAAGCGGATGATGCCCTCGGGATCGACGATGAAGGTGGCGCGCAACGCCACGCCCTCGCTCTTGTCGAGCACGCCCAGCGCCTGCGACAGCTCGCGCTTGATGTCGGCCAGCATGGCGAACGGCAGCTCCTTCAGGTCGGCATGGTTCTGCCGCCAGGCCAGGTGCACGAACTCGCTGTCGGTCGAGACGCCGTAGACCACGGCGTCGCGGTCGTTGAAGTCGCCGTTCAGCTTGCCGAACGCGGCGATCTCGGTCGGACACACGAAGGTGAAATCCTTGGGCCAGAAGAACACGACCTTCCACTTGCCCTTGTCGGACTGGCTGTCGATCTGGGTGAAGGCGGTCTTCGGGTCGGTGGTGACCACGGCCTTCAGGTCGAATTCGGGAAACTTGTCTCCTACGGTCAGCATATCGATACGCTCCTTGTTTTCAGGGTTCGAACACGCGCGTTTGGGCTGGCGTCCGGCTGGCTTGACCAGTGATATAGGACACGCCATATAATCGATCCAATGAATGTTTTCTGTTCTGAAGATCGGAAATTCCGATGATGAACCCCCCTAGTCTGCAGCAGCTCAAATACCTGATTGCCGTGGCGGAAACGCGCCATTTCGGCCGCGCCGCCGAGGCCTGTTTCGTCACCCAGTCGACCCTGTCGGCCGGGCTGCAGGAGCTGGAAACGCGGCTGGGCGCACCGCTGGTCGAGCGGCGCAAGCGCGGCGCCATGCTGACGCCGCTGGGCCAGCAGGTGGTGGAGCGCGCCCGCCACATCCTCAGCGAGGCCGAGGCGCTGGTCGAGCTGGCGCAGGCCACCAAGGCGCCGCTGTCGGGGCCGCTGAAACTGGGGGTCATCCCCACCATCAGCCCCTACCTACTGCCGCGCATCCTGCCGCCGCTGCGCCGCCGCCATCCCGGGCTGCGGCTCTACCTGACCGAGGACCTCTCGCCGCGCATCGCCGAAAAGCTGGATGCGGGCGAGCTCGACCTGCTGCTGCTGGCCCTGCCCTACGACCTGCCGGGAGCGGAAACCATGAAGCTGTTCGACGATGCCTTCCTGTTCGCCTGCCGGCGCGATCACGAGCTGGCGCAGGTCGCCACCCTGCCGCCCGAGCGGCTGAACAGCGAGCCGCTGCTGCTGCTGCAGGACGGGCACTGCCTGCGCGACCATGCGCTGGCGGCCTGCAACCTGCTGAACCGGCGCGGCGCCCAGCCGTTCCAGGCCACCTCGCTGCCGACCCTGATCCAGATGGTCGACAACGGCATCGGCACCACCTTGCTGCCCTCGATGGCGGTGGCGGCGGGGGCGCTGAAGGGCACGCAGATCGTGACGCGGCCGGTGACCGGCGCGCCGACGCCCTCGCGCGCCATCGGGCTTGCCTGGCGCAAGGCCAGCCCGCGCCGCGAGGAGTTCCGCCTGCTGGGCCGCGACCTCGTCGAGCTGTCGAAGAAGGCCGGGCTGACGGACGGCGCCGGGTGAGACCCGGCCCTGCGTCCATCGCAGCCCGTTTGCCAGAAAACGCTTCGAGGCCGCCCCGGCGATAGGGCATGGTTCTGAGCCCGCACAAGAATGGGTAGTGAAACGCAGAACGGGGACACGCCGTGGACGGCCTGAGCCGCGAGAATCAGGGCCTGCTGCTGGGCCTGCTGGGGGTGACCATGCTGTCGGTCACCCTGCCGGCCACGCGCCTGGCGGTGGCGGAGTTCGATCCGCTGCTGGTCGGGCTGGCGCGCGCCACCATCCCGGCCATCCCCGCCGGCATCCTGCTGCTGCTGACCCGCCAGCAGCGGCCGACGCGGCAGGAGGTGGGCCGCCTGCTGATCGCCTCCATCGGCATCGTATTCGGCTTTCCCATCCTGATGACCATCGCCATGAAGACCTTGCCCTCGGCCCATGGCGCGGTGGTTACCGGCATCATGCCGCTGGCGACCGCCGCGGTCGGCGCCGTCGTCTCCGGCGACCGGCCGTCCTGGGGCTTCTGGCTCTGCGGCATCGCCGGCAGCAGCGCCGTCATCGCCTACGCGCTGATCGACGGCGCGGGCGAGCTGGCCTGGGCCGACCTGCTGCTGGTGGTCGCCATCCTCACCGCCGCCCTGGGCTACGCCGTCGGCGGCCAGGCGGCGAAACGGCTGGGCGGCTGGCAGACCATCTGCTGGATCATGGTGCTGGCGCTGCCGGCCTCCGCATTGCTGGTGCCGATCATCGGCCCCGAACTGCCGCAGACGCCGCCGTCGAACGACGCCTGGTTCGGTTTCCTCTACGTGCTGTTCGGCAGCCAGTTCCTCAGCTTCTTCGCCTGGTATCGCGGCCTGGCGCTGGGCGGCGTCACCAGGGTCAGCCAGCTCCTGCTGCTGCAGCCCTGCATCACCCTGGTGTTCGCCGCCTGGCTGGCCGGCGAGCACTTAGGCTGGCTGGAGATCGGCTTCACCATCCTGATCGTGGCCATCGTCGCCATCGGCCGGCGCATGCCGATCAGGCCGGGCAACCTGTCCTAACGCAGCGCTGCGATGGCGCGGCAGAAGCGCGCCACTTCCCCCTCGGTGTTGTAGGCGTGCACCGAGGCGCGGGTGACGGCCGCCAAGCCGCGCGCGATCAGGTCCATCTGCGAATAGTCGCCGGAGGAGACCGAGACGTTGATCGCCTGCGCCCGCAGCCGGTCGCGCACCGCCGCCGGCTCGAACCCGTCGACCGAAAAAGTGACGATGCCGCCCTGGCGCGGGCCGCGATCCTGCACCGTCACGCCGCCGATCGCGCGCAGGCCGGCGCGCAGATCGGCCGCCAGCGCCACGATGCGGTCCGACACCGCCGCCTCGCCGAGCGCCAGATACTGGTCGATGGCCACGCCCAGCCCGATCTTGCCGGCGAAGAAACACTCCCAGTTCTCGAAACGGCGCGCATCCTGGCGCACCCGGTACTCGCGCAACCCGGTCCAGCTTGCCGCATGCAGGTCGAGGAAGGGCGGATCGAGTTTCTCGATCAGCTCCTTGCGAACATAGAGAAACCCGGTGCCGCGCGGGCCGCGCAGATATTTGCGCCCGGTGCCGGAGAGCATGTCGCAGCCCAGTTTCGCCACGTCGAGCGGCACCTGCCCCGCCGACTGGCAGGCGTCGAGCAGGTAGGGCACGCCGGCGGCGCGCGCCACCCGCCCCACTTCCTCGGCCGGCTGCACCATGCCGTTATGGCTGGGCACATGCGTGATGGCGATCAGCCGGGTGCGCGCATCGATCATGCGTTGCAGCGCCGCGACGTCGATCTGGCCCGAGCCATCGTCGGGCACCACGTCGATCACCGTACCGGTGCGCTTGGCCGTCTGCAGGTAGGAGATGAAATTGGAGGCGTATTCAGACACCGAGGTGAGGATGCGGTCGCCCGGCGCGAAGCGCAGCGAATGGAACGCCATGTCCCAGGCGCGGGTGGCGTTCTCGATGAAAGCCACTTCGTCGCGACGGCATTTCAGCAGCGCAGCGGTGGCGTCGTAGAAATGCTCCAGCGCCGCTTCGTTGCGGTCGGCCGCCTCGTAGCCGCCGATCCGCGCCTCAAGCTGCAGATGGCCGGTGACCGCTTCCAGGGTGGCGCGCGTCGTCAGTCCGGCGCCGGCATTGTTGAAATGCAGGACGTGTTCGCAGCCCGGCGTCTGGGCCCGCAGCGCGGCGATATCCAGCGCCATGGTCAGATCGTTTCCCGCATCAGGGCGGCGGTGCGCCGGTTGTCCTCGCCGCCCAGCGCGTCGAGCATCGCGGCGGCGTTCTCGCGGTCCTTGACCGACTTGTTCTGGCTCAGCTTGGCCTTGCCCTCCAGCCGCTCGATCGGGATCTCGAAGGCGACGATGCCGCGGGTCATGCCTTCGGCCAGGCCGGGCGGCAGCGACTCCAGCCGCCATGGCGCATCGAATCCGCCTTCATAGGTATCGACCAGTTGCCGCAGCGTCGCCAAGGTCTCGCCCTGGTCCTCGACGATGCGCGGCGTGCCGTAGGCGTGCACGGTCTGGTAGTTCCACGTCGGCACCTGATTGGGCGTGTCGTACCAGGCGGGCGAGATATAGGCGTGCGGCCCCCAGAACACGACCAGCGCCTGGTGCGCCGCCGCGAAGTGGCGCCACTGCGGATTGGCGCGCGCCATGTGGCCAACCAGCCGGCCGTGCGGGCCGCCGCCCTTCAGATGCAGCAACGGCAGATGCGAGACGAACGGCTCGCCGCCGGCGACGGTGGTCAGCAGCGCGAAGCTGTTGGCGCGCATGAAGGCGATCAGGCGCTGGGGATCGTCGACGCTGAAATGGCGTGGCACGTACATGGGGCCCTCCCGGTCCTGCGACTGTAGAAGAAGCCCGATCCATCCCGCATGCAAATTTGCCGCCGGGGAGATGCTTGGCCCGCAACCGGAATGGGCTAGGATCGCCGGGACAATGCAACAAGGAGGAAGAGCGAATGGGCGAGAAGCGCACCATCCAGTCCGCCGACGGAACGGCGATCAGCGCCTGGCAGGCCAGCCCGCCGGGCGCGGTCAAGGCCGGCATGGTGGTGATCCAGGAGATTTTCGGCGTCAACAACCACATCCGCAACGTCACCGACCGGTTCGCCGCCGACGGCTACCTCGCCCTGGCCCCGGCCATGTTCGACCGCCGCCAGAAGGGCGTCGATCTCGGTTACACGCCCGAAGGCATCGCCCAGGGCCGCGAGATCGCCATGACGCTGAAGCCGGACGAGATCATGGCCGACGTCGCCGGCGCCATCACAGCGCTGCGCGCGCAGGGCTGCGCCAAGATCGGCATCGTCGGCTTCTGCTTCGGCGGCACCGTCGCCTGGCGGGCGGCGGCTGGCGCCGACGTCGATGCCGCGGTCGGCTATTACGGCGGCGGCATTTACGCCGCGCGCGACTTGAAGCCGCGCGTGCCCACCGCGCTGCATTTCGGCGACAAGGACGCGCATATCCCGCTGGAGCACGTCAAGGCGATCGCCGACCGACACCCGGAAGTCGAGGTCCATGTCTACGCCGCCGATCACGGCTTCCACTGCGACGAGCGCGGCTCCTACGACGCGGCGGCGGCCAAGCAGGCCTATGCCCGCACGCTGGAGTTCTTCGGCAAGCATTTGAGCTAGGCGTCTTCCTTTTTCGTCATCGCCCGGCTTGACCGGGCGACCCATCGCGCAACGCCTCCGGCCCTAATTAGCCGGCGCACCGCCTCTCCTCAACATGGGTCGCCCGGTCAAGCCGGGCGATGACAGTTGAAAGGAGAAAAGAAAAAAGGCCGCCCCAGGGGCGGCCTTTTCCGTTGCGAGCGGCGCGCGATCAGTGCGGGACGTTGGCCCACACCTTGCGCTTGACCAGATACATCAGCCCGGCCAGCACCAGCATGAACAGCACCACCTTCACGCCGGTCTGCTTGCGCTGCTCCATGCGCGGCTCGGCCGCCCAGGTCAGGAAGGTGGTCACGTCGTGCGCCATGGCTTCGACGGTGTTCGGCGCCTCGTCGAGATAGGTCACCTGGCCTTCGTTCAGCGGCTGGGGCATGCGGATGGCATGGCCTTTGAAGTACTCGTTGAAGTACTGGCCGTCGGCCAGCTTGAAGTCGGCCGGCAGGTGGTACTTTTCCAGTTCCGCCGGCGAGAGCTTGTCGAACTCCTTGTAGCCGGTCAGCACGGCGTAGATGTAGTCGGGGCCACCGTAGCGCAGCTTGGCGGCGAAGGAGCGCAGCACCGGAATGCTGCCGGCTTCCACCAGCTTGGCCTTGGCCGACAGCGACAGGTCGGGCGGCAGCGCGCCGTTAGCGGCGATCGCGGCCTGCTCGTTGGGATAGGGCTTCTTGAAGCGGTCCGACAGCAGCGCCGGACGCTCGAACATCTCGCCCTGGTCGTTGGGACCGTCGGTGACCTCGATGTCCTTGATCGCTTCCTTGATCTGGTTGTCGTCCAGGCCGATGTCGCGCAGGTCGCGATAGGCGACCAGCGACAGGCCGTGGCAGGAGGCGCAGACTTCCTTGTACACTTGGTAGCCGCGCTGCAGGGCGGCGCGGTCATAGGTGCCGAACAGCCCGTCGAACGACCATTTCTGGCGCTCCGGCTTGGGACCGTGGTCCTCGGCGGCGAGGGCGGGGCCGGCCAGCAGCGAAGCGGCGACCGCGACGGCGGCAATGCGCATCGTGTTCCTGATCGACATGGTGGCGGTCCCCCTTACTCGGCCGCGGCCGCTACCGGCTTGCTCTTCGCCAGCACCGAATCGGCGATACTGGCGGGCAGCGGCAACGGCGTCTCGATCTTGCTGAGCAGCGGCAGCAGGACCAGGAAGTGGAAGAAGTAGTAGGCGGTGGCGACGCGGCTCATCCAGATGAACGCGCCTTCGGCCGGATTGGCGCCCAGCCAACCCAGGATCAGGCAGTCGATCACCAGCACCCAGAAGAACACCTTGTAGATCGGCCGGAAGGTGGCGGAGCGCACCTTGGAGCGGTCCAGCCAGGGCAGGATGAACAGCACGGCGATGGCGCCGAACATGGCCAGCACGCCGAGCAGCTTGTCCGGCACCGCGCGCAGGATGGCGTAGAACGGCAGGAAGTACCATTCCGGCACGATGTGCTCGGGCGTCACCAGCGGGTTGGCCGGGATGTAGTTGTCGACTTCGCCGAAGAAGTTGGGGGCGAAGAAGGTGAAGCCCAGGTAGAACAGCATGAACACCGTCAGGCCGAACCCGTCCTTCATCGTGTAGTAGGGGTGGAACGGCAGCGTGTCCTTCGGCCCCTTGGGCTCGATGCCGGTCGGGTTGTTGGAGCCGACCACGTGCAGTGCCACCACGTGCAGGCCGACCACGCCGACGATGACGAAGGGCAGCAGGTAGTGCAGGGCGAAGAAGCGGTTCAGGGTCGGGTTGTCGACCGCGAAGCCGCCCCACAGCCAGGTGACGATGCTCTCGCCGACGAAGGGGATGGCCGAGAACAGGTTGGTGATGACGGTGGCGCCCCAGAAGCTCATCTGGCCCCACGGCAGCACGTAGCCCATGAAGGCGGTGGCCATCATCAGCAGCAGGATCACCACGCCCAGTATCCACAGCAGTTCGCGCGGCTGCTTGTAGGAGCCGTAGTAGAGGCCGCGGAAGATGTGGACGTAGACGGCGATGAAGAAGAACGAGGCGCCGTTCATGTGCAGGTAGCGGATCATCCAGCCCCAGTTCACGTCGCGCATGATGCGCTCGACCGAACCGAAGGCGTAGTCCACGTGCGGCGTGTAGTGCATGGCCAGCACGATGCCGGTGACGATCATGGTTATCAGCATGACCATCGAGATGGCGCCGAAATTCCAGAAGTAGTTGAAATTCCGCGGCGTCGGGAAGGTGTGATATTCCTTCTCGATGTAGGAGAAGATCGGCAACCGCGTGTCGATCCACTTCACGACCGGGTTGTTGAAGGGCGAAGGCCCGTTATGCGATGCGCTGCTCATGCTGTTCCCCGTATCGCGCGCTTAACCGACGCGCACCAGCGTGTCGCTGACGAAGCTGTAAACCGGAACCTCGAGGTTGGACGGCGCCGGCCCGCGGCGGATGCGGCCCGAGGTGTCGTAGTGCGAGCCGTGGCAGGGGCAGAACCAGCCGCCGAAATCGCCGCGGCTGTCGCCCGCCTTCTGGCCCAGCGGGATGCAGCCCAGATGGGTGCAGACGCCGACCAGGACCAGCCACTGCGCCTTGCCTTCCTTGACGCGGTCGGCGTCGGTCTGCGGGTCGGGAAGCTGGTTCAGCGGCGTGGCGCTGGCCGCCTCGATCTCGGCCGCGGTGCGGTGGCGGATGAACACCGGCTTGCCGCGCCACTTCACCGTCACCGCCTGGCCTTCCTCGATCGCCGAGAGGTTGACCTCGATCGACGACAGCGCCAGCACGTCCGCGGCCGGATTCATCTGGTGGATGAACGGCCAGGCGACCGCGCCCACGCCCACCGCCGCCACCGCCCCGGTGGCGATGAACAGGAAATCGCGGCGCGTGACCTCAGGACCGTGCGGCGCCGCGGCATCGGCGGGCGACGATTTCGGAGAAGCCATCGGTTAAGTCCCTCTATCGACTTCGAGGCGCGGGCGGCGCTGAAAACTGTAGCGTCGCCGGTCCCCGACCCCAAACCCTGTGACAAGTTGCCGCATAACGAAGGCCCCGAGACCTTCGCGCGCAGCGTCAGACGGCGCGGGTATAGTCGAATTTCCCTACCCTGAACAGTGCGTTTAGATGTCGCTGGCTTCGGCCGCAACGGGCTGAAACCACGGCGTTTTCGCTGCCGGAGCGACTCACGATCTGGTGCGGGCGCGCGCAGGCTTCCATCTGATGACGCGATTCCGTCAAAACATGATTTGCTCTAGAAGCTTGCTGCATGCGGCTCGCCCTCTACCAGCCCGACATCGCGCAGAACACCGGCACGATCCTGCGGCTGGCGGCCTGCATGGACGTCGGCGTCGATGTCATCGAGCCATGCGGTTTTCCCTTCGACGACCGGCGCCTGCGCCGGGCCGGGATGGACTATCTCGACCGGGTCGAGCTGCACCGGCACAGTTCATGGCAGGCCTATCGCCAGTCGCCGGCCGCGGGCAGGCTGGTGCTGCTGACGACCCGGGGCGAGCGGGTTTTCCCCGACCTGGCCTTCCGGCCCGACGACACGCTGCTGCTGGGGCAGGAAAGCGCTGGCGTTCCCGACGAGGTGCACGGGGCGGCCGATCTGCGCCTGCGCATCCCCATGGCGGCCGGTATGCGTTCAATCAATGTGGCGCTGGCCGCCGCCATGGTACTGACCGAGGCGTTGCGCCAGACGAAAGGATTTCCCCGGCCATGACCGCCGCCCCGCGACAGATGGAAAACGCCGTGACCTTCAGTGCCGGCGACACCGAGAAGCGGCGCGCCAGCGACTGGTTCGCCGCCTTGCGCGACCGCATCTGCCAGGCGTTCGAGACGCTGGAGGACGAGCTGCGCGAAGGCCCCCATGCCGGTCTGCCGCCCGGCCGCTTCGAGCGCAAGCCGTGGCTGCGCGAGGACGGCAAGGGCGGCGGCGGCACCATGGCGGTGATGCGCGGGCGGGTATTCGAGAAGGTCGGCGTCAACGTCTCGACCGTGCATGGCGAGTTCTCGCCGCAGTTCCGCAAGGAAATCCCCGGCGCCGAGGCCGATCCGCGCTTCTGGGCCAGCGGCATCTCGCTGGTCGCCCATATGCGCTCGCCCAAGGTGCCGGCGGTGCACATGAACACGCGCATGATCGTCACCTCGCGCGCCTGGTTCGGCGGCGGCGCCGACCTGACGCCGATGGTGCCGGTCGAGCAGGACACGCGCGATTTCCACGCCGCCCTGAAATCGGCCTGCGACCGCAGCGATCCGGACTACTATCCGCGCTTCAAAAAGTGGTGCGACGAGTATTTCTTCCTGCCCCACCGCAACGAGCCGCGCGGCGTCGGCGGCATTTTCTACGACTACGTCAACAGCGGCGACTTCGAGGCCGATTTCGCCTTCACCCGCGCCGTCGGCGAAGCCTTCGCCGAGATCTACCTCGCCCTGGTGCGCCGCCATTTGCACGAGGCGTGGACGGCGGCGGAGCGCGAGCACCAGCTGGTGCGCCGCGGCCGCTACGCCGAGTTCAACCTGCTGCACGACCGGGGCACGCGCTTTGGCATCATGACCGGCGGCAACACCGAGGCGATCCTGATGTCGCTGCCGCCTGAAGCGAAATGGCCGTGAAAAGCGGACGCCTGCCGGTGTAGTCTGCGGCGACCTCTTTGGGGCATTGAAGAGTTCGCATGCGTACCATTGCCTGGCTTGGCCTGCTGCTGGCCATCCTGATCCCCGCGCCGGTCCAGGCGCAGAACGCGCGGCTGTCGGACTTCGCCGGCACCTTCCACGGCAGCGGCGTCGCCGAGGGGCGCGACAACGTCTATTTCACCATCACCGCGCGCGACCTGGACGTCACCATCCGGCCCACCGATGGCGGCTTCGACATCACCTGGACCACGATCAGCCACGGCACCACGCGCGGCCAGCGGGTGGTGCGCAAGACCGAGGCGCTGTCCTTCGTCGCGGCGGACAAGCCCGCGGTATTCCGTGCCATAACGCCGGTCGAGCCGCTGTCCGGCGCGCCCTATTACTGGGCCCGCATCGCCGGCCGCACCCTGACCGTCTATGCGCTGCTGGTGGGCGAGAGCGGCGCCTATCAGCTCACCAGCTGGGCCCGCACCCTCAACGGCAACGGCATGGATCTGACCTTCCGCCGCCTCAGCGACGGCGAAGCGGTGCGCACGGTCCGCGGCAAGCTGGTGAAGATCGCGCCCTGAGCGCGCTGTTTCCTTTGGGCAGTGGCTTGGCCGGCGGCTTCTTGCTAAGAGAACCCGGTTAATCCCGGAGGTTTTCTGCCATGCGACGTCTTCTGGCCCTTGCCTGTGTTGCCCTGTTGGGGCTGGGCGTTTCCGCCGCCCGCGCCCAGGAACTGCCGCAAGGCTTCTACGGTCATTTCGCCGGCTTGGGTCTGTCGGAGACCATGGAGG
The DNA here is from genome assembly GCA_037190765.1 of Alphaproteobacteria bacterium. Taxonomy (GTDB): domain Bacteria; phylum Pseudomonadota; class Alphaproteobacteria; order Reyranellales; family JAQSWP01; genus JAQSWP01. The sequence continues at coordinate 67,464 of JBBCJW010000022.1, forward strand.
ACGGCAAGGTCGTCGAGGTCAAGCCGCGCGATTTCGACGTCACCATCGCCAAGGCCGACGATGGCGGCTTCACCGTCACCTGGAAGACCACCGAGTACACCATCAAGCCGCGCCGCTCCCGCCTCGATGCCGCCGACGAAAGCGTGACCTTCGCCCGATCGGAACGGCCGGGCATGTACTGGGAGAAGAAGGAAGTCGATATCGCCAGCGGCGATCCGCTCTACTGGGCCCGCGTCAGCCACAGCACGCTCGACGTCTATCGCCTGGTGCTCAACGACGAAGGCCGGCACGAGCTGTCGGTGTGGCAGCGTACCCTGGACGGCGATCAGATGAGCCTGGTGTTCCAGCGCTCGGGCGAAATCTCCAAGCCGCGCGTCGTCAAGGGCACGCTCACCCGGCTCAAGCAGTAGTAGCGTTCCGTCCCAGCAGCCGCAGCGCCATCGCCGGCGCCACGAACTGGGCCAGCGGCACCAGGGCGAAGGCATAGCCTTCCCAGAAGCGCAGGTGCACTGCGGCCAGCCGCCACGACTGGCCCTGCAGCAGCCGCGCCAGCAGCACGTCGACCACCACGGTCGACGCCGCCCACAGCAGCCCGACCGCGATCGCATCGCCCAGCCCCGCCCCGCCGCTGCGCCGCGCCAGAATCCAGGCGCACAGCGCGATATAGGGCAGCGGCACCACGGCGTTGTAGATGTCGGCGACGCGCGGACTGACGCCGGCGATCAGCGTGTTGCCGATGGCGCTGTTGGCGACGATCAGCGCCATCATCGACAGCCACAGCAGCAGGGCGACGCCGAACTTCATGTCCGGCTGGCCGCCGCGCGCTTCAGCTCCGCCCGGCAGGCCGCCGCATCGGGCGCGAAATCGCGCGCGATCCACCATTCCTCGACCGTCCCCAGCAGCCAGCCGACATCGGCGCCCGGGGCGATGCCCAGCGCCAGCACGTCGCCGCCGCCGAGCGGAAACTTGGGCGGCATCCATTCGCCCGCCAACCGCAGCGCCGCCGCCAGGGCGGCATCGTCCGGCGCCAGTCCGGCACGGATGGCGTGCAGCGCCAGCCGGTCCAGTGCCGTCTCGCTGCCAAGGCGATAGACGAAAACCCGCACCGAGCGCGCATCGAGGCCGGACAGGCGCGGATGGGCAGCCAGCGCCGCCACAAGCCGCGCCTGCGCCGCCCGGCTGAGTTTCCAGCGCGCCGCGACGCGCTGCGCATCGCTGTCCGGCGCCAGCAGCGCCAGCAGCCGGCGCATCGGGTCGATCGCCAGGCCGGCCGCCTGCTCGATCTCCCGCAACAGGGAAAGCCCGCCGGCGCCGGCCGTCTCCGGCAGCCAGTGCACCAGGGCGCCCTGCCGGTGCATCAGCCCGACGGCGGGGGCGGGATCGGCGGCCGCCAGCAGTTTCAGCATCTCCTTCTGCACGCGCTCGCCGGAGAGGCCGGCGAGATGCGGCGCAGCGGCGGCGATGGCCTCGATCGCCTCCTCGTCCAGCGGCGGCCTTCCGTACCAGGCCAGGAAGCGGAAGAAGCGGAAGACGCGCAGATAGTCCTCGGCGATGCGCGCGGCGGCCGAGCCGACGAAGCGCACGCGGCCGGCCTGCAGGTCGGCGCGACCGTCGAACGGATCGTAGAGCGTGCCGTCGGCGTCGCAGTACAGCGCATTGAAGGTGAAGTCGCGCCGCCTTGCGTCCTCCAGCCAGTCGTCGGTGAACTCGACCCGCGCCTTGCGGCCGAAGGTCTCGGCATCGCGGCGCAGGGTGGTGATCTCGAAATGCCGCCGCTCGAGCACCGCCGTCACCGTGCCGTGCTCCAGCCCGGTGGCGATGGTCCTGATGCCGGCCCGCTCCAGCAGCTCCATCGCCGCTGGCGGCGAGGCCTCGGTGGCGATGTCGATGTCGTCGACCTTGCGGCCCAGCAGCGCATTGCGCACGCAGCCGCCGACGAAGCGCGAGGTCGCGCCCGCCGCCGCCAGCGCCGCCAGCACCGCCCGGCTCTGCGACGACTGCATCCAGGGCTGGCTGTCGATCTTTCCCGCCGCCCGCACTGCTACTCGCAATGCGCCGGCACCAGCCGGCCGTCGATCACCCGGGTCGGCACCGGCTTGCAGTCCTGCTGCTCGGTGATGCCGAAGGCCAGCACCGCCGCCACGCAGCCGGCCAGCCCGATCAGGATCAGCCACATCCAGGGCGCATCCTGCCAGCGTTCCATCGGTGCGGCCGCGTCGGGAGACGCCTTCGACCGGCGCAGCCAGCGCCAGGCGAACCAGACCAGGCTGGGCGCGGCAAGCACGGCGAGCAGGATCAGGATCAGCCGGCCCATCGCCGCCTCACACCTGCACCGCGGTGTCGACCAGCACGTCGTAGAGGTTCTTCAGCATCCCCGCCGTCGCTCCCCAGATGTAACGGTCCTCGAACGGCATGACGTAGAAATGCCGCTCCCGCCCCTGCCACACCGCCGAACGCATCTCATGATTGGCCGGGTTGAGGAAGAAGGCCAACGGCACCTCGAACACGTCCGCCACCTCGCCCGGGTCGGGCTGCAGCTCGAAGGGCGGGGTCACGATACCCACGATCGGCGTCACCAGAAACCCGGTACCCGTAATATAGGTGTCGAGCGTGCCGATCACCGTGATGCGCTCGGCCTCCAGCCCGATCTCCTCCCTGGTCTCGCGCAGGGCAGTGGCCACCACGTCCTTGTCCTCCGGCTGCTGGCGGCCGCCGGGAAAGCTGATCTGGCCGCCATGGCTGGGCAGGTTGGTGGTGCGCTGGGTCAGCAGCACGGTCAGCCCGCCCTCGCGTTCCACCAGGGGCACCAGCACCGAGGCCGGGCGCAAACTCGTGGTTGGCGCGTTGTCCTGGTTGAGTTCGTGGTCGCCGCGTTGGCGCATGGTGGAGCGCGGCTGGCCCGGCTGATAATCCGCCAGTCTCTGCTCGATTTCGCCGCGCCGCATGCCTTGCCTCCGCCACATTCCCCCCCGACCGTTCGGCTGAGGATAAGCAAGCGGTTTACCACCAAAGAAAAAGGTCCGATAATGTTTTTGCACTGCAGCATGAGGGCCGTTCCAGGCGCCAGGCTGGCGCGCGTCGATGGAACACTGGCACTCTCTGCAGACCGGTTGCCGCCGTTTGGATCGCAGGTGGCAGGACGGACGTTTCCACAGCGCATCCCAGCGGGGTCTCACGCGTGCTGACTTCTTCCTCCTCCTCGCCCGCCGCCGCTGCCGCCGTCCTGGGCGGCGATGACGCCAAGGCGCTGCTCGACGACATCGAGGCGCTGGGTTCGCGCCTGACGACGGTGCGCGAGAGCATCGGCAAGGTCATCTACGGCCAGCGCGAGGTGATCGACCAGACGCTGATCACGCTGCTGGCCGGCGGCCACGTGCTGCTGATCGGCGTGCCGGGCCTGGCCAAGACGCGGCTGGTCGAGACGCTGGGCGTGGTGCTGGGGCTGGACGCCAAGCGCGTGCAGTTCACCCCCGACCTGATGCCGGCCGACATACTGGGCTCCGAAGTGCTGGAGGAAAGCGACGGCGGCCGGCGCAGCTTCCGCTTCATCCGCGGCCCGGTGTTCTGCCAGCTGCTGATGGCCGACGAAATCAACCGTGCCAGCCCGCGCACCCAGTCGGCGTTGCTGCAGTCGATGCAGGAGTATCACGTCTCGGTGGCCGGCGTGCGGCACGAGCTGCCGCGGCCCTTCCACGTGCTGGCGACGCAGAACCCGCTGGAACAGGAAGGCACCTACCCGCTGCCCGAAGCGCAGCTCGACCGCTTCCTGCTGCAGGTCGACGTCGATTATCCCGACCAGGACGCCGAGCGCACCATGATGATCGCCACCACCGGTGCGGCGCAGCCCAAGGCCGATCCGGTGCTGAGCGCCGACGAGCTGATGCGGCTGCAGGCGCTGATCCGCCGCGTGCCGGTGGGCGAGAAGGTCGTCGATGCCATCCTCACCATGGTGCGCGCCGGCCGGCCCGACGGCTCCAGCCTCGACATCGTGCGCCGCAACGTCGCCTGGGGCCCCGGCCCGCGCGCCAGCCAGGCGCTGATGCTGGCCGCCCGCGCCCGCGCCGTGCTGGATGGCCGCCTGTCGCCGTCGATCGACGACGTGGTGGCGCTGGCCGGCCCGATCCTGCGGCACCGCATGGCGCTGACCTTCGCCGCCCGCGCCGACGGCGTGACGGTCAACCACGTCATCGACAAGCTGCGCGAACCGCTTCTCTAGGACGGAGCGGAAACGCGCTCGATGGTATCGACCGACAGAACGCTTTTCGGACAGGCCATGGCCGCAGCGTCGACGCTGCCGGCGCTGCTGGTGGCTGCCGACCGCGTGGCGCTGACGGTGATCCAGGGCGTGCATGGCCGCCGCCGCGTCGGCCAGGGCGACAGTTTCTGGCAGTTCCGCCGCTACCAGCCGGGCGACGCCACCGCGCGCATCGACTGGCGCCAGTCGGCCAAGAGCCGCGCCGTGTTCGTGCGCGAGACCGAATGGGAGGCGGCAGCCTCGGTGTGGCTGTGGCGCGACGCCTCGCCCTCGATGCGCTGGTCCTCGCGGTCCGACCTGCCGCAGAAGGCCGAGCGCGCCGAGCTGGCGTTGCTGGCGCTGGGCGGGCTGCTGGTCAATGGCGGCGAGCGCATTGCGCGCCTGGGCACCGGCGAGCGGCCGATGACCGGCCGCGCCGTGCTGCGCCGCATGGCCGCCACCTTGCAGCTCGAGCGTCGGCACGACGACACCGACTCGCCCAGCCTGCCGCGCCGCATGCCGCTGCCGGCCTACGGCCATGTCGTGTGGTTCTCCGATTTCCTGGCGCCGCTGGACGAGATCGAGACCCTGGTGCGCTACTACGCCGGCATGGGCGTGTTCGGCCATCTGGTGCAGGTGCTCGATCCGGCCGAGGAGGAACTGCCCTTCGCCGGCCATGTGCGCTTCGCCGGGCTGGAAGACGAAGGCACGCACCTGATCCGCCGCGTCGAGGCGGTGCGCACCGCCTATGCCCAGCGCCTGACCGCCCAGCGCGAGGGGCTGGCGCGCATCGCCCAGTCCTCGGGCTGGACCCTGCACCATCACCGCACCGACAACGCGCCGCAGACCCTGCTGCTGTCCCTCTTTATCGCCATGGCGCAGCCGCGCCGTGACGCGGCGGCGAGGTAGGCCATGCTCAATCTCGGCGCCCTCGCCTTCGCCGCGCCCTGGATGCTGGCGCTGGCCATCGCCCTGCCGGTGATCTGGTGGCTGCTGCGCCTGCTGCCGCCCTCGCCCAAGCTGATCAGGTTTCCCGCCATCCGCCTGCTGCTGGGGCTGAAACCGGAAGAGGAAACGCCGCACAAGCTGCCGCTGTGGCTGGCGATCCTGCGCCTGCTGCTGGTCAGCCTGATGATCGCCGCCCTGGCGCAGCCGCTGCTCAACCCGGCCGGCGAGCTTGAAGGCAGCGGCCCGCTGGTGGTGGTGGTCGATGACGGCTGGGCCGCCGCGCCGGGCTGGCGCCAGCGCCAACAGCATGTCGGATCGCTGATCGACAAGGCCGAGCGCGCCGGCCGCAACGTCGCCATCCTCACCACCGCGCCGGCGGCGATCGACGATCAGCCGCTGCCGCGCGGCCTGCTGCGCCCGACCGATGCGCGCGCTCTGATGAACGCGCTGAAGCCCAAGCCGTGGCCGACCGATCGCGCCGCACTGGCGCAGGCGCTCGACGTCGCGCCCTTCGGTGGCGACGCCACCGTGGTCTGGGTCAGCGACGGGCTGGACGATCCGGCAGCGTCCGCGCTTGGCGACAGGCTGCGCCAGGCGGGATCGCTGCAACTGCTGCTGCCCGAAGGCGAGACCGCGCCGATTGCCCTGCTGCCGCCGGCGGCGCAGGGCAACGAACTGGTGCTGCGCGCCCAGCGCCCGGCCTCGGATGCGCCCCGCCGCATCGCCGTGCAGGCCAGCGACGAGCAGGGCCGGGCGCTCGCCCGCATGGAAATGGAATTCGCCGCCGGCGACACAAGGGCACAGACGCCGTTCGCCGTGCCCAACGAATTGCGCAACCGCGTGGTGCGGCTGGACATCGAGCGCCAGGGCGGCGCGGGCAGCGCGGTGCTGCTCGACGAGCGCTTCCGCCGCCGCCCCGTCGGCGTCGTCGGCACGCCGCCCAGCGAGACCGGCACGCCGCTGCTGAACGACGTCTACTATCTCGACCGCGCGCTGGCGCCGTTCGCCGCCATCACCATCGCCGACGTGCGCACGCTGATGGATGAAAGACTGGCGGTGGTGCTGCTGCCCGACAGTGCCGCGCCCTCGACCGCCGACCGCGAGGCGCTGGAGCAGTGGATGGCGACCGGCGGCGTGGTGGTGCGCTTCGCCGGCCCACGGCTGGCCAACGCACCCGACGATCCGCTGTCGCCGGTGCGGCTGCGGGCGGGCGAACGCGCGCTGGGCGGCGCCATCGCCTGGGGCGAGCCGGCGCAACTGGCCGAATTCGCCGACCAGAGCCCGTTCGCCGGGCTGGCCGTGCCGCCGGACGTGCAGATCAGCCAGCAGGTGCTGGCCGAGCCCGACGCCGAACTGAGCGAGCGCACCTGGGCGCGGCTCTCCGATGGCACGCCGCTGGTCACCGCCCAGCGCCAGGGCGAGGGCTGGCTGGTGCTGTTCCACACTTCCGCCAACACCACCTGGACCAACCTGCCGCTATCCGGCCTGTTCGTGGAGATGCTGCAGCGCCTGGTGGCGCTGTCGCGCGGCGTCGCCGGCGGCCAGTTCGAGCAGGCGCTGCGGCCCTATCGCGTGTTCGACGGCTTCGGCCGGCTAGTCGATCCGCCGGTCGGCGTGCGGCCCATCACCGCCCAGCAGGCGGCCAACTTCACGCCCGCGCCCGCCACGCCGCCCGGCCTCTATGGCGAGGAAGGCGCGCAGCAGGCGTTCAATCTCGGCGACCGGGTCGGCGCGCTGAACGCGCTGACCGGCGTGGCCGGCGGCGCCACGCTGGGCCTGATCGAAGCGCAGAGCGAGATCGACCTGGTGCCCTTCGTGCTGGTGGCGGCCATGATCCTGCTGCTGGCCGACATACTGATCGCGCTGTGGCTGCGCGGCCTGCTGCCGGCCGCCACCCGCCTGCGCCGCGCCCCGGCCGCCTTGCTGGCCGCCGCCTTGCTGGGCGGCACCGCCTTCCTGGCGCCGCTGGAGACACGCGCCCAGATGGCCGGCGCCGACGAGGTGATGCTGCGCGCCACGCTGGAAACCCGGCTGGCCTATGTCGTGACCGGCAACAACGAGGTCGACCAGATCTCGCGCGCCGGGCTGACCGGACTGTCCAACGTGCTCAAGCAGCGCACCTCGGTCGAGCCGGCCGAGCCGATCGGCGTCGATCCCGACAGCGACGAGCTGCGGCTGTTTCCCTTCATCTACTGGCCGGTGACTTCCGAACAGCCCAACCTGTCGCGCGAGGGCGTCGCCGCCGTCGATCGCTTCCTGAAGCAGGGCGGCATCATCCTGTTCGACACCCGCGATGCGCATCTCACCGGCGGCCGCAGCGGCGCCGGCGCGGGCACGCGCGAGCTGCGCCGCCTGCTGGCCGGCATCGAGATCCCGCCGCTCATCGCCATGTCGAAGGAACACGTGATCTCCAAGTCGTTCTACCTGCTGAACGAGTTCCCCGGTCGCTGGGTCGGCGCGACGCTGTGGCTGGAAGCCGGCGACGGGCGGGTCAATGACGGCGTGTCCTCGCTGGTGATCGGCGGCAACGACTGGGCCGGCGCCTGGGCGGTCAATTCCTACGGCGATCCGATGCTGCCGGTGGCGCCCGGCGGCAACAACCAGCGCGAACTGGCCTACCGCTTCGGCGTCAACATCGTCATGTACGCGCTGACCGGCAACTATAAGGACGACCAGGTGCATCTGCCCAAGATCCTCGAAAGGCTGGTGCGATGAGCGGCTCGGCGGCCTCCCTCGCCTTCGACCCGCTGATCCCGTGGTGGGCGATCGCGACCTTCGGCGGCATCGCGCTGGTGCTGCTGCTGCTGTCGCTGCGTGCCCGCGCCCGCGGGCTGTGGTGGCGGGCGCTGGTGCTGAGCGCGGTGCTGGCCGCCCTCTCCAACCCGATCCTGGTCGAGGAGGAGCGCCGCTTCCTGCCCGACATCGCCGTCATCGTCGTCGACGAGTCGGAAAGCCAGGGCCTGGCCGAGCGCCCGCAGCAGCTTGCCGCCGCCCGCGCCGCGCTCAACCGCAGGCTGGCCGGCATCGAACGGCTGGAAATCCGCGAGGCGGTGCTGCCGCCCGCCACCGCCGGCACCCAGCGCAACGGCACGCGCCTGATCGACGCCATGAACGATGCGCTGTCGGACGTGCCGCGCGACCGGCTGGCCGGCGTGGTGCTGCTGACCGACGGGCAGGTGCACGACGTGCCGGCCGGCGCGCTGCCGGCACTGGGCGCGCCCGTCCATGGCGTGCTGACCGGCCGCAAGGGCGAGATCGACCGCAGGCTGGTGCTGGAGCAGGCGCCGCGCTTCGGCGTGGTCGGCAAAAGGGTGGCGGCGCGGCTGAAGGTTGAGGACGAGGCCGCACCCGGCACGCCGGTCACCGTCAACGTCTCGGTCGAGGGCCAGCCCGCCTTCGCCGTGCCCGGCCGGGTCGGCGAAACCCTGTCGGTCGAGGTGCCGATCCAGCATGCCGGCGACAACGTGGTCGAGGCCACGGTCGGACCGGGCTCGCAGGAGCTGACGCTGGAGAACAACCGGGTGCTGTTCACCGTCTCCGGCGTGCGCGACCGCCTGCGCGTGCTGCTGGTGTCGGGCGAGCCCTATCAGGGCGAACGGGCCTGGCGCAACCTGCTGAAGTCGGATCCGGCGGTCGACCTGGTCCACTTCACCATCCTGCGCACCCCGGCCAAGGACGATTTCACGCCGGTGCGCGAGCTGTCGCTGATCGTCTTCCCGATGAACGAGCTGTTCGAGGAGAAGCTCAACGAGTTCAACCTCATCATCTTCGACCGCTACGAGACCGGCTCGATCATCACCGCCGACTATTTCCGCAACATCGCCAGATACGTGCAGGACGGCGGCGCGCTGCTGCTGGGCGTCGGCCCGGTCTATGCCACGCAGCGCTCGCTCTACCGCTCGCCGCTGGGCCAGGTGCTGCCGGCCGCGCCGTCCGGCCGCGTCAACGAGGGCGGCTTCAAGCCCAAACTGTCCGAGCTGGGCCAGCGCCATCCCATCACCGCCGACCTGCCCGGCGCCGGTTCGGCCGAGGACGATCCGAGCTGGGGCCGCTGGTTCCGGCTGGTCACCTCCAATGTCAGCCGCGGCGAGGTGCTGATGCACGGCAGTGGCGAGCAACCGCTGCTGGTGGTCAACCGGGTCGGCGAGGGCCGCGTCGGCCAGTTGCTGTCCGACCATCTGTGGCTATGGAACCGCGGCGTCGAGGGTGGCGGCCCGCAGGCCGAGCTGGTGCGCCGCCTGGCGCACTGGCTGATGAAGGAGCCCGACCTGGAGGAAGAGGCGATGCGCGCCACGGTGCGCGGCAATCGCATCGACATCGTGCGCCGCACCCTGGCGGAAGAGTTCGATCCGGTGTCGATGACCGGACCGGACGGCAACACCCGGGTGCTGGCGCTGACCGGCATCGGTCCCGGCCGCGGCACCGCCAGCGTCACGGTGGACCGTCCTGGCGTCTATCGCTTCGACGACGGCCGCGCCCAGGCCATCGCCGCCGTCGGCAGCGCCAATCCGCTGGAATTCGCCGACGTGCGCGCCACGACGGAGAAACTGGAGCCGCTGGTGGCGGCCAATGGTGGCGGCTTCGTCTGGCTGTCGGAAGCGTCCGAACCGGACGTGCGCATGGTGCGCGAGGGCCGCGCCGCCTCGGGCCGCGACTGGGTCGGCCTGCAGCGGCGCGAGGCCTACAACGTCACCGGCGTGCGCGAGTACCCGCTGATGCCTGGCGCGCTGCTGGCCATCCTGCTGGTGTTCGGGCTGGGCGCGGCCTGGTATCGCGAAGGCCGCTGAAGACCCGCACGATTTCGCGCCGGAAACCGGATCACCGCCAGGCCATCGGCGCGCGCGCATCGCTGCCGTGAAGCCCCTCGCCGGTGTCGGACATTGCCGGACGGCGGGAAAAATCCATATATGGCGTCAATCCGCAACCGGAGTGCCGCCATGATCGACCCCCGCCCCTACAGCCGGCTCGGCCGCTTCGACAACGAGTGGCTGAACGCGCGCTACCACTTTTCCTTCGCCGGCTTCCAGGATCCGCGCCGCATGGGCCAGGGCCCGCTGCTGGTGTGGAACAACGACCGCATCCGCGCCGGCACCGGCTTCGACCCGCATCCCCATCGCGACATGGAGATCATCACCTACGTGATGAAGGGCGCCATCAGCCACCAGGACAGCCTGGGCAACAAGGGCCGCACCGAGGCGGGCCAGATCCAGGTGATGAGCGCGGGCACCGGCATCGTCCATGCCGAGCACAATCTGGAGAACGAGGAGACCGAGCTGTTCCAGATCTGGATCGCGCCCGACCGCCAGGGCGTCAAGCCGCGCTGGGAGACGCTGGAGTTCCCCGCCGCCGAACGCTCGGGCCGGCTGCAGCCGCTGGCCTCGGGCCGCCGCGGCGACGACAAGGCGATCCCGCTCTACCAGGACGCGGCGGTCTATGCCGCCACCCTGGAGCCGGGCGAAAGCGTGACGCACGCCATGGGCAAGGACCGGCAGGCCTATCTGGTGCTGGCCAAAGGCAGCGCCGAGGTCAACGGCACCAAGCTGGGTCCGCGCGACGGGGCGGCGGTCAGCGACGAGGACGCGCTGACCATCACCGCCGGCGAGCAGACCGAGATCGTGCTGGTCGACGTGCCGGCCGGCCCCGCCTGGCGCGGCTAGAGCGGATCACGGTTAGACGGAATCGCGAGCGATTCCGTCAGAACGTGATTTGCTCTAAAAAGCGAACTGCGCCACCAGCGGCGCATGGAACGAGGCGGCCGCCGGCTCCCCCAGCCGCGCGGCCGCTTCCTCGTCGGGAATGTCGTCGTTCAGGATGTCCACCGCCTGCAGGCGCTCGATCAGGCCGGGCGACACCAGCAGGTGGTCAACCATGGCCTTGCGGCTGCCGTAGCGCACGCTGAAGCAGCGTGCTGCGGGCAGGCGCGTTTCCACCGGCTCCAGCCGGCGGCGGGCCAGCAGCTCGTTGCCGGTATCGACCACGTCGGCGCGCAGCAGGCGCGGCGGCATCTCCAGGCTCTCGGCGTTGAAGTCGCCGGCGACCACGACCAGCGCCTGCGGATCGGTGTCGAACACTTCCTCGACCACCAGCCGCGCCTCCAGCGCCTGGCCGATGCGCTTCAGCGAGGAGACGTAGAAACCTTCGGCCCAGGCGCGGGTGCTGCGCCAGATTTGCGGCGCCAAGGTGCCGCCCTTGATGTGATTGGCCAGCGGCGCGCGCAGATGCAGGTTGACGATCTCCAGCCGGCGGTCCGACGGCAGGCGCAGGCTGACATGCTGGATCGGCCGGTCCCAGGCCACGCCGCCTTCGGGTGTGCGGCCCACCGCCGTTCCCGCCTCGATCGCCATGCCATGCGCCGGCGGCGGCACCAGCGCATGGCGCAGCGAGCGCTGCTGCAGGATGGCGAAGCGCGACAGCACCACCAGGTTGTGCCGGTCGGTCGGACCGTGTCCCGGTTCGGCCTCGCTGCAGGCGACGTGGAAGCCGGCATAGGGCGTCGTCTCGATCAGACGGCTCAGCGCCCGCAGGCGGCGCGGCGAACGGTTGCGCGGCTGGGCATCGACTTCCTGCAGGCACAGCACGTCGGCATCCAGCGCGCGCAGGATCGGCCGCAGGGCCTCGACGCGGGCGGCGAACGCATCCGGCGCGATCGCATCGTCGAGACTCTCCAGGTTGTATGTCGCTATGCGGAATCCTTCCGGCACGTCCCCTTCCCTGCCATGCTGGCGCCTGCTAGAGCAAATCAGGGCGCGATCGGCCCCGCTCTCCGGTCAGCCTCACTCAAATTCGGGAGGAACTCCATGGCCTACAAGGCATTCGACCTGTCCGGCAAGGTCTCGCTGATCACCGGCGGCAACAGCGGCATCGGGCTGGGCATGGCCGAGGCGCTGGCGCAGGCCGGGGCCGGCGTGTGCATCTGGGGCACCAATGCGGAGAAGAACGCGGCGGCGCTGAAGCATCTGTCCCAGTTCAGCACCAAGGTGCACGCCATCCGCTGCGACGTCGCCGACGAGGCGGCGGTGGAGAAGAGCTTCGCCGAGACGCTGCAGGTCATGGGCCATGTCGACAACTGCGTCGCCAATGCCGGCGCCTCCGGCCGCGGCGGCGCGCCGATCCACGAAATGACGACGGCGGAGTGGCGGCGCATCATGAGCGTCAATCTCGACGGCGCCTTCTTCACCATTCGCGCCGCCGCCCGCCACATGGTCGAGCGCGGCAAGGGCGGCTCGCTCGTCGCCATGGCCTCCTCCGCCGCCATCGAGGGCGCCGCCCGCAACGCCCATTACGGCGCCACCAAGGCCGGGCTGTGCTCGATGATCCGCGCCATCGCCGTCGAGCTGGCGCGCTACAAGATCACCGCCAATTCGATCCTGCCCGGCTGGATCGAGACGCCGATGACCGAGCGGCTGTTCAACGACAACAAGCCGTTCGCCGAGAAGGTGCTGCCGCGCGTGCCGGCCCGCCGCGGCGGGGTGGGCGCCGATTTCGGGCCGCTGGCGGTGTACCTGGCGTCGGACGCCACCAACTACACCACCGGGCAGAACTTCGTGGTCGATGGCGGCTACACCATCTTCTGATCCAGCGCTGCGGTGCTCCGCCCCTCCCTCGCGCTGCTGTCCCTGATCAGCGCCGGCGGTCCGCTGGCGCTGAACATCATCGTGCCGTCGCTGCCGGGCATCGCCACGACGCTGGGCATTTCCTATGGCGCCGTGCAGCTGCTGCTGACCGTCTACCTGTTCGCTTTCGGCGGCTTCCAGCTCGCGGTCGGCCCGCTGTCCGACCGCATCGGCCGGCGCGCCATGCTGCAGATCGGCCTGGCCGTCTTCATGCTGTCCAGCGCCGGCGGGCTGCTCGCCTCCTCGATCGAGCTGCTGACCCTGGTGCGCGTCGGCCAGGCCTTCGGCGCCTGCACCCTGATGCTGGTGCCGCGCGCCATCGTGCGCGATTCCTACCAGGGCACCGAGGCGGTGCGCGCCATGGCCTTCATCGCCATGATCATGTCGGTCGGCCCCGCCCTGGCGCCGGTGATCGGCGGCGTCGGCGAGGAACTGGTGAACTGGCGCTTCGGCTTCGGCTTCTGCGTCGCGCTGGGGCTGGCGCTGCTGGTCTGGGTGTCGTTCAGCCTGCCCGAGACCCGCGTCATCGAGCCCACCGGCCATCCCCGCTTGCGCGAGCTGCTGCGCCGCTACGCCTCGCTGCTCCGCAACCGCACCTTCCTCGGCCACACGCTGGTGTTGTCGATGATGACCGCCTGCTTCTTCGCCTGGGTGGCGGCCGCACCGGCGCTGTTCGCCTTCCGCTACGGCACCTCGCCCGGCGAATTCGGCACCATCATGCTGGTCATCTCGATCGGCTTCGTGATCGGCACCTTCATCGCCGCCCGCGCCGCCCGCTTCTTCCGGATCGAGGGCATGATGAAATGGGGCGCCCTGGCAGTAGCCGGCAGCATGGTCCTGCTGGCCTTCGGCATGGCGATCGACAGCCCGTATTTCTACGTCGCGGTGATGCTGGGCTACAGCGTCTCCAACGGCTTCGTCTATCCGACCTCGATCTCCGGCGCCACGGCGGTCGATCCGCGCATCGCCGGCGCGGCGTCGGCCTTCATGGGCTTCATCCAGCTATTGTCCGGCACGGTGGCGTCGCTGGTCGCCGGCGGGCTGGCCGGCGCCGGCCCGCTGTCGCTGATCGCCGCCTGCCTGGTCTGCGGCCTGCTGACGCCGGTCTTCCTGAGGCTGATTCCGAAAAAGTCCCCTGGCTAGATCGCCGAGGCGCCGCCGTCGATCACGAATTCCGCACCGGTGACGAACTTGGATTCGTCGGAAATCAGGTACAGCACGGCATAGCCGATATCGGCCGGCTCGCCGAACATGCGCAGCGGGATCGAGCGCAGATATTTCGCCTTCTCCCGCTCGTCGCCCTTGAACATGCTCTCGCCCATCGGCGTGATGATGACGCCCGGATGCACCGAGTTGCAGCGGATCCGGTAGCCCTTGAAGGCGCAGTGCATGGCCACCGACTTGGTGAGCTGGCGCACGCCGGCCTTGCCGGCGCCATAGGCGGGAAGCTGGTGCGTGCCGACCATCGCCGCCAGCGAGGAGACGTTCACGATCGAACCGCCGCCGGCATCGCGGATCGCCGGCACCGCATGCTTGCAGCCCAGGAACACGCCTTCGAGGTTGATGGCGTTGATCCTGCGCCAGCCTTCCAGCGTCTCGGTCTCGATGCTGGGCGCGGGCACCGGCCCGCCGACGCCGGCATTGTTGACCAGCCCGTTGATGTGGCCGAAGCGCTGCAGCGTCTGGCCGATCGCGTCCTGCCATTGCGGTTCGCTGCTGACGTCGTGGCGCAGAAAGACATGCGGGCCACCTAGCTCCTTCGCCAGCGCCTCGCCGGCATCGGCCACCACGTCGGTCAGCACCACCGTCGCCCCTTCGCGCGCCAAGAGCGTCGCCGTGGCGCGACCGATGCCCGACGCCGCGCCCGTCACCACCACCACCTTGTCCGCCACCCGTCCCGCCGCCACGTCCGCCTCCCTCGTCGATATGAACGACTGTTCAGCGAATTGTCGGGCGGCCGGTGCGGCCGGGCAAGGAGAAATCAGCCGGCGCGGCGGTTCAGGCGATAGACATAGGCGTCCTCGATGCGCACGCCGTTGACGACGTTGCCGGTCATGCGCATGGCGGTGATGCCCGGACCGGTCTGGACCGCCTTGTGCAGGGTCTGGATGGCGGGATCCTGGATCGGGAACAGGCGCAGGTTGTCGCGATCGACGGCGAAATCCGCCGGCATGGTGGCCAGCACCGCGGCGATCTTCACCGGCATGTCGCCGCCCCTGGCCTCGACCAGCGGCGAGGCCAGCACGTAGCGCCAGGCATTGTCGCTGCTTTGCCACAGCCACAGCGCGGCGGAACTGACCACGCCGGCGCCATCCAGCGCCTGCAGGAAACCGCGCCCGTCGGCGATCGCCTTGTCGCTCAATTGCGCCATGGAACCGTCCCTCGTCCCTGTCGTTGAGCCGCTGCGCCGTGGAGCGGCATGGGCCGGGAGAGTATGCTCGCGCCATTGGGGCAATGAAAGGGCAGGAGAAACCGATGAAGAATGCGAATTTGGGCCTGGGTGCTGCAGCACTGGTGGCGGCGATCAGCCTGACGCTGCCGGCGCTGGGCCAAACCACCCAGGCGACGATCGAGGAAGGACGCTGCCAGCGCATGCTGTCGCCGGGCCAGACCTATCCCGGTCCGTTCAATGTGCTGTTCGATACCGGCAAGGCGATCGTCAAGCCCGCCGACAAAGCGGAGCTGAAGAAGGTCGCCGAACAGGCCAAGACGCTCTACGTCACCCGCATCTGCCTGATCGGCACCGCCGACAAGGTCGGCAATGCGGCCTTCAACAAGAAGCTGGCGCGCGACCGCGCCAATGCGGTCGGCCGCGAGCTGATCGCCAACGGCGTGCAAAGCAAGTATCTGCTGATCGACGCCAACGAGGAAGCCTACAAGGAATGGTCGTTCGGCCGGCGCGAGGACCAGCAGCAGGACCGCAAGGTCGTCGTCGTCTTCGCCAAGTAGACGAGCCGGGCGCGGCGCGGCCGGGAAACGGGCTTCAGTTCTCGGTCACGCCGCCCAGGTCCAGCACCGCCTTGCCGACCACCTTGCGCTCGGTCAAGAGTGCCATGGCCTCGACCCAGCGCTGCAGCGGCACTATGTGCGAGACGTGCGGGCGGATGCGGCCTTCGCCGGCCAGTTTCCACAATTCGCGGTGATATTCGACGCCGACCTGCGGATCGCGCCGCACCGCTTCGCCGGCGCGCACGCCGATCACCGAGAAGCCCTTGATCAGCGCGATGTTGGTCGGCAGCGTGGCGATCCGGCCGGAGGTGAAGCCAATCAGCAGGATGCGCCCGTTCCAGGCGATGCATTTCAGCGACTGGTCGAACACGTCGCCGCCCACCGGATCGTAGATCACGTCCGCGCCGCGCCCGTCGGTGAGGTCCTTCACCGCCTGCCAGAACGGCGCCTCGCGGTAGTTGACGACGAAATCGGCGCCCTTTTCGCGCACCACGTCGAGCCGGGCATCGTCGCTGCCGGTGGCGATCACCCGCGCGCCCAGCACCTTGCCCAGCTCGACCGCCGCCAGCCCGACGCCGCCGGAAGCGCCATGCACCAGCAGCACCTCGCGCGGCCTGATCCCGCCGCGCTGCACCAGGGCGTGATAGGCGGTCTTGTAGCCGACGGCGAAGGCGGCGCCCTCGGCGAAGCTCCAGCCCTTGGGCAAAGGCCGCGCCTCGGCCGCCGGCACGGTGACCTGCTCGGCGAAGGCGCCGAAGCGCTTGCCGAAGATGACGCGGTCGCCCAGGCGATGGCCGCTGGCGCCTTCGCCCAGCGCCACCACCTCGCCACAGGCTTCCATGCCGGGAATGAAGGGCAGCGGCGGCTTGAGCTGGTAGCCGCCCGCCACCATCAGCACGTCGGGAAAGTTGATCGAGGCGGCGCGCACGCGCACGCCGATCTCGCCCGGCCTGGGCTGCGGCGGTTCGATATCGACCAGTTCGAGAACGGAGGGGTCTCCCAGGCGGGAACAGAGCAGCGCTTTCATCCCGCCATTCTCGACAAGCCCGTCCCGCTTGCCAAGCGCGGCTGCCGCGGCCGGGTCAGATCCGGCGCCCCGCCTTCTCCCAGTAGGGATCGCGCAGTTTGCGCTTGAAGATCTTGCCCGAATCCTCGCGCGGCAGGTCGCGCTGGAACTCGACCAGCCTCGGCACCTTGTAGGCGGCGATGCGCTGGCGCAGGAAATCGCGCACGTCCTCGGCGCTCAGTGCCGCGCCCGGCCGCTTCTCGACCACGGCGGCGACCGATTCGCCGTATTCGTCGTCGGGAATGCCGAACACGGCGCAATCCTGCACCCCGGGCATGGTGTGCAGCACCGATTCGATCTCGGCCGGATAGATGTTGACGCCGCCGGAGATGATCATGTCCTTGCTGCGGTCGCAAAGGAACAGGAAGCCGCGCTCGTTGACGTAGCCGACATCGCCGGCGGTGATCAGCCCGTGCTTTTCGATCTCGCGCCGCTTGGCGTCGGCCTTGTTGTAGGTGAATTCGGGGAAATAGCGGTTGCGCATGTAGACCTCGCCGATCTCGCCGGTCGGCACCTCCTTGCCGTCGGCGTCGAGGATGCGCACCTCGCAGCGCTCGTGCGGCTTGCCGACCGTGCCCGGATTCTCCAGCCAGTCCCGGCTGTCGTTGAACACCACCGCGCCCGATTCGGTGGCGCCGTAATATTCGACGATCACCGGCCCCCACCACTCGATCATGGCCTGCTTGACCTCGGGTGGACAGGGGGCGGCGGCATGCACCACGTGCTTGAGCGAGGAGACGTCGTATTTCTTTTTCACCTCCTCCGGCAGCTTCAGCAGCCGCACGAACATGATCGGCACCATGTGCAGCGATTCGATTTTGTACTTCTCGATCCACTGCAGCAGCTCCTCGGCGTCGAAGCGCGGCTGCAGCCAGAGCTGGCCGCCCAGCCGCGCGCCGTGCAGGGCGTAGAAGTTCGGCGCCGAGTGGTACATCGGCCCGGTGATGACCGAGCGGATGCCAGGCCCGATGCCGAAGATCGCCATGGTCTGGCGCGTCACGCCCTCGATCTGCTCCATGGTCATCGGCTGGCGCCGCACGCCCTTGGGCCGGCCGGTGGTGCCGGAGGTGTAGATCATGGTGTTGGGCGGCATCTGCGGCGGCTGCGTCCAGGGCTGGTGCGCGGCGACGAAATCGTCCCAGGATTCGCGCCCCGCCGGCACGCGGCAGGCGGCGTCCGCCACGCCATAGGCCTGCTGGATCTCCGGCGGCGTCGGCACCACCAGCACCCGGACGCCCTCGGGAATGTCGTGCTCGAACTGCGGCAGCAGATCGGCATGGGTGACGATCACCTTGGCGTCGCAGTCGCGGAAGATGTAGCCGGCCTCGTCGCCCTTGAGGTGCCAGTTCACCGGCACGGCATAGCCGCCCAGCAGGGCCGAGGCGAAGGAGGCTTCGAAGAAGGGAAAATCGTTGCGCAGGAACAACGCCACCGCATTGCCGGGCTCGAACCCCATGGCGTTCAGGCCGCTGGCGGCCCGGGCGGCGCGCAGGCCGATGTCCTGCTGGCTGATGCTGCGCGCGCCGCTGGTAATACTGCCCGACATTACGCTCCCTCCATCGCTTGTGCTTGTTTTATGGCGCAAATCTCAACACACGTTGCCGCCAGCGCCAAGCCTGCGCCGGGGTCCGGGATCGCGTTGCGACATCATGGACGGGGTAGTCGAAAGGTTATAATGTTACGTTTTCACCGTCGCAGTCGCCATGCCGCACGATCACGCCCATCACAGCCCCGCGCCGCCGCCGACCACCGGAGCAGATGTCGCCTCCGCCTTCGCCGTTTCGGCGCTGGCGCGGCTGGGTATTGCGCTGGCCGCGGCGGTGGTGCTGTGGCTGGCCGTCGCCTGGGCGCTGGGGTGGCTGTGATGGTGGCGCTGGCCCATGGCCCGCAGCCGGCCCCCGCTGTCGTGGTCGAGGATCTGGTGGTCGCCTATGACCGGCATCCCGCCGTCCACCATCTCAGCGGCCGCTTCCCCGCCGGCGGCCTGACCGCCATTGTCGGCCCCAATGGCGGCGGCAAGTCGACCCTGCTGAAGGCGCTGGCCGGCGTGCAGCCGATCAGCAGCGGGCGGCTCGATCTGGGGGGCTTGCGCCGGCGCGACATCGCCTATTTGCCGCAGCACGCGGAAATCGACCGCAGCATTCCCATCACCGTGCTCGACCTGGTGTGCAGCGGCTTCCTGCAGCGCGCCGGCCTGTTCGGCGGCATCGGCCGCTCCCTGCGACAGGAGGCGCGGCGGGCGCTCGACCTGGTCGGGCTGGGCGGCTTCGAGAACCGGCTGATCGCCGGCATGTCGATCGGCCAGTTCCAGCGCGCGCTGTTCGCGCGCGTGCTGGTGCAGGACGCGCGCATGATCCTGCTCGACGAACCCTTCGCCGCCATCGACGCGGCCACCACCGCCGATCTGGTGGCGCTGATCCTGCGCTGGCACGACGAAGGCCGCAGCGTGGTGCTGGTATCGCACGATTTCGACATGGTGCGCCGCGTCTGCCCCGAGACGCTGCTGCTGGCGCGGGAGAAGATCGCCTGGGGGCCGACGCCGGACGTGCTGACGACGCACAACCTGGCGCGGGCGCGCCAGCGTTCCGAGGCCTGGGACGAAAGTGCCGGGGCCTGCGAGCTTTCGGCCGACCGCCACGGCCACGCCTGACGACCGTGCTGGCCGATCTGCTCTTCGCGCCCTTCGGCGACGACCTGCCCTTCATGCGCCGCGCCCTGGTCGCCACCCTGGCGCTGGCGCTGGCCTATGGGCCGGTGGGCGTGTTCCTGATCCTGCGCCGCATGACCCTGGTCACCGACGCCATGGCGCACGCCATCCTGCCCGGCGCCGCCGCCGGCTTCCTGCTGTCGGGCCTGTCGCTGTGGGCGATGAGCCTGGGCGGACTGGTGGCCGGGCTGGTGGTGGCGGGGCTGGCCGGCGCCATCAGCCGCGTCACCGATCTGCGCGAGGATGCCAGCTTCGCCGGCTTCTACCTGGTGGCGCTGGCCGGCGGCGTGCTGCTGCTGTCGCTGCGCGGCACCAGCGTCGATCTGGTGCACGTGCTGTTCGGCTCCATCCTGGCCGTCGACGATGCCGCGCTGTGCCTGATGGCGGGTGCGGCCACTCTGACCCTGGTGGCGATGGCGCTGATCTACCGGCCGCTGCTGATCGAATGTCTCGACCCGAGATTCATGGCGGCGGCCAGCGGCTCGGGCGCGGTCTGGCATTTCGCCTTCCTGGCGCTGCTGGTGATCAACACCGTGGCCGGCTTCCAGGCGCTGGGCACGCTGATGGCGGTCGGCCTGATGATCCTGCCCGCCGTCGCCGCCCGCTTCTGGGTGCGCGGCATCATGGCGCTATGGGCGCTGGCGACGGCGCTGGCGCTGCTCAGCGGCTATGTCGGCCTGCTGGCCTCGTACCATCTCGACGCGCCGTCGGGCCCGGCCATCGTCCTGACCGCGGGCGCCGTCTGGTTCCTGTCGATGCTGATGGGCAGGCATGACAGCCTGCGCGCGCGCCTGCTGCGCGACCGGCACCTGGCCGGGTAGAGGGGATCTATTCGGCCGCGCTGTCGTGGCCGCGCGGCGCGGCGTCGCGGGTCAGCCGGTAGCGCGAGGCATCGCTGATCACCGAACAGGCGACCAGACGCTGGTCGCGGCCGTCCGGCGACACCAGCCTTGCATGCGGGATGCCGGCCTGATCGACGATCTTGGCGACTTCCCAGGTCAGCGCCGGCTTGCCAACCGACTGATACAACTGACCAATTTCGACCTGTCTTTTCATTTGCTTGCCGCTGATGCTTCAAGGAGCGCTTCTGGAGCGGATCACGATTAGAGGGAATCGCTCACGATTCCGTCAGAGCGTGATTTACTCCAGCATAAAGCACGGTCTGCATAAGATCGCAAATGCCCTGCCCCTGTGGCAAATGCGGACCGTCACGGCTGCCATGCGCGGCAACCAAGGCCGGTCCCCGCCGCCGGTCCAGGGAATCGCCAGAACCATGGAGAACAGCTTGCGACGACCAATGAAAAAGCCCGGCAGGCCGGGCTTTTTTGATCCTGGTTGAGGCGGCGGTCAGGCGGCCGCCTGCTGCGCCGCCGGCTGGGCCAGCAGCGCCACCATGGCCCGCCGCTGCGTCGCCATGGCGGTGTCGCGCGGCAGCTCCATCTGCCGGCGCAGCACTTCCATGAACTCGAATTCGCAGATCACCACCATGGCGTCGAGCGTCTGGCTGCGCACCACGCCTTCCAGCGGCGCCAGCTCGGCGGCGAAGACGCGCTCGTTCAGGCTGCGCAGCATGTTGCGGAACTGGGTGCGGCCCTCGACGAACATCGGCAGCTGATCCTCGATCAGCGTCGCCGCCCGCCTGATGGCGGCGATGTGGTCGTAGATGTCCCAGCGCATTTCCAGCAGGGAGTCCAGCCGCTCGTCCAGGGTGCCGGTGTCGGGGATCGGCCGCACCAGCGACCACACCCGGTGCATGGTGGAATCGGCGGCGGCCTGGAACAGCGCCCCCAGATCGTTGAAATGCTGGAAAACCGACCGGACCGAGACCTCCGCCCGGTCGGCAATGGCCGCCGCGGTGGGACGGATATGGCCCTCCTCGATCAGGGCGATCATCGAGGCCACGATGCGCCGGCGGGTGTTGTCGGCCCGGGCTGTCCGCCCATCTACGGCCTTGACCGCTCTATCCATGTTCTGCTGCCTTCCTGCACCCCCGCCAGGGGGCCATTGCACTGTCGATGCATCAACCTAGGTTGGGTGTATCGGCACACACAATGCACCTATCGACCAATGAAGCCGTCGCTATCCGTAGGGAGTAAAAGCCATGACAAGGGCTGTATTGTGGGATTTCGGCGGGGTGATCCTGTCCAGCCCGTTCGAGGCGTTCAACCGCTACGAGGCCGAAATCGGCCTGCCGCGCGGCTTCATCCGCAGCCTGAATGCCCGCAATCCGGACGCCAATGCCTGGGCGAAAATGGAGCGCTCGGAGGTCGACCTTGACGGCTTCGCCGCCCTGTTCGAGGCGGAGGCGCTGGAACAGGGACACCGGCTGTCCGGCCACCACGTGCTGAAGATCATCAGCGGCGAGGTGCGGCCGGAAATGGTCGAGGCGCTGCGCCGGGTGAAAGAGCGCTTCCGCATCGCCTGCATCACCAACAACATGCCGGCCGGCCACGGGCCGGGCATGGCGCGCGACCCCGCCCGCATCCGCGAGATCGAGCGGATCATGGGGCTGTTCGAGCATGTGGTGGAATCGAGCAAGCTGGGCATCCGCAAGCCCGACCCGCGCATCTACCAGCACACCTGCCAGTTGCTGGGCGTGGAGCCGGCCGACTGCGTCTATCTCGACGATCTGGGCATCAACCTGAAACCGGCCCGGGCGCTGGGCATGCGCACCATCAAGGTCGAGAACGCCGCCCAGGCGCTGGCGGAGCTGGAAGCCGTTCTGGGCCTTCCCCTGCGCTAGAATAGTGCCGGCGCCCGCCGCCGTTGTGCGCCGTGGCGCGGCAAGCTATGAACGGACGTTTACCGCACAGGATCGGGCGAGGCTGGGATGTCGTGGCAACCGGAAATCGACGAGTTGCGCAAGCGCGAGGCGCTGGCGAAGAAGATGGGCGGGCCGGAGAAGGTCAAGCGCCAACATGACGGCGGCAAGCTCACGGTGCGCGAACGCATCGAGAAGCTGCTCGATCCCGGCTCGTTCCGCGAAATCGGCGCCATCGCCGGCAAGGCCGAATACAACGAGGACGGCTCGCTGAAGGATTTCAGCCCGTCCAACTTCGTCTGCGGCCGCGGCCAGATCAACCAGCGGCCCGTCGTGGTGGGTGGCGACGACTTCACCGTGCGCGGCGGGGCCGCCGACGCCTCGATCTGGGAGAAGCAGGTCATCTCCGAGCAGATGGCCGGCGACGTGCGCATCCCGATCGTGCGGCTGGTCGACGGCACCGGCGGCGGCGGCTCGGTCAAGACCTACGAGATGACCGGCCGCACCTACGTGCCGCGCAACCCGGCCTGGGAGCACGTGGTGCGCAACCTGTCGCTGGTGCCGACCGTGGCGCTGGGCCTGGGCTCGGTGGCGGGGCTGGGCGCGGCCCGCCTGGTGACCTCGCATTATTCGCTGATGGTGAAGAACGTCTCGCAGATGTTCGCCGCCGGCCCGCCGGTGGTCGCCCGGCTGGGCCAGCCGGTGACCAAGGAGGAACTGGGCGGCACGCAGATCCATGCCCGCAACGGTTCGGTCGACGACGAAGTGGAGAGCGAGGAGGAGGCGTTCGAGCGCACCCGCCGGTTCCTCTCCTACATGCCCAACTCGATCTACGACCTGCCGCCGCGCGGGCCGGTCACCGACGATCCCAACCGGCGCGAGGAGAAGCTGCTGTCGCTGGTGCCGCGCGAGCGCCGCCGCGTCTACAAGATGCGCGACATCATCGCGCTGACCATGGACCAGGGCAGTTTCTTCGAGATCGGCAAGCTCTATGGCCGCTCCATCGTCACCGGCCTGGCGCGGCTGGACGGCTGGCCGGTCGCGGTCATGGGCGGCGATCCCTTCTTCTATGGCGCGGCGTGGTCGGCCGAGACGGCGCACAAGGTGACGCGCTTCGTCGACATGGCGGAGACCTTCCACCTGCCGGTGGTGCATTTCGTCGATTGCCCCGGCTTCGTCATCGGCGTCGAGGCCGAGACCGCCGCCACCATCCGCCACGGCGCGCGCGCCATGGCCGCCGTCTACCAGGCCACAGCACCCTGGTGCTCGATCATCGTGCGCAAGGTGTTCGGCGTCGCCGGTGCGGCGCACCAGAACTGGAACAAGTTCAATTTCCGCTACGCCTGGCCGTCGGGCGACTGGGGCTCGCTGCCGCTGGAGGGCGGCATCGAGGCGGCCTACAAGTCGGACCTGGAGAAGGCGGAGGATCCCAAGAAGCTCTTGGCCGAGATCGAGGAGCGCATGAACAAGGTGCGCTCGCCCTTCCGCACCGCCGAGACCTTCGGCGTCGAGGAGATCATCGACCCGCGCGACACCCGCCCGCTGCTGTGCGAGTTCGCCAACCTGGCCGCCCCGCTGCGCACCCCCGGCCCGCGCGCCACCGGGTTCAGGCCATAAAGATGCGTCATGGCCCGGCTTGACCGGGCGACCCATGGCAGCGACAGACACGAGGTCAGAAATCCCGCCGGGTTTGCCGCAACATGGGTGGCCCGGTCAAGCCGGGCCATGACGAAACAGGAAGCGCGCCCGGACGGCGCAGCTCACGCCTTCAGCCGCCAGCCGGCGCGGATCATGGCGTAGATCAGCACGAACATCGCCGCGTCGATCGCCAGCATCACCGCCACGCCGACGATCGGCGCAGCGTCGGCATGGCCGGTGAAGGCGAAGCGGAAGCCGTCGATCATGTAGAAGAACGGGTTGAACAGCGCCGCCTTCTGGAAGAACTCCGGCAGGTTGGCGATCGAGTAGAACGTGCCCGACAGGAAGGCCAGCGGCGACACCAGGAAATTGGTGATCGAGCCGATATGGTCGAATTTCTCGGAGATGACGCCGGCCAGCACGCCGAACAGCGACAGCATCATCGAGCCGAACACGACGTGGAACGCCAGGATCAGCGGGTCGTAGAGATCGAACGGCACGAACAGCGCCATGCCCGCCGCCACCGCCACGCCGCACACGATGCCGCGGGCGACGCCGCCGAAGACGTAGCCGATGGTCAGCTCGATGGCGCCCAGCGGCGGCATCAGCACGTCGACGATGTTGCCCTGCAGCTTCGACACCAGGATCGAGAAGGAGGAATTGGCGAAGGCGTTCTGCACCACCGTCATGGCGATCAGACCAGGCGCCAGGAACTCCAGGAACGGCATGCCGCCGACCCGGCGCTCCTCCCCGTGCAGCGCCAGCGCGAACACCGCCAGCAGCAGCAGGCTGCCGACCGCCGGGCCGAGGATGGTCTGGGTCCACGAATCGAGGAAGCGCAGGGTCTCCTTCAGGCACAGCGTGTAGAGCCCGCGCCAGTTGATGCCGGGAAAGCGCCGCGGTGCGTCCATGCTGGTTTCTCTCTCCTTTTTGGCGGGGCGGACCTTACCCAAGCAACTTTGGCAAAGGAAGGCGGCGGATGACGGAGCCGCGCAGCTCTGCCATGCTGCCGGCCATGTCGGAACCTGGCGATCGCAGTCCCGCCCGCAGGCGCGTGCGCGCCGTGACGGCGAAATCGCTGGAGAACGCCGCCACGCATTACCTGCAGCGCTTCTCCGCCTCCAGCGCCAATCTGCGCAAAGTGCTGCTGCGCCGCATCGAACGCGCCCGCCGCGCCGACGCCCCTGTCGCCGACGACGCCGAAGCGGCCATCGAGGCGATCATCGCCAAGTTCCAGCGCCTGAAGCTGATCGACGATGCCGCCTTCGCCGCCGGCCGCGCCGCGGCCCTGCGCCGCCGCGGTACCTCGCGCCGCTTCATCTCCGGCAAACTCCGTCTGGCCGGCATCGACGAGGACGGCATCGAACAGGCGATCGCAGCGGCCGACAGCGAAACCGCACCACCGGTCGAGGACGAGGACGGGCCGGAAGCCGAACTGCGCGCCGCGCTGCGGCTGGCGCAGCGCCGCCGGCTCGGTCCCTGGCGGCCGCAGAAGGAACGCGCCGCCATGCGCCAGCGCGACCTGGCCTCGCTGGCGCGCGCCGGCTTCAGCCTCGACATCGCCCGGCGGGTGATCGAAGCCGACGATCCCGCGAGCGATCCCGAATAATTCCGGAACGGCCGCCCCCGCTCGACCTGCGACCGCCTACCCCGTCGCCGGGTCGCTCTTTTCCGCCGGCGGCGCCAGGGCGGCCGGCGCATCCGGCGACCGGGCCAGGCCCGCCAGCGCCCGCACGGTCTCGTCGGCCAGGACCAGCGTGCGGTACGGGAAGGGAATCTCGATGCCTTCCTTCTCGAACCGCAGCTTCAAGCGCCGGTTGAACTCGCGCAACACGCCCCACTGCCTGGTCGGATAGGTCTTGATGCGGGCCTTGATGAGCACCGAGGACTCCTGGAACTTGTCCAGCCCGATGATCTCGATCGGGGCCTGGATGTCGGGCGCGAGGTCCGGGTCCTGCCGCAGCTCGTCGCCGATCGATTTCAGGATCGCCACCACCTTGTCGACGTCCTCCTTGTAGGCGACGGCGCAGTCGATCATCGCGAAGGAGAAGTCCCTGGTCATGTTCTCGACGATGGTCACGCCGCCCAGCGGGATGGTCTGCACCGTGCCGTCGCCGGCGCGCAGGCGGATGGTGCGGACGGTCATGTTCTCGACCACGCCCGAGTGCTGGCCGATCCGCACCACGTCGCCGACCGCCAGCGCATCCTCCATCAGCAGCGAGAAGCCGGCGATCAGGTCCTTGACCAGGGTCTGCGCGCCCAGACCGACGGCCAGGCCGACGATGCCGGCGCCGGCCAGCAGCGGGCCGATCTCGACGCCGATCTCCGACAGCAGCATCAGCACGGCGATGATCCCCAGCACCATGCCGAATATGTAGCGGGCCACCGGCAGCATGGTCCGCACCCGCGCCGACGGCATGCGGCCTTTGGACGTCGCCCGCCGCAGGATGCGTTCCAGCGCCACCCCGCCCACTTCCCACAGCACCAGGCTCACCGCCACGATGCCGATGATGCGCAGGAGGGAGAACACGACCTGCCGCCCCGGCTCGCTGGCCAGCAGCGAGAACGAGCTGAAGCCCCAGATGAACAGCACCGCTAGCACGGTCAGCACGGCGATCGCCGCCCGGATGATTCCGAGCACGATCGGCAGGTAGCGGTTGGTGCGCTCCTCGATGTCGGGAAAGCGGGTTTTCATCTCGTTCGACACGGCGAACCAGCGGCGCACCAGCCGGTGGATGGCGCGTTCCAGCAGCCAGCCCAGCGCCAGCGCCATCAGGGTGAAGATCGTGGCCCGCAGCAGGAACTCCAGCCCCGCCCCCGGGCGCAGCAGCCACACCACGTAGACGCCGATCACGTAGAGGATCGCCACCACGTGCCAGGTGTCGGCGAGGCGCTGGCTCAGCGCCGACAGGGCGCTGGCCTGCGGGTCTTCCCGATGGTTCTTCAGCCAGCCGGCCACGACCTGGCGGTTCTGCAGGATCACCATGATCATCAGGATGGCGATGGCCAGGCCCAGCAGGGCCAGCAGGCCGACATAGGCGCTGTGCGGCAGGCCCAGCAGGCGGCCGGCCTCCAGCGCCACGTAGCCGATGATCCCCAGCCAGATGAAGCGGCGCAGCCAGACGTCGAGATAGGCGGCGGTGTCGTCGGACAGACGCGGGATGCGCAATGCCGGATCGTAGGGATGCAGCACGAACCGCACCAGCAGCACCAGGATCTGGCTGATGACGATGGCGTTGATCAGCGCGATGGCGATCAGCCGCACGCTGGGCGTGGGATCGAGGAACGGCAGGCTGCCATAGGAGGCCGCGGCGAAGGCGGCGACCGGCAGCAGGTCCAGCAGCAGCGCCATCAGGCCCGCGCCGAGACGCCAGCTCAGGCCGCCCGGGCGCCGCACCAGGCCGCGGCGCACGTTCCTGAGCAGCAGGCGCATCAGCAGCTCCGCCAGCAGCCCCAGCACCAGCACCGCCGCCACCCGCAACACGCCGTCGACCACCACGTCGCGCGTGGCGCTGTTCTCCAGCGACTGCCGCAGCCAGTCGCCGACCCGGCCGGCGTCGAGCAGCGCGCCGCCGATCTCGGTGAGGGTCGCCGACATGCGCGCCGCCCCGTCCGAGAGCGTGCCGATCAGCGCCTCGCCCAGGCTCGGCTCCTCCGCCGGCTGGCCGCGCTGCACGGCGATCAGCGCTTTCAGTTCCTCCACCAGCCGCTGGCGGTCGGGCTCGCTTTCCAGCGTCCTGACCAGCCGTTCCAGCTCCTCCACCGACACGGTTCCGGTGGCCGGCGCCGGGCCTTGCGCCTGCGCTGCCGGCAATGCCGCCAGCAGCAGCCCGGCGATGCAGGCCAGCAGCAGTGCGGCCCGCATCGTCGCCATCATCGAAAATTGCGCGGGAAAAGCGGCACGCAGCCGATGTATCATGGGACAAACCCTTGTTATTCTTCGCAAAACAACAGCCTTACCGCAGGCACGCCAATGACCTTAACGATCTACCATAATCCGCGTTGCAGCAAATCCCGCCAGACGCTGGCCCTGCTGGAGGAGAAAGGCGTCACGCCGCGCATCGTCGAATACCTGAAGACGCCGCCCGATCCGGCGACGCTGGCGAAGCTTGCCGCCGCACTTGGCGGGGCGCGCGCCATGCTGCGCAAGGGCGAGGCCGAGTACAAGGAACTGGGATTGGCCGATGCAAGTAAGTCGGAGCAGGCCCTGCTCAAGGCCATGCAGGCCCATCCGATCCTGATCGAACGGCCGATCGTCACCGACGGCAAGCGCGCGATCATCGGCCGGCCGCCGGAAGCAGTACTGGCGCTGCTGTGACATGAGCGGCGAACGGCTGTTCCGCGCCCTGCGCCTGTGGTCGGGCGTCACGCTGTTCGTCTATGTCTTCAGCCACCTGGCCAATCATGCCATCGGCCTGATCTCGCTGCCGGCGATGGAGGACGCGCTGGCCGCCTTCTCCCTGGTGTGGCGCAGCATGCCCGGTTCGGTCGCGCTCTACGGCGCGCTGGTCCTGCATCTGTCGCTGGTGCTGTGGTCCCTCTATCGCCGGCGCACGCTGCGGCTGTCGCCGACCGAAGCCGTGCAGATCGCGATGGGCGTGCTGATCGTGCCGCTGGGCGTGACGCATGTGATCGGTACCGGCGGGGTGCGCCTGTTCGCCGACCTCAACCCCAGCTACGGCTACGTGCTGCTGTCGATCTGGAGCGGCGGCTGGAAGGAAATCCTCACCCAGTTCGTCTTCGTCATCGTGGTGTGGACGCATGGCTGTCTCGGCCTGCACCAGCTCTGGCGGCTGAAGGCGCAGTACCATCGCTGGCGCGACGTGCTGTTCACCATCGCCATCCTGCTGCCGGTGCTGGCGTTGGTGGCCTTCTTCCAGCGCGGCGCCGAAGTCGCGACCCTGGCGGCCGCCGATCCCAACTGGCTGGCCCTGCTCGGCGAACGGACGCGGTTTCCGTCGGCCGAAATTGCCGCCGGCTTCTTCGCCGCCATGAACTGGGGTCTGTTCGGCCATGTGGTGATCGTGGGCGCCGTCTTCGTCGCCCGCGCCCTGCGCGACGTGGTCGAGCGGCGCGGCGCGCTGGTGCGGCTGCGCTACCCCAACCAGCGCCAGGCGCAGGGCCCGGCCGGCCCTTCCATCCTCGAGTTCAGCCGCCTGGCCGGCATCCCGCACGCCTCGGTCTGCGGCGGCCGCGGCCGCTGCTCGACTTGCCGCGTGCGCATCGGCCGCGGCTTCGAGCTGCTGGCGCCGCCATCGACCACCGAACAGCGCGTGCTGGCCCGCATCGGCGCGCCGCAGAACGTGCGCCTGGCCTGCCAGGTGCATCCGCCGGCCGGCGATTACGACGTCTCGCCGCTGCTGGCGACCAGCGCCATGGCGCAGGAAGCCCTGTCGCAGGCCGCCCACCACCACGGCCAGGAACGCGAGATCGCCGTGCTGTTCGCCGACATCCGCGGCTTCACCGCGCTGGCCGAGCACCGCCTGCCCTACGATACGGTGTTCGTGCTGAACCGCTATTTCCGCGCCGTCGGCGAAGCCATCGAGGCCGCCGGCGGCCATGTCGACAAATTCATCGGCGACGGGGTGATGGCGCTGTTCGGGCTGAAGGGCGATCCCGCCGCCGCCTGCCGCATGGCGCTGGACGCCGCCCGCCGCATGGCGCTGGCCATCGACACGCTGAACGAGGGCCTGTCCGGCGACCTCGACGCGCCGCTGCGCATCGGCATCGGCCTGCATTTCGGCGTCGCCATCGTCGGCGACATGGGCTACGGCGCCACCCGTTCGCTCACCGCCATCGGCGACAGCGTCAACACCGCCAGCCGGCTGGAGCCGATGACCAAGGAGTTCGCCTGCGAACTGGTGGTGTCGGACGACCTGGCGCAGCGCGCCGGCATCGACCTGTCGGACTGGCCGGCGCACGAGATCGCCGTGCGCGGCCGCACCCGTCCGCTGGTGGTGCGGGCGGTCGAAGATGCCGCCCTGCTGCCGCCGACCCGGACGACGAATTCGGCCCGGACGGCGCAATGAGCAATATTCTTCCAGCCATGGAATGGCCGTTCGCCGCTGGTGTCTCCTCAAAAGGAAAGGCGTAAACTGTCCACCCCTGCGCCATGGGAGGAAATCATGCGCTCGTCAGCATTCGCCGCCGCTCTCGCCGCCTGCGGCATGGTTCTGGTCCTGGGAAATGCCGCGCCGCTCTCGGCCATGGGCAGCAACGATCCCGCCCCGGCGGCGCGGGCGAAGAACGCCGATTTCGACGCCGGCAAGGCGGCGATCGCCAAGGAGGACTGGAACGGCGCCATCACAGCACTGAAGAAGGCGGTCGCCACCGAGCCGAACAATCCCGAAGCCCACAACCTGCTGGGCTACGCCACCCGCAAGTCGGGCGATGCGCGCGGCTCGCTGGTCCACTACCAGCAGGCGCTGGCGCTCGATTCGAAACATCTGGGCGCCCACGAGTACATCGGCGAGGCCTATCTGATGCTCGACGACCTGCCGAAGGCGGAGGAGCATCTGGCCAGGCTCGCTGATCTGTGCACCTTCGGCTGCAAGGAAGAACGGGCGCTGAAGGCGGCCATCGCCGCCTGGAAGGCCAGGCCGAAGCGCAGCTGATCCTTCGACGCCGTCGTTCGTCCCGCTCCGCTTCGCTGCGCGGCGGGCGCAAAGTGGGTTGACCTCTCCGCTCCCGCCGCCGATGGTCGGGCGATGGAACTCTTCCCATCAGCAGACGCTTCCCTCGCGCGATGATTCTCAGCGGCGACATCGGCGGCACCAACACCAGGCTGGCGCTCTACCGGCGCGACCTGACGCGGCCCGCGCCCGTGCATCTCGCCCGCTTCCGCAACGATGATTTCGCCTCGGTGCACGAGATCGTGGCGCGCTTTCTCGCCGACAAGGAGAAACCGTCCATCGCCTGCTTCGGCGTCGCCGGCCTGGTCGATGGCGGCCGCTGCCATCTCACCAACCGCAACTGGACCATCGCCGAGCACGCGCTGGCGACCCAGATCGGCGCGCCCGCCATTCTGGTCAACGACGTCGCCGCCGCCGCCATCGGCGTGGCGCATCTGGACGAAACCGGATACGTGGTGCTGCAGCACGGCAGCCGTCCCTGGGGCCGCGGCAACATCGCCGTGGTCGCCCCCGGCACCGGGCTGGGCCAGGCGGCGGCGGTCTGGGACGGCATGCGGCATCATCCGCTGGCGACGGAAGCCGGGCATGCCGATTTCGCGCCGGTGACGCCGATCGAGCTGGAACTGTCGAACTGGCTGCGCGAGCGCCATGACGGGCATGCCAGCATCGAGCGCGTGCTGGCCGGGCCGGCGATGACCGAGATCGCCGCCTTCCTGGTCGCCTCCGGCCGCTGCCAGCCGGTGCCGGCGATCGAGGCCCTGCCCGAGACCGAGCGGCCGGCGGCGCTGACCCGGCTGGGGCTGGAGGGCAAGGAGCCGCTGGCCGCCGCCGTGCTCGATCTCTTCGTCGCCGCCCTGGCGCGCGAGGCGGGCAATGCCGCGCTGCGCTTCCTGGCGCTGGGCGGAGTGGCGCTGGCCGGCGGCATCCCGCCGCGCCTGCTGGCCAGCCTGCGCCAGCCGCATTTCATCCAGACCCTGGTCGACAAGGGCCGGTTCGGCGAATTGATGCGCTCGCTGCCGGTGCGGGTGGTAATCGAGCCCGACGTCGCCATGCTGGGAGCGGCGCATATCGCGGCCAGCGCCTGAGTTTCTTCCGCCCAGCGATTGGGCGGCGCCCTTGGGTTTGCTTCCCCGACCCCAGTTTGTATCCTGCGCCGCAACGCCCGCTATGAAGGCCGCCACGCCTGCGGCCCGCAAAACGCTTCAGGAACAGGACGATGAATTTCGACTTCTCCGACGATCAGAAAATGCTGCAGGAGCAGGTGCGCCGCTTCTTGGCCGACAAATGCCCGCCCGCCACCGTGCGCCGCGTGCTGGAAGGCCAGGAGACCCATGCCGCGGAAGTCTGGCGCGGCCTGGTCGAGATGGGCCTGACGGGCGCGGCCATTCCCGAGGAGTTCGGCGGGCTGGGCCTGGGGGCGCTGGAGCTTTGCGTCGTGGCCGAGGAATTGGGACGCGCCTGCGCGCCGGTGCCGTTCTCCTCTTCCGTCTATCTCGCCAGCGAGGCGATCAAGAAGGCGGGCAGTGCGGCGCAGAAGAAGAAATACCTGCCGCTGCTGGCCAGCGGCAACATCATCGGCACGCTGGCGACGTCGGAAGGCCCCAACGCCGCCAGCCCGCGCACGGTGCGCGCCAGATTCGCCAATGGCTCGCTGAGCGGCGCCAAGACGCCGGTGGTCGACGGCGAAGCGGCGGACATCGCCATCGTTCTGGTCAACACCGGCGGCGAGGGCGAGCGCGCTTTGTCGCTGGCGCTGGTCGAGCTGACGGGCAAGGGCGTCAGCCGCAGCCGCCTGCACACCATCGATCCCGCCCGCAAGCAGGCGCGGATCGAGTTCGACGGCGCGCCGGCCGAGCTGCTGGGCGGCGAAGGCGAAGGCTGGAAACTGCTGCAGGACATCTACGACGGGGCGGCCGTGCTGTTTGCCTTCGAACAGATCGGCGGCGCGGAGGCGGCCCTGGCCATGGCCCGCGACTATGCGCTGCAGCGCTACGCCTTCGGCCGCCAGATCGGCTCCTACCAGGCGATCAAGCACAAGCTGGCCGACGTCTACGTGAAGAAGGAGCTGGCCCGCTCCAACGCCTATTACGGCGCCATGATGCTGGCCGAGGGTGGCGCCGATCTGCCGGTCGCCGCCGCCGCCTCGCGCGTCGCCGCCACCGACGCCTACGATTTCGCCGCCGCCGAATGCATCCAGACCCATGGCGGCATCGGCTTCACCTGGGAGGCCGACACCCAGTTCCACTATCGCCGCTCGCGCGTGCTGGCGCTGGCCATTGGCGGGCCGACGGTGTGGAAGGAGAAGCTGGTGCGCCGGCTGGAACAGCAGAACGCGGCCTGACGGGAAGGAACAGGATCATGGATTTCAACGACACGCCCGAAGAAGCCGAATTCCGCAAGCAGGTGCGCGCCTGGCTCGACGCCAACGCCAAGCGCAAGAGCGACGATCCCACCGCCTCCCGCACGCGCGTCGAGGACGTCGAGGCCCTGCCGCGCGCCCGCGCCTGGCAGGCCAAGAAGGCGGCGGCCGGCTACGCCCGCATCACCTGGCCCAGGGAATATGGCGGCATGGGCGGCACGCCGATCCAGCAGGTGATCTACAACCAGGAGGAAGAGGACTACCTGGTGCCGCAGGGCTTCTTCGAGATCGGGCTGGGCATGT
The DNA here is from genome assembly GCA_037190765.1 of Alphaproteobacteria bacterium. Taxonomy (GTDB): domain Bacteria; phylum Pseudomonadota; class Alphaproteobacteria; order Reyranellales; family JAQSWP01; genus JAQSWP01. The sequence goes on from JBBCJW010000022.1 coordinate 100,674, forward strand.
GCATCCCCACCGTGATGGCCTATGCCAGGCCGGAGGTGCTGCAGCGCTACGTCAAGCCGGCGCTCTACGGCGAGGAAATCTGGTGCCAGCTCTTCTCCGAGCCGGCGGCCGGCTCCGACGTGGCCGGCATCCGCACCCGCGCCGAGCGCGACGGCGATGACTGGATCGTCAACGGCCAGAAGGTCTGGACCTCGGGCGCGCACTACTGCGACTTCGGCATCGTCATCACCCGTACCGACCCGTCGGTCCCCAAGCACCAGGGGCTGACCATGTTCTATCTCGACATGAAGAGTCCCGGCGTCGAGGTGCGGCCGATCCGGCAGATTTCCGGCACCGCCAATTTCAACGAGGTGTTCTTCACCAACGTGCGCATCCCCGACAGCCAGCGCCTGGGCAAGGTGGGCGACGGCTGGAAAGTGGCGATCACCACCTTGATGAACGAGCGACTGGCGGTCGGCACCCGCCAGGGCATGGATTTCGACGAACTGCTGGAACTGGCGCGCCAGACCGAGCTGGAGGACGGGCCGGCGATCCGCAACGGCGCGGTGCGGACGAAGATCGCCGAGTGGTACGTGCAGAGCCAGGGCCTGAAATACACCACCTTCCGCACCCTGACGGCGCTGTCCAAGGGCCAGGCGCCGGGGCCGGAAGCCTCGATCGGCAAGCTGATCGCCGCCCCCAAGATGCAGGCCACCGGCGCCTTCGGCATGGAGTTGATGGCCGAGGCCGGCATTCTCGACCACGACATCCCCGGCGCCGGCGCTTTCCAGGCGCAATGGATCTACGGCGCCGGCTACCGCATCGCCGGCGGCACCGACGAGATCCTGCGCAACATCGTGGCCGAGCGCGTGCTGGGCCTGCCCGCCGACATACGCGTCGACAAGGACATCCCGTTCAACAAGCTGGGGAAATGAGACGAGTTAGATCAGGCGGTGCAGCTCGGCTTGCAGCGCCGCTTGATCGCCCTGGAAACTTGCGATCATCGCAGCCAGGAATTTTCTTGGGCGCAATCGCGCCAGATCGAACGGATATCCGGCCTGCACGGACAGAAGCGTGGCGAAAACCATCTGGGTGCGGCCGTTTCCCTCGCGGAACGGATGAATGGCGTTGAGTTCGGCGAGAAAGAAGGCGCTGCCAATCAGGAACTCATCCGCCGGCAGATCCCGCAGCCGCCCCTTCCTCTCCAGCCATCCGAAAAGATGCCGCATCTGCCGATCTATGTTCTCGGGATAGCAGAACACGCTTCGCCCCTTGGAAATGCGCGTTTGCCGGTATCCGCCCGCCCAGCGATAAACATCACCAAACAGATGGCGATGGACCGCGCGATAATGCGTGACACTGAGCCGGCCCGAAGGCAGCGGCTCGCTGGATCGCTGCGCAACGCTTATGGCTTCGAACTCGGTAAGCGCCGCAGCCGTTCTCAACCCAGGAATGTTCTTGAGAACCGCGGTGCCGGCATAGCAATAAGGATCGTCGATTGACCGATAGTCCGCCGGCACCCTCAGGCTTTCCTGGCAAACAGCCTGGAGATCTCGCGTCGCCGCTCAGGGTCGCTGAGGTTCTTGCGATCGAACTCCGCCAAGCGCGCCCTGGCGCGGCTGGACAGGTTGATCCCCTCGACCGCGCTTATCGACCGCATGGCATCGCGTCCCAAGGTGAAGTGGCTCCGCCACACTCCCTTCGCATCCCGGATTTTAAGTTCCCCCCCGGCGGATCGAAGATCGTTCTTTGCCGCTTCAATCGCTTCCGCCTGGGTCCGGAACAGCCTTGCCGGCCCGGCCGGACTGCCGGTCCTGATCGCCCAGCCTTTGGCATGCGGGACAACGTAGTAGCGCGATTTCGACATTCAGCTCCATTCTCCGTCGCTTGCTGACTTATAGCACGCCTTGCGCCCTGCCCCGCCCAACGATTCGTCGGGAATGACGTTCACCCGTGCCGCGCGCGGCTGTCGTCCGGCGCCTGGGCCCGCTCGTTCATGCCGTAGTCGCGCATGACGGCAGCGATGCGCAGGCGGTAATCGGCGAACAGCCCGCCGCGCCCGGCCTGCTGCGCCAGCCGGTGCTTCTCCGTGTTGCGCCAGGCGATCACCGCCTGCTCGTCGCGGAAGAACGACAGCGACAGGATTTTCCCCGGCTGCGTCAGGCTCTCGAAGCGTTCGACCGAGACGAACCCGTCGATCTCCTCCAGCCCCGGCCGCAGCGCGGCGGCGATATCCAGATAGGCCTGCCGCTTGCCGTCGCGCGGCCGGACCTCGAAGATGACGGCGATCATCTGCCGCCTCCCTCGCCATGCGGTGCGGAAGCCAGCTTCAGGAACAGTCGGTCCTCGCGCAGCAGGAACTTTTCCTTCTGGGCGAAGACATAGTTCTTCTGCCCCAGCGGATCGTTGCGCAGCCGCTCGCGATACTGCTCGTAGGCCGCCAGGCTCTCGATGTTGTAGACGCCATAGGCCACGGTGCTGGAGCCTTCGTGCGGCGCGTAGTAGCCGATCAGGTCCGCCCCGCAGCGCGGGATCGCCTGGCCCCAGTTGCGGGCGTAAAGCTCGAACTCCGCCTTCTTGGCGGGATCGATCTGGTAGCGGATGAAGACGGTGATGGTCATGGTTCGCTCCTTGGTGCTGAAAGACTAGCGGCGTCCGGCGAGCAGGCAGACGATGGCGGCGAGTTGAATCGCGGCAGCGACAATGAACACGGCGGCGCTACCAACCAGCGCCAGTTCGCGCAGCAGGCCGAAGCAGGCGGGTGCGAAGGCATAGGCGCCCTGGCCGATTGCCACGATCGCCGGCACCACGCGCGCGGTGTCTTCGGGCGCGAATTCGGCCTGCGCGATCAGGGGCGGCAATGACGTGGCGTTGCCGATGCCGAAGCCGAACAGGAAGATGCCCAGCAATACCAGGCCCATGCCGTACCCGCCGGCCATCAACAGCAACAGGGAGCCGGCCAATTGAATGGCGTAGCTGAGACAGGCGACCAGCCGCCGGTCCATGCCCGCGGGCATCAGCCAGCCGAACGAGGTGCGCCCCAGAATGGCGGCGGCCGTCGCCATGGTCATCGCCAGGCCGGCGCCGATCTCGCCCAGGAGCGGCAACACCAGGGTGAACAGATGCGCGATCAGGCCGATCTGGGCGAAGAGGCTGAGCGCCATGGCGGCCGCCAGGGTCGAGAAACGCCCATGCCGCCACAGGCCGGCGCCCAGCGGCGGCACGGCTTGCCCGGCGCCCGTGGAGATGGTTGCCGCAACCATCGAACCGTCCGGCGACTGGCCGAGCTCCGCCGGCTGGCGCGAGAAATAGACGTCGCAGAGCAGCCAGACGATCGCGACGGTCGCGATGGCGACGCAGGCGGCGGCGAGCGGGAAGCCGAGCGCGGCGATCAACGCCACCCACAGCGGCGAGAACAGCACGCCGCCGATGCTGGCGCCGTTATAGGCCATCGATAGCGCCTTGGGCCGACCGCGCACGAACCAGGGGGCGACGATGGCGTTGACTGCCGCCGCGCCCATGGTCACCCAGCCGATGCCGCTGAACAGGCTGGCGAGGAAAAGCTGCCACGGCTCCTCCGCCAGCGACCAGCCCAACAATCCAAAGCCCAGCGATATCGCCCCCGCCTTGGTGACAGACGGCAGGCCGAAGCGGCGATACAGGCGCGGCAGGTTGGCGACGGCCACCGCGCCGAGAACGAAATGCGCCGTGACGGCGGCCGAGATCAGCGCCAGCGACCAGCCGCGCGTCTCGCGCACCGCATGCAGGAAGATCGGCGGACCGTAGAAGCCCAGCCCCCAGCCGAAAACCGCCAGCACGAAAGCCGCGCCAACCACGCGCCAGCCGAAAAACCGCTGCTGCAGTGCCGTCACAGCCATCGCCTTCCCCTGTCCATGACAGGGACTCTAGCGATGCTCCCGCCCGCAATGCTTCGACGCGCATCGAAGCTTTCTTGACCCGAGCTTGCTAGAGTGCGGCCATGAAGACAGGTCCTGACATCGCCCTGATCGCCTCGCTGGTGGGCGATCCCGCGCGCGCCAACATGCTGACGGCGCTGATGGGCGGCAAGGCGTTGAGCGCGGGCGAGCTGGCGGCCGAAGCCGGCGTCAGCCTGCCGACCGCCAGCTCGCATCTGGCGAAGCTGCAGGCCGGCGGGCTGGTGGCGGTCGAGCAGCAGGGCCGCCACCGCTATTTCCGCCTCACCGGGCCCGACATCGCCCAGGTGCTGGAGAGCATGATGGGGCTGGCGGCTCGCATCGGCCATGCGCGGACACGGCCGGGACCGAAGGACCCCGCCCTGCGCGAGGCTCGCATCTGCTACGACCATCTGGCCGGCGAACAGGGCGTGCGCCTGTTCGACAGCCTGCAGCAGCGCCGGTTCATCCGCACCGCGTCCGGCAGGGTCGAGCTGACCGAAGCCGGCGCCGATTTCGTCGCCGGCTTCGGCATCGACCTCGACCGGCTCAGGCAGTCGCGCCGGCCGCTATGCCGCGCCTGCCTCGACTGGAGCGTGCGCCGCCCGCATCTGGCCGGGGCGCTGGGGGCGGCGCTGCTGCAGCGCATGGCCGAGCTGGGCTGGGCGCGGCGCGAGACAGCCTCGCGCGCCATCGCCTTCTCCCGCGCCGGCAAGGCCCGGTTCGAGCGCCAGTTTCCCCTGCGCCAGTCTCCGCTGCGGCAGAAATAGCCGGCGCCGGCGGGAACCCTCGGTACCCTGCGGCATTATCCGTGTCCGGGAGCGGTGTGCGCCAATGTCGGCACGCCCTGTTTTCCCAGTCGGCGGTTGGGGCTGAGTCGTTGGACAAGTCGGTTTCGCACACTGAGTCGGGCGCTGCAGCGCCGGCGGAGGGCGTGCGCCTGACCTCGCTGCTGGAAAGCGAGCGGCGGGTGCTGGCCGCCATCGCCGCCGGCGCGCCGCTGCCGGCCATTCTCACGGAACTGGCGCTGGCGGTCGAAGCGCAGGCGCAGACGCCGCTCTTCGCCTGCATCCAGCTGCTGGACGAGCAGGGCCGGCGCCTGATGTCCGCCGCCGCGCCGTCGCTGCCGCCTTCCTATGTCGAGGCGATCGAGGGGCTGGAGATCGGACCGGCGGTGGGCTCCTGCGGCACGGCGGCCTGGCGCGGCGAGCCGGTGCATGTCGCCGACATCGCCAGCGATCCGCTGTGGCGGGATTTCCGCCACCTGGCCCTGCCGCACGGGCTGCGTGCCTGCTGGTCGACGCCGGTCAAGACGCCGGACGAGCGCCTGCTGGGCGTGTTCGCCGTCTATTGCGGCACGCCGCGCCTGCCGACGCGGCACGAGACGGAAGCGATCGGCCTGATGGCGCAGACCGCCGCCCTGGCCATCGAGCGCCAGCGCTCCGACCAGGCGCTGCGCGAACGCGAGGCCGACCTGGCGCGGGTGCAGCAGATCGGCAAGGTGGGTGGCGTCGAGGTCGATCTGCGCGAGGGTTTCCGCAACCGGCGCTCGCCGGAATACCTGCTGATCCACGGCCTGCCGCCGGAAGCGGTGAACGAAACCCACGAGGACTGGGTGGCCCGCATCCATCCCGAGGACCGCGAGCGCACCGAGCGCGAGTTCAAGGACGCCGTCGCCGGCGACGTACGCGACTACTACTCCGAATACCGGATCGTGCGACCCAGCGACCGGCAGGTGCGCTGGATCGCGGTCAAGGCCAGGATCGAGCGCGACCAGCACGGCAAGGCGCTGCGGCTGGTCGGCGCCCATATCGACATCACCGATCTGCGCCGCGCCGAGCGGGCGCTGCAGGAGAGCGAGGAGCGCTTCCGCCTGATCGCCGATAGCGCGCCGGTGCCGATGTGGGTCAGCGCGCTGGACGGCAGCCGCGCCTTCGCCAACAAGGCCTATTGCGCGTTCCTGGGCGTCAGCTACCAGCAGGCGCTGAAATTCGACTGGCGCACCCGGCTGCACCCGGAGGACCTGCCGCGCATCCTGCAGGAGCAGATCGACGGCGAGGCTTCGCGCCAGCCCTTCTCGCTGGAAGCCCGCTACCGCCGCGCCGACGGCAAGTGGCGTTGGATCCGCTCGCAGTCGCAGCCGCGCTGGGGCGTGCATGGCGAGCATGTCGGCTTCATCGGCGTCGCCTACGACATCACCGCCGCCAAGCTGGCCGAGCAGGAGCTGCGCCGGCGCAACGAAACGCTGCAGGACCAGGTCGCCAGCCGCACGCGCGAGCGCGACCGGCTGTGGAACGTGTCGCAGGACCTGCTGCTGGTGGCCGATGGCGGCGGCGCCTGGCTCAGCGTCAACCCGGCCTGGCAGCGCACCTTGGGCTGGAGCGAAAGCGAGCTGCTGGGCGGCGCGCTGCCGGCGCTGGAGCATCCCGAGGACCGGCCGGCCCAGGCGCGCGCCGGCGCCCAGTTCTCCCTCGCCGGCCGGCCGGCTCGCTTCGAAAGCCGCTTCCAGCACAAGGACGGCTCGTGGCGCTGGATCTCCTGGACCACGGCCTCGGCCGACGGGCTGCTCTACGGCGTCGGCCGCGACGTGACGGCGGAGAAGCAGGCGCAGGCCTCGCTGCGCGCCACCGAGGAGCAGTTGCGCCAGGCGCAGAAGATGGAAGCGGTCGGCCAGCTCACCGGCGGCATCGCGCACGACTTCAACAATATCCTGACCGGCATCATCGGCGGGCTGGACATCATCGGCCGGCGCATCGCGCTCGGCCGCTACGACGAGGTCGGCCGCTTCATCGAGCCGGTGGTGGCGTCGGCCCATCGCGCCGCCGGGCTGACGCACCGCCTGCTGGCCTTCTCGCGCCGCCAGTCGCTCGATCCCAGGCCGATCGACGTCAACGCCCTGGTCGGCTCGATGGAGGAGCTGCTGCGCCGCAGCCTGGGCGAGCAGATCGTGATCCGGCTGGGTTTCGAACCCGATTTGTGGACGGCGGAAGCCGACGCCAACCAGCTCGAAAACGCGCTGCTCAACCTGGCGATCAATGCCCGCGACGCCATGGCCGACGGCGGCACGCTGACCATCGCGACGGAGAACGTGGCGATCGCCCCCGGCGAGGCCGCGCTGCAGGACGGCGTCGAGGCTGGCGACTACGTGGCGGTGGCGGTGCGCGATACCGGCGCCGGCATGGACCGCAGCATCGTCGACCGCGCCTTCGATCCCTTCTTCACCACCAAGCCGATCGGCCAGGGCACCGGGCTGGGCCTGTCGATGGTCTATGGCTTCGCCAAGCAGTCGGGCGGCCACGTGGCAATCGCCAGCACCATCGGCGAAGGCACCACGGTCAGGGTCTATCTGCCGCGCCATCGCGGCGCGCTGGCGCAGGCCGAAGCCCTACCGACCGCCGCCGCCGCGCCGGCGCGGGCGGGAGACACGGTGCTGGTGGTCGAGGACGAGGCGGCCGTCCGCCTGCTGGTGGTCGAGCTGCTGGGCGATCTCGGCTATGCGGTGCTGGAGGCCAGGGACGGCCCGGCGGCCATGGCGATTGTCGAGTCGGACCACCGCATCGACCTGCTGATCACCGATGTCGGCCTGCCCGGCATGAACGGACGGCAAGTGGCGGAATTCGCCCGCACCCGCCGGCCGCGCCTGAAGGTGCTGTTCATGACCGGCTATGCCGAACAGGCCGCGATCCGCGCCAAATTCGTCGACGACGGCATGGACCTGATCGCCAAGCCCTTCGCCATGGAGGCGCTGGCCGCCCGCGTCCGCGACATGCTGGAGGAATGATCCCCGAGCGGCGAAAACTCCTGCAGGCATCGCCTCACTTGGTGCCGAACAGCCGGTCGCCGGCATCGCCCAGGCCGGGAACGATGTAGCCATGGCCGTCGAGATGGCTGTCGATGGCGGCGGTGAAGATCGGCACCTCTGGCTCGGCCTGGCGGAAGCGTTCGATGCCTTCGGGTGCGGCCAGCAGGCAGACGAAACGCAGCTCGCGCGCGCCGCGCTGGCGCAGCCGGCTGACCGCCGCCACCGCCGAATTGGCGGTCGCCAGCATGGGATCGACCACCACCACCAGACGGTCGGCCAGATCCTCCGGCGCCTTGAAATAGTATTCGACCGCTTCCAGCGTATCGGGCCGGCGGAACACCCCGACATGCGCCACGCGCGCCGACGGCACCAGATCGAGCATGCCGTCGAGCAAGCCGCTCCCCGCGCGCAGCACGGAAGCGAAAACCGGCTTCTTGCCGTCGAGCACTGGCGCTGACATCGTCGTCAGCGGCGTCTCGATGCTCCGCATCGTCAGCTTCAGCGGCCGCATCGCCTCATAGGCCAGCAGCAGGGCGATCTCGCGCATCAGCTGGCGGAACTGCACCGTCGGCGTGCGCCGGTCCCGCATCAGGGTCAGCTTGTGCTGCACCAGCGGATGATCGACCACCGTTACCTCCGCCATGACCGCACTCCCCGTCTGCCTGATCCGCACCTCATGTCCGAGGTCTATCCGTTAGGATCGGACGGAAACGGACGCTCGGCGGCGCCAGCACCCAGCACCGCCCCCGTCGCTGCACCGCCCGTTGCCGCCCCGCCCGCGCCACCGCCGCCGCCTCTGCCACCGCCTGGGCGCGCGCCCTGACCACCGCGATCGCCGCGCCCGCCCGAGCCCGATGGCCGCGTCGGGCCTTGCGCGGGGATCGCCAGATCGGCCGGGATGGGATCGAGATCGAGCGCCTCGCGAATGAAATCGCGCAGCGAGACGACCAGTTCGTGGGTGTGGATGGGACGGCCGGCAACCAGCTCGCGCGCGGCGCGCTCGGCCAGGCGGACATGCTCCTCGGTCCCCAGCAGGATGACGTCCGACAGGGCGGCCTCGACGGCATCGCGGATGCGCCGCTGACGATCGGACCCCTCGCCCCTGCCGGCGGCCAGGTCGACAGGCTCCGCCCCCTCGCTGTCGCCGGCAGGATCGCCGGCCTGACGCAGATCGCGCAGATGCTGCGGATCGACGGTCAGGGTGCCGGTGAAGGAGCCGCCCAGCACCTTGTAGGCGGCGATCAAGGTGCGCAGCCGCTCGTTGATCTGCCGGTTCAGCCGCTCGCGCCGCTGCTGCACGGCGAACATGATCAGCACGCGAATGCCGATGCCGATCAGCGCGAACAGCGCCAGGCCGATCAGGGTCGTCAGCAGACCCTGCCAGGAACTGAAGTCGAAACTGCGCAACGCTCGCTCCTGTCAATGTCCGGTCCCGCCAGCCATCCGCTTCGAACGAACGTAGGGAGCGCCGGACGATACGCCAAAGCGTATCGTATATGGCATCGCCTCGCGGCGTCCGGGACAATTGGCGCACCGCACCGGGTGACGATGATAAGCCACGGCCCCCTGAAACAACGTCAGAAATTCAGCCATGCGCTCCGGAAATCGCAAACAGGTTTTCGGATGCCTCTCGCCCTTGATCGAAGGAGGGAAAGGCGTCAACCGCGATAGCGCAGCGCGTCGATCAGCGCGGCGAGAGCCGGCGGATGCTGGCGCCGGTTGGGGTAGTAGAGGTGATAGCCCTCGAAAGTCTTTCGCCAGTCGGCCAGCACCTCGACCAGTTCGCCGCTGGCGATGGGCTCGGAGACGAAATCGAGCGGCAGATAAGCCAGACCGAAACCGGCAAGACATGCTTGGCGCACCTGGACGACGCTGGTGGCCACCAGCCTGCCTTCCGTCGTGACGCGCAGGTCTTTTCGTCCCTTGCTGAACGTCCAGGCGAAGAATTCGCCATGGGTCGGAAGACGCAGGTTGATGCAAGCGTGCGCCGACAGATCCTGCGGTCGTTTCGGCCTTTTGCGCTCCAAGAAGCAGGACGGCGCGCCCACCACGGCCATCGGAATGTCCGGCCCGATGCGTTGCGCGATCATGCCCTTCGACACGAGCTTGCCGCGCCGCACGCCGGCATCGAAGCGCTCGCGTACGATATCGGTGCGTTCATAGTCCGTCACCAGCTCGACCTTGATCTCCGGAAACTTCGCCAGAAACCGCTGCAGCGCCGGCCACAGCAGGCTCTGGATGGCATATTCGTCGGCCGAGAGGCGGATCGTGCCGGAGGGTCGCTCGCGCAGGGAACCGAGCTGGGCGAAACCGCGTTCGATCTGCTCCAGCGCCGGCGCCGCCTGCGACAGCAGCCGCTGCCCCGCTTCCGTCGGCGACACGTTGCGCGTCGTGCGATTGAGCAGGCGGATCCCGACCCGCTCCTCCAGATTGCGCACGGTCTGGCTCAGCGCCGACTGGGAGACGCCCAGCCGGGCGGCAGCGCGGGTGAAGCTGCCTTCTTCGGCGACGACGACGAAGGCGTTGAGATCGCGCAGATTCGGGTCAGACATTCATAAGCCTGGCTAATCTTGATATCCCGATTGGACAGTCTAATCGAAAGCCGGAGCGAGCGGTATATCTGGGCCGGTCGAAGACATGAGGAAGCCAACCATGAAATCCGTAACCTTCAGGAACAAGACCTGGGACGTGGCCGCCAACCTCCACTTGCCCAACGGTTTCGATCAATCGAAGAAGCATCCGGCCATCGTCGTGGCTCACCCGATCAGCTCCTGCAAGGAGCAAACCGCGGCGATCTACGCTGCCAAGCTGGCCGAACTGGGCTATGTGTGCCTTGCTTTCGACGCCTCCATGCAGGGCGCCAGCGGCGGGCCGGGCCGCTATCTGGAAGATCCGGCGAGCCGGGTCGAGGATTTCCGCTGCGCGGCCGACTATCTGGTGACGCAGGATTTCGTCGACGACAGCCGCATCGGCGTGCTCGGCATCTGCGGCGGCGGCGCCTATGCGGTGAATGCGGCCATGACCGAGCGCCGCTTCAAGGCGGTCGGAACGGTCGTGGCCGCCAATTACGGCCGGCTCTGCCGCGAAGGCGATCTGTCGACCGATGCGGCGATCAAGGCGCTGGAGGGCATCAGCGCCCAGCGCACCGCCGAGGCGCGCGGGGCGGAGCCGGCGCTCACCACCTATATCCCACAGTCCAAGGCGCAGCTCGACTCCTACGGCATTACCGACGTCGATGTGGTCGAGGCGGTGGATTACTACACCACGCAGCGCGGCCAGAAGCCGGGCTCGCCCAACAAGCTGAACGTGGTCAGCACCGGCGCCGCCTTTACCTGGGATGCCTTTCATCTGGCCGAGAAACTGCTGACCCAGCCGCTGCAGATCGTGGTCGGCGGCGGCCAGACCGGCGCCTTCGGCTCCTACCGCGACGGCTTCGAGCTGTTCAACAAGGCCCGCTCCGAGAAGAAGGGCATCCTCGTCGTCCCCGGCGCCACGCACTACGATCTGTACGACAAGCCCGATTGCGTCGATCAGGCCGTGGCGAAGTTCAAGGAGTTCTACGGCGAGAACCTCTGAGCCGGGCGGGCGCCATCCACTGTTGACGAGGACGTTGCGGGCACAAGCACCAGGCGTCCCCGCGCCTGCGACGAACCGAGATTGTTCCATACGGTGATCGGCGGAAAATGGCGCACCCGTGGAGATGAAACTGGGCACCGCTATGTTATTGTTTGTGCGCTATAATTTGGATGACACTGCTGCATCTGCGAAATAGGGAACTGGCGCCTACGCGGACGATATGTCACCCCATTGCGCATTTGCGGCTGAGAGCCGGGCATCGTTCAGGCCTTATCAAGCAGCCCAAATTTCAGATCGATGACGAAATCCTGAAGCGTATCACCGCTCTTGTCGCAGAATTCGTTGATGTCGAACCAGGTCACGAAATCCGATGGGTTGCTGACCCGGACATGGTGCTCATCTCTGTCGCCCACTCTGTACAAGTCAACGTCGCCGACACCGTAGCGCTCTAAGGCCTCACCAAGGGTCTTAATCTTGCTGTGGCTGATTCCGAACGCGCTCCTGATATCGTCGACATGGACCAAGATGTCACCGTCGGAGCTACGATCGAGCCGGATCGCCCGGTTGATGACGTTGAGCATGAAATCGCGTTCAGTCTGCGGCACCAGACGAGCCTTCTTCAAGAAGGCCGTTACCTGCTTCGCTCGTTTTACGGCGTCCTCCTCGTCCAGCTTGCACTCCGGCACCAGTTGTTCCAGCCGCTTATAAGACTTCGGTTCGCTTGGATCGAGCGATGCCGTGCTGTCGACGAACTCGCTCTGAAACCTCTGCTCCAACGAACCGTCGAGCCCCTTAAAACGGGCCTCATGGTCCGCTTTGAGTTTACGTACGGCTGCAACAGGCCACTTGGCCTCGTATTTCTTGCTGTCGATTTGAAGATGATGGCCGGAACACATCAAGATTAGATTGGATAGAGCGCGGCGGTCATTATTGCTCATCGCCACGTTGAAACGCGGGCCGTCAGGCATCGCGGCTTCGATATGGCAGATATGGCCGACGACAACGCCCATACTATCGATGATGACATTCTTGCAGTTCGGCATGGCGCAGTTATTGCCGGAGAGAAGGTACAACTCCCGGAGAACCTCTGGCTTTGGGGTCAGGCGTTTCGGCGTCTCCTTCCGGGCCTGCTTCGGCGTTTTCATATCTAACCCCTTACTAGGACCAGAAGTTTGCAATCTCCAACGACTATCCCGCTAAAGGGATAGCTGCCTTGGATCGTCCGAGGTCGGATTGTCGGCTACCCAGTCGAGGCAGAGCAGAAGGCACAGTCTGGCAAACTGCTCGGCGAGAGCCCGCGTGTCGACCAATCATAGCCCAATTCGTCGTTGGTACCGTGGATCGTCCGGCTGCGTCCGTCGCTGTAGATGCGGTCAATCGACTTCTTGAGTGTCGGCCCGTCCTGACGGATCGGCTGGTTGTCCTGAATCTTCAAACGGGCATTGACCAGTCGCCGGATGCCGCCGGCCTTCCCGCCGCATGCAAGCGCATCGAGTGCCGCCGAGAAATTGACGATGGCCATATGAGTAACTGTTTCACGACAGCCTTCGTGAAACCACAGTAAGGCATGTGCGAGCGCCGACATCATTTTCGGTCGGGCGACGGCGCCAGTCGGACTGACGATGTAGTCCAGAACATCGCCTACGACCGCGAATATGTCGGCTCTCTCAGAAAGGATGTTTTCCCATTGACCCGCTTTAAGCGAGGGACCAAAGGGGTGGTTTGACCAGCTGGCCCCGGCAAGCACACGATGGCCCAGAGTGAACGTGAGTGCCTTTTGCCGGTGAGGCCTACGATCAAAGAGCAGATTGATTCCGTCGAGTGCCTTTGAGGGCGTCTGCCAGGTCAGAGCTATCGCCGTAGTCGCGAGGCGTGCTGCGGTCAGCGCCTTGTCACGCCCTGCCTCGGGGGCGAGGCCTTTGGTGGTCACGCTGGAAACGAACCGGCAGCTGTCCACTGCATCGAGAACGTCAGTCTCACTGATGCTGTCAAAGGACGGCTTGCGCTTCCGCAGCTTCTGACCTTGCCATGCTCTTTCTACACGTGCTCGCGATGCAGTGGATATGCCACCCTCGCGGTGTTTGCGTGCAAGCCAGTCTTCTCTGGCCTCGAACCGGACTGGCCCAATCGAGAACGGCTGAACCTGTCCGTTCCCGAACAGGGTGCATCCAAAGGCAAATTCCCGAAGGTCGTTTCCCGTCACACCCCGCGCAAGTGACGTTTTTACTCGGTCAAGAACGGTCGACGCATTCGCCGTAACGTCGTCGTCAAGATCGATCGATGCGAGCGCGGGACCGAACGTACGCCGGACCATGGCACGCCATTCAGCTTGCGTGAACCTAGGCTTCAGCGTCGGATCATCGTCCATTAGCTTTCGGGCAACGCGCTCGATGTCCTCGTCGAGCTGGCGCGAAACAATCAGAGAGCCGCCATTGCCTGCGTCGATCATACGCGGAAGAGAGAAGTCATCCTCTTTCGAACGCTCCGACATCGGGACTGTTTCCAGTCTTGTCAGCTCTTTGATGATGCGTTCGGCCAGTCCGGTCACGTCGCTCACGTTTGAGGGCGTGGAAAGCACGTCCGTTGAACTACCAAATCCGGCCTGTCGTAGCACCGACGTGGCTTCCCGGCGACCGTCGATGGCATTCTGATTGCGATCCACTATGTCGTGGGGAACCGACCGCAGGTGCTCTATCTGCTCTTGTGGCAACCGGTGCTGAATGGCTCCTGCCACGACCAGCGCCACATACCAGTCGTAGGGCTTCAGATCGGGGCTCAGTTGCGTGGCCAGGTATGTGACCGCATCCACTTGGTGCTTCGTATCTGCATGAATGACACGAAACCCGTCATCACGGCCGTAGCCGTGCCCGCGACCTTCTGCACGATCGAGAGCATTCAGCTCATTGTGGTCTATTTCGAATATGACACCATACTGGTGAGAGACGCGCGACGAGGTGAGCGTGGCCTTACCGGATTTGTCGCTGCTCAGTTTTGAGAACTCAAGCCTGTGGTTCGGCGCATAGGCTACACTGACGGGTGTTGCCGATGGGCATCGCGCGCGGAGCCGCTCCGTCAGCATGTTCGAGCCATAGGCAAAGTAGATGAACGTCCCCATAGTGGAATCATGCGCGGCAACAGGCTTCCTCTGCAAGCTGCATTAAAATGACTGGCAATCAGCGCGTTTCGAGTGCGTTGGCGCAGTAGAGGCCGGGGCGTCGCAGGCCATCTCCACGATGATCTGCGCCCGCACGCCCCTTGGCCCGATCCTTATTCCCGACCGCCGGCCGCGCTTCGGCCCTGACGGCCTCTGGCGCGCCTGCGCCAGCCGTTCCTCGATCGGGCGTTGCCTCTAATGAGCGTACGCGCCTAGTTCGAATCTCGTCCGGAGAAATGGCGCGCCCGTAGGGATTCGAACCCCAAACCTCCTGATCCGTAGTCAGGTGCTCTATCCAGTTGAGCTACGGGCGCGCAGCCTGTGGTCCAGCGCCAAGGCGTTGGATCGCGGCAAGGCCGGGAACCTAGTCAAATCGCCCCCCCCTTGCAAGCCCCGAGAGGAAAACGGATAAGGTCCCGCTTCCCTCTTGGCCCCTATTCCTCCGCCCGGCCTGTTGCCCTGTGGCCACGGGAGGGTTGCAAAAGCTACAATCCGGCTTGTCTCTGGGGGCCCCTTTCAGTACCATCCCCTTGTTTTTTTTAGGGGATGCGGCTTTGGCCGCGCGATCCGGCCGGGCACCTTGGGGGGACGGCCGACAGGTAACGACAGGAAGCGCTGTCGGAGGTTCGAAGGTGCCCATGGCGATTGTAAAAACCCGTGCCCTGGCGCTCATCGCCGCATTGGCGTTGGGGGCCTGCTCTCAGGACGCATTGTTCAGCGACGGCAGCACGGCGGCGACGCCGCCCTCGCCGGTCAGCGGCCCCACGTTCCAGCCCTCGCAGGTCTCCGCCGGCCCGTCCACCGGGACCGCCGTCGGCGCCCGCGTGCAGCAGATGCGGGCCGATTTCGTGCGCCTGATGGGCGATCTGACGCAGCAGAGCACCCAGCTGCAGGCGATCCGCGCCCAGGCCACCGCCGACGCCCAGCAATACTACGCGCTGGTGGCCGCCATCTCCGCCCGCCTGCAGGTCGGCACCACGCCGGGCAACCCCGAGCTGGTCGCCGCCTGGAACCAGGCCCAGACCCAGCTCGAGCGGCTGAACGCCGATCTCAGCCAGATGAACACCCTGGCCACCACGGTATCGGGCACCTCCTCGCAGGCCACCTTCCTGCTGGAGAGCGTGCGCGCCACCTACGGCGTCTCCGGCGCGGTCGACGAGGACCATCGCCAGCTCAAGATCATGGAGAACGAGATCAACCAGTCGATCGTGCTGGTCGACCGGCTGCTGAGCGAGACCAGCCAGGACATCGCCCGCCAGACCGCCTATGTCGCGGCCGAGCGCAACAACCTGGTCACTCTCAACCTCGCGGTCAAGAACGGCCGCCTGCTGGGCCCCTCGGTCACCAACCGCACCTTCCAGCAGAGTTCGGCCGCGCCGACACCCAGCCTGGCGCCGGGCGTGCGCAGCGCCAGCCCGGCGGTGCAGGGAGGCGCCGGCCTGGCCGGCCGCCGGCCGCTGCTGGTGGTGCGCTTCGACCAGCCGCGGGTGCAGTACGAGCAGGCGCTTTACGCGGTGATCGCCGAAGCCGTGCAGCGCAAGCCCGACGCGGCCTTCGACCTGCTGGCGGTGGCGCCGGCGCGCGGCTCGGTGTCGGACGTGGCGCTCAACACCTCCGCCAGCAAGCGCCATGCCGAGAACGTGCTGCGCTCGATGACCGAGATGGGCGTCAATCCCAACCGGGTCGGCCTGTCCTCGATGACCAGCGTCATGGCGCAGGCCAACGAAGTGCATCTCTTCGTCCGCTAGTTTCTCCCCTCCGTTCGATCCGCCGCGCGGCTCAGGGCCGCTTTTTTCATGTCCGCAGTTCGCCGCCAAAGGACGGGACGCGCCTTGCCCGTCGCCGGCGGTATCCTGCAGGAAGCGGAGCTGCGATCTCCCGCGAGAGGTATTGGCGCAGCAACCGCCCTGCCCCGTGCGCAGGGCATCCATGAGCGGCGCGGCGTTGCCGCCGCCCCGCGCTCTCCGCTCTAATCGCGCCCGCATGAGCCGTCCGCAGATTGTTCCCGCATGACCGCCGGATCCATCCCCACCCGCGCCCTGGTGCTGCTGGGCGTGCTGTCGCTGGTCTGGGGCCTGAACTGGATCGTCGTGGCGGTGGCGCTGCGCGATTTCGGGCCGTGGACGTTCCGCGCCATCAGCCTGGGCGTGGCGGTCGCCGCCATGTTCGCCATCGCGCGCTGGCGCGGCGATTCGCTGGCGGTGCCCAAGGCCGTGCGCCTGCGCCTGCTGCTGGCCGGCGCCTTCAACATCGCCATCTGGAACGTCGCCACCGCCTACGCCGTCATGCTGATCCCCTCCGGCCATGCCGCGGTCATCGCCTTCTCCATGCCGCTATGGGCCGCCATCATCGGTTTCCTGTTCCTGGGCGAGCGCCTGGGATTGCGGCATCTGGTGGCGCTGGGCTTCGGCGTCGCCGGCATCACCCTGCTGATGATCGAGGATTTCGTGCTGTTCGCGCAGGCGCCGCTGGGCCTGTCCCTCGGCATCCTGGCGGCCATCGTCTGGGCGCTGGGCACGTTCCTGCAGAAGCGGACGCCGTGGAACATGCCGATGGTGGCGCTGCTGTTCTGGCAGATGCTGTGCGGGCTGGTGCCGATCACCATCGGCGCCGCCATCCTCGAACTGCCCTACCAGGCGACGCCCAGCCTGGCCGGCACCGGCATGGCGATTTTCGTCGGGCTGGTGCCGCTGGCGGTCGGCATGGCGTCGTGGTTCTCGATCGTCAAGCTGCTGCCGGCCCATGTCGCCGCGCTGAGCACGGTGAGCGTGCCGGTGGTGGCGGTGCTGTCGGGCGGCTGGGTCCTGGGCGAACCGCTGGGCGTCATCCAGTACGCCGCATTGGCCGCCACGGTGGTGGCGCTGGGCCTGGTGCTGCTGGTGCCGGAGCGGCCGGCGCCGGCCCGGGCCTCGGCGCTGGATTGAATTCGGCGAACCGAGCGGATCAGCCGACCCGCATCACCTTCAGCCGCGGATCGAGCAGGTCGCGCAGCCCGTCGCCCAGCAGGTTCAGCCCCAGGACCGACAGCGCGATGGCCAGGCCGGGGAAGATGGCGAGGGTGGGCAGCTCGTACATGTAGGTCTGCGCATCGTTGAGCATGCGGCCCCAGCTCGGCAGCGGCGGCTGCATGCCCAGCCCGAGATAGCTCAGGCCGGCTTCGGCCAGGATCGCGACCGCGAACTGGATGGTGCCCTGCACGATCAGGATCGAGGCGATGTTGGGCAGCACGTGGTCGACGGTGATGCGCACCGGCCCCTTGCCGATCGCCAGCCCGGCGCGGATGAACTCGCGGCCCCACACCGACAGGGCGGCACCGCGGGTGACGCGGGCGAAGACGGGGATGTTGAAGATGCCGATGGCGATGATGGCGTTGGTGGCCGAAGCGCCGAACACGGTGGTGATCAGGATCGCCGTCAGCACGGCGGGGAAGGCGAACACCAGGTCGGACAGGCGCGAGACGACCTCGTCGGCCCAGCCGCGCGTCGCCGCCGCCCACAGGCCCAGCCCGACGCCGGCCACCATGCCCAGCGACACCGCCACGAAGCCGACCGTGATCGAATTGCGCGCGCCCCACATGACGCGGGAAAGAATGTCGCGACCCAGATGGTCGGTGCCCAGCCAGTGGGCCGCCGAGGGCGGCTTCAGCTTCTGCGCCATGGCGATCTCGGTCACCGGATAGGGCGTCCAGAACAGCGATATCACCGCCATGCCGATCAGCAGCAGGGTCAGCACGCCGCCGATCATGAAGCTGCGGTGGCGCAGCGCGCGCCAGGCCAGGGAATGCGGCGCCGCCATGGTCAGGCCCTGATCTTCGGCCGCGGATCGACCAGCACGTAGATGACGTCGATCAGCAGGTTGATGAGCAGCACGAAGAAGGTCAGCAGGATCACCACGTTCTTGATGATCACCAGGTCGCGGTTGTTGATCGACTGGTAGATGAGCTGGCCGACGCCGGGCAGGTAGAAGACGCTCTCGATGATGATGGCGCCGCCGACCTGGAAGGCGAAGAACAGGCCGATGATGGTGATGATCGGGATCAGCGCGTTGCGCAGGGCGTGGCGGAACAGCACGTCGCGCTCCGACACGCCCTTGGCGCGGGCGGTGCGCACGTAGTCCTCGCGCATGGTGTCGAGCATGGCCGAGCGGGTGATGCGGGCCAGGATCGCCGCCTCCGGCAGGCCCAGCGCGACGATGGGCAGGACCAGCGCCTTCAGCGAGGCGGCGAAATCCTTCTCCCAGCCCGGGAAGCCGCCGGCGGGAAACCAGCGCAGGGTCAGGGAGAACAGCAGCACCAGCAGCAGGCCGATCCAGAAATTGGGCACCGCGATGCCGCCCTGGCTGAACATCATCACGCCGTAGTCGCCGGGCCGGTTGTGGCGGGCGGCGGCCAGGATGCCCAGCGGCAATCCCACCACCACCGCGAAGCTCACCGCGCCGATCGCCAGCGGCACCGTCACCTGCAGCCGCGCCACCAGCATGGTGGAGACTTCGGTCTTGTAGGCGTAGGAGCGGCCGAGGTCGAAGCTCAGCATGTCGCCGATCCACTGCGCGTAGCGCAGCCACATCGGCCGGTCGAGCCCCAGCTCGGCGCGCAGGGCGGCCAGCGTGTCGGGCTGCGCCTCCATGCCCAGCATCACCAGCGCGGGATCGCCGGGCAGCACCTCCAGCACGCCGAACACCACCAGGCTCGCCGCCACCAGGGTGAACAGCGCGGCGAAGAGGCGGCGCAGCAGGAATTCGAGCATGTCAGGCGGGCAAAGAAAAAGCGGCCGACGGCGGATCCGTCGGCCGCTCCGGCCTCATGCTACTTCCAGTACACTTCGGTCAGGTCGATCGACGGGGTGGGCGAATTCTCCCACATGCCGACCAGGTCCTTGTTCCACACGCCGATCTTGGCGAGCTGGAACAGGTAGCCGTTGACCGCGTCCCTGGCGATGATGGTTTGCAGTTCCTTCAGCAGCTCGGCGCGCTTGGCCTCGTCGACCGTGGCCACCATCTCGCGATAGACCTTGCGGAACTCCTCCGAATTGTAGCCCCAGTAGTATTTGTCGCGGGCATAGCGGTCGATGTCGTAGGCCTCGGTGTGTGCCACGATGGTGAAGTCGTAGTTGAACTCGCGGAACACTTCCGACAGCCACTGTGGCCATTCGAGCTGCACGATCGACAGGCGGATGCCGATCTTGCCGAGCTGGCTGA
Source organism: Alphaproteobacteria bacterium (assembly GCA_037190765.1). GTDB lineage: Bacteria > Pseudomonadota > Alphaproteobacteria > Reyranellales > JAQSWP01 > JAQSWP01. The sequence goes on from JBBCJW010000022.1 coordinate 120,295, forward strand.
CCATGACCTCGCCGGCGCGCCTGGCGTAGCCGACCGGCGGCAACTTCAGCGTGGCGTCGAAGCCGTTCTCGTAGCCCGCCGCCTTCATCAGCTCCTTGGCCTTGTCGAGGTCGAACGGATAGGTGCCGGTCAGGTCGACATAGGCCGGATCGGCCGGGCTGAAATGGCTGCCGATGGGAATGGCGAAGCCGGACTCGGCGGCCACCAGCTCGTCGCGGTTGATGGCATGCGCGATGGCCTGGCGCACTTCCAGCTTGGCCATCGGCTTGCCCTCGGCGTTGTTGGTCGAGAGGATGGTCTCGCCCTGGGTCGAGCCGATCACCACAGCGAAGCGGTCGTCCGCCTTCAGGCGGCTGACCAGCTCCGGCGCCTGGAAGCCGGGGAAGGCGTCGACGTCGCCGGCCAGCAGCGCGTTGACCTGCGCCGAGGGGTCCCTGACGAACTTGAAGGTGACCCGGTTCAGCTTGATCGCGTCGGGATTGCGATAGGTGTCGGCCTTCACCAGCTCGATCGAATCGCCTTCCTTGCGCTCCTGGAACTTGAACGGGCCGGTGCCGACCGGGTTGGTGCCGTTGGTCGGCTGGCTCTTGGGATCGACGATGGCGGCATCCGCCACGCCCAGGTTGAACAGGATGAAGGCGTCGGGGTTCTTCATCGTGATCTTCACCGTCAGCGGATCGACCACTTCGACCTTCTCGATCGAGACGTAGAGATTGCGGGCGGGGATCTTGTTGTCGGGCCCGGGCGCGATCAGCCGTTCGATGGTGAACTTCACGTCCTCGGCGTCGAAATCCTCGCCGTCATGGTACTTCACGCCGGAGCGCAGCTTGAAGACGTACTCCTTGCCGTCCGGCGACACCGTCCAGCTTTCGGCCAGGCCGGGCACGATCTTGCCGTTGCGGTCGATGCGGGTGAGGCTTTCGTAGATGTTCTGGTAGGTGATCTCGCGGATCGCGGCGGCCGCGTTCAGGCTCGAATCGAGCACCGGCGGCTCCAGCGACATGCCGATGACCACGCTGTCCTTGACCGGACGCGCCGGGGCAGGAGCGGGAGCGGGCGTCGCAGCCGGCGCGGCGGAAGGCGCCGGGGCGGGCGCCGGCGCCGGGGTCGGCACGGTGGTCTGCGCCGTCGGCGGCGGCGGCGCGTCGGTGGGACGGGAAACGAAATAGTAGATGCCGAGGGCGGCTATCGCCGCGACCAGCAGCATGAGAAGAGAACGTTTCATTCCTTGGTCTCCATATCCCCATTCGCCAAGGCCCGAGGGCCGCTGCCGCGGACGATACCAGTCCGTCCAGCCAGCGGCAATTCTCGGCCGCCCGCCACAGCCCCGAACCGTTCAACGATCGGTGAAGAAATCGCGCCAGCTGGTCATGCCGCCGACCGACCGGGCCTCGTAGACGCCGCGCGCGGTGGCCCGCGCCACGCAGTCGGCGGCGATGCTGCCCAGCCGCGACAGCGCCAGCGGCCTTATGCCGGCAAGTTCGACCGTACCCGTTGCCAGCAAGAACAATGCATCGCCGTCGAAACTGGTGTGGATCGGCCTGATCGCCCGCGCCAGCCCGTCCTGCGCCATGATCGCCACCCGCCGCGCCTCCGCCTTGCTGAGCCGGGCATTGGTCGCCACCACGCCAATGGTGGTGTGGCCGCGCACCGTACCGGAAGCTTCCGCACCGCGATCGACGCTGACCTCCAGCGGCACCCGGGCCTGCGGCGGCGGCAAGTCGCCGAATTCGCCGTCCTGCTCGAACGGCCAGGCCCAGAACTGCTTCTGGCCCTCCATGGTGACGTAGCCGCGCGAATTGACCGCGATCAGCGCCCCGACCTGCAGCCCGGCATCGTCGACCGCGGACGCGCTGCCCAGGCCGCCTTTCAGATTGCCGGCCCGTGCCCCTAGGCCGGCGCCGGCGCTGCCGAGGGCGAAATCCTTGCCGGCCCGGTCACAAGCCTCCAGCCCCAGGCGGCGATAGGGCGGCAACTCGCCCCAGTTCTTGTCGCCATTGTTGTTGAGGTCGAACAGGATGGCGCCCGGTACCAGCGGCACCACCGCGCCGGCGACGTTGAAGCCGCGCCCGCGCGCGACCAGCCAGGCCATCACCCCGTCCGCCGTCGCCAGACCGAAGGCCGAGCCGCCCGACAGCGCGATGGCATGCACCGTTTCGACGGTGGCGGCGGGATCGAGCAGATCGGTCTCGCGCGTGCCCGGACTGCCGCCGCGCACGTCGCCGGAGGCGACCGCCGGGCGCTCGGGCAGCACCACGGTGGCGCCGGTGACGGCGTCCTCGTCCTCGGCATTGCCGACCAGAATGCCGTCGACATCGGTGATGAGATTGCGCGGCCCCGGCCGAACCATCATGAACGCCTCGAATTGGGATGGGAGAATTAGAGCGCGACCACGCCCTTCAGCGCCAGCGACGCCGCCGCCATGACCTTGGCCGAGCGGATCATGTCGTCGATGACGATGTATTCGTCGGGCTGGTGCGCCAGGTCGAGAATGCCCGGCCCGTAGGCGACGCAGCTCTGCAGATGGGCGATGCGCTGGATGTGCTTCTGGTCGTAGGTGCCGGGCGAGACGACATGGGTCGAGGGCTTGCCGAACACCTGCGCGATGGCGCCGTCCAGCGCCTTCACCAGCGGGTCGCCCGCCGGCGTCATGTTGGGCGCGAATTCCAGCAGGTCGCGGATCTTGTACTGGAAGTCGTTGCGCTCGCGCTTGACCTCGTCCAGCAGCGCCACGATCTCGCGCTTCACCTCGACCGGGTCTTCCTCGATCAGGTAGCGCCGGTCCAGCACCAGCCGGCAGGAATCGGCCACCACCGGCGAGGGCGCACCGTCGTAGTCCTTGTCAGGTTCGATCTGCCCGCCATGGATGGAATTGAAGTTCAAGGTCGAGCGGCGCGAGCCTTCGGGGATCACCGGCATGGCGGTGGTGCGGGTGTCGAGCTGGGGATAGAGCTTCTGCTCGATCTTGTGGATGAAAGCGCCCATGCCGCGAATGGCGTTGACGCCGAGATAGGGCATCGAGCCGTGCGCCACCCGCCCCAGCGTCTCGACTTCCGCCCACCACACGCCGCGATGGCCCAGGCAGACGCAGTCCTGGTTCAGCGGCTCGGGGATGATGACGTGCTGCACCCGGTCCTTGGAAAAATAGCCCTTCTTCGCCAGGTAGCCGACCCCGGCCCAGCCGCCCGATTCCTCGTCCGCCGTGCCGGAGATCTCGAACGCGCCGGGGAACTTCACGCCCTCGGCCAGCATCGCCTCGACCGCGATCATGGAGGCGGCCAGCCCGCCCTTCATGTCGCCGGTGCCGCGGCCATAAAGCTTGCCGTCCTTGACCTCGCCGCCCCACGGATCGGTGGTCCAGCCGTGCCCCGCCTCAACCACGTCGATATGCGAGTTGAAATGCACGCAGGGGCCGGCGCCGTCGCCCTCGACGCGGGCGATGACGTTGGTGCGGGGATAGTCGGCGCTGTGCGAACGCTCACCCTCGGCATTGACGTACTCGATGGCGAAACCCTTGCCGCGCAGCCGCTCGCCCACCAGCCGGGCGCAATCCTCGTAGAAGCGGCCGGGCGGGTTGACGGTGGGGATGCGCACCAGGCCCTGGGTCAGCGCCACCAGCTCCTCGCGCATGGCATCGATACGGTCGAAAACGCGCTGCAGTTGCGCCGGCACGGGACGGGATTCGATTGTATCCATGGCCTCAAAATAGGCCTCGCCCTAGAGCCGGTCAAATTCGGCGGCAATACCGCCATGCCGCCCTGCAGCAGCGCTGGCGCCGGCCACCGTCGCCGGCAACCGCAGGCCTGCGATATGCTGGTCGCCCCTCGCCATCCGGAGAGAGCGATGCGGCGGATTGCCCTGTTCCTGTTCTTCGTCCTGCTGGTCGGACCGGCCGCCGTCGCTCGCGACGCCGTGCAGCAAGGCGCCAGCCAGATGGTCGCCGCCGCCCATCCGCTGGCGGCGCAGGCCGGCCTGGACGTGCTGCGGCGCGGCGGCAGCGCGCTGGATGCGGCCATCGCCGTGCAGATGGTGCTGAACGTGGTCGAGCCGCAGGCTTCGGGCATCGGCGGCGGCGGGCTGCTGCTCTACTACGACGCCAAGGCCGGCAGGCTGCATTACTACGACGGCCGCGAGACGGCGCCGGCCGGCGCCACGCCCGGCATGTTCCTGGGGCAAGACGGCAAGCCGCTGCCCTTCATGGAGGCGGTCAATGGTGGGCAGTCGGTCGGCACGCCGGGCCTGCTGCGCCTGCTCGAGCTGGCGCATCGCCGCCATGGCCGGATGGATTGGGCCGATCTCTTCGCCCCGGCCATCGCGCTGGCGCAGAACGGGACCGAAGTGTCGCCGCGCCTTGCCGCCGCGCTGGCGCGCGAGACCGCCTTGCAACAGGACGAACAGGCGCGGTCGATCTTCTTCCAGGCGGACGGCACGCCGCTCAAGCGCGGCGAGATTCTGGTGCAGAAAGAACTGGCCGACACGTTGCGCCTTATTGCCCGCGATGGCGCCGACGCCTTCTATGCCGGGCCGCTGGCGCAGGACATCGTCGCGCGCGTGCGCACCGACAACAGGCGACCGGGCACGCTGAGCCTTGACGACCTCGCTGCTTACCGGGTGGTCGAGAGCGAGGCGCTGTGCGGTCCCTATCGTGCGCTGAAGGTCTGCGCCGCGCCGCCGGTGTCGTCCGGCGGGCTGGCGCTGCTGCAGATGCTGGGCATGCTGGAAGGCTTCGACCTGGCGGCGCTGCCGCCGCAATCGGTCGAGGCGGTGCATCTGGTCGCCGAGGCCGCGCGGCTGGCCTTCGCCGACCGCGAGGCCTATGTCGGCGATCCCGCCTTCGTTACGGTGCCCAGCGCCAGGCTGCTGGCGCGTGACTACCTCGCCGCCCGCGCCGCCCTGATCGACCGCGGCAAGGCCCTGCAGGGCAAGGCCGCGCCGGGGAAACTGGCGGCGATCTCGCCCGCCCCGGCCGGCGACACGCGCGAAATCCCCGCCACCAGCCATCTCAGCATCGCCGACCGCAACGGCAACGTCGTCTCCTTCACCACCACCATCGAGGCCGCCTTCGGCGCGCGGCTGATGGTGCGCGGCTTCCTGCTCAACAACGAGCTGACCGATTTCTCCTTCCTGCCCGAGATCGACGGCCGGCCGGTGGCCAACGCCATCGCCCCGGGCAAGCGGCCGCGCTCCTCCATGACGCCGGCCATCGCCTTCGACGCCGAGGGCCGGCCGCTGCTGGCGGTGGGATCGGCCGGCGGCCCCACCATCATCGGTGCCGTCCTGAAGGCGGTGATCGGCGTGATCGACTGGAACCTCTCGATGCAGGACGCCATCGAGCTGCCACTGGCGCTGAACTTCAACGGCCCGACAATGCTGGAGCAAGGCCGCTTCGATGCCGGCTTCGCCGCTTCTCTGGTTGCGCTGGGCCACGAAACGCGGTTTATCGCCATCCCCAGCGGCCTGCACGGGCTGCGCCGCACCGCCGCCGGCTGGCAGGGCGGCGCCGATCCGCGCCGCGACGGCGTCGCGCTGGGCGAATAGAGAAGAAAGAGACCGAGATCATGGCCAAGCTTGCCGTCGTGGCGCTGAAGAAGGGCGAGGACAAGCGCCTGCGCTTCGGCCATCCCTGGGCCTTCTCCAACGAGATCCAGATGGAAGCCCAGACCAAGGCGCTGCCGCCGGGCTCGCTGGTGGCGCTGACCGATGCCGGCGGCGTGCGGCTGGGCGTCGCCACCTTCAACCCGCATTCGCTGATCGCCGCCCGCCTGCTCGACCGCGACGCCGCCACCGTCATCGACCGCGACTTCATCGCCGCCCGGATCGCCAGGGCGGCGGCGTTGCGCGACAGACTGGTCGGCGCGCCCTATTACCGGCTGATCCATGCCGAGGCCGATGGGCTGCCCGGCCTGATCGTCGACCGCTTCGGCGAGGTGCTGGCGCTGCAGGCCAACACCGCCGGCATGGAGATGCTGACGCCGCTGATCGTCGAGGCGCTGGACGCCGTGCTGCACCCGGAAGCCATCGTGGCGCGCAACGATTCCTCGGTGCGGGCGCTGGAAGGGCTGGCGCAGGAGACCACCATCTTGCGCGGCGCCGTCAACGGGCCGGTGACGCTGCAGGAATACGGCGCGGTGTTCTTCGCCGATCTCGCTTCGGGCCAGAAGACCGGCTGGTTCTACGACCAGCGCGACAATCGCCGCCTGGCCGCCGAGCTGGCGAAGGGCGCGCGCGTGCTCGACGCCTATTGCTATGCCGGCGGCTTCGCGGTGCAGGCAGCCAAGGCCGGTGCCAGTTCGGTGCTGGCCCTGGACCGCTCCGAGGCGGCGCTGGCGATGGCGGCCAAGGCGGCGGAAGCCAACGGCGTTGGCGGCACGGTGAAAACGTTGCGCGGCGAGGTTTTCGCCGAGCTGGAGAAGATGGCGGCGGCGCAGGAGAAATTCGGGCTGGTCATCGCCGATCCGCCCGCCTTCGTGAAAAGCCGCAAGGACTTGAAATCGGGCGCCCAGGGCTATCGCAAGCTGGCGCGGCTGGCCTCTGCGCTGGTCGAGCCCGGCGGTTTCCTGGTCATCGCCTCCTGCTCGCACCTGGTCGAACCGCCGCTCTTCGCCGAGCAGGTCCGTCGCGGCCTGGCCGACAGCCGCCGCGCCGGCCGCATCCTGCGCAGCCTGGGCGCCGCCCCCGACCATCCCATCCATCCCGCCCTGCCGGAAACCGCCTATCTGAAGGCGCTGTTCCTGCAGCTGGATTGACATGATCGCGCTCTATCTCGCCCCCGGCGCCAGCTCGATGGCGGTGCATATCGCGCTGAACGAGATCGGCGCGCCGTTCGAGATCAGGCCGCTCTCCTTCGCCCGCAAGGACATGCAACAGCCCGAATTCCTGGCGCTCAATCCCGAGGGCAAGGTGCCGGTGCTGCTGATCGATGGGCTGGTGCTGACCGAAGTGGCGGCGATCCTGTTCTATCTGGCGCGCCGCTTTGCCGCCGCCGGCCTGCTGCCGGCCGACGACCTGAAGGCGCAGGCGCGGGCGATTTCCTGGATGTCGTTCATTGCCGCCACCGTGCATCCCGCGCGCCAGCTTGGACTGGAGCACGCAACCGCCATCTATGGCCTGGCCGACCGCAAGCTCGGCAAGGCGGACTGGATTCTGGGGCAATACTCCATTGCCGACATTCACCTGTTCCGCCTCTACTGGCGCTTCTTCAACTCGCTGCATCCGCCCCGCGAGCAGTTCCCTTATCTCTCCGCGCTGTACGATCGCATGATGGCGCGAGAGGCGGTGCGCAAGACCATCGCCAGCGAAAGCGCCATCGGCTACGAGCTGCCGGCCTGACGGGGCCCGTTCGCCGCATCCGGCAGGGTCAGCCGGAAGGTCGTGCCGGCGCTGCCGGTATCGGCCAGCACCAGATCGCCGCCCTGCGCGCGCATCAGGTCGCGGGCGATGGCCAGGCCCAGCCCGGTGCCGCCGGGGCGGGCGCTGCCGGCGAAAGGCCGGAACAGATTCTCCCGCGCGCGCGGCGGCAGGCCGGGGCCGTTATCGGCAATCTCGATCACCGTGTCGGCCGGCGGGGCGCGGCGGGCGACGATGCTGATGCGGTTGGCCCCGGCCTGCACCGCATTGCGCGCGATGTTCAGCATGGCGCGGAACACCAGCTCGCGATCGGCGCTGACCTTCAGCCCGGCGTCGAACCCGACATGCCAGTCGACCGGCGGGCGGCCGTCGCCGTTGCCGGCCGGGCTGAGCGCGGTCTCGACTTCGGCGATCAGCGGCTGCAGTTCGACCAGCCCGGTTCTGGGCTGCGGCGCCTCGGCGGTGAAGTTCAGCGTGTCGGTGCACAGCGCCACCGCCCGGTCGATGGCGCGCATCATGGTCGGCGCCACCTTGCGCACCTTGGGATCGTCGGAGCTTTCCAGATAGTCGGACAAGAGCTGCGCGGTGGCCAGGATGTTGCGCAGGTCGTGGTTGATCTTGGTCACCGCCGTGCCCAGCGTGGCGAGATTGTCCTTCTGCTTCAGCGCCGCCTGCAGGGCGGCCTGCATGTCAGCCAGTTCGCGCTCGACCACGCCGATCTCGTCGCTGCGGCCGTTCGGATGCCGGCTGGCCTGCGAGAGGCGCGGCGCCTCCGGATCGCGCCGGAACGCCATGATGTCGCCGGTCAGCCGCTGCAGCGGCCGCACCATCAGCCAGCGCAGGGTCAGGTAGAGCAGGGCGGCGGTGATCAGCGAGATCAGGAAGGAATAGAGCAGCACCTGGGTGCCGTAGGAGATCATGTCGGCGCGCAGCGGCGCCTCGTCGACCAGCACCTCCAGCCGCACGTCGGGGTCGGCCGGCGAATGGCCCATGACGCGGATGACGCGGTTGCCGCGGCTGAACAGCGAGCCGAAGGCCTCGCCGATCATGCCCGGCGCCATCTCCGCGTCGAGATCGACCACCAGGTCGACCTCCGGCGGCATCGCCAGCGACAACGCCCGGCGCGGCCCCGCGCCCCGCTTCAGCACGATGCCCCGCACCTCGGCCAGGCGCAGCAGCATGCGCGCCAGCTCCTCGCTGACCATGGCGTCCGGCGTCGCCTCCAGGGTCAGGGTCGCCAGATGGGCGTTGGCCAGGCGCTGGGTCAGCCAGGCATGGCGGAAATTGCCGATCGAGGGCACGAAGATCAGCGCCGAGGCGAGCATCACGAAGGCGATGGCCAGCAGCAGCAGCTTCAGCGACAGGCCGAAGCGCAATCTTCCTGCGGCGGCGGAGGACGGATCGCGAAGGCTCATGCGCGCCGACTATACATGGGCCTGCTGTGGTTATGCACATTTGCCCGCGACATCTATCGTCACCCCCATATCTCGACGGTCGATGCCGGCAGACCCACCAGCCCTGCCAGAGACGGCCCACCACCCCGGGATGCCGCGGTTCGGGCCGGGAAGAACCGGAAAACCGTGGCGGAAACAGGGCTTGGCCGGTATTGCGGGGATCGATGCCGACGCCGTCCGCCAGCCGTCCTGTCGCGTTGACTTTCCCCGCCCCTGACCTTATACCGGCCCCCGATTTTCCGACCGTTCCGGACTGTCCGTTTGCGCCCCTGGCGCGGGGGCGATTGCCGGGTTTGCGCGGTCGTCCCAAGACCAGGAGAGAAGCCCGTGAAACGCACGTTCCAGCCGAGCAAATTGGTGCGCAAGCGCCGTCATGGCTTCCGTGCCCGCATGGAGACGGTGGGCGGCCGCAAGGTCCTGGCCAATCGCCGGGCCAAGGGCCGCAAGCGCCTCTCCGCCTGAAGCGTCCGCCTTTTCCTGTCATGGACGCAAGCGTCAGCCGGCGTCCCCCAACGACGAGCCTGCCGCGGCGCGCCGATTTCCTGCGCGTCGCCGCCGCACGCCGGCGCTGCGTCACTCCCGGCCTGATCCTGCAGGCAGCGCCGCGGCCCGAGGCCGAGCGCGCCGGCAACGCCCTGCGCGTCGGCTACACCGCCAGCCGCAAGGTCGGCAATGCCGTGACCCGCAACCGCTGCAAGCGCCGGCTGCGCGAGGCGGTGCGCCAGGTCATGCCGCTGCACGCCCGCAGCGGCCTCGACTACGTGCTGATCGCCCGCGACGCCACCGCCACCCGCCCGTTCGACCAGCTGCTCGACGATCTGCGCCTGGCGCTGCGCCGGGTCGACGCCATATGTGGAGCGCAGCGATGAGCCTCACCGCCGGCGCCTCGCAGCGACGCTCTCCCTTTCGCCTGGCCGGCTGGCTGCTGGCCGCGCCGCTGCTGGTCCTGATCCGGCTCTACCAGTGGTTCCTGTCGCCGCTCATGGGCACTGCCTGCCGCTTCGCGCCGAGCTGCTCGCATTACGGTTTCGAGGCCATCGCCGTACACGGCCCGCTGCGCGGCACCTGGCTGACGCTCAGGCGCCTGCTGCGCTGCCACCCCTGGGGCGGCTCGGGGTTCGATCCCGTGCCGCCGGCGCCGGGCCGCAAGCCGACATTCTAACGCTGGGAAGCCTGGTACATGGATACGCGCAATCTCGTTCTCGCCATCGTGGCTTCCCTCATCATCGTGCTGGGCTGGCAGTACATGTTCCCCGCGCCGGTGCCGCAGCCGCAGCAGCAACAGGCCGCGCAGCAGGACGGTTCGGGCGTGCCCGTTCCCGGCGGCGCGCCCGCAGCACCCGGCGCCAACCCCGGCACGGGCGTTTCCGCCCCGCGCGACCGCGACGCCGCCCTGGGCGACAGCCCGCGCGTGAAGATCGATGCGCCGGAAATCTCCGGCTCGATCGCGCTGAAAGGCGCGCGCATCGACGACGTGCGGCTGGTCCGGCATCGCCAGACCGTCGACCGCAACAGTCCCAGCGTCATCCTGCTGTCGCCCGAGAGCAGCCCCGAACCCTATTTCGCCGAACACGGCTGGGCCGCCAGCGGCGTCCGCGTGCCGGGACCGGACACGGTGTGGGCCGCCGACGGCGAGGTGCTGAAGCCGGGCCAGCCCGTCACCCTGTCGTGGGACAATGGCGAGGGCCTGAGCTTCAGCCTGCGCTACGAGATCGACGAGCACTTCCTGTTCACCGTCACCCAGACGGTCGAGAACGCCTCCGCCAGCGCCGTCACCGTCTTCCCCTACGCGCTGGTCAAGCGGGTCGGCCGGCCGCGCACCGACGGGCTCTTCATCCTGCATGAAGGCCCGTTCGCCATGCTGAACGAGACGCTGCGCGAGTTCAGCTACGACGACGTGAAGGAGAAGCCGCAGCAGGAAGGGGCCACCCGCGGCGGCTGGATCGGCATCACCGACAAGTACTGGATGGCGACCTTGATCCCCGACCAGCAGGTCGAGGTCAACACCCGCTTCTCCGGCGCCATGCCGACGCCGGCCACCGGCCGCTTCCAGGTCGACTACACCATGCCGGCGCAGACCGTGCCGGCCGGCGGCAAGGCGGAAGCCGCCGGCCGCCTCTATGCCGGCGCCAAGATCGTCGAGACGCTGGAGACCTACGAGGAGCAGTACGGCATCACCCGCCTGTTCATGGCCATCGACTGGGGCTGGTTCCGCCCCATCACGCGGCCGATGTTCTTCGTGCTCGACTGGCTCTACAAGCATATCGGCAATTTCGGCCTGGCGATCATGGCGCTGACCGTCATCGTCAAGCTGCTGTTCTTCCCGCTGGCCAACAAGTCGTACCACGCGATGAGCAAGATGAAGGCGCTGACGCCCGAGATGCAGCGCCTGCGCGAACGCCACGGCAGCGACCGGCAGAAGCTGAACCAGGAGATGATGGCGCTGTACAAGCGGGAGAAGGTCAACCCCGCCGCCGGCTGCCTGCCGATCATCGTGCAGATCCCGGTGTTCTTCGCGCTCTACAAGGTGCTCTACGTCACCATCGAGATGCGCCATGCGCCGTTCTTCGGCTGGATCCACGACCTGTCGGCGCCCGACCCGGCCACCATCCTGACCCTGTTCGGCTTCGTGCCCTGGGACGTGCCGGGGATTCTCGGCTTCTTCAACATCGGCGTCTGGCCGCTGATCATGGGCATCACCATGTACCTGCAGCAGAAGCTGAACCCGGCCCCGGCCGACCCGGTGCAGGCCAAGATCTTCCTGCTGATGCCGATCGTCTTCACTTTCATCCTGGCGCCGTTCGCGGCGGGACTGGTGATCTACTGGGCGTGGAACAACACGCTCTCGATCGCCCAGCAATACATCATCATGCGGCGCATGCACGTGAAGGTGTCGGGCGGCATCGATGCCGGCGCGCCCTCGCCGCTGGTCGGCGACAAGGGCGCCGGCCGCAAGGCCAAGAACAAGTCCAAGCCGAAGGCCTGAGCGTACGCAACGGCGGGACCGGGCGATGAGCGAGGAACAACGCAGCGCCATCCCCGGCCTGCCCGACATCGATGACGAGGCGCGCGAGGCCGGCCGGCTCCTGTTCGCCGGCCCCTGCGAGTTCATCGCCGGCGCCGCCAGCGAGGCCTCGCTGATCCCCGCCTCCCTGCCCGAGATCGCCATCGCCGGCCGCTCCAATGTCGGCAAGTCGTCGCTGGTCAACGCCCTGACCGGCCGGCGCACCCTGGCCCGCACCTCCTCCAGCCCCGGCCACACCCAGCAGCTCAATTTCTTCAGCCTGTCGGACCGGCTGATGCTGGTCGACATGCCCGGTTACGGTTTTGCGAAGGCCTCCAAGGCGAAGATCGGCGCCTGGAGCGAACTGATCGAGCGCTACCTGCGCGGCCGGCCGACCCTGACGCGGGTGCTGGTGCTGATCGACGCCCGCCACGGGGTGAAGCCCAACGACGACGAGACCATGTCCGCACTCGACAAGGTGGCGGTGCCCTACCAGCTGGTGCTGACCAAGGCCGACCTGGTGAAGAAACCCGCACTGGCCCAGATCGTTGCCGATACCGAGGCCGCCATACGCCGCCATGTCGGCGCCTTCCCGCGCCTGCACGTGACCTCGGCGGCCAAGGGCGACGGCATCGCCGACCTGCGGGCCGAACTGGCCGGGCTGGCGGACCAGCCGCCGGCCTGACGGCCGGCAACGGCGGCGCCAATGCGCCATCAAAGCATGATTTGCGCTCGCCGGAGTTTCCGCTAGATTTCGCGCCGGCCGCGGACCGGCCACCATCTTCTGCGGGGGCGCGACATGGCGGACCGGGACATCGGCGAAACCAAGCACTGGCTGCGCATCGCCGAAACCATTTCCAAGGCGCTGCCCTACATGCGCCGCTACACCGGCGACAATTTCGTCGTCAAGTACGGCGGCCACGCCATGACCGACCCGAAGCTGGGCGACCTGTTCGCCCAGGACGTGGTGCTGATGAAGCAGGTCGGCATGAACCCGGTGGTGGTCCATGGCGGCGGCCCGCAGATCAACAAGATGCTGGAGCGGGTCGGCATCAGGAGCGAGTTCGTCAACGGCCTGCGCGTGACCGACGCGGCGACCATGGAGATCGTCGAGATGGTGCTGGCCGGCGCCATCAACAAGGCGATCGTGGCCGACATCAACGAGGTCGGCGGCACCGCGGTCGGCATCTGCGGCAAGGACGGCAACCTGATCCTGGCCAACAAGATGACCGAGACACGCGATCCCAGGACGGGCGAACTGATCAAGGTCGATCTCGGCCAAGTCGGCGAGCCGGCGCGGATCAACGCCCGGCTGCTGGAGCAGCTCACCTCGGCCGGCGTCATTCCGGTGGTGGCGCCGATCGGCTTTGGCGTGCATGACGAGCTGACCTACAACATCAACGCCGACACCTCCGCCGGCGCCATCGCCGGCGCCATCAAGGCCCGCCGCCTGATCTTCCTCACCGACGTGGCCGGCGTGCTGGGCAAGGACGGCAAGCTGATACCCGAGCTGACCGTCGACGAGGTGCGGGCGCTGATCAAGGACGGCACCATCTCCGGCGGCATGATCCCCAAGGTCGAGAACTGCATCGACGCGGTGCAGCGCGGCGTCGAGGCGGCGGTCATCCTCGACGGGCGGCTGCCGCATGCGCTGCTGCTGGAGATTTTCACCGAGCATGGCGTCGGCACCATGATCCGCCGCGCCTGATAGCCGGCCTATCCGCCCCCCCTCGCCACAGCGTGATTTGACCGCCGCCCGCCGCGCCGCCAGACTCGGCGCATGAGAACATTCGTGGTTTTTGCACTGCTGCTGGCGCTGCTGTCGGCCTGCACCGGCCCGCGCGCCGAGCCGGGCCCGGCCTGGGAGACCAACGATCCGGCCCGCCGCGTCTATGGCGGCGGCGTTTGACCTTGCGGCCGGCGGCGCCAGTCGCCATGTTTGGCCGTGATGTCCGCTGACAAGAGCCCGCCCTCGCGCGAAGACGTGCTGGACGCTGCCGCCGCCGGCGTCGACCTGACCCGGCCCGAATCCGGCCGCGATGTCGGCACCCGCAACGTCGATACCCACAACGTCGACACCCACAACATCGACACCTGGGTGTTCGACCTCGACAACACGCTCTATCACGCCCGCTTCAACCTGTTCGACCAGGTCGAGGTGCGCATCCGCGACTTCATCGCCGATTTCCTCAAGATCGACCATATCGAGGCGCGCCACCTGCAGAAGAAGTACTGGCGCGAGCACGGCACCTCGCTGCGCGGACTGATGTCGCTGCACCAGTGCCCGCCGCAGCGCTTCATCGAGTACGTGCACGACATCGACCTGTCGGCGATTCCCGCCAGTCCCGAACTCGACGCGCTGCTGGCCGCCCTGCCCGGCCGCAAGGTGATCTTCACCAACGGCTCGCAGCCGCATGCCGAGCGCGTCATGGAGAAACTGGGCGTCAGCCGGCATTTCGAGGGCATCCACGACATCGTCGCCGCCGGCTACACGCCCAAGCCCACCGTCTCGGTCTACGAGGAGCTGGTGAAGCGCTTCGGCTTCGATCCAACCCGCGCCGTCATGCTCGACGACATGGCGCACAACCTGAAACCGGCGCACGACATGGGCATGCGCACGGTCTGGGTGCGCACCGCTGAGAGCGTCGAGCGGCTGGCCTTGCTGGGCGAGGCCCGCGAGCATATCCACCACGAGACCGACGACGTGGTCGAGTTCCTGCAGCAATGGCCAGTGGCCGGCCCGACCACTAGATAGGTCCCCAGGAACCCGGCTGCGAACGCCATCGTTTTCCTGCTGCGCAACAGCAGGGAGAACGGCCGTGGCGAAACGGATACTGGCGGGTTTCGGGCTGGCGACGGCGCTGGCGATATCCACCCTTGGCCTGTCGGCCTGCGGCGGCGAGGAGAACACCACCGTGGTGCAACCCGAATCCGCCACCAGGGGCCAGCAGCTCATGGACCTGCAGCGCGCCTATGAGAGCGGCGCCCTTTCCCGCCGCGAATACGAGCGGGAGCGGGAAAAGGTGCTGAGGCAAAAATAGCAGCCGCACGGCGGCCCCTCGCCGGGCCGGCAGTTCCCATGGCTGCCGCCATTGACACCCGCCGCCGCATTTCGCAAGGTCCGCCGGATTTCGCGACCAGGAAACGCCGGAGACCTTTGCAATGGACAAGCACCTGCAGACCGCTATCGAAGCCGCCTGGGAGGCGCGCGAGGGCATCAACGCCAGCACCGGCGGCCAGATCCGCGAGGCCGTCGAGGCGGCACTGGACGGCATGGACAACGGCACGCTGCGGGTGTGCGAGAAGGGCCCGGGCGGCTGGATCGTGAACCAATGGCTGAAGAAGGCGGTGCTGCTGTCCTTCCGCCTCTACGATTCGGTGCCGATGGATGGCGGCGCGGTGTTCCCCGGCAAGGGCATGGCGCCGTGGTTCGACAAGGTGCCGCTGAAGACCGCCGGCTGGGGTGCTTCGGAATTCGCCAAGGCCGGCTTCCGCGCCGTGCCGGGCTCGATCGTGCGCCGCAGCGCCTATGTGGCGCCGGGCGTGATCCTGATGCCCAGCTTCGTCAATCTCGGCGCCTATGTCGATTCAGGCACCATGGTCGACACCTGGGCCACGGTCGGCTCCTGCGCCCAGATCGGCAAGAACTGCCACCTCTCCGGCGGCGTCGGCATCGGCGGCGTGCTGGAGCCGCTGCAGGCCAACCCGGTCATCATCGAGGACAACTGCTTCATCGGCGCCCGCTCCGAGGTGGTCGAAGGCGTCATCGTCGAGACCGGGTCCGTGCTGGCCATGGGCGTGTTCATCTCCGCCACCACCAAGATCGTCGACCGCCACACCGGCGAGACCTTCGTCGGCCGCGTGCCGGCCTATTCGGTGGTGGTGCCGGGCAACCTGCCCGGCGGCCCCGACCGGCCCTCGACCTACTGCGCGGTGATCGTCAAGCGCGTCGACGAGCGCACCCGGTCGAAGACCTCGATCAACGACCTGCTGCGGGACTGATTCAATCACCTCTCCCCGTGGAACGGGGAGAGGAAGGGGCCCGCCGCGCAGCGGTGGGAAGGTGAGGGGCCATTTCCGTATCTGCATCTGCCCCTCACCCGCTCGCTTGCGCTCGCCTCCTCTCCCCGCAAGCGGGGAGAGGTGAAAAATGCGACCATATTAGGGGGATATTCGTCGGACTTCCCCTCCCCGCCAACCGCGCTATAGTCCCGCGCCATGCCCGATAACCGTCTCGCCCAACCAATCGATGCCGTCGCGCTGGCGCAGGCGATGATCCGCTGTCCCTCGGTGACGCCGCAGGAAGCAGGCGTGCTGGGCGTGCTGGGGCCGGCGCTGCAGCAGGCCGGCTTCGCGACGCGGCGGCTGGATTTCGCCGAAGCCGGCACGCCCGACATCGCCAATCTCTACGCCAGCCTCGGCAGCGGCGCCCCGCATTTCTGCTTCGCCGGCCATGTCGACGTGGTGCCGGTGGGCGACCGGCGCGCCTGGACGGTCGATCCCTTCGCCGCCGACCTGATCGACGGCGTGCTCTATGGCCGCGGCGCTGCCGACATGAAGGCCGCCATCGCCGCCTTCGTCGCCGCCGCCGCCCAGTATCGCGCCCAGCATGGCGAGGCTTTTGCCGCGAAGGGCGGCACGATCTCGCTGCTGATCACCGGCGACGAGGAAGGCCCGGCGATCAACGGCACGAAGAAGATGCTGCAGGCGCTGGCGGCGGACGGGGTGAGGTTCGACGCCTGCGTCGTCGGCGAGCCGACCAACAAGGCGCGCTTCGGCGACATGATGAAGGTGGGCCGCCGCGGCTCGATGACCGGCCATATCAGCGTGCAGGGCGTACAGGGCCATATCGCCTATCCGCACCTGGCCGACAATCCCGTGCACCGGCTGGCGCGCATGATGACGGCCCTGATCGAGGAACCGCTCGACCACGGCAACGAATTCTTCGAGGCTTCTTCGCTGCAGTTCTACACCGCCGATGTCGGCAACCCGACCAACAACCTGATCCCGGCGGCAGCGAAAGCCTCGTTCAACATCCGCTTCAACAACATCCACACCTCCCAGTCGCTGGAGCGGCTGGTGCGGCGGAAGCTGGATGCGGTCGGCGGCACCTACACGCTCGACATATCGGTTTCGGGCGAGGCCTTCTTCACCGAGCCGGGGCCGCTTTCCGCACTGGTGGCCAGCGCCATCAACGAGGTGACGGGCCGGCAGCCGGAGCTTTCCACCACCGGCGGCACGTCGGACGCCCGCTTCATCCGCGACTACTGCCCGGTGGTCGAGTTCGGCCTGGTCGGCCAGACCATGCACAAGGTCGACGAGCGCGCCGCCGTCGCCGACATCGCCGCCTTGCAGGAAGTCTATCGCCTGATCCTGGAACGCTTCTTCGCCGGACAGGCGGCGTGAGGCGCCGGTGAATTACCGATGATCTCCGGCCGCGAGCTTGCCTACGGGCTGGTCGGCGCCTGGCGGCTGATGCGCAACGATCCCGGCGGGCTGCAGCATTTCGACCGCACGCCGGCGGGCGCGCTGCGCTCGTTCCGGGTCATGCTGCTGGTGGCGCCGGCCTACGCGGTGCTGGGGCTGATGCAGCTCGATTCCTACGGCGTGCAGAGCATCGGCCTGCACCAGATCCTGCTCAGCGCCGGCATCTACGTCATCGACTGGCTGCTGTTCCCGGTGATCGTGCTGCGGCTGGCGCCGCTGCTGGGGCGCGCGCAGGAGGCGCCGGGCTTCGTCTGCGCCAACAACTGGGCGCAGATCATCATCTATGCGCTGGCGCTGTTCCTCGGCGCCAGCTCCAGCCTCCTGCCCGAGCCGATCGCCCAGCTCCTCAGCCTGGTCCTGCTGGGCGTGGTGGCGGTGATCGAATATCGCCTGCTGCGCCACGCCATGTCGCTCTCCCCACCCCAGGCGGCGCTGTTCGTGGTGCTCTACATCAGCCTCGGCGTGATGCTGAACGCGATCTTCTTTACGATGCTGACGGCCAGCCAGCCGCTCGCCTAGACATTAATGAATAGAGCGGGTCACGTTCCAGTCGGGTACTCGACTCCCATCAGATAAAGCCCGTCCGGCGGCGCCGTCACGCCGGCGGCGGCGCGGTCCTTCGCTTCCAGCGCCTCGCTCACGTCGTCGGCGGTCCACTTGCCCTCGCCGACATGCTTCAGCGTGCCGACCATGATGCGCACCTGGTTGTGCAGGAAGGAACGGGCCTCGACGTCGATGTCGATCTCGTCGCCCCGGCGCGCGACCGCAAGCGAGGTCAGCGTCTTGATCGGCGAGTTGGCCTGGCACATGGCGGCGCGGAAGGAGGTGAAATCGTGCTGGCCCACCAGGCGTTGCGCGGCTTGGTGCATGGCCTGGGCATCGAGCGGCACGTTGACCAGCCAGGCGCGTCCGGCATCCAGCGCCAGGGGCGCGCGGCGGTTGACGATGCGGTAGCGGTAGCGGCGGGCGATGGCGTCGAAGCGGGCGTGGAACTGCGGCCCGACCGCTTCGGCGCTCAGCACCGAGGCCGGCCACGGGCGGAGATGGAAGTTGATAGCGTCGCGCACCGTGTCGGCGACCGCGGGCCGGTCGATATCGACATGCGCCACCTGCGCCAGCGCATGCACGCCGGCATCGGTGCGGCCGGCGCCCTGGACATAGACGCCCTCGCCGCAGAATTTGTGGATCGCCTCTTCCAGCGCCTGCTGCACCGACATGCCGTTGTCCTGGCGCTGCCAGCCGACGAAATGCCGGCCGTCATATTCCACCGTCAGCCGGAACCGCGTCATCTTGCGCCGATCGCCGCCACCTCGGGCAGCGGCAGCCGCTCGGGCAGGGCGAAGCCGCGGCGGAAGGCGTCGGCGTCGAGCGCCTTGCCGCCCGGCCGCTGCAGCGTCTCCAGCCGCAGGGCGCCGGTGCCGCAGGCCACCGTCAGGCCGCCGCCGGGCAGCACCGTGCCGGGCGTACCGCTGCCCAGCGCCAGCGACGCCTGCAGCACCTTGATGCGCTCCCCGCCCAGCTCGAAGAAGGTGCCCGGCCACGGCAGCAACCCGCGCACCTGCCGCTCCAGTTCCGCCGCCGGCCGCCGCCAGTCCAGCCGGCCCTCGTCCTTGCCCAGCTTGTGGGCATAGGTGACGCCCTGCTCCGGCTGCTTCACCGGCGTCAGCGAGTTCTTCATCACCCCGTCGAGCGCGGCCACGATCAGCCGCGCCCCCAGTTCGGCGAGCTGGTCGTGCAGCAGCGGCGCAGTGGTGGCGGCCGTGATCGGCACCGACTCGGCCAGCAGCATGTCGCCGGTGTCGAGCCCCTGGTCCATGCGGATGATGGTGACACCCGATTCGCGGTCGCCGGCCAGGATGGCGCGATGGATCGGGGCCGCACCACGCCAGCGCGGCAGCAGCGAGGCGTGGATGTTGAGGCAACCGAACAGCGGCGCTTCCAGGAACGGCGGCCGCAGGATGTGGCCGTAGGACGCCACCACCGCCGCATCGAGGTCGAGAGCATGGAAAGCGGCGATCTCGTCCTCGCCCTTCAGCGAGCCCGGCGTACGCACCTCAAGCCCGAGTGCCAGGGCGGCCTCGTGCACCGGCGAGCGCCGTTCGGCCTGGCCCCGCCCGGCCGGCCGTGGCGGCTGGGTATAGACGGCGGCGGTGTCGTGGCCGGCCCGGGCCAGCGCCTGCAGGGCCGGCACGGCGAAAGCGGAGGTTCCCATGTAAGCGATGCGCATGGCGGCGATCCTACAGGCGGCCATCCGCCAAGGCGAGTGTCCGGCAGGTCAGACGGGGCGGTGTCAGACGGGGCGCGGCCCGGAGGCAGCAGCGGGCCGGCTCAGACCGGCTGGGCTTCCTTCTCGCCCGACTTTTCCGCATCCTTGCGCGCCTTGACCAGCTTGCGCAGGATGATGTTGCGCTTCAGGGCCGAAATGCGGTCGATGAAGAGGATGCCGTCGAGATGGTCCATCTCGTGCTGGATGCAGGTGGCCAGCAGCCCGTCGGCCTGCAGCGTCCGCACCTCGTTGTCCTGGTCGAGATACCGCACCGTCACCCGCGCCGGCCGCTCGACCTCGGCGTAGTGCTCGGGCACCGACAGGCAGCCCTCCTCGTAGGAAGCGTCCTCTTCGGAGACGTCGACGATCTCCGGGTTGGCCATTTTCAACGGCCCGCTCTTCTCGCCCTCGCGGTCGATGTCGATCACCAGCACGCGCTTGAGCACGCCGACCTGCGGCGCCGCCAGCCCGATGCCGGGGGCGGCGTACATGGTCTCCAGCATGTCGTCCATCAGCCTGCGGATCTCCTCGTCGACCTTGTCGACCGGCTTGGAGACCTTCTTCAGCCGTGGATCGGGCGCTGTCAGGATCGACCGCAATGCCATGGAAAACGCTAGGGCCTTTTAGGGGTTGGTGACGGCCTTTAGCTAAGCCTTCGCCTGCCCAAGGTCAAGCCGTGGCCCCATTGGCGGCGGCGCCGTGCTATCCTGCCAAGCCATGGAAAACTCTGCCTCTTTCGTCATCCTGCTGGTCATCGTCCTGATCGCCCTGGTGATCGGCGGGCTGATCGGCGTGCTGCTGTTCCGCCGCAATACCGCCGCCAGCGAGATCAACGAGCAGCTCGACCGCAGCGCCAAGCTGCAGACCGACACGCTCCTGAAGGTGCTGGAGGGCATGCAGGCGCAGGAGCGCCACGTGCGCAACACGCTGGAGGAGCGGCTGGCCGCCCTGCAGGCGCAGCTCGGCGAGCGGCTGGACAAGGGCCAGCAGGAGACCGTCAAGACCGTCACCGACCTGCGCGAGCGGCTGGCGCGCATCGACGAGGCGCAGAAATCGATCAGCCAGCTCTCCTCGCAGGTAGTGTCGCTGAACGAGGTGCTGTCCAACAAGCAGGCGCGCGGCGCCTTCGGCGAGGTGCAGCTCGCCGACCTGGTGTCCGGCATCCTGCCGCCCTCGGCCTTCGCCATGCAGGCGGGCCTGTCCAACGGCGCACGGGTCGACTGCCTGCTCAGCCTGCCCTCGCCGCCCGGCCCGATCGCCATCGACGCCAAGTTCCCGCTGGAGAGCTACCACGCGCTGCGCGCCGCCGCCGACCCCGTGCAGCAGGTCGCCGCCGAACGCGCCTTCAAGGCCGATGTCGGCAAGCACATTTCCGACATCGCCGCCAAGTACATCATCCCCGGTGAGACGGCGGAATCGGCGCTGATGTTCCTGCCCTCCGAGGCGGTCTATGCCGAGCTGCACACCAACTTCCTCGACGTGGTCGACCGCTCCTACCGCGCCCGCGTCTACATCGTCTCGCCCACCACCTTGATGGCGACGCTGAACACGGTGCGGGCGGTGCTGAAGGACGTGCGCATGCGCGAGCAGGCGCATCTGATCCAGAAGGAAGTCGGCGTGCTGGTGAAGGACGTCGAGCGGCTGGCCGACCGGGTCGCCAACCTGAAGAAGCATTTCGGCCAGACCGCCGCCGACATCGAGCAGATCACCGTGTCCACCGACAAGATCGCCGCCCGCGGTGAGAAGATCAGACTGGTGGAAATGGAAGAGTCGGCCCCCGCGCTGACGCCGCCGCAGGGCTGACCCTCATCGCCGGGACGGTGTCAGCGCCGCGCGCGGAAGAATCCCCTGAGCAGATCCGCCGCCTCGCTCTCGCCGATGCCGCCATAGACTTCCGGCCGGTGATGGCAGGTCGGCTGGTCGAAAATGCGCGGGCCGTGCTCGATGCCACCCCCCTTGGGATCGGCGGCGCCGAAATAGACCCGGCGCAGGCGGGCGAAGGCGATGGCCTGGGCGCACATCGCGCAGGGCTCCAGGGTGACGTAGAGATCGCAGTCGACCAGCCGCGGCGCGCCCAGGCGGGCGGCCGCTTCGCGGATCGCCAGCAGCTCGGCATGAGCGGTGGGATCGTTGTCCTGCTCGACCCGGTTGCCGCAGGCGGCGATCACCGCGCCGGCGCCATCGACGATCACCGCGCCGATCGGCACCTCGCCGCGATCCCCCGCCGTGCGCGCCTGCGCCAGCGCCAGGTCCATATGCCCGCTATCCCTCATCCGCTGCTCCTCATGGGCCGACCTTGGCGCGTGCCGCCCATGCGGTCAATCGGCCCCTGCCGCCTCGCTTTTGCGCCGCGGCAAGAGTAGATTGCCGGCCATGGAAAACGGCGCGAAACGGCCCCTGATCGGCGTCACGCTGGACGCGGAAAAGCCCGGCGGCTACTCGAAATTTCCCTGGTACGCGGCGCGCGAGAACTATTTCTCGGCGGTGGCGGAAGCCGGCGGGCTGCCTGTCGCACTGCCGCACGATCCGGACCAGGCGGAAGCCTATCTCGAGCGCCTCGACGGGCTGGTCGTCACCGGCGGCGCCTTCGACGTCGATCCCGCCTACTACAATGGCGGCGAGAAGCACGCCACGGTGCAGACCAAGGACCGCCGCACGGCGTTCGAATTCGCCATCACGCAGGGGGCATTGAAGCGCGACATGCCGGTGCTGGGCATCTGCGGCGGGCAGCAGCTCCTGCACGTGGTGCTGGGCGGCC
Organism: Alphaproteobacteria bacterium; assembly: GCA_037190765.1. Taxonomy (GTDB): domain Bacteria; phylum Pseudomonadota; class Alphaproteobacteria; order Reyranellales; family JAQSWP01; genus JAQSWP01. Next base: position 142,611 of record JBBCJW010000022.1, read on the forward strand.
GGCTGATCCAGCACATCCCCGATGCCATCGACAACGCGCTGGCGCATGAGCAGCCCAACCCGCGCAACGAGGCCGGCCACACCGTGACGGTGGCGCCGGGCACGCAACTGCACCGCATCGTCGGCGCCAGCGAGCTGCCGGTGAACTCCGCCCATCACCAGGCCGCCGCCGACCAGCCCGCCGGCGTGATCGTCAATGCCCGCGCCGCCGACGGGGTGATCGAGGGTATCGAGGCGCCCGCTTACCGCTTCTGCCTGGGCGTGCAGTGGCATCCCGAATTCTCCATCAGCGAGGGCGACCGCCGGATCATGGCCGCCTTCATCGACGCCGCGCGCCGCAAATAGATGAAACCCGATGCCAGCAGCAAGGCCGCCGATCCGGCTGGCGACCCGGCCGGCGAACGCATCGCCAAGCGCATCGCCCGCGCCGGCATCGCCTCGCGCCGCGACGCGGAGGAGATGATCGCCCAGGGCCGGGTCAGCGTCGATGGCCGCACCATCACCTCGCCGGCGCTGAACGTGACCGACGCCAATGTCATCGCCGTCGACGGCCAGAAACTGCCGGCGGCCGAGCGCACCCGGCTGTGGCGCTACCACAAGCCGGCCGGGCTGATCGTCTCCAACCGCGATCCCGAGGGCCGGCCCACCATTTTCGATACGCTACCGCCAGCCATGCCGCGCGTCATCAGTGTGGGGCGGCTGGATTTCAATTCCGAAGGCCTGCTGCTGCTGACCAATGACGGCGAACTGGCGCGCAAGCTGGAGCTGCCCGCCACCGGCTGGACACGGCGCTATCGCGTGCGCGTGCATGGCGCGGTCAGCGAGCGGGCCCTGGCCGAGTTGGCGCAGGGCATCCGGGTCGATGGCGTGCAGTACGGCTCGATCAAGGCAAGGCTGGACCGCACCCAACGCTCCAACGCCTGGCTGACCCTGGCGCTGGAGGAAGGCAAGAATCGCGAAATCCGCAAGGTCATGGACTGGCTGGGCATTCCCGTCTCGCGCCTGATCCGCATCGGCTACGGACCGTTCGCGCTGGGCGAACTGAGGCCGGGCGAAGTAGCGGAGGTGCCGGCCCATTCGCTGGAAGGCGCGGTCGACAGCGAGGCGGCGCAGAAGCGGCGCGAAGGCTGGGCCAAGCCCAAGCCGCGCAAGCTGCCGCCGCACAAGAAGGCGCAGAAGAACCGGCGCGACCACGCCGGCGGCGCGCCGGCGCCAAAACCGGCGCCGCGACGTCGCCCATGAAGCGCCCGTCATGAGCCTGCGCATCATCGCCGGCAGCCATCGCGGCCGCAAACTGATCGCGCCCGAGGGCAAGGAGATCCGCCCCACCTCGGCGCGGGCGCGCGAGGCGCTGTTCAACATCCTGGCGCATGGCGTGGCCACCGAGGACGGCGCCTCGCCGCTGCTTGGCGCGCGCGTGCTCGACGCCTTCGCCGGCACCGGCGCGCTGGGGCTGGAGGCGATCTCGCGCGGCGCGGGGTTCGTCACCTTCATGGACGCCTCGTCGCAGGCAATGAAGGCGATCGCCGACAATCTGCGCGCCATGAAGGAACTGCCCAAGGCGGCGATGGTGCGCGCCGACGCCACCAGCCCGCCGGCGGCGCGCCAGGGCTGCACGCTGGTCTTCCTCGACCCGCCCTACCGCTCGGGCCTGATCCCCAAGGCGCTGGTTGGCTTGCGGGCGCAGGGCTGGATCGCGCCGGGCGCGCTGCTCTGCGCCGAACTGGCGGCGAAGGAAGAACTGGAACTGCCCGACGGCTTCGCCGCCATTGACGAGCGCCGTTATGGCGCCGCCCGCATCGTGCTGATCCGCGCCGTCTGAGCCATGAAGCCGATCTACCTGCTGCGCCACGGCGAGACGGAGTGGAACGTGCAGGGTCGCATCCAGGGCGCGCTCGACTCGCCGCTGACCGAACGGGGCCGGCTTCAGGCGCAGATCATGGGCCTTACCCTGAAGCGGGTGCTGCAAGGCGCGTCGGTGCCGATCTATTGCAGCCCGCTGGGCCGCGCGCGGCAGACGCTGGAAATCGTCTGCACCTATGCCGGCCTCGATGCCGCCGGGTGCCGGTTCGACGACCGGCTCTGCGAGCTGAGCTGGGGCGAGTGGGACGGCATGACCACGGCGGAGATCGAGGCGGCCAGCCCCGGCGCGGTCGCCGCCCGGGCGGCGGCGCACTGGACCTATGCGCCGACCGGCGGCATCAGCTACCAGCAACTCGCCGAGCGCCTGCATCCGTTTCTGGCCGGGATTGTCACCACTGGCGGCGTCGTGGTCGGCCATGGCGCCGTGGGCCGCGTGATCCGGGGACTGCATCTGGGCCTGGCGCCGCACGACATCGTGCGGCTGGACGAGCCGCAGGATACGGTCTTCGCGCTCCACCACGGACGCATGGAAGCCCTGACAGCCGGTTGAAGCTCTGCCCCGGATTCGCCGTTTTCCCTGTCTGCAATCTGTACGGGAACACCAGTGAAAGGTCTCGCGATGAAATCCGCCCTCCTTGCCGCAACGATTCTGGCGGGTTTTGCGCTGGCGGCCTGCCAGGAAGAGGAGCCCGGGCTGGAGAACTCGGCCTGGCTGGTGGAGGAGATCGCCGGCGCCAAAATGCAGGCGCCCGTGCCGACCCTGGAGTTCCGGCCCGACGGGCGGGTCGGCGGCAAGGCCTCGTGCAACAATTACGGCGGCGCCTACAAGGTCGATGGCGGCCGCATCGATTTCGGCCCCATGGTGGCGACCAAGATGGCCTGCCCCGAACCCCTGATGTCGCAGGAACACGCGCTGCTGACCGCGCTGCAGGGCAAGGTCGGCTATGCGGTGAACGGCAACACGCTGACCATCGACGGGGCGGAGGGCCGCAAGGTGGTGGCGCGGCGGGTGCTGGCGTCGAAAAGCTGAGAGCGTTCGGGCCTTAGAGCAAATCATGTTCTGACGGAATCGCGAGCGATCCCGTCAGAACATGTGAATTTGCTCTAAGCGTTAAGGAATAGAGCGGATTCACACGATTGGATGGAAGCGCTTGCGCTTCCATCCAATCGTGATCCGCTCTAACGCCGGCCGAACAGCCGCTCGATATCGGCCAGCTTCAGTTCGACGTAAGTCGGCCTTCCGTGGTTGCACTGGCCGGCATGCGGCGTGACTTCCATCTGGCGCAAGAGCGCGTTCATCTCCTGCACGTTCAGCCGCCGCCCCGCCCGCACCGAGCCGTGGCAGGCCATGGTCGAGCACACGTCCTCCAGCCGTTCCTTCAGCGACAGATGCTGGTCGTATTCGGCCAGCTCGTCGCCCAGATCGCGCAGCAGGCCGCGCACGTCGACTTCGCCCAGCAGCGCGGGCACCTCGCGCACCACCACCGCCCCAGGCCCGAACGGCTCGACCAGCAGGCCCAACTCCGCCAGCTCCGGCAGGCGCGGTGTCAGACGATGGATCGCTGCCTCGTCCAGCTCGACCACCTCGGGCAGCAGCAGGATCTGCCGCGCCACCGCGCCACCGTCCAGCGCCGCTTTCATGCGCTCGTAGACCAGCCGCTCATGGGCGGCGTGCTGGTCGACGATGACGATGCCGTCGGCGGTCTGCGCCACGATATAGGTCTCGTGCACCTGCGCCCGCGCCGCGCCCAGCGGATGGGCGTCCAGCGCCACCGGATCGGGCGCCTGCACCTGCGCCGAGGGTGCGTCCAGCCCGGCCAGCACCGGCGCATTGGCCTGCTCCATCAGCGGCGCGGCATAGAGGGCTGCGGCCTCGCGCAGGCCGGGCGAGGGAAACGGCGTGCTGCGCGTCCACGAACCACCCGAACCATAAGGCAGCCCGCCCGGCCGCACCGACCCAAGGGCGGCCTGCGCCACCGAGGTCGAGGCGCGATGGCCGGCCTCGGCCAGCGCATGGCGCAGCGCGCCCACGATCAGCCCGCGCACCAGCCCGGCGTCGCGGAACCGCACCTCGGCCTTGGCCGGATGGACGTTGACGTCGACATGCCCGCGCGGCGCTTCCAGGAACAACGCCACCAGCGGATGCCGGTCGCGCGCCAGGAAATCCTGATAGGCGCCACGCACCGCCCCACCCAGCAGCTTGTCGCGCACCGGCCGGCCGTCGACGAACAGGAACTGCATCTGCGCATTGCCGCGGTTCAAGGTCGGCAGGCCGATATGGCCGGTCAGGCGGAAGCCCTCGCGCACCGCCTCGATCGGCAGGGCGTTGTCGGCGAAGTCGCGGCCCATGATGGCCGAGAGCCGCTGCAGGCGCGCCGCCGCCGGATCGCGCGCCAGCAGGTCGGTGGCGATGCCCTGATAGTTGAAGACGGTGCGCCCGTCGTCGTTCAGCGTGAAGGCGATGGCGGGAAAGGCCATGGCCAGCCGCCGCAGCACATCGACCACGTGCAGCGTCTCGGTGCGCGGCTCCTTGAGGAATTTCAGCCGCGCCGGCGTGGCGAAGAAGAGATCGCGCACCTCGACCCGCGTGCCCGGCGGATGCGGCGCCGGCGCCGGCCTGCCCTTGCGGCCGCCCTCGATGTGCAGGGTGAAGGCGCTGTCGGCGCCTTGCGGCCGCGAGGTGAGCTGGAAGCGGCTGACCGAGGCGATCGACGGCAGCGCCTCGCCGCGAAACCCCAAGGTGGCGATGTCGTCGAGATCGTCCTGCGGCAGCTTGGAGGTGGCGTGGCGCTCGACCGCCAGCTCCATCTCCGCCGGTCCCATGCCGATGCCGTCATCGACCACCGCCAGCAGCGAGCGGCCGCCGTCGCGCAAGGTCACCTCGATGCGGCTGGCGCCGGCATCGATGGCGTTCTCCACCAGCTCCTTCACCGCACTTGCCGGCCGCTCCACCACCTCGCCGGCGGCGATGCGGTTGACCAGGGTCGGCGGCAGGCGGCGGATTTCCATGCTCAGCCGCCCATCCGGCCGAGATAGTCGCGCGTCAGCACCTTGCCCTGCTCCACCGCCGGCTGGTCGAAGGCGTCGACCCCCAGCAGCGCGGCGGCGACGATGGTCTCCAGCATGAAATGCATCAGCAGCGCCCCCATACTCTCCTCGTCCAGCGCGGGAATGCGGAACAGGCGCACCGGCTTGCCGTTGCGGGCGAAGGTGGCGGCGGTGGCGCGCGCCTCGGCCTCCAGCAGGTCGCCCATGGTGCGGCCGGCGAGATAGGCCAGCTCCTTCTCGGCCGCGACCTTGTCGGCCAGCACCCGCCCGCCGCTGCCGGCGGTATCGGCGATCATCACCGTGAACATCTTGTCGGCCGGCCCGTCGAGATAGAGCTGCACCTGCGAGTGCTGGTCGACCGTGCCCATGGCGCGGACCGGCGTCGTGCCCTTGCCGTTCTTGCCCAGGCTCTCGGCCCAGAGTTGGCGGTACCACATGCCGAAATAGGCCAGCCGGTCGACATAGGGCATCAGCACGGTGATGTTCAGCCCCTGCTCCTGCTGCAGGGCGATGGACAGCGCCGCACCGATGGCGGGCGCGCTGTCGCCCGGCGTTTTCGCCGCCAGGGTCGCGTCCAGCACGGCCGCAGCACCCCGGCGCACCCTGGCGATGTCGAGCCCGGCGATGGCGGCCGGGATCAGCCCGACCAGTGACAGCACCGAGAAGCGGCCGCCGACGCCGGGATCGTGCTCCAGCGTCCTGATGCCGTGCCGCTGCGCCAGCCGGCGCAGCACGTTGTCCTTCGGCTCGGTGATCGCCACGACGTGATCGGACGCCTGCTCGCCGCCGTAATGCGCCTCGAACCAGTCGAGCGCGATCAGAAGCTGGGTCAGCGTCTCGGCCGTGCCGCCCGACTTGGAGATGGCGATGAAGCCGGTCGTATCCGGATCGAAGCGCTCGAACAACTCGCCGAACGTGTCGGGATCGACATTGTCCATGAACCACAGCTTGGGCGCGCCCTGCAGCGGGCCGAAGCCGCGATCGGCCAGCGCGCACAAAGTCTGCCCGCCGAGGCTGGAGCCGCCGGTGCCCAGCACCACCACATTGGCGAAACGCCGGCGGAAATCGGCCGCGACCTCGTTCATCTGCGCCAGATCGTCGGTCCGCCCCGGCAGGCGCAGCAGCGGCAGCGAATTGTCGGCCTGGCGTTTGCGCAGCGTCTCGATCGCCGGCGCGCAGCGCGCCAGCATCGCCTCGTAGGCCGCGCGCGACACGCCCTTGCCTTTGATCTGCTCGGCCAGGCAATTGTCGATGGTCTGGGTGTAGGGAAACTTGCTCATTTTAACCCGAAGGTGATGTTAGCAGGGTTCAAAAGGGAAATGGCGCGTAGGCTGGGGGAGTTTTTCTTCACAAGGATCAGTAGCCGAGTTCACGTCCATGTCGGACCGCCAGAATTGTTACTTGATTCTTCTGATAGCGATAAAAGATCAAATAATGTCCGCCTCCAAACCGAACCGGCCATTCGCGATATCCCGTCGGCAGCTCAAGTGCCGGCCTTCCTATTTCCGGGTGTTCCCGCAATGACATACCGCCGGTAAAGATCGCCTCGACGGCATCACGCGCGGCTTTTGGATTTTTGGCTGCAAGGAAACGATAGAGACGTTGCACGTCGCGTTGAGCGCGATCGGACCATCTAATTATGGTCAAAACTTGCGCCGACTATTTGTGTGGCTTGGGCGGTTCGACGTCTTCGCCAGCCATCAGGCGTTTGAGCCAGGCGTCAGCCTCTTCGCCAGTGACGTGCAGGCCCGTGGCCTCATACTCTTCCCAAGCTGCCAAAATATCCTGGCGCACGCGCTCACGCGCTTCTTCCCGGGTAACATATTCCTCGATCGCCTCCCGCATCACCCAATGCGAGGAGCGTCGCTTGGCCTGCGCAAGCTTCTGAACCCGCTCCTTTGTCTGCGGGTCGAGCTTGAGGCTGGTGGTGGGCGATTGAGCCATGGTGTTCCTAGGTGTTACCTAGTGACAAATTTAGCGCTTCCCGACCCAAAAGCAAGCCTACTCGCTCGCCTTCACCCCTTCGGGTTTGCCGACCACGACGATGGTGAAGGCGTCCGGATCGAGCAGGCGCTTGGCGACGCGCTGCACGTCCTGCGCCGTCACCTGTTCGATCAGCCCGTTGCGGCGGTCGAAATAGTCGCGGCCCAGCCCGTCGAGCTGGGCGGTCAGCAGCAGCGAGGCGATGGCGCCGGAGGAGGAGAAGTTCAGCGCGAAGGAGCCGGTGAGATAGGTCTTGGCGTTGACCAGCTCCTGCTGCGTCACGCCCTGCTCGGCCAGGCGCCGCATCTCGCTCTTCATCAGCTCGATCGACTCGCCGACCCGCTGATTGGCGGTGGCGACCGAACCGACATAGAGGCCGCCGGCGGCATAGGGCTGCAGGCCGGTGCTGACGCCGTAGGCCAGGCCGCGCTTCTCGCGGATTTCCTCGGTCAGGCGCGAATTGAAGCCGCCGCCGCCCAGGATGTAGTTCATCACGAAGGCGGGGAACCAGTCGGGATCGTCGCGCTTGATCCCCTGCCGCGCCATCAGCACCACGCTTTGCGGAATGTCGCGCTCGACCACGATGGTGCGGCCGGCCGGCCCCCGGGTCCATTCCGGGATCTTCTGCGTCTGGCCGCCGGCCGGCACGGCGCCGAACGCGATGTCCAGCAGCTTCCCCAACTCGTCGGGCGTCACGTCGCCGACCACGGCGACGGTCAGCCCGCCGCGCACCATCGCTCGCTTGTGCACGCTCCGCAGGTCCTCGACCCGGATATCGGGCACGGTTTCGGGCGTGCCGTCGGAAGCGCGCGCATAGGGGTGGCCCGCGAAGATGGTGCGCGAGAGGGTGCGGCTGGCGATCCAGTTGGGGCTGGTGCTGGACGAACGCAGATTGGACAGGATCTGGCCGCGGATGCGCTCGACGTCGCCTTCGGCGAAGCGCGGCTGCGACAGCGCCAGATGCAGCAGCTCGAAGGCGCGCTGGCGCTGGTCCGACAGAGTGCGCAGCGAGCCGCTGACATAGTCGGCGCTGGAGTTGAAGGAGAGCTGGGCGGCGATGGCCTCGATCTCGGCCTGGAACTGCTGCGAATCATAGGGCCCGGCCCCTTCGTCCAGCAGCGCCGCCATCATGCGGGCCGCACCGTCGCGGCCGGCGGGATCGAGCGCGCTGCCGCCGTCGAAGGCGAAGTTCATGGCGATCACCGGCGTGGTCTGGTCCTGCACCAGCCAGGCGCGGATGCCCGAGGGCGACACCACTTCCTGGATGTCCACCGCCCGCGCCGGCGCGGTAGCGAACACCGGCACCACCGCCACGACCAGCAGCAGAAAGAGAACGCGCAGGCGGCTCATTTCTTCTCTCCCGCCGGGTCGGCCGGCAGCAGGGCGGCGGTGACGTGATTGTCGGCGCGGAAGAGATGCCGCGCCGCCTCGTTGACCTGCGCCACGGTGACGGCCTCGACCTGCGCCGGCCAGGCGCCGATCTCCTCCACCGTGCGGCCGATGGCGAGCTGACCGCCATAGAGCCGTGCGCCGCTGGTCAGCGAATCGCGGGCATAGGTGTTGGCGGCCAGGAGCTGCAGCTTGGCGCGCCCCAGCTCTTCCTCGCTGACGCCGTCGGCCAGGACTTTTTCGATCTCGCGCTCGATCGCCTGCGCCACCGTCTCCAGCGCCACGCCCGGTCCGGGGGTGACCGAGACCGAGAAGCTGGTCTGGCCCAAAGCGGCGGGCGAATACCAGGAGCCGGCATTGCTGGCGATCTTGCGGTTCACCACCAGTTCCAGATAGAGCCGGCTGTTGGGATTGCCGCCCAGCACGTAGGACAGCACCTGCAGCGGCACGGCGTGCTTCGTCTCGCCGGCCTTGTAGGACGGCGCCAGGAAGTCGCGGCTCCATTGCGGCTGGTCGACCCGCGCGTCGCGGCGCTCGACATAGGCCGGGCCGGCGATCCGCTCGCGGAACGGCCGCGTGCGCGGCTCCAGGGTCGCCGCCTTCAGCCCGCCGAAATGCCGCTCGGCCATGGCGCGCACCGCCTCGGGATCGACGTCGCCGGCCACCACCAGGACGGCGTTGTTGGGCGCGTAGTGCTGGCGATAGAAGGCGATGGCGTCCTCGCGGCTGAGCTTCCGCATCTCGCGCTCGTAGCCGATGATGGGAATGCCGTAGCCTTCGGTGCCGTAGAGCGCCTCGATCACGGTCTCCGACAGCAGCGCCGAGGGGTTGTTGTCGGTGCGGCTGCGGCGCTCCTCCAGGATCACGTCGCGTTCGGGCAGCACCTGCTCGTCGGACAGGATCAGGTTGACCATGCGGTCGGCTTCCATGCGCATGACCATGTCGAGCCGGTCGGCGGCGATGGTCTGGAAATAGCCGGTGTAGTCGTAGGAGGTGAAGGCGTTGTCGCGCCCGCCGTTGCGCGCCACGATCTTGGAGAACTCGCCGGGCGGCACGGTCGGCGTGCCCTTGAACATCAGATGCTCGAGGAAATGGGCGATGCCGGACACGCCCTTGGGCTCGTCGGCCGAGCCGACGCGATACCACAGCGTCTGGTTGACGATCGGCGCCCGCGAGTTGGGGAAAACCACCACCTGCAGCCCGTTCTCCAGCATGTAGCTCTTGAACGTGAAGCCGCGCTCGGCGGCGGCGGCCGGCAGGGCGAGGACCAGGATCAGCAGGACGGACAGAACGCGCAACGGACGGAACACACACCACCTCCAGTGTGTGCGACGGCCCCCAGCGCCGCACCGGATCGCACGCCGCCGCCCCCGCGGCGGCGCAGGACAGTCTAGAAGATGCCTTCGAGCAGGCCGCGCTTGCGCCGTTCGATGGTCGGCGTGGTGCCGGTGGTGACCGGCTGGCCAGTCGCCTGGGTCTCGCGGATGCGCTGCTGTTCGCGCGCCGGATCGACCACGGTGCCCGGCGGATCGGGCTTGCGCCAGAAGATCAGCTCGTCGATCAGGGTGCGGTCCTGCTCGGCCAGCAGCCCCGTCTCCTGGTTGACCACCGAGCGGATATTGGGATCGGCGCCGCCGGCGCCGGCCTTGGCCAGCAATGCCGCCTCGGACGGGCTGGCGCCGCCGGCCGCTGCCGCCTGCACGGCGGAGACCGGCTGGCCGCTGACCAGCGACTGGGCGCGCAGCTGGGCCGAGGTTTCCTGCGGCCGCGGCGCGCCGGGGCGCGGCGGGCGCAGATCGGCGTTGGGCGGAATGGACAGCGGCTGCTGCGCCACGACCTGGAATTCGTCGGGAGCCTGCTTGCTCTGGCCGCCGATGATGCCGTCCAGCGCGCCGCACCCCGAGAGCAGCAGCGCGCCGGCGACCAGCGCGCCAGCCGGCAAAATCCTGTCAAACCGCATTCCTGTCCTCCTGCAGCGGCCCGCACCGGGCCGGGCTTCACGCCTTAGATTGCCGATCAAAAAGCAGCGAATCAACCAGCAGCACTATGACCCCGACCGTGATGGCCGAATCGGCCAAATTGAAGGCGGGCCAGTGCCAGCCGGCATAGTGCAGATCGACGAAATCGTACACCGCGCCAAAGCGCGCACGGTCGATCACGTTGCCGATGGCGCCGCCGATCACCGCCCCGATCGCCCAGGCCGTCAGCCGCCGCTGCGCCCGCGTCAGCCAGATGCAGAGCAGCGCCACGATCGCCACCGCCAGCGCCGACAGCACCCAGGGCGCCCCGCCCCAGTCATGGGCGAACATGCCGAAGCTGACGCCCCGGTTCCACACCACGACCAGGTTCAGGAACCCGGTCAGGGTCACCGCCTTGCCGTCGGGCAGGACATAGGCCATCACCAGCCACTTGGTGATCTGGTCGGCGATCACCAGCGCCAGCGAGAACAGCAGCCCCAGCCGCAGCATGCGCCGTCCCAGGGGCGTGATCGGTGGCATGCTGGCTCCGCCCGTCCGGCCTACTCGGCCGCCTGGCGCGGTGCGGCCACCGCATCCTCGCAGCGCCGGCACAGGCCGGGATGCTCCGGCGAAGCGCCGACCTCGGGCAGCACCATCCAGCAGCGCTGGCATTTGTCGCCCGCCGCCGGCGTCGGCACCACCCCCACCCCCGCCACCTCGGGCAGGACGAAGGCGCCTGCCGGCGCCTCGCCCTCGACCAAGCTCGCGCCGGAGGTGATGAAGATCTCGGCCGGGTTCAGGCCCTCGAAGGCCTGCAGGTAGTCGGCGCCGGCGTGGACCGTGGGGGCCGCCTGAAGTGCGGAGCCAATGCGCTTCTCGACCCGCTCGATCTCCAGCGCGCCGGTGACGACCCGGCGCAGATCGCGCACCTTCTCCCAGCGCGCCGCTTCGGCCTCGTTCTTCCACTCCGCCGGCACGGCGGGGAAGACCCGCATATGCACGCTCTCCTCCCGCCCGTCATGGCCGGCAGCAGGCCGCGCCAGCCACGCCTCCTCCGCCGTGAAGCACAGCACCGGCGCCAGCCAGGCGGTCAGGCAGGAGAACAGCTCGGCCAGCACGGTGCGGCAGGCGCGCCGGCGCAAGGCGTCGGGCCGGTCGCAATAGAGCGCGTCCTTGCGGATGTCGAAATAGAAGGCCGACAGATCGACGGCGCAGAAATTGTGCAGCTGGGTCGAGAGCGTGTGGAAGTCGAAATCATGCACCGCCTGACGCACCATCGCATCCAGCTCGTAAAGCCGGTGCAGCACGAACCGCTCCAGCGGCGGCAACTCGGCATAGGCAACGCGCTCGGCCGGCGCGAAGCCGTCGAGGCTGCCCAGCAGGTAGCGCAGCGTGTTGCGCAGCCGGCGATAGGCCTCGGCATGGTGCTTCAGGATGGCGGGGCCGATGCGCAGGTCTTCGGAATAGTCCGAGCCGACCACCCACAGGCGCAGAATGTCGGCGCCGTATTCGTTGGTGACCTGCTGCGGGGCCACCACGTTGCCCTCCGACTTGGACATCTTGCGGCCCTGCTCGTCGAGCACGAAGCCATGCGTCAGCACCGCCTCGTAGGGCGCCCGCCCGCGCGTGCCGCAGGCTTCCAGCAGCGAGGAATGGAACCAGCCGCGATGCTGGTCCGACCCCTCCAGGTAGAGCGAGGCCGGCCATTTCAGGTCGGGATTGCCTTCCAGGGTGAAGGCATGGGTCGAGCCCGAATCGAACCAGACGTCGAGAATGTCGGTCACGACCTCGTAGTTGGACGGATCGTAGTCGTTGCCCAGGAAGCGCAGCGGATCGGTGAACCAGGCGTCGGCGCCCTCCTGCTGCACGGCATGGGCGATGCGGTCGATCACCTTCTGGTCGCGCAGCGGCTGGCCGTCGCGCTTGTCCACGAACACGGTGATCGGCACGCCCCAGGCGCGCTGGCGCGAGACGTTCCAGTCGGGGCGCTGCTCGATCATCGAGCGCAGGCGGGTCTGGCCCGCCGCCGGCACGAAGCGCGTCGCGTCGATCGCCTGCAGCGCCTTCTGGCGCAGGGTGCCGCCGATCTCCTCGATCTGCCTGTCCATGGCGATGAACCATTGCGGCGCGTTGCGGAAGATCAGCGGCGCCTTGGACCGCCAGGAATGCGGATAGGAATGGGTGATCTTGTTCTTGGCCAGCAGCGCGCCGGCGCCCTGCAGGGCGGCGATCACCGCATCGTTGGCGTCGCCGCGCTTGCCATAGGGCGTCAGCACCCGCTTGCCGGCGAACAGCGGCACATGCGGGAAATAGGAGCCATCGGCATCGACCGTGTCCGGCACCTCCACCCCGTTGCGGATGCCCAGCTCGTAGTCGTCCGCGCCATGGCCCGGCGCGATATGCACCACGCCCGAACCGGCATCGGTGGTGACGAAATCGGCCGGGAACAATCTGACGTCGAACTCGTAGCCCTGGCCGCGCAGCGGATGGGCACAGATCGTGCCGGCCAGCTCGGTGCCGGGGAAGCTCGCCAGCGTCTTGAACGCAAACCGCGCTTCCTGCGCCACCGCTTCGGCCAAGGACTTGGCCAGCACCAGACGCTGCCCGGCCCGCGCCAGCGAGTTCTCGCCCGGCTCGGTGATCTCGATCAGCGCGTACTCGATCTCTTCGCCATAGGCCATGGCGCGGTTGCCGGGGATGGTCCAGGGCGTGGTGGTCCAGATCAGGACCGACGCCCCTTCCAATTCCCGCTTCGCCGTCGCCACGATCGGGAACGGCACGTAGATGGTGTCCGAGACATGGTCGTGATACTCGACCTCGGCCTCGGCCAGGGCGGTCTTCTCGACCACGCTCCACAGTACGGCCTTGGAGCCCTTGTACAGGCCGCCATTCATCAGGAACTTGCCCAGCTCGCGCACGATCTGCGCCTCGGCGGCATAGGCCATGGTGGTGTAGGGGTTGGCCCAGTCGCCCTCGACACCCAGGCGGCGGAACTCGCCGCGCTGCACGCCGATCCAGTGCTCGGCGAAGTCGCGGCACTGGCGGCGGAACTCGACGATCGGCACCTCGTCCTTGTTCTTCTTCTTCGCCCGGTACTCCTCCTCGATCTTCCACTCGATCGGCAGGCCGTGGCAGTCCCAGCCGGGCACGTAGTTGGCGTCCTTGCCCAGCATCTGCTGCGAACGGTTGATGACGTCCTTCAGGATCTTGTTCAGCGCGTGGCCGATATGCAGGTTGCCGTTGGCGTAGGGCGGCCCGTCATGCAGGACGAACTTCTCGCGGCCCTTGGACTGGGCGCGCAGCTTGCCGAACAGCCCGATGCTGTCCCACCACGCCAGCAGCTCGGGCTCCTTCTTCGCCAGGCCGGCCTTCATGGGAAAGCCGGTGCGCGGCAGGAAAACGGTATTCTTGTAGTCGGCCATGATCGGTTAGCAGCTTGGAATATAAGGGAATTTCACGCGCGGCAGGGCTCCCGGACCGCTTTCAGCGGACCGGGCGGCTAATTCGCGCCACGGCGCGGATCTGGGGCGCTATGGCCGCCTTTTGCTGCATGGCGGCGGAGGATAGGGGGCGGGCTATATAAGGTCAAGGAAGGGGAATGCTCAAACTCAAGGCCGATGTCGAGTTATCCATATTGCAGCCAGTTACCGCAATCCCCAAACTACACCGTTGAATATTTTTCAGAGTACACAAGCGGAGATTGATCATGAGACTCAAAGAGTTTCGCGTTCGGGAATTTCGAAGCGTATGGGATTCAGGGCCGATAACGCTCGAAGATCAATTCACGTGTTTAGTGGGAAAGAATGAAGCAGGCAAAACTACGTTACTGAACGCTTTATATCGAACAAATCCGATTATCGCTGCTGATGCTTTGTTTGACGAAACTTATGATTATCCCAAACGGGAAGTTGAGGATTATAGATTTGCGGTCGAAAGCAAAAAGCGGTCTGAGGCCGCAGTTGTTGAGTGCGTCTACGAGTTAAGCATAGAAGACAAATTAGCGGTCTCAGAAATTTTTGGCACCAAGGTGCTGAAAAGCACTTATTTTAAAAGAATAACATACTATGGAAAATCCAATCATCGATTCACGATAGAAGTCGACGAAGCTGCGGCTCGCAAACATTTGGGCGAAAACTCCGCTCTTAGTGAAGAACTAAAGAAAACCTTAAAGATGGCGACAGACTGGCCCCAATTTGCCACAAAACTGGGCGATGCCGAACAAATTGAAGCGGTTAAGGAACTTCTAATACTAATAAATAAAATTCTAGAGCATGGGTTAGCCTATTACATATATAATTCCTTGATTTGGCCGAGAGCGCCGAAATTTTTGTACTTTGATGAGTATTATCAAATGAAAGGCCAAGCGAATCTAAATCAATTAATGAAACGTCAAACCGAAAAAACACTAGAAGGGTCTGATTACCCTTTAATAGGGTTAATAAATTTAGCGCGGTTAAAGCCCCAAGAGCTCGTAACCTCTAAAAACACCATTGAACTCAAAAATAAACTTGAGGGGGCCGGAAATCACCTAACCCGTCGCATTATAAAGTACTGGTCACAAAACAAGCATATTCAAATGAGGTTCGACGTTCGCGATGCGAAGCCGGAAGACCCGGAAGGAATGCGTGACGGTGTCAATGTTTGGGGTGAAGTATATGACACGGTTCATCTGGCGCATACGCCTCTGGGTTCGAGATCGCGAGGCTTTGTATGGTTTTTTTCCTTTTTAGCTTGGTACGAAGACGTTAAACGTCAGCAGCAAAACGTAGTTTTGCTTCTGGATGAGCCGGGCCTATCGCTCCATGGAAAAGCTCAAGCTGATTTGCTCGCTTATTTCGACGCAGAGCTTTCGGATCACCAGCTCATTTACTCCACACACTCACCATTCATGATTGACCCTCGTAAGCTTGAACGTGTCCGTATTGTCCAGGACTTGGGTATAGATACGGCGGACACTCTGCCTAAAGAAAAAGATGGTACGAAAGTCGTTACGGAAATTTTCGATGCGACTTCTGACAGTCTGTTTCCTTTGCAAGGTGCCCTAGGTTACGAAATACATCAGTCATTGTTTATTGGTCCCAATTCGCTAGTCGTAGAGGGACCATCGGATATGTTGTATTTGAATGCCATATCGGCTGAACTTGAGCGTGAAGGTCGCATTGGATTATCCCCTAAATGGGTCATCACGCCTGTCGGAGGCAGCGGAAAAGTACCCACGTTTGTTGCTCTTATAGCGCCACAAAAGGGGATGAATATAGCTACGCTTCTAGATATCCAAGCCAGCGACAAAGCTCAAATCGAAGATCTATATAAGAAAAAACTTCTAAAAAAGAATCAGGTAGTGACTTACGCCGATTTCACAGAGAAAAAAGAGGCGGATGTAGAAGATTTATTCGACCGCGATTTCTATATAGGCTTAGTAAATGATGAATTTAAGAAACAATTAACTAAACCTATTAAAGCAACAGCGTTAAATGAATTGGACCCAAGGGTCATACGATCACTTGAATCATATCTAGCAACAACGCCCTTAAAATCCGGAACTTTCAATCATTATCGACCTGCTCGATATTTCTCGGAGAACATAACACGGCTATGGCCGACAATTGCCGATCACACAAGGGATCGATTTGAGAGAATATTTAAGCAACTCAATGCTCTTATAGATTAAAGGAGGTCAAGCTATGCCCATCAATGCAAAGCGCCTTTATAAGAACGGGGACATACAAACGATGTTAATATCAGATGACCCTAATGAAAGCGAAATAAGTCGAGCAATTGGCGGAACAGGAATGGAGAGCAACACTTTTATTGCCCAGATTTTAGATTGGGAAATTCATAGTTTGGGAAATGAACTTGATGAAATATTGGTTATTGGAAATGCTCCATATCTCGATTCTCCCATCAAAAAGAGAATTTCTTGTGACTTGACCGACAAACAGTTGCACACCCTCAAGACAAACCTTGGAGTGATATTGGAGGGGTTACGTCGAATCAATTGAGGTTAAGTTTCCAACGCCGCCCCAACAACGGCACCAACAACACCGCCGACAGCGCCAGCACCGACGAGGCCATAATCGTCGGCGGCAGGAAGTCGTTGTCGGGACCAACGAGGGCGGCACCAATCAGCGGCCCGACGATCTGGCCCAGGCCGAACGAGGCCGTCATCAGCGCCAGCGCCCGCGGCGCCTGCTCGCCGGCCAGCAGGCGGGCCTGCTGCAGGCCGAGCGCGGTGATGCCGACCAGCGTCGCGCCCAGGGCGGCGGCGCCGATGATGACGCCGGGCACGGTGTGCCACAGCACCGGCACCAGCAGCCCGCCGGCCTGGATCAGGTAGGCCAGGATCAGCGCCGGCACCAGGTTCAGCCGGTCGGCCGCCGCCTGCCAGAACAGGTTGGACGGCGCGGCGGCCAGGCCGACCACCAGCCAGGCCAGGGTCGAGAACCCCGCCAGGGCGGGCAGGCCGCGCACCAGGGTCGGCAGGTAAGTGGCCTGCACCACATAGCCCACGCCCAGCCCGCCATAGGACACCAGCAGCAGGACGAATTTCAGCGTCAGCAGCGGCGCGCGTTTGGGCGCGTCGGCGGCGCGGGCCGGCGGCGCCGGCGCCGGGCGGTTGGCGATGGCGGCGTAGAGCGCGGGCAGCGCCAGCAGCCCGGCCAGCAGCCCGCCGGCGATCCACTGCCAGTCCCAGGCCACACCCTGCTTCTGCAGCAGCTCGATCACGATCGAGGACAGCACGATACCGAGGCCGACGCCGCCATAGACCCAGCCCAGCCAGTGGGCGCGGCGGTTGGCGGCGAAATTCTCCATCACGAAGCCGGTCATGAACACCAGCGCCAGGGCCGACACCACGCCGCTCGTAAAACGCAGCCCGTGCCACGCCAGTTCGTGCTGCGTCAGCCCCATGGCCAAAGTGGTCAGCGCCGACAGCACGATGGCGGCGATCAGCAGCGCGCGGCGGATGCGGGCGCTCGCGAAGAAGGCCGCGCCCAGCGCGCCGACGAAGTAGCCCAGGAAATTGGACGAGGCCAGGAAGCCGGCGCGGCGCACGTCGAGCAGGCCGGCGCCGATCATGTCGGGCAGGATCGGCGTGTAGAGGAAGCGGCCGATGCCCATCGCCACCATCAGGGTGGCCATGCCGCCGGCCATGGCCAGCAGCGGGCCGGTGGTGTGCGGGCCAGTGGCGCGCGGGTGGGCCGGGCTCACCGCGGCGCGGCGCGCAGCAGCTCGCGCGCGGCCTGGCTGTCCTGCGCGATCTGCGTCCTCAGCGCCTCGAACGAGGGGAACTTCATCTCCGCCCGCAGGAAGTCGATGAAGGCCACCCGCAGATGCTTGCCGTAGAGGTCGCCGGTGAAATCGAACAGGTGGATCTCCAGCCACACGCTCTTGCCGTCCACCGTCGGTCGGCTGCCGAAATTGGCGACGCCGTCGAACCATCTGGTGTTGGCGCCCTGGTCGACGCCGGCGCGCACGGCATAGACCCCGTGCAGCGGCTGCAGCAGCTCGGCCAGCCGCACATTGGCGGTGGGAAAGCCGATGGTGCGGCCGCGTTGGTGGCCGCTCTCGACCCGGCCCTCGATCTCCCACGGCCGGCCCAGCAGGCGGGCGGCCTGTTTCGGCTTGCCTTGCTGCAGATAGGCGCGGATCTGGGTCGAGGAATAGATCTCGCCGCTTTCCGCCGCCACCGGCGAGACGGCGGTGTAGTCGTAGCCATGCTCCTTCGCCAGCCGCTCCAGCAGCACCGCGTTGCCGGCGCGGCCATGGCCGAACACGAAGTCGTAGCCGGTCACGACATGGCGCGCCGCCAGCCCGGCGCGGCCGATCACCTCGGCCACGAAGCGCTCGGCGGAGAGTGCGGCGAACCTGGCATCGAAGCGCACCACGAACAGCAGGTCGACGCCCAGCGCCTCGAGGGCGTGCGCCTTCAGCCGCAGCGGCGTCAGGCGGAAGGGCGGGTCCTGCGGCCGGAAGAAGCTGCGCGGATGCGGCTCGAAGGTCAGCACCGAGCTGGGCACGCCCAGTTCGGAAGCGATGCGACGGGCCTCGGCGATCACTGCCTGGTGGCCGCGATGCACGCCGTCGAAATTGCCGATCGCCACCACGGAGCCGCGATCGGCCCCGGACAGGCGGTCATAGTGGCGATGGACGCGCATTCTGCTCGCGGGCGGCATGGTGCAGGCTGGCGGCGGCTGGCGGCGGCTCTTACTTGGGCCGGTTCGGCACCAGCGCCACCGCCTCGCCGTCGATCACCACCTTCTCGCCGATCGAGCAGGTGGTCTTCAGCACCACGCGGCGCTTCTCGGCGATGATGTCGGTGACGGTGGCGCGCGCGGTCACCGTGTCGCCCGCCCGCACCGGCGCCTTGAACTGGATGTTCTGGCTGACATAGATGCAGCCCGGCCCCGGCAGCTTGGTGCCCAGGATGGTCGAGATGAAGGAGGCGCTCAGCATGCCGTGCGCCACCCGGCCCTTGAACAGGGTGTTGGCGGCGAAGTCCTCGTGCAGGTGGACCGGGTTGGTGTCGCCCGAGACGCCGGCGAAGGCCATGATGTCGGCCTCGGTGACGGTCTTGCCGAAGGCGGCCGTCATGCCGACTTTCAGGTCTTCCAGGTAGTAGCCGTGCATGTCGGCGCTCATGGCGTCCTCTCTCCCCTCACCGTTCTCGACTGCCGCAGGAATGCCGCGGACGCCGAGACGTCCGGTCCCCCGGGGCGCGCACTCTAAAGCGGATCGCTTCGCGGTGGAACGCCTCGCCTGCATCACACTTTTCCCTATCTGCAGTGGCTTGCAGCGATTCATGCCTGCGGCCACGGCATCGTCACGCGAGAATCCGCCGCCATCCTCCATCAAGCCCCGGTCGAATGTTGCAATTTGGTTACGGTTTTATTAAACCTGCGATCTGGAACGGCTAAGCCCTTGAAACAAAAAGGCTCTGCTGTTTCGCTTGGAGAAAGCGGACACGACCGAGGGAGGCCGACATAAGCGGCACGATGGTCCTCATCAACCTGCTGGGCGCGGCGGCCCTGCTGCTGTGGGGGCTGCGCATGGTGCGCACCGGGGTGATGCGCGCCTATGGCGCCGCCCTGCGCCGCTCGATGGGCAACGCGCTTGGCAACCGCTTCGCCGCCCTGGGTGCGGGTCTGGGCATCACGCTGGCCCTGCAGAGCAGCACGGCGACGACGCTGATGGCCTCCTCGATGGCCAGCCGCAAGCTGGTCACCGACGCCACCGTGCTGGCTGTCATCCTGGGCGCCGATATCGGCTCCTCGCTGGTGGCGCAGGTGCTGTCCTTCGACCTGTCGTGGCTGTCGCCGGTGTTGATCCTGCTCGGCGTCATCGGCTTCATGTCGGGCCAGGCGACGCGGCTGCAGGACATCTCGCGCACCATCGTCGGCGTCGGCCTGATGCTGCTGGCGCTGCGGCTGATCGGCTCGGTCGCGGGCTCGATCCGCGCCTCGGAGACCATGCACACGCTATTGGTGTCGCTGGGCGGCGAGCCGTTCCTGGCCGCGGCGGTGGCGGCGGGGCTGGCGCTGCTGTCCAGCTCCAGCCTCGCCGTGGTGCTGCTGACCATGTCGCTGGCGGCGCAGTCGGCGATCTCGCCGGCGCTGGCCGTGGCGCTGGTGGTGGGCGCCAATGTCGGCGGCGCGCTGCTGCCCTTCTTCGCCGCCGGCGCCGACCCGGCCGCCCGCCGCGGCCCTCTGGGCAACATCCTGTTCCGCGGCACGCTGGGCGTCGCCGCCCTGCTGGCGCTGCCCTGGATCCTGCCCGAACTGGCGCTGCTCGACGATGCGCCGGCGCGGCAGGTGGTGAATTTCCACACCGCCTTCAATCTGGCTTTGGCGATCGTCTTCCTGCCGCTGCTGCGGCCGGCGGCGGCGCTGCTGAACAAGGTGATGCCCGACAAGCCCGAGCCCGGCGACGAGGGCAGGCCGCGCTACCTCGATCCCAACGCGCTGGAGACGCCGTCGGTCGCCATCGCCTCGGCGGCGCGCGAGACCATGCGCCAGGGCGACGTGATCGGCGCCATGCTGCGCAAGACGCTGGACGTGTTCCGCAACGACGACCGCAAGCTGCTGAAGGACGTCGAGCGCATGGACGACACGGTCGACCGCCTGCACGAGGCGATCAAGCACTACGTCATCCGGGTCAGCCGCGAGCAGCTCGACGATACCGATTCGCGGCGCACCATCGACGTGCTGACCTTCACCACCAATCTGGAGCATATCGGCGACATCATCGACAAGAACCTGATGGAGCTGGCATCGAAGAAGATCAAGCACAACCTGCGCTTCTCCGACGAAGGCTTCGCCGAGATCGCGCGCATGCACGAGCGGCTGTCGGACAACCTGGCGCTGGCGCTGAACGTCTTCATGTCGGGCGACCTGCGCATGGCGCGCCAGCTGCTGGGCGAGAAGATCCGCTTCCGCGAGCTGGAGCGGCAAGCCTCGGAATCCCATATCGACCGGCTGGCTTCAGGCAGGCCCGAGACCCTTGCCACTTCCAGCCTGCACCTGGACGTGATCCGCGATCTGAAGCGCATCAACTCGCACCTGACCTCGGTCGCCTACCCCATCCTCGACGCCGCCGGCGAGCTGTCGCAGACGCGGCTGAAGAAGACCGGCCAGGAGCGCAACGGCGAGGACAAGAACGGCGACGAGTAGCGCCTTGTTTTCCGTCTTTCCATCCGTCATGGCCCGGTTCAACCGGGCCATCCATGCCTGCTGCAGCGCCGCTTTCCGCTATTGGACCGCAACAGGCGTTGCGGAGAAATGGGTCGCCCGGTCAAGCCGGGCGAGGACGAAGAATTGCAAGTCGACGCGCGCAATAGAGCAAATCGCGTTGTGACTCCGTTCTATCGTCAGGCCAGCGCCTCGGCTTCGGCCAGGGCGCGGTCGAACACTTTGAGCTGGCGTTCCCGCGCCACCCGCCGCAGCGCCGCCAGGCGCTGCCGCCAGGGATCGTCGCGCTGGCCCTCGATCGCCTGCGTCAGCGCCTCCGCCCGCTGCAGCACGAACACCGCCCACGGCCCGTGATCGTCGCCGACATGCTCGGCCAGGGCCGCGGCATGATGGCGGATGGTGCCCGCATCGCGCCAGGCCCAGCCCAGGTCGATGCCCTCGCGCCTGACGTAGAAGTGGTTGTGCGCCAGCGCGTTGCCGGCCAGCAGGGATTCGGCCTCGGCCAAGCCGGCGCGCTGCGCGGCCTCGCCGTCGCACAGGCGGGCGGCGATCGCCAGGGTCAGCGCACCGACAAAGGCCGGCGTGCCCGAGGCGCGCAGCGAGGTCACCGCCCGCGCGCCGCTGGCACGCGCCGCCGGCAGATCGCCGGCGCGCTCCTGCATGTCGGCCAGGAAGATCAGGTTCTCCGGCTCAAACCGCAGCGCGCCCAGCTCGTGCACGATCGCCTGCGCCCGCTCGACCGCCGCCGGCACCGCCTCGAAGCGGCCGCTCTCGATCGAAGCCTGGATCAGCGCGTGCAGGGCGATCATCTCCGGCCGGATCAGCCCGACGCGATGGGCCAGCGCGATGGCCTCGTTGGCCGCACCCAGCATGGCCTCGATGTCGAGGTCGTACAGCCCGCAGATCGCCACCATCGGCGCGTTGGCGACCTCGATG
This sequence comes from Alphaproteobacteria bacterium, assembly GCA_037190765.1. Taxonomy (GTDB): domain Bacteria; phylum Pseudomonadota; class Alphaproteobacteria; order Reyranellales; family JAQSWP01; genus JAQSWP01. Next base: position 164,472 of record JBBCJW010000022.1, read on the forward strand.
CGCCCCAGCCCCGCCTCGCGCGCCACCGCCACGCAGCGGCGGAACGCCCGCCCGGCATGGCCGAGATGGCCCTGGGCATATTCCGAATCGCCCAGCCCGCCCAGGGCGCGGGCGATGGCCTCGGTCGAACCGCTGCGCTCGGCCCATTGCAGCGCCAGGCGCTGCTCGGCCAGGCATTCCCGCCCACGGCCCATGGGGAAGAAGACGTTGCCGCGCAGATTGTGGATGCGCGAGCGCGCTTCTGAGTCGGCGCGCGCCTCGGCGATGGCCTGCGCCCGCTCCAGCGCTTCCAGCGCGCCCGGCAGGTCCTCGATGATGCGGCGCGCGCCGGCCAGGCCGATCAGCGCGTTGCAGCGCTGCTCCTCCTCCTCGACCGCCGCCAGCGCCAGCACGAACGCATCCTGCGCCGCCCGCGCCTGCCCCGCCTCCAGCAGCGCCTCGGCGCGCAGCAGCAACAGGCTGGCGCGCAGCGCGGCGTCGGGATTGAGCGCCAGGCCGCGATCGGCCAGCTCGACGGCGGCGCGGGCGCGATAGGCGGCGCGTTCGGCGATGGCGGCCTCGAGAAAGGCCTGCGCCGCCTGCCCGCTGCCCGCACGTTCCAGATGCTCCGCCCGCAGCAGCGGATCGCGCCTGGCGTGCCAGTCGGCTGCCCGCACATGCAGCTCGCTGCGCCGCGCCCGCAGCAGCGAGCGGTAGATGCCCTCGCGGATCAGCGCATGGGCGAAGACGTAGTGCGGCCCCTCGGCCCGCAGCAGGCCGGCGCGCAGGGCGGCGCGCGGCTGGCAATCGGCCTGCCCGACCAGATGCGCCAGTGCGGCCGCATCGAAGCGCTGGCCCAGCACCGAGGCGGCATGCAGGACGTTCTGGTCCTCCGCCGGCAGCCGGTCGAGCCGCGCCAGCACCAGGCTGCGCAGCGAGCCGGGCAGGTTCTCCGCGCCGCCCTCGGCGGCGTTGCGCAGGAGCTGTTCGAGGAACAGCGGATTGCCGCCGGAGCGCTCGATCGAACTGGCGACCACGCCGGGATCGAGCCGGCTGAGCTCGGCGGCCATGTCCTGCGCATCCTGCGCGCGCAGCGGCGTGAGATCGAGCAGTGCCAAGGGCAGGCCGGCGAGATGTTCGCGCAGGCCGCGCTCCAGCGGGTCGCCCTCGCCGCGCGTGGTCAGCAGCAGCAGCAGGCTGTGTGGCGCCGCCACCGCGGCCAATGCGCCGATGCCGGCCAGGGTCGCCGCGTCGGCCCAATGCAGATCCTCGACCACCAGCAGCACCGGCATGTGGCGGGCGGCGCGCTCGGCGATCAGGCGCAGCACCTCGCGCTCCGCCGCCGCCCGCGCCGCCTCGTCGGCGCCCTGCCAGGCGGTCAGCGCATCGCCCTGCACCGGCTGCTCCAGCCCCGCCTGCAAGGCGGCGGCCAGCAGCGGCGGCAGCTCGCCGACCGTCTCGCCACCGCGCGTCAACTGGCGCAGCAACTGGCGCAGCGCATCGCCGGCGCGGCCGCCGAAATCGCTGACCTGCGCCACATGGACCACGAACCCCGCCGCCAGCGCCTGCGCCCGCGCCTCCTCGACCAGCCGCGTCTTGCCGATGCCCGGCTCGCCGCGCAGCAGGACGATGCGGCCCGCCCCCTCGCGCACCGCCTGCAGCGCCGCCGCCAGCAGTTCCAGCTCCGCCCGCCGTCCGACCAGCCGGCGTTGCGCGCCGGCGCGCTGCGCCGGCAGGGCCTGCAGCCGCCACACACGCTGCGGCGTGGCGATGCCCTTGATCTCGCGCAAGCCCAGATCGGCCAGTTCGACCGCATCCGGCACTGCCTGGCGGAGTTGGTCGGACACCACCGTCTCGCCCGGCCCGGCCTGCGCCACCAGGCGGGCGGCGAAATTCACCACGTCGCCCAGTGCGGTGTACTGGCGGTGCTGCGCGCCGCCGACGCCGCCCACGATCGCCTCGCCGGTGGCGACGCCGATATGCAGCCTGATCTCGCGGGCCGCCTCGCGCGAAAGCACCGGCGCCAGCGCCTGCAGCGCCTCGCTGGCGCGCAGCGCGCGCAGGGCGTCGTCGCCATGGGCGATGGGCGCGCCGAACAGCGCCATGATGCCGTCGCCCAGGTGCTTGTCGACGCTGCCGCCAGCCGCCAGGATGGCGCTGTCGGCCAGCACGTAGAAGCGCTCGACCAGCCGGTGCAGGTCCTCGGCGTCCATGCTGGCGGTCAGGCCGGTGAAGTCGCAGAGATCGGCGAACAGCACCGTCACTTCGCGATGCTGCTGGCTGGCGGCGGGGGCAGCCGGCTCGGGCTGGGCCGCCGCCAGCTCGGCGATGGCGCGCAGCAGCAGCTTGCGGTGGCCGAGCGAGGCAATGCCAAGTTCGCGCAAATCCTCGCCGGTCAGCTCCCGCAGGGTCTGCGCGTCGATGTCATTGGCAGCGAAAGCCGGTGCGTACTGCGCCAGTCCCAGCCGCGCCAGCCAAGCCGCAATGTCCATGGGCTTGCCTCTTGCGATGCCTACCAGCCTACACCATGGCGCGGTGCCACACTACCAGCGACGCCGGGGACTGTCAGTCAGCCCATCCGCACGCCGTACCGGGCGGCGATGGCGCCGATCTCCTGCGGCGGGGGAGCGCCGGCACGGTCGAAATGGCGGAACATCCCGGCCGCCGCTACGCCCGGGCAGGTGATGACCAGAAAACGCACCTCCCTGGCGCCGGCGTTGCGGAAGGCGTGCGGCATGCCCGCGGGCAGGCTGACGAAACAGCCGGCGCCGGCGCGCCGCTCGCCCGTTCCGTCCTCCACGGTCAGTTCGCCCTCCAGGATGTAGAACATCTCCTCGTCGCGCTCGTGCACGTGCAGGGGCACGCCGTGGCCCGGCTCGACGATGTGCTCGGCGACGAACACGCCGCTGGCCGCGCCGTCGCTCTTGATCACCATCGGCGCGCCCAGTACGGCCAGCGCCTCGCCCTGGCCGCGTTGCAAAACGCTCACGCTTCTATCGTCGGCCATGTCTTCCTCCTCCGGTTCAGCCGTTGCGATGGCGCATCCCTAGAGCCGATCGCGCCGGCCGGCGAGACGGCGAAACTGGACAGATCGTTCGCCGCGCCGAACAATGCCGGCCATGGATCCTTTCGCCGGCATCGAAGTATTCGCGCGCGTGGTCGAGACCGGCAGCATCACCGCCGCCGCCCAGGCGCTGCAGACAGCGAAGTCCTCGGTCAGCGAAACGGTCAAGGCGCTGGAGGAGCGCCTGGGCGTGCGCCTGCTGGACCGCACCACGCGCAAGCTGCGGCCGACCGAGGCAGGCGCCGCCTTCTACGCCCGCTGCCGGCGGCTGATCGAGGAGGCGGAGAATGCGCGGGCCGAAGCGCAGGCGCTGCAGCAGGCGCCGGCCGGGCGCATCCGGGTGGCCACGCCGCAGGCTTTTGCCGCCCTCTACATCGTGCCCAGCCTGCCCGGCTTCTATCGCGCCTATCCCGGCATCGAGATCGAGCTGGTCGAGGGCGTGGCGGTCGCCAACATGGTTGAGGACGGCATCGACCTCGCCATCCGCGTGGTCGACACGCCCGAACCGACCCTGGTGGTGCGCCGCATCGCCTCGATGCGGGTGATCGTCGTCGCCTCGCCCGACTACCTCGCCGCCGCCGGCGCGCCACGCCGTCCGGCCGATCTCGCCGGCCATCACTGCGTCGGCTTCTCGCCGCTCGCCTGGCGCGGCAAGTGGCGGCTGGGGGCGGAGGAGATCGCCCTGCGGCCGCGGTTGCTGAGCAACAGCGCCGATTCGCTGCTGGCGGCGGCGGAAGCGGGGCTGGGCCTGGTGGCGGTGCCCGACTGGATGGCGGCGGCAGCGCTGCGCGCGGGCCGGCTGAAGCAGGTGCTGGCGCGCTTCGAGACGCCGGCGACCGGCATCTACGCCGTCTACCCGACGCGCCGGCTGATCACGCCGCGCATCCGCGTCTTCGTCGACCACATCGTGCGCGCGCTGCGCGCCGCGGGCGTTGCCGCCTAAAGCGGATCACGTTCTGACGGAATCGCGAGCGATTCCGTCAGAGATGTGAATCCGCTCCATTCATTGGAACAAGGCGCGTTCAGCGGCGGATGCCGGCCTCGCGGCCGATGTTGCGGAGCTGGATTTCCGTGGTGCCCTCGCTGATGGGATAGAGGCGGGCATCGCGGAAGAAGCGCTGGATCGGGCTGTCCATGATGTAGCCCTGGCCACCGAAGATCTGCATCGCCTCGTCGGCCAGGTGCACCGCCGCTTCGCTGGCCACCACCTTGGCCATCGACGCTTCGAGCTGGATCTTCTGGCCGGCATCGTAGCGCTGGGCAGCGTCGTAGACCTGCAGCTTGGCCGAGCGGAATTCGATCGCCATGCGCGCCAGCTTGAACTGGATGGCCTGGAACTGGTTGATGGTCTGGCCGAAGGCCTTGCGCGTCGCAGCCTGCTCCCAGGCCAGCTCGTAGCAGGCGCGGGCCACGCCCAGGCTGCGCGCGGCATGGGTCAGCCGGCCGCTTTCCAGCACCGACATCACGTTGCGCATGCCGTCGCCTTCCTCGCCGAATAGCGCATCGGCCGGCACCTCGCAGTCGAAGAACACCTCGCCGGTTTCCATCGAGCGATGGCCCAGCTTGTCCATCTTGCGGATCTCGATGCCCGGCGTGCTGGTGTCGACGATGAACAGGCTGACGCCCTTGGCGCGGGCCTGCGGATCGGTGTAGGCGACCACCACCAGGTAATCGGCATAGGGCGCGCCGGTGATGTACATTTTCGAGCCGCTGATGCGCCAGCCGGCATTGGTGCGCTTGGCCCGCGTCTTCATCGCCAGCACGTCGGAGCCGGCATCGGGCTCGGACATGGCGAAGGCGCCGGCCTTGATGCCCTGAATGGTCGGCAGGTAGTAGCGCTCGATCTGCTCCTTGCTGCCGATGGTCGGCAGCAGGCGGAAGGCCAGCCCGCCCAGCCCAGTCGCCAGCCCGGCGCAGACGCGGGCGAACTCCTCGACGCAGATGCACTGGAACACCCAGCCGGCACCGGCGCCGCCATACTCGGGCTTGGCGGTGATCGAGAGGAAGCCGGCCTGGCCCGCCTTGCGCCGCAGTTCCTTGGGATACTTGCCGGTGCGCTCCGCCTCGTCGATCAGCGGTGCAATTTCCTGTTCCGCGAACCGGCGGCAGGAATCGCGGAAAGCGGTGTGTTCTTCGGTCTCGATCATGTCCTTCCCCTCGCTCGGCAGGGCGGCAAGTGTACTCAAAGCGCGCCAGATTGATACGAAATTTGTCCCTGTAAAATGAATGCAATCCGATTAGATTGTGCCATCATTTGCCGCACAATGTATCGGTAGGGAGCAAGCGTTCATGCGTCAGGCAGCAGTTGAAGCGGACACCACAGGCCAGCACGGTTTCGATGCCCAGGGTCGGGCCCTGCTCAGGGAATTCTCCGCCCTCGCCCGCGAGGAATTCGCCCCCCATGCCGAGCGCTGGGATCGCGAGAACCGCTTTCCGGCCGAGAATTTCCGCCGCCTGAAGGAGAAGAACTGGCTGCGGGTTCCCGTGTCGCGCCGCTTCGGCGGCCTGGGCTATGGCCTGCACGAGAATCCGGTGGCCTGGGTGTCGTTCGTGCGCGCCCTGTCGAAGGCCTGCGGCAATACCGGCCAGACCTTCCAGATCTGGGGCCACTGCATGTCGATGGTCGAGGAGCTGGCGACGCCGGAACAGGCCGCCCGCTTCACCAAGGAAGCGATGACCGAAGGCGCCATCTGGTGCTCCGGCGGCAGCGAGCCGGCCAACTACACCCAGAAGCGGCAGACCGGCGGCCCCAAGGTGCGCGCCACCACCGAGACCACCGCCAAGGCGCGCGCCACCATCGCGCGACCGGTCGAGGGCGGCGTCATCGTTTCCGGCCGCAAGCTCTTCATCTCCAATTCCATGGCCGCCGACCGCTTCTTCATCTTTGCCGACCTGCAGGGACCGGACGGCGCCTCGCTGGGGCTGGTGCATCCGGTGATCCGCCGCGGCGCCAAGGGACTGACCGTCCTCAACAGCTGGGACGCGATGGGCATGCGCGGCACGGCCAGCGACGATCTGGTGATCGAGGACGTGTTCGTGCCCACGGCCGACCTGGTCGGCGCGCACAAGCCCAACGCCTATTTCACCTCGGTGCTGGCCGGCACGTTCCTGGTCGGCCGCGCCGCCGTCTACATGGGCATCGCCGACGCCGCCTTCGAGTTCCTGGTCAATTACATCCGCGACCGGATCAAGGCCGGCGACGACATGGTGATGCAGTTCCGCATCGGCCAGCTCGAGACCAAGCGGCAGAACGCCATCTCCATCCTCTATCGCGCCGCGCATCTGTGGGAGAAGACGCTGGACGGCGAGGGCAGCCCCGACGACTGCGCCAGCTTCGCCGCCCTCACCCATTGCGCGGTGATCGAAGCGTCGCTGGCCATCACCAGCGAGGCGCTGGAACTGGCCGGCGGGCGCGGCATGCTGCGCTCCTCGCCGCTGGAGCGCTACTATCGCGACGTGCGCGCCTATTCGGTGTCGCCGCCGACCATCAACGCCTCGATGGTCAATATCGGCAGCCGCCTGCTGGCGCCGGGCGCCATGCGCGAGACGCTGGTCGAAGAAGGCGTCTGACAAAGCCGACAATATTGCGGCGGATTCACATGGTTCGAGGGCAGCGAAACCGCTGCCCTCGAACCATGATCCGTTCTATTCGTTGATGTTTGGAGCAAATTCACACGTTAGTGCCGCACGATGGGATCGATCGGCACCGCCGGCGCATAGCCCAGCAATTGTTCGACCAGATGCGCCGCCGACAGCAGCTTCGCCTCGCCGCGCGGCGGCCCCACCAGTTGCAGGCCGACGGGCAGCCCCGTTCTGGTGAAGCCGCAGGGGATGGAGACGCAGGGCAGGCCGGTCATGGTGATGATCGAGGGGATCAGCAGCCAGTCGACATAGGTCTCCATCCGGATGCCGTTGATCTCCTCGACGTAGCGCTTCTCCACCGGGAAGGGCGGATGCTGCGAGGCCGGCGTCACCAGAATGTCCCACTGCTCGAAGAAGGCGACGAAGCGCTGGTACAGCTCGCGCTGCAGATGGACGGCGCGGCGCACCTCGTCGATCGAAAGCTTCAGCCCGGCCTCGATGTTCCAGATCACCTCCGGCTTCAGCTTGTCGCGATGGCTCTGCAGCAGCCCGGCTCGCGCCGTCGCCATGTTGTGCGCCCGCATGGTCTGGAACGCCTCGCGTGCCCCCGACGTGTCGGGATGGGCGGCATCCAGCGTGCAGCCCAGTTCGACGATGCGCCGGGCCGCCGCCTCGCAGATCGCCGCCACCTCGTGATCCACCGGGCACTGGCCGAGATCGGCCGACCACGCCACCCGCGCCGGCCGCACCGGCTGATCCACGGCGCGCTGGAACGGCACGGCCGGCGATTCCAGCGACAGCGGATCGCCCGGCTGCAGCCCGGTATAGGCGTCCAGCATCAGCGCCACGTCGCCGACATTACGCGCCATTGGCCCATGCGCCGAGAACGGCTCCAGCGGGATCATGCTGGGACCGGAGGGCACGCGGCCGGGGCTGGGCCGGAAGCCGACCACGGAGCAGAACGAGGCCGGGTTGCGCAGCGAGCCGCCCAGGTCGGAGCCGGTCGCCAGCCACACCTGCCCCGTCGCCAGCGCCACCGCCGCGCCGCCGGAGGAACCGGCGCAGGTCATGCGCGTGTCCCACGGATTGCGCGTGATGCCGAACACCTCGTTGAAGGTCTGGGCGCCGGCGCCGAATTCGGGCGTGTTGGTCTTGCCCACCACCAGCGCGCCGCGCGCCTCAAGGTTGCGCACGCCCAGATCGGTCCGGGTCGAGACGTTGTCGGCATAGATCGGCGAGCCGAAGGTGGTGCGCACGCCCTCGACGTCGTTGAGGTCCTTCACGCCGATGGGCAGCCCGCCCAGCCAGCCCGGATGCGATGCATCGAGCCGGTCGAGATCGAAGATGCGCGCCCTGGCGCGGTCGAAGCACAGGGTCGGCATGGCATTGACCGCGCCGTCGGTCGCCGCGACGCGCGCCGCCGAAGCCTCGACCATCTCCAGCGGCGAGACTTTGCGCCGCCGCAGCAGGTCGACCGCCTGCCGCGCCGTCAGCCGCCACAGATCGGATGCGGTTTGCGCCATCGCCTTCCTCCCCTTGATGCCCGGTCAACCATAGCCGCGGACGGCGTCGGCGACGAGAGGCGGCGGCTCAGGGCGCCGTGCCGTACTCCGGAACGTAGCCGACCGCCCTGAGCTGGGGAAAGACCGCGTCGTAGTCGAAGGTGGCGGCGTTGGTGCCGGGAATCTTGATCACCGCGCTGGCGCGCAGGAAGGGCACGCCGTCGGCCACCAGCAGCGTCTCGCCGAACACCATCGAGCGGGTGCGGCGGATCACCGTCACGTCGCTTTCCACCCAGGCGTCGGCCGGGCCGCCGGCCAGGAAATCGGCGGTGATGTTGACGGTCGGGGTGAAGATCGGGATGCCGCATTTCACCGCCATTCCCAGCGCCAGGCTCATGTCGGCGAATACCATCGACATGCCGCCATGGATGACGTTGGCCGGATTGAGGTGATGCGGCAGGACGCGGAAGCCCATGACGAAGCTGCTCGCCGTCGCGCGGTAGAAGAACGGCCCGGCATGCGAATTGAAATTGGGGCCGTGGTTGATGAGGTGGAAGCCGGAAGGCGCCCTGGCCTCGGCGATGTCGTGAATGGCAAGCATGTCAGCCGATCAGCCTGGAGCGGTCGAAGCGGAACCCGTCGCCGGAGGGAATCTTCATGATGCAGGAGGCGCGCAGCAGCGGCCGGTCCTGCGTGCCCAGCATCACCGTCGCGAAGGCCAGCGAGCGGGCGATCTTCAGCATCCGGCTGCGGCCCTCGACCCACTCGCCGACATTGCCGGAGGAGACGAAGTCGAAGGTCATGTTCACCGTCGGCATGAACTTGTCGATGCCGCTGTCGAAGGCGGCGCAGAAGCCGGCCGTCATGTCGGCCACCGTCATCAGCATGCCGCCATGCACGATGCCGGCGGGATTGCAGTGGCGCTGCTCGATGCGGAAGCCGATCACCAGCCCGTCCTCGCCGTGACGGCCATAGAACGGCCCGACCGCGCCGTTGAAGGTGACGCCATCGAACCTGATCTGGCGGAAGCCGGGCGGAATGCCGGCGGCGCTCGCAGCGGCCTCGGTCACGAGCGCCCCTCGCTTTCCGGCAGCGGCTTGCCGTCGGGGCCGCGCGGGCGGATGAAGTTGAACACGCCGCTGGCCGTCATCAGCGTGTGCCGGCCGCGCCACAGGCGGGCGTTGACGAACACCAGGTTTCGGGTCGAACGCACCACCTCGCCCGCCCCCTCGATCCACTCGCCCAGCCGTCCCGGCCCGATGAAGTCGACCGCCATGCGCATGGTGACGCTGAGCCGCCCGGTGACGCGGCGGGCGGCCTCGCCCAGCACCACGTCGGCGAAGGCCATCATCATGCCGCCATGCACGATGCCCAGCCGGTTGATGTGCTGCTCGCCGACGCGGAAGCCCAGCGTGGTGCGCTCGCCCTCGCGCTTCTCGTACCAGGGGCCCATGGCGCGGCTGAAGCCGGATCGCTGCGGCATGAGGACGAATCCGGGCGGAACGGTATCGGGCGGGAGAACGGGGTCGGTCATGGCGGGGCACAAAGTCGGCGAAAGCGGCGGCGATTGCAACGCCCCCATTGGGGTGGGCCGGCGTAACTGATCTATTTCGATGTGGAGAGCAGATTCACAGAGTTTGCTCTAGCCGCGCCCGCCGGTGATCATGCCGGCGATGCGGGCCACGCCGGCGGCGATCTCCTCCTCGGTCAGGCGGCCATGGGCGCGATACCAGTAGAAGATCCAGGTGATCATGCCGGCAATGCACAGCCCGGCCAGGCCGGTATCCTCGATCCGGAACTCGCCCGCCGCCACGCCCTCCTGCAGCACGCGGCGGATGCGCTCGTCCAGCACCTTCTGCTTGTTCCAGATCTCGCGTGCCTGCGCCGGCGGCAGTTCCTTCTCCTCGCGGATCTGCACGGCCAGATTGGCCTGGTTGCGGATCACCACCTGCACCATGCCGTGCACCATGCGGTGCAGCTTGTCGGTCGGCGTGCCGCCTTCGGCGCAGGCCGCGTCGACGGCATCGAGCGAGCCCTGCGTCACGGCGGCGCAGACCTCGTAGAGCAGCTCGTTCTTGTTGCTGAAATGGGCGTAGATCAGCGGCTTGGTGGCGTTCAGCGCCGCGGCGATGTCGTCCAGCGTGGTGCCGGCATAACCCTTCTCGTAGAACAGCCGGCCGGCCTCTTCCAGAATGCGTCGCCGCTTGAAGGCGGCGACCTCCGACCGGAACGACTTTGCGGACCGCGCCGCGGTCCTTCTGGAATAGTCAGTCAACGGCTCCCCTTTCGCTCGCCGACGCGACCCGGGCCGCGATGCGACGACCGCGGCGCCAGCTTCCATGCCGGCGCAGGCCGCGTCAAGCTCGGGGCGGGTGGCGGCCGCCCTCAGTCGCGCGGCAAATGATGCTTCAGCAGCTTGCCGGTGGCGTTGTGCGGCAGCTCGGCCACGAAGCGGAACTCCTTCGGAATCTTGTAGCGGGCGAGGCGGGCGTTGCAGTGCGCCAGCGCCTCCTCCTGCGACAGGCCGGCGCCCTGGCGCAGCACGATGAAGGCGCGGCCGACCTCGCCCCATTTCGGATGCGGCACGCCGATCACCGCCGCTTCCAGCACCTGCGGCAGGCCGTGCAGCACGTTCTCGATCTCGACCGGGAACACGTTCTCGCCGCCGGAGATGAACATGTCCTTGATGCGGTCGACGACATAGACATAGCCCTCGGCGTCGATGCGCACCGCATCGCCGGTGCGGAACCAGCCGTCCTCGACATGGCCGCCCTTGCCGTGCGGCAGCTTCCAGTAGCCCGGCGTGACGGAAGGCCCGCGCACCAGCAGCTCGCCCACGCCCTCGCCGTCGACGGTCCTGCCGTCGGAATCGACGAGCCGCGTCTCGATGTGCAGCACCGGCAGGCCGCAGGAGCCGATCTTGTCCAGCGCCCGCTCCTTGGACAGGATGGTGGCCATGGTGGTGGTCTCGGTCATGCCCCAGCCCTGCTGCAGGATGACGCCCTTCTTCAGATAGGTCTCCAGCAGCGGCACGGGAGCAGCGGCGCCGCCGATCAGGATGGTCGAGACATGGCCGAATTCGGCTGCGGCGAAGCCCGGCAGCTCGGCGATCATCATGAAATTGGTCGGCACGCCCAACACATGGGTGATGCCCAGCTCGCGGTCGCCCAGCAGCCGCAGGGTCTCCTCGGCGTCGAACACGCGCATGACGTAGTTGGTGCCGCCGAAATGCAGCAGGAACTTGGCGTAGAGATAGAGCCCGCCGGCATGGAACAGCGGCATGAAGGTCAGGCCGCGCGAATCGGCGGTCAGGTTCGACTTCATGGCGACGTTGACGGTGTTGGCCATGACCATGCCGTAGGTCATCAGCGTGCCCTTGGGATGGCCGGTGGTGCCGGAGGTGTAGAGGATGGTCCAGGTGTCGGACAGCGCCAGCACCGGCCGCGGCCGGCGCGCCTCGGAGGACTGCGCCAGCACGGTCTCGTACTCGCTCGCCCCGCCGTAGGAGAGGCGTATGGGATGGCGCAGCAGCGGGCGCAGCTCCTCGATCTTAGGCCCCATGTCGTCGCCCCAGACCACGACGGCGGGGGCGCAGTCGCCGATGATGTATTCCAGCTCCGGCGTGCTCAGCCGCCAGTTCAGCGGCACGAAGATGGCGCCCAGCCGTTGGCAGGCGAACAGCAGCTCGAAGCATTCGGTGGTGTTCAGCGCCAGCAGCGCCACGCGGTCGCCCTGGCGCACGCCGTATTTTTCGGCCAGCGCATTGGCCAGCCGTGTAGTGCGGCGATCGAGCTCGGCATAGCTGAAGCGGCGCCCGCTGGCGACGTCGACCAGCGCCAGGCGCTGCGGCGAATAGGCGGCATGGTGCGCAATCCAGTCCTGCACCGACATTGCCGGTCTCCTCCTTCTTCCGTTGTCGCGGACTACCCTAGGCGACGCCGAGGAACGCCTCCCGCACATAGGGATTGTCGACCAGCTCGCTGCTGGGCGCGTGCAGGGTGATGCGGCCCTTTTCCAGCACGTAGCTGTAGTCCGACACTTCCAGGCTGAGGCCGACATCCTGCTCGACCAGCACGATGGTGATGTCCGCGCCGCGCAGCTCGGCCAGCAGCCCGAAAATCTGCTCCACCACCACCGGCGCCAGCCCCTGCGAGGGCTCGTCCAGCAGCAGCAGGCGCGGCTGCGCCATCATGGCGCGGGCGATGGCCAGCATCTGCTGCTCGCCGCCCGACAGCATGCCGGCGCGCTGCGTGAAACGCTCGCGCAGGCGGGGAAAGCGCTGCAGCTGGCGCTCGACGCGCTCGCGCGCCACCGGCTTGGGCAGGCCAAGCCCGCCCAGCAGCAGGTTCTCCTCCACCGACAGCGACGGCAGCGTGCCGCGGTTCTCCGGCACCAGGCGCACGCCGGCGCGCGCCACCTCGTGCGGCTTCAGGCCGTTGAGGCTGGCGCCGCCCAGTTCGATATTGCCCTTCACATGCGGCACGATGCCGAACAGCGCGCCCAGCAGAGTCGACTTGCCCGCGCCGTTGGCGCCGATGACGCTGATCATCTGCCCCTGGTCCGCCTTCAGGCTGACGCCGCTCAGCGCCGCCACGCCGGGGAAATAGCCGGCGGTCAGCTCATCTACTTTCAGCATAGCGCTTCCCCAGATAGACCCGGATCACCTCGGGCGACCGCGCCACCTCGTGCGGATCGCCCTCGGCCAGGCGCTTGCCCTGCGCCAGCACGATCAGCCGCTGCGACACCGACAGCACCGCGCGCACGTCGTGCTCGACGAACACCAGGGTGATGCCGGTCTTGTTAAGCCGCACCAGGATCTCCAGCACCTCGTCGGTTTCGGAATTGTTGAGGCCGGCGACGATCTCATCGGTCATCAGCAGCACCGGCTCGGTCGCCACGGCGCGGGCGATCTCCAGCCGCTTGTGCTGCGAGACGTTCAGCAGCTCGGCCGGCCGCTCCGCCACTTCCAGCAGGCCGGTGGCGGCCAGTGCCGCTTGCGTGACCTCGGCCGGCGAGCGCTGTCGGATCGCGGCGGGCGCGCGGAAGGAGGCGGCCAGGTTGACGTTGTCGTAGACCGACATGCCCGGCAGGAACGAGGCGGACTGGAAAGTGCGGGCGATGCCGCGGCGGGTCACCTGGTCAGGACGCAGCCCCACCAGGTTCTGCCCGTCCAGCGCGATGACCCCGGCGGTCGGGCGCTGGATGCCGGAGATCATGTTGAACACGGTGGTCTTGCCCGCGCCGTTGGGGCCGATCAGCCCCAGGATCTCGCCCTTGCGCACCGTGAAGTCGAGGTCCTCGACGGCGACCACGCCGCCGAAGCGCTTGGAGACGTTCTTGACTTCGAGCAGGTCAGCCACCGCGCGCCCTCCTCTTCTCCAGCCAGCCGCGCAGGCCGCGAATCCAGCTCACCATGCCACCGGGGCTGAAGGTGATGATCAGCACCACCAGCACGCCGTAGATCATCGAGTGGTATTCGAGGAACTGCGACCAGGCCACCTGGTCGATGATGCTGAGCACGATGCCGCCCAGGATCGGGCCGATCACCGTGCCGATGCCGCCGAACACCGTATAGACGATCATGTTCAGGGTGATGTTCAGCTCGAACACCGTCTCGGCGCTGATGAACACCATGAACGGCGCGTAGATGGCGCCGAACAGGCCCGGCCAGAACGCCGACATGGCGAAGGCGATCAGCTTGTAGCGGGTGGTGTCGACGCCGACCGAGGCGGCCACGGTCTCGTCCTTGTGGATGGCCTCCAGCGCCAGCCCGATGCGCGAGGCGCGCAGCCACAGGATCGAGGCCAGGCAGGCCAGCAGCAGGATCAGCGTGGCGTAGTAGTAGAAGCCCAGCGAGAACATGTCGGGCAGGTTCCAGCCGTGGTCGGTCGGCCGCGCGCCGCGCACCCAGTACCAGTTGCGGATCACCGTCTCGACCGCCAGCGCGGTGGCCAGCGTCGCCAGCGCGAAGTAGAAGCCGCGCAGGCGGAACAGCGGCGTGAACAGCGGCACGATCGCCGCCGCCGCCAGCCCGCCCAGCGGCAGCGTGACCCACAGCGGCATGCCGTAGCGCACGATCAGGATGGCCGAGACGTAGGCGCCGATGCCGAAGAACACGCCGTGGCCGAACGAGGGATAGCCCGCCATGCCGCCGATGATGTTCCAGGCGCTGGCCAGCGCGATGTTGACGAAGATGAACACGCACAGGCGCGTCCAGTACGTGTCCAGCACCAGCGGCAGCAGGGCCACCAGCGCGCCGCAGGCCAGCAGGATGCCGAGCTGGCGCACGAGGAGCGAGCGCCGGTCGGCCGGCGCGTGCAGAACGGTAGCGGTCATTTGCGGATCACCGCGCCAAGGCCGAACACGCCCTGCGGCCGCACCAGCAGCAGCACCACGAGGCCGGCGAAGATCAGCGCCGGGGCGAAGGCGGGAAAGTAGAAATAGGCGATGTGGTTGATGATGCCGTACATGATGCCGCCGATCAGCACGCCCGGCATCGAGCCCAGCCCGCCGATGATGACGATCAGGAACGCCTCGATGGTCCAGTGCAGGTGCATGTAGGGCGCCAGCGGCGTGGTGGTGATGAGCAGCGCCCCCGCCAGCCCGGTCCACAGGCCGCAGACGACCATGGTCTTCAGGTAGACGCCGGAAATGTCGATGCCCAGCAGCGAGGCCGAGCGCGGATTGTCGCGGCAGGCGCGCACGGTGCGACCGAACTCGGTGCGTTCGAGGACCAGGAACAGCACGCCGGCCGAGACCAGCGCCACCAGGAAGGTTACGACCTCGAGCGTCGGTACGATGAAGCTGCCGATCTGGAGGATCGGGTAGCCCGGCACGATGGCGCTGACCAGCAGCTCCGAGGTACCCCAGGTCTTCTCGAAGATGCTGGTGATGACGATCGCCAGACCCAGGGTCTGCACCAGCACCATCAGCGGGTTGGCGCTGTGCACCCGTTCGATGAAGCCTTTCTGCAGGATGCCGGCCAGCACGCCGCAGCCCAGCGCGGCGGCGGCAATCGCCACCACCAGCGGCAGGCCCGCCTGGGTGAAGAGCGTATAGGTGATCAGCCCGCCGAAGATCACGAAGATCCCGTGCGTGATGTTCACGATGTTGAGCACGCCCAGCACCAGCGAGAACCCGAACGCGACCAGCGCGAAGGTGGCGCCGCGGAGCAGCCCGTAAATGACGATATCGACCATGAGCGAGTTTCCTTCAGGACACGGTCAATCAGGACGGGCACCCGCCGGCGCGGATGCCCGTCCCGCCATGTCGACGCGGATCGGACTCAGCCGCGCTGCGACCAGGGCGGCGTCGGATAGATCGCCTTGCCGCCGGCCATGTCTTCCGGATAGACGACTTTGGCCTGCGGATCCTTGCCCTGCCACTGGATCACCGGCAGGCCCGGCACGGTGATGCGGCCGCGCTCGTTGAAGCTGACCGGACCCCAGATGGTGGGCTCGTCCTTGAGCGCCAGCAGCTTCTTGCGCATGGTCTCGGTGTCGAACGGATTGTCCTTGGGCGCGTCCTTCAGCACCGTCTCGTAGAGCAGCGGGATCGTGTAGGACATGGCGACGTGGTAGGTCGGGTCGGCGCCGGACAGTTCCTTGTACTTGTCGGCGAACTCCTGGCAGCTCGCGAAATGCGGGTCCTTGTACGGGAACTGCGGCAGCCACATGGCGACGCCGTAGACGTAGTCGAGCCGCTCCTTCAGCGCCTGCTTGACCGACGGCGCCATGGTCAGATGGCCGCCGAAGATGGCCTTGGGGCTGAACTGCAGCGCCTGGGCTTCCTGGATCAGCTTGATCTGCGGCACGTCGTGGCCGGTGCTGTAGACCACGTCGATGTTGCCCGCGCGCATCAGGCGCAGCACGGTCGGGCGCAGGTCCTGCGTGTTGACCGGCAGCTCGATGTCGAGCACGTGCTGGATGCCCAGTTCGGCCGCCATCTTCTTGATCTCGGCCGTCATCTCCTTGTAGGCGGCGTCGTCGTAGGTGATGGTGGCGATGGTCTTGGGCTTGGGGTCCTGCTTGGCGAGGAATTCCATCGCCAGGCGGGGATAGACGTTGGCCGAGCCGACCACGGTGAAGGTGGTGGTGCCGCCGATCTCCTCATCGACGCGGGCGGAAGCGGCGCCGGCCTGGATGGTCAGCTTGTTGTAGCGGCGGGCGATGGCGCCCTGGGCCAGCACCGTGTCGGTGCCGTAAGTGCCGACGATCAGGTCGACCTTGTCGCTGGAGATCAGGCGCTCGGTGAGCTGGGCGGCGCGGGCGGGATTGAATTCGTCGTCGTACACCACCCACTCGACGTCGAGCTCGCGGTCGCCGACCCGCATCTTGTTGCCGACCGTCTTGGCCCACAGGTCCCAGCCGCCGCGATAGAGCGCGGAAACCTTCTCGAACGTGCCGGTCAGCGGCAGCGAGCCGCCGATCTTGACCACGCCCTTCTGCGCCCAGGCCGGGGTGCTGAGCGTCAGGCCCGGCAGGTAGGTCACCGCCGCCACGCCGGCGGCCGACTTCAGAAGCCTGCGGCGGCCGATGCCGTTCTTGGCGGGACGCGCCTTGTTGTCCGTCATTTTCGTCTCCTCCTCATCTGACAAGGGAAAGCATGGTTGTTTGGCCCGGCCACCCTGCGCGGCGGCCGGGCATGCGGCGGATCACTCCGCGGCGATCTTCAGCGGCGGCGAACGGTCGATCGGCGCGCCGGCGTCGAACTTCTTCAGTTCGGGCATGATCGAGCGGACGAACAGGTCGCGATTGCGCCGCGCCTCGTCCGCCGGCATGGTCCCGTAGTTCAGCACGGCGGTGAAACCGCTGTTGTTGACGGTCTGGTGGATTTTCATGATGCGCTCGTAGCACTGCTCGGGCGTGCCCCAGACCTGCAGGTCGACGAAGAAGTTCATGAAGTCCTTGGAGCCCAGCTTGGCGAGCTTGTTCTGCATCTCGCCGTAGTACTCGTAGCCGCCGGTCTTCTTCAGATGGTCGCCGACGAACTCGTAGTGGTCGATCACCGACTGGTAGTAGGAACCGATGTACTCGTGCGCCTTCTCGGCGGCGCGGTCGGCGTTCTCGTCGACGAACACCCAGCCGGCGGAGATCGGCTGCGGCGCCTCTTCGCCGTTCACCTCGAGGTAGATCTTGCGGTACTCGGTCAGCTCCTTCTGCACCTCTTTCCAGGGCTTCTGCGGAATGACCAGGATGCCGACGCCCAGCCGCGCCATGATGCGCGAGGATTCGGGCGAGACCGCCGCGGCGTAGGTGCGGCCCTTGAAGCTGCGGATCGGCGCGGGGCGCAGAGCGGCCCGCATTTGCTTGTAGTACTGGCCGTCATACTCGACGTAGCCGTTCTCGATGCCGGCCAGCACCATCTCGGCCGCCTCGACGAAGCGCGGCCGGCTCTCCTCCATCGGGATATGGAAACGGTCGAACTCGACCCGGCCCAGGCCGCGGCCGATGCCCAGGATCAGGCGGCCGTTGCTGAGATTGTCCAGCGTGACGATCTCCTCGGCGGCCCGCAGCGGATTGTGCCAGGGCAGGACCACCACCTGGGTGCCGAGCTGGATAGTGCTGGTGCAGCCGGCCATGTAGGTCAGGAACTGCAGCGGGCTGGGGCACATCGTGTAGTCGGTGAAGTGGTGCTCCACCGCCCAGATCGAATCGAATCCCAGCCCCTCGGCCGCGCGGGCCAGCTCGACGTCGGTGCGATAGACGTCGTAGTCGCTGCGCGCGCTGCCCGGGTTCTGGAAAATGACCGCCATACCTACGTGCATCGGCTTCCTCCGTACTCATCAATGTCTATTTTTGAATAAACATTAATTCAATACTTCTGGAAAGAATAAAAAGCTACTTATTGGTATATCGAGTCCCGGTTCGGCGATTCCGGCACGACACTTGCCGGTATAAAGACCCTATTTTCCGAATAAATCGTTGCGAATCCGGCCGCTCGGCCGAGGCAGCCGCCGTCTTGCCCGCTTATACCGATAAGTATAGAAACTGGTCTTTGCCGTTTTTGACGGACCTTTCAGGTAGAATGGAGCGGCGGCCAGCGCCGGTTGCCGGAGGAAGTGATGACGCTGCGAATCGAGCTTGAAGCCTGCCCCACCCGTCCGGAGACCACCGACCCGCGCATCCCGCCGCGGCGCGACGTCGTCGTGCGCGACCTGATCGAGCGCTGGGCGGCGGAGACGCCGGACAAGGTCTTCGTGCATTTCGAGGACAACGACGAGCAGTGGTCGTACCGCGTCCTGCGCCAGAACATCGTGCAGACCGCGCTGGGGCTGCAGGCGCTGGGCGTGCAGCAGGGCGACCACGTGCTGGTGTGGCTGCCCAACTGCCGCGAGAACCTGCGCGTCTACATGGCGCTGAACTATCTCGGCGCCGTCTACGTGCCGATCAACACCGCCTACAAGGGCGCCGTGCTGGCGCATGTGGTCGAGAATTCCGACGCCGCGCTGGCGGTGGTGCATGCCGATCTGGTCGGCCGCCTGGCGGAGGTGCCGCTGGCCAAGCTGCGCAAGATGGTGGTGGTCGGCGGCGCCGGCGACTGCCCGGGCCTGCAAACGGTGGCCTACGAGGAGGCCCTGCTGCCGCAGGGCGGCACGCTGAAGGCGCCGCTCCGGCCGATCGAGCCGTGGGATCCGATGGCGATCATCTACACCTCCGGCACCACCGGCCCTTCGAAGGGCGTGCTGGCCTCCTACCTGCACATCTACACCAATGCCGGTCCCGAATCCTGGCCGATGGTGACATCGCAGGACCGTTTCATGGTCAACCCGCCGATGTTCCATATCGGCGGCATGGGGGTGATGTACGTGATGCTGGCGCGTGGCGCCTCCATCGCCTTCGCCGACCGTTTCGACACCGCCAAATTCTGGGAATCGATCCGCCGCACCGAATGCACGGTCGTGTTCCTGCTCGGCGTCATGGCCAGCTTCCTGGAGAAGCAGGTGCCGCGCGACGACGACGCCGACAATCCGCTGCGGCTGGTGTTCATGGTGCCGCTGGCCGGCGACGTCGAGGCTTTCGGCAAGCGCTTCGGCGTCGAGGTCTACACCATCTTCAACATGACAGAGATCTCCTCGCCCATCGTGTCGGCGCCCAACCCGACGGTGCGCGGCACTTGCGGCCGCCAGCGGGCGGGCGTCGAGGTGCGGCTGGTGGACGAGAATGACTGCGAGGTGCCGGTCGGCGCCATCGGCGAGATGATGGTGCGCACCGACCGGCCCTGGGGCATGAACACCTGCTACTACAAGAACCCGGAAGCGACGGCCAAGGCCTGGCGCAACGGCTGGTTCCACACCGGCGACGCCTTCCGCGTCGACGCCGAGGGTAATTACTATTTCGTCGACCGGCTGAAGGACGCCATCCGCCGGCGCGGCGAGAACATCTCCTCCTTCGAGGTCGAGGCCGACGTCACCGCCTTCCCGGCGGTCAAGGAAGCGGCCGCCATCGGCGTGCCGTCCGAGTTCAGCGAGGACGACGTGATGGTGGTGGTGGCGCCGGCCGAGGGCGCCAGCATCGATCCGGCGGAACTGATCGAGTTCCTGCGCCCGCGCATGTCGCATTTCATGATCCCGCGCTACGTGCGCGTGCTGCCCGACCTGCCCAAGACGCCCAGCAACAAGGTGATGAAGCACCTGCTGCGCCAGGAAGGCATCACCGCCGACACTTGGGACCGCGAGAAGGCCGGCATCAAGGTGAAGTCCGACCGCTTCGGCGCCACCAAAGCGGCCGAGTGAGACGGCGGGGCGTCAGCGTCCCCGCAGCAGCCGGAGCGAGAACTCGGCCATGCGCGCGGCCAGTTCCTCGTCGCCCAGCCGTCCGTGCGGGCGGTGCCAGGTGAAGATCCAGCTCACCATGCCGCCGATCGCCAGCGACGCCAGCTCGGGGTCCTCGACGTCGAAGACCTGGGCGCGCACGCCGTCGCGGATGATGCCGGCCAGCTTGCGGTCGAAATCCTCGCGCTTGCGGTGGATGGCGTCGGACTGGCGCGGCGTCAGGTAGGTCTCCTCGCGGAAATAGACGGCAATATGCGGCTGCTCGTCGATCACCACCCGCACCAGCTCGCGCACCAGCCGGTCCAGCCGCTGGTCCGGCGGCAGGTCCGACGCCAACACCCGGTCGGTGACCTCGAGCGTACGGTTGATGCCGACCTCGCAGACCTCGTAGAGCAGGTCGGTCTTGTTGTCGAAGCGGTCGTAGATGAAGGGCTTGGTCACCCCCATGGCGGCGGCGATGTCGTCCAGCGTCGTGCCCTGGTACCCGTGGGCGTAGAACAGCCGCGTCGCCTCGTCGACGATGCGCGCGCGCTTGAAGGCGGCGACCTCATCGCGGAATTTTTCCTTCCTCGCCATTCTCCGGCCCGTCCCCCTGGTTCGCCCGGCCGCGCATAAGCCATTGCAGCACCGCACTATGCCGCTCCGGGCCGGGCGGTTTCAATCCGTTCCGATCTGCGGACCGGCGGGCGGCGCTGGCCCAGGCAATCGCAACAATCCCGCCCTGTGCTAGGCTAGTCCGTAGGCGCAGCCCCCCGTTCGAACGGGCTCAACCGGCGGGAGAAGGGATGGCGCGGGCCACACGGGCGGACCAGCCCGCGCCGTGCGGAACGCGACAAAGAGTCAACTTGCAAAGCGGGGGCAAAAATTGAACAGTCGTTTGATAAATTTTCGCGGAATTCCGGCGACGCCCCGGGCGTTGCCAGGCAGGAGCAGGAGCAAGCCATGACCGCAACGGGCAAATCGCATTACGAGGTCATCGTCATCGGCGCCGGCGTGGCCGGCATCTACCAGATCAAGCGCCTCACCGATCTCGGCGTCGACGCCGTCGTGCTGGAGGGCTCGCCCGACCTTGGCGGCACCTGGTATTGGAACCGCTATCCCGGCGCCCGCTTCGATTCGGAGAGCTACACCTACGGCTATTCCTTCTCCAAGGAGCTGCTGAACGAGTGGCACTGGAAGGAGCGCTTCTCGCCGCAGTCGGAGAACCTGAAATACCTGAACCACGTCGCCGACAAGTTCGGGC
Source organism: Alphaproteobacteria bacterium (assembly GCA_037190765.1). GTDB lineage: Bacteria > Pseudomonadota > Alphaproteobacteria > Reyranellales > JAQSWP01 > JAQSWP01. The sequence goes on from JBBCJW010000022.1 coordinate 185,615, forward strand.
TGCGCCGGCACATGATCTTCAATACCCGCGTCGAGGCGGCGCATTTCGACGAGCAGGAAAACCTGTGGCGGCTGAAGACGGCGGACGGGCGCGAATACACCGCCCGCTTCATCGTCATGGCGCTGGGCCTGCTGTCGACCCCGACCATGCCCCGACTGCCGGGCATCGAGAAGTTCAAGGGCCGTTCCTTCCACACCTATGACTGGCCGCACGAGCCGGTCGACCTGACCGGCAAGAAGGTGGCGGTGATCGGCACCGGCGCCACCGGCATCCAGGTGATCGGCGACATCGCCGACAAGGTCGGCCAGCTCACCGTGTTCCAGCGCCGGCCCAACTGGAGCGCGCCGCTCAACAATTCGCCGATCTCCGACCGGGAGATGGACGAGATCCGCGCCCGCTACGACGAGATTTTCGCCACCTGCTCGCGCACGCCCGGCGGCTTCGACCACGAGCCCGACCGGCGCGGCTTCTACGAGGTCTCGCGCGAGGAGCGGCTGGCGCTATGGGACCGGCTCTACGACGAGCCCGGCTTCGGCATCTGGCTGGCCAATTTCCGCGAGATCTTCACCGACGAAAAGGCCAACGCGGAATTCTCCGAGTACATCGCCGAGCGCATCCGCCGCCGCGTCAAGGATCCCAAGGTGGCCGACAAGCTGATCCCCAAGGATCACGGCTTCGGCGTGCAGCGCGTGCCGCTGGAGACCAGGTACTTCGAGGCCTACAACCGCGACAACGTCGAGCTGGTCGACATCAAGGAGACGCCGATCGTCGAGGTCACCGAGAAGGGGCTGAAGACCAGCGAGAAGGAATACGAGTTCGACATCATCGTCTACGCCACCGGCTTCGACGCCATCACCGGCGCCTTCGACCACATCGACATCCGCGGCACGGGCGGCCAGACGCTGCGCGAGAAGTGGAAGGAATCCCCGACCACCTTCCTCGGCGTGATGGTCAACGGCTTCCCCAACATGCTGATGCCGGCCGGCCCGCAAAGCGGTTCGGCCTCGACCAACTATCCGCGCGGCATCGAGACCGGGGTCAACTGGTGCACCGGCCTGCTGGAATACGCCCGCGCCCACAACTACCTGCGCGCCGAGGCGACGCCGGAGGCGGAGCGGCGCTGGACCGATCACGTCGTGAAGATGTACTCGGTCATGCTGATGCGGAAGGCCAAGTCGTGGTTCACCGGCTACAACTCCAACGTGCCCGGCCACGAGGAAGGCAAGATCCGCTATTTCGTCTATAATGGCGGGGCGCCGAAATGGGCCGCCACGCTGAGCGAATCGGCGGAGAAGGGCTACGACGGCATCGCCTTCACACCCGCACCGCGGCCCGTCGCCGGCTCGGCCGGCGCCGGGGTCGGCCGCGCCGCCCGCTAGGGAAACGCCTGGGCGGCGACACCGGCCGATCGACGGGCAGCGAGGGAGAGGACGAAAAACGGCAAGGGGAGAGAACGCATGTCGCCCGATCGTGCACCGCTCGGCCCGGACGAAATCGCCGCCTATCATCGCGACGGTTTCGTCGTCCCCCGCTTCAGGCTGGAGGGCGAGCGGCTGGCGCGCCTGCAGCGGCTGACCGAGAAGCTGGTCGGCGACAATCCCGCCCTCGCCGACGCCCCGATCGCCAGCCCGCACGTGCCCGGCAGCGGCCGGCAGGCGGTGAAGGGCGACCGCGAATTCCTGCAGGTCGCCACGCAGCCGGAAATCCTCGACCTGGTCGAGCAGCTCACGGGGCCGGACCTGATCCTGTGGGGCACCACCATGTTCTACAAGAAGCCGCGCAAGGCCAACGCCACGCCCTGGCACCGCGACGGCTTCGCCTGGCCGATCAGGCCGCTGGCCACCACCAGCGTCTGGATCGCCGCCTACGACAGCACTATCGAGAATGGCTGCCTGCGCTGCATCCCTGGCTCGCATGCGGCAAAGCGGATCGGCACGCATGACCGCACCAGGCGGCCGGACCTGTTCTTCTCCGGCGATCTCGACCGCAGCGAGTTCGACGAAAGCACCGCCCGCGACATCGAACTGAGGGCGGGCGAGATGGTGGTGTTCGACGTCTACACCATCCACGGCGCGCGGCCCAACGCCGGCGCCAGCGTGCGCGCCGGCTATTCGCTGCGCTTCATGCCCGGCACCTCCTTCTTCGACCACGACTGGCAGGGCGACAGCGACGAGCCCGGCTTCTCCCACACCAGCCGCCCGCTGCTGCTGGTGCGCGGCCAGGACCGGACCGGACGCAACGATTTCCGCCGCGGCCATCCGGTTTCGCTGGTTGCCTGACAGGTCCCCGGTCGGACCAGTGCGGCAGGAACAAATCTTGACGAATTGTCTTTTATAAGAGACGATTTAATGCAGATTGAAGTCCGACAAACGGACATTTTTGTCGCTTGGTTTGAAGATCTCCGGGATCGGGAAGCTCGTGCACGTATTACCGTGCGCATACGACGGCTTTCTCTGGGAAATCCGGGAGACGTGAAGCCGGTCGGCAAGGGCGTTTCCGAAATGCGGATCGACTACGGTCCAGGCTATCGCCTGTATTTCACCCGGCGCGGGGACGCATTGGTGATTTTGCTGTGCGGCGGCGATAAGCGGACCCAGGAGCGCGACATCACCCGCGCCCAGGAGCTGGCAGAGGAGCTTTAGACGCAATGGCTCGTGAAACCCGTCCTTGGGATGCTGCGGACACTCTGCGCACTAAAGAGGATATCGCAGCTTACCTTGACGCCATCCTTGAAGATGGCGATCCCGAACTGCTTAAAGCGGCGCTGGGCGATGTTGCGCGCTCCAAAGGCATGACGGAAATCGCCGACGCCACCGGCCTGGGGCGTACCAATCTTTACAAGGCGCTTTCCCCGGAAGGAAACCCGGAGTTCGCGACGGTGGCAAAGGTGCTGAAGGCTTTAGGCCTGCGGCTCCGCATCGCCGCGTAGAGCAAATCACGTTTTGTCGGACTCGCTCG